>NZ_JBALDE010000104.1:0-51130 GCF_036917515.1 Nostoc sp. | reverse complement strand
ATAATGCTTCTAAACTAAACATAGGGCAGGTGCTGGATTTAACGCTATTTTCAGCTTACTACCTGCTCCTTTCCTTATCCCGAACTCAGGTTACAATAAGCAGTGTATTCAATCGTAATAAATTTATGGCGATCGCATTTTTAGATTAAATCGGGCGTAGGCGTAGCCCGTCGTAGACATCGTTTTTGCTCGACAATGTGATGAAGGTTGTTATGCGGTGTTTTGAAGCAGTTGAGATTAATAGCTATGCCTCTTTTGATGCAGCTACAGACTGTACACCTGCTTGGGATGATGTTTGTTGAATCAATCTTATTAATAGGCGCAGTCCTTCATTAACTGCCGCAGAATCTGGAAAAATTGCTGCTACATCGGGATCTAACTGAACAGTTAGGGTGGATCGTTTACGCCCTTGACCCCGCGCTATAACTGGGAGTTGAGTAAAGGCGTATTCAGGACGTAAGTCATCATCCATTTCAGAGGTCTGACTCATAAGCTTTGCGTTCCTTACGGGTAGCTGGACGGGCACTGATTAAGCGCGTGGTGCCTGCACGGTCAGTATAAGCGACAACTAGTAATCGCCCTTTGGCTGATTCTCCCATAATAATGAAACGTTGCTCTTGAAGGGAGTGTTCTGGATCGGCAAAGGTTAAAAACAGCAGCTCGTCAAAAACAGAAGTAGCTTCATCAAAAGAAACATTATGCTTGACAAGATTGCTTTTGGCTTTTGCTTCGTCCCAATCAAATATAGGAATCCGGTTTGATTCCTAAATTTACTTGCGTGGAGAAGGAACAGAGAACAGGGTACAGGGTACAGAAAAAAAGGGATAGATACGTACTGAGTCTTGTTCAAAAATCAAATAGGAATCCTATACCATGTTCCTAACTTGCAACTACTTCTTTTCCTAAGCCTAAACTTTAGGCGATTCTGATGCAGCCTACAATAAGCAGTATATTCTAATCGTAATAAAATTATGGCGATCGCACCTATTAAACCCTCATCCTGGCTAGAGAAAGGTATTCAACTTGAAAAAGTCAGTAATATTAATCTATTTAAAATTACAGATGAATTGTCAGATCGGATGCAAGAACTTGTTGATAAAAAAACAGTTGATTCTCAGACATTAGAAGAAGCGGCTGAACTCGAAGCAATTGGGGAGTTAGTAATAATTGTTACCTACATCAATGGGATGATTGCTAATGAAGCGCGAGAATCCAACGAGACAGAAAACAGGGACATGGGAATAGACAGAAATTAATCCAATAATCCTATCTGATTTGTGAAAATTTGCACTGTCCAGATTCCCGACTTTTTAAAAAAATCGGGGATCTAATTAGGGTTTATTGCATCAGAATTTGCCGGATTAAAATACTCATTACCTCATCTGGGCTGCCAGTTGGTACCAGTGGACTCCAATCCCCTACACTGGCGTAGCCAATTACCTGCAAATAGTGAATTGTACTGGTAACAGCTTTGGTTGAACCAATCAATATATGCTTAATCGGTTCTCTCTTGGGAAATGGCTGTTCAGTTGATTGTATGACAGTAGGTGTATCTAAATACTCACCTAAGAACTGTTCTAATTTTGACTGGGCGGAATCTTCTTCTTGTGCCATGATTGTATTTATCTCCTGATAAGGGGGCCAGATAAGGGCGATCGCATTCATCTTTTGCGGGATTGGGCGATCGCCTTTATCATGTTTTCATTTTAATGTATAAATTTATACTTGCCAACTATAAATCAAAAAATTTCTATCAATAATTCCGAAATTTTAATGTTAATAAATTAAGCCAAATTCGAGTTATTTAAAATTTTATTGCTATAAAAAAATGCTAGATTTAGCAAATTTTTAACTAAACCTAGCAATCCTAAATTATTTACAAAAAGTCTAATCTTCAGGTTCAATTCCTGCATCTCGCAATTGTGCTGCTAGTCGTTGGGCACGTTGGCGTTCTTGTTCAGTGCGTTGGCGTTCTTGTTCGGCTAATTCTGTACCCCAAGGTAGAAGGTTTCCTTGTTCGTCCAACCATCGTAACCACTTTCCTGGGCGATTTTCACGAGTACCTTGCCACACCCCAAGGTAAAGATTCATTTCTGCTATCCAGTAGCGTTGATTTTCATCAGGCTCTTGCAAAATGTATTGTTCGGTGTTGTCCAAGCGATACATCTCGAAACTGCCGCTATCTGGCTCAAAAATAATGTAGTTTGGCACTTTTAAGATGCGCTCGTAGAAAAACCATTTTCCTGGGGGATATGTTGCTTTGATAGAATATTCTGTTTCTTGTGTATCGGAAACAAATTCCATCACAATTACGGGAATGTCACCTTGTAATTGAGGTGTGTAACTGCGTATTACTTCTTCTCTACTAACATTAATTTTGGCAATGAAAGCCCAATCAGGAGCTTTAATGACCATTTTGTTGTTTAGAGTGGCACAAATGCCGTAATTAGTTGTTGTTAGGGCGTTAGCTAAAATTTTTCCGGCTAATTGTAGGCTTTCTGTAAGTGCAGCAGCTAATGCTGGTTGGTTGATGTTATCCACTGGATCATCTGGCAGCTTGTAATCATCGGGTAGTTTTTCCCAAGTGATTTGGTAGTCTTGGGTGAGGGCTGTCATGGTGGATTGTCCTTTGAGGTGGTGTTATCGCGGATTTTACGCTGGTGTTTGACTATTTTAGATCCCCCCAACTCCCCTGCCTGAAGAAGGGGGGCTATAATTACTAGACCTCTTGCATAAGTCGAATAGACCCCCCTTAATCCCACCCCACTTGCTACAACGAGGGGTGATTCAAGGATTTTTACAATAGGTCTACTCATCTTCATCGGGTTCTAAATCGTCGGCTGTCAATTCTTGATGCGGGATGGCGGCAATAATCGCATCTATTACTTTGGCAACGGGTAAAATCTCGATATCAAGATCGGGGAATTTTTGTCCTTTAGGGACGATCGCTCGTTTAAATCCCAATTTAGCTGCTTCTTTCAACCTTAGTTCCATTTGGGAAACCGATCGCACTTGTCCACCTAACCCAACTTCACCGATTAATACTGTGCCGGGATCAACAATGCGATCGCGAAAACTAGCTACAATTGCGATCGCAATTCCTAAATCTACCGCTGGTTCTTCCACATTCAACCCACCCGCCGAAGCAACGTAAGAATCTAACTTGGACATGGGAATTCCTACTCGTTTTTCTAAAACGGCAAGAATTTGCACTAAGCGGTTGTAATCTATACCAGTTGCTGCACGACGAGGGGATGGATAACTTGTGGGACTCACCAAAGCTTGCAATTCCACAACTATCGGGCGAGTACCTTCGCAAGCCACCACAATAGCCGTACCCGGAGCCGGATCATCACGGTTGCCTAAAAATAACTCTGAGGGATTGGCAACTTCTCGCAATCCATCTGTCACCATTTCAAAGATGCCGATTTCATGAGTTGCACCGAAGCGGTTTTTGACTGTGCGTAATAACCGATGCGAGGCAAAGCGATCGCCTTCAAAATACAACACTGTATCGACTAAATGTTCTAAAACTTTTGGCCCGGCGATCGCTCCTTCTTTGGTGACGTGTCCCACAATCAGCATGGTAATATCTTCGTGCTTCGCCACTTTCATCAGTGCTGCGGTGCATTCCCGTACCTGAGCTACCGAACCTGGTGCAGAAGTCAGCGCCGGAAAAAACACTGTTTGGATACTATCAATCACCGCTACATTTGGTTTGAGAGAGTCTATTTCCCGTAAAATTTCTTCTAAATCTGTTTCTGGCAGTACATATAAATCTGCACCGATACTGTCAGGGTTTATACGAAGTGTAGTATCTCCTACTACTGTTATCTGATCCTTGTTTACCACATTTAGGGTTTTTGATACTCCCAAACGGGAAGCTCGTAATTTTACCTGCTGTCCCGATTCTTCACCAGTTACATAAAGAATGCGGTATTTCTGTGCTAATTGATTAGATACTTGCAACAATAAGGTCGATTTACCAATACCTGGATCGCCACCAATCAGCACCATAGAACCAGGGACAACCCCACCTCCAAGCACTCTATCTAATTCTTCATAACCAGACTCCCAACGAGCAATTTGGCGATCGGTAATTTGATCGAATGTTAAAGAGGCTCGCGCTTTAGCTGGTTTACCGTGAGATTTGCCATTGCCTTGGGCTGATTGCCAACCACTTACTCCCCCTCGACTGGGCACATCTACTGAAGATTGAATAGAAATTTGTTCTTCTAGAGAATTATAAGTGCCGCAAGCTGGACACTTACCAAACCACTGGGGCGATTCTGCTCCACATTCGTTACAAATATAAAATGTTTTTGGCTTTGCCATTCTTAAATCTTATTAAATAATCTTAATATTTACTTAATTATTGAAAAAAACTAAAAACCAATAATAGTGGTATTTAGAGCTTTTTCCAAATCAATTCATGGAATGATATCTTAATATTATGGTATTAAAAATTAATCATGTAAATTTTTAGTTAAGGAGCGTAGAGAAACTTGGAAAGCCATAAAGAAAAAATCTTGGTGGTAGACGACGAAGCCAGCATTCGCCGGATTTTGGAAACACGCCTTTCCATGATTGGCTACGATGTAGTGACGGCTGGCGACGGGGAAGAAGCTTTGGATACTTTTCGCAAAGCAGAGCCTGACCTGGTAGTTTTAGATGTAATGATGCCAAAGCTAGACGGCTATGGTGTATGTCAAGAATTACGAAAAGAATCAGATGTCCCCATTATTATGCTAACAGCTTTGGGTGATGTAGCCGATCGCATCACTGGATTAGAATTAGGTGCTGATGACTACGTAGTTAAACCATTTTCCCCCAAGGAGTTAGAAGCCCGGATTCGCTCTGTGCTACGGCGAGTAGATAAAAACGGTGCTTCTGGAATTCCCAGTTCTGGGGTAATCCATGTCGCTAATATTAAAATCGATACAAATAAGCGACAAGTCTATAAAGGCGATGAGCGCATTCGATTGACGGGTATGGAGTTCAGCTTGTTAGAGTTGTTAGTCAGTCGCTCTGGAGAAGCTTTTTCTCGTTCGGAAATTTTGCAGGAAGTATGGGGTTATACACCAGAACGTCATGTGGATACCCGCGTAGTAGATGTGCATATATCACGTTTGCGGGCAAAATTAGAAGATGATCCTAGCAACCCAGAATTGATTCTCACTGCGCGGGGTACTGGTTATCTTTTCCAGCGGATTATTGAACCAGGGGAGGAGTGAGGATCAGGGAGCAGGGGAGCATACTTCTCTACGAGAGGCTGCGCCAACGACTACGCTCAGTAACCATGGGAGCAGGGGAGAATAATTAATAACCAATGCCCAATTCCCAATTCCCAATTTCTAATGACTAAACCTGATCCTAATCGAGTTTTGCGGCGTCTACCCATTGTCGTAGGTGGGCTAGGCGCTGTGCTTTTACTGATTAACCGTTTATTAACACCAGAATTAACCCAGTCTCAATCGCGTGGTGATGTCGTGGGCGTGATTTTGAGTGCAGTGTTAATTTTGACGGGTTTAATTTGGCAGCAAGTTCAGCCGCGATCGCCTGATACTGTAGAACTAATTGGAGAAGAAGGTTTTATACTTGCAGCAGATTTACCCGAAGCCGTGAAAACAGAGCTAGCCTGGGCATCTCATTTATTGTTGACCAATACAGTAACGCGATCGCTTGTGGTTTTTTATCAAGGTAAAGTTTTGTTGCGTCGCGGCATTCTGGGTACTAAATCTGAAGTTGTGCCAGGAGTAATCTTAAAACAGGTACTCGAAAAACAAAAACCGATTTATCTAGTTGCTCTAAAAATATATCCAGGTAGGTTTGAATTTGATTATTTACCAGAAAATACTCAAGGTGTAATTTGTCAACCTATTGGCAACCAAGGTGCATTAATTTTGGGAGCAAATGCTCCTCGAAGTTACACCAAACAAGATGAAAACTGGATTGCAGGAATTGCTGATAAATTAGCCGTTACTCTTGGCTCGAATTTATCCAAGCAAACAACTTAACCTAAATTTAGGTTTGTCATCTGTGAGAATAACTCTAATTTGTAATTACTACCTCAAATTGACTTGCTCGTATTTATAGGAAGCATCCCAATTTTGTAAAAATATACAAGACTAGTGCAAGAAAAAACTGCCCATCTTGCAGAACCAGGGCAGTTTTAAGCAGTGGGAGCGTGAGTTGTTTTGGGGAGATCCAACAAATAAAATAGTGGGACTTAGACAAAAAACACCCAGAAAATAGCCTCAAATCCATATACAGAAATACTTTGACATCGTTTTGCTTGGTTCCTTGATATATCTGGGTTTGGGCTATTTTTGAGCATTTGGTGTATTTCCTTTACTCTGCATAGGTTTGAGGCTTGTTTCTCCCTCAAAAATGTTTAAGTCCCGATAGCCCAGCCGTCGCTTTCACCTTGAGGACGAAAACGCCTAGATATCTCGATTGTGCCAAAAATATTATTGATACAGCTGAGCATTTTATTTTCTGGAAGTGCCTTGGGACAGGGAGTGTAAGAGTGCGATTGCTCCTATCAGATATCGTTAGGCTCCAAAGATGCTTAAAGCTAATATCGCCGTTGCACAAACACAATTAGGCACAACAATGTTAAGGCAAATAAAATCAAATGAACAAACTCATAGCCTAAATAAGGTAACCAACCTAGCATCCAGTCTAAGCCTAACTGGAACGAGTTTGCAAGAATTGTTAGAATTCCGACATATAGTAACAAGATAATGCCAATACTCGAAGGAATACTAAGTAAATTTCTTAGCACTAAAGCAGCTATTCCCAAAAAGCCAAGATAAGGAAATACAAATAAATATATCCAAAACCAGTAGCCTACTCTATCAGGGTTAGGAGGTGATAAAAACCAACTCAGATACAAAAAACCGTTAACTCCCATCCCACAAAAAATTAGTACGTAAAGCAGCTTTTTACCAATTATCATATTCTCTTACATGATTTGTTATGGTTAGAGGGTTATCACGCGTTGTAAGGCATTTTAAAGGCAATTGGTGAAATTGTAGTTAGTGGTATGGGGTAAGGTTATTTGTTTAGCCTTTATAAGTTAATTACGAATTACGAATTATTAACTCACCAAGAAGTCAAAAAATTCCAACCTTCCTTTTCTTCTAGTGTCTTTGCTTCTTTTTCTTCTAGTTCTTCCGCTGTCTTTAAATTTGTCTGTTGAATTAAATTATCATAAGCTCCTGAATCAACCCATTTTAATAATTCGCCAGCTCGCATAACTATCCAAGAAAGCCCAGGCTCTGTATAGCTTAATATTTTAGTGACTTTATCCACGCTATCAAAGTTATTGGATGCAAACTCACGGGCTTGGACGAGGAAATCTTCAATTACAGCAGCAGTCAAGTACTCATCTGGTAAACCCGCAAGTTTCATCAGTGTAGTAGTTGCTACGTCAATATCCTGACAAGCAAGCATTGCAGCCCGATCGGCAGTAAACCTAGCCATCATCCGCCAATTATACAAACCTAATTCCATTCCACCAGCTACTAAGCCACCGACTCCCAATGTGGTACTGCTTAACAAATTTTTCAACGTTGGCATAATAATTGCCATTTGGTGATAAATCATATGCTTACTCTTGATGCGAGCGATTTCGTGTCCGAAAACGTAAAGCAACTCATCTACACCAAGCCACTCCATTGCATCTAAATTGATACCGACAAGGGGTTTTTCTACGCCAACAATGTAGGTTTGAATGTGACCTGTGCCTCGAAATAGATACAATTCAGGAAGTGGAGCAACATCAAGAATTTGGCAGGTTTCTACAAATGTTTGATGTAATTCGGGAAAATTACGCGGCGAAATTCTGATTTCACTACCAAGGCTTTGCAGTCTAAGTAGGCGATCAATACCATATTCGTTAATTTTTTTGAGTAGTAGGGAGACACCGGGCATATTTTGCAAAGAAGCCAAGGCTTTGCGATCAAAGGGGTGCTCGTAGGCTTCAGAACTTAGTCCAGTTAATATTTTTCTCGTCATGGGTTTTGAACTTTTAAATAGCAGTTTAGAAGAATTAGGCAAACTTGCACCACAGTGTACTAGGCATTTTTCGCTATCTTACCCAGATAGAATAAACAGTAGGGGCGCGCAGATGTGCGTTCCGATGAGAAAATTTGGAAGTTTACAATTGATCTATGCAAATTATTTATTGGCTATTAGTTGCTGTAATGGTTGTGGGTATTATTGGTGCTGTAGTTCCAGCCATTCCCGGTAGCAGCTTAATTTTAATTGCAATTATCGTTTGGGGAATCGTCAGTAGTTCTTTTGCAGCTATCAAGATTCCACTAATTGTAACAATTATAGTTTTACTGCTCAGTGTCGGAGTAGATTTTTTAGCTAGCTATGTAGGAGCAAAACAAGCTGGAGCTAGCAAATGGGGGCAAATTGGCGCAATTGTTGGTTTGGTGGTAGGATTTTTGGGATTATTGCCAACTTTACCTTTTGGAGGCCCACTGTTAGGAATTTTACTAGGCCCGCTTTTGGGAGCAATTATTGGTGAGTACGTTTACCGACGTGAATTTGGGTTGGCGATTAAAGCAGGTATAGGAATTGTAGTCGGCTCTTTAGTGGGAAATTTGATTCAAGGGTTGTTAGCGATCGCCGCAGTTATAGTTTTTGTTGTGACAACCTGGCCACAGGTATATGGCTCTTAGCATTTTAAAAATCTGACAGATTTGAGAACAGAGGTAATAGCTAGCAACTAGCTGTTTGTTACAAACATTCAAAAAGACTATCTATAGTAAACAAATACAGCGGTTCCTCCCATTCATTCTATGAGAGGAACCATTTCACTAAATATCGGTAACTATAAAGATTATAGATACACTGCATACTCCATTTATCTAAAATATGGTTAAACAATTATGAGTATAAAATTTTACTTCTATAACTGTTACGTAAATAGGTTTTTTTAAAGTCAGAGATATTGCCAATAATTTGAACTCCAGAGAGTAAGAGATATACGAAGCGCAGATATGTAAGAAATTAAAATTTTATGAAGACGATTCATTAGTTGAAGATGTGATGAAGAC
Source organism: Nostoc sp. (assembly GCF_036917515.1). GTDB lineage: Bacteria > Cyanobacteriota > Cyanobacteriia > Cyanobacteriales > Nostocaceae > Nostoc. The sequence continues at coordinate 42,056 of NZ_JBALDE010000104.1, read as the reverse complement.
CACTCAGTAAATATTGCAGGTTCTAAATCTATGTGATTTCATGGAGATAAGAAATACATCACGTAAGTTTCGCTTTCACTGACAGTATTTTAAATAGATTGCTGATAGTAAAGGTTAAGCAATCAATTTCTCTGTTCCAAGTTATTATTAACACTCTCAAACGATCATGATTAATTTAAAATCTAAATTAGTAAACACTACTCTGGCTGCTACTTTTGCAATCCCCTTGGCTACTGCTGGGATGTTTACCTCAGCTGGGTCTGCTCAAGCATACACTGGTGGCTTTACATTTGATGGTTCTGGCACTACAGCCAACATCACCAAAACTGGTATAACCTTCAATCCTGCACCAGGATCAATTACTTTAGGGAACAAAGATGGAGATTTTCTTAACGATACAAATGGGACTATTTACAGCTTCTTAAATGCCAATTTACCTTCTAAATTTATAGATGTTGGTGCTAAAGATGGCGTTAAGCTACTTAGTATAACTAATCTTTTTACACCAACTTTTAAATCAATCCTCGGAGGAACAGATATCAGCTTTGATTTCTATGGATTGTTTGACGATGGAAGTAAGGCAATAGGAAACATTGATTTCACTGCTTTAAAAATTAATGCAACACAAGCAGAGAATGCATACAATAAAAATGGAATATTGAAGGCAAGCTTTAAAGGTGTGGCAGTATCATCTGTTCCCGAACCAGCTGCATTACTGGGCTTGGGTGCAGTAGGTGCAGTAATGGCTATGTCTCGTCGCCGTAAGAGTTTCGCTCAATAGATTTATCCTCAAATATAAACAAGTTACTTTTAGTAACTAAAAGTAACTCTAATTTATCTATTCGATCTGGCTGGAATGCAAAAATTTCTCAACTAGGTCGATTTTTTATATTGCCAGACAAATCTATTATTAAAGGTGAATTTTCTTAACCTAAAATAGATTTAAACTGACTGCAAAGAATTTTTGGCTTCGCTTGCGATCGCATCTACTTCATCATTAGCCAGAGTTTCTAATATAGATTTGGCTTCTGGATTACTCAAACGAGCCAAAGCTTGTACAAGTCTATAACGAATTTGCCAATCTGGATTGGTAGCATAGGGAGCCAAGAGAGAAACAGCTTGTACATCTCCCAAGTCACCCAAAGAACTAATAGCAGCAGTTTGGACTAATTCGTTTTCTGATGAAAGTGCCTCTTTAAGTAGTTCAAAGGCTCGCGGATCGCCCAACTCTCCCAACGTAGCAATAATACTGAATTGTATTAGCCATTCACTGGTTGTATGATAAAGCTGCTGTAAATCTTCAAAAGCTTCGCTTAACTTTAAAGCACCCAAACAGTCTGCTGCTGCTGCTTGTACATCTACTTCGGAGTCATTAAGTAAGCGATCGCGCAAGATATCCAAAGATAACTGTAAATCTTGTGTTCCGAGTGTATCCATTTGACTTACCGCCGTGTAACGGACACGGGAATTGCTATCGCCAATCGCACTTTGAATTAATTCAAAGCCGATCGCAGGTTCCAGTTCGCGGATTTGATTTACAGCACGTAAGCGATCGCCCAAATCCTCAGAACTGAGCAATTGCTTAACAGACTCCGGAGTAATACTCATTTAGTTATCCTTGATTCTCAAATGTATAAAAAAGACAGACGCCATTAATCGCGTCTCTATATTTGACTAATCTTGACTAGCAGCCATTGCCCGAATAATATCACCACGAGTGAGAATACCAATTACTCGATCTGTGCTATCAATTATTGGCAAGCGGTGAACGCTGCGATCGTGCATGATTGTAGCTGCTTCTTTTAAAGTTTTATCAGGGGAAATAGTGATCGGGTTTTTACTCATCACCTCCCCGACTGTTTGCCCTAGAGCCTTGTGCAAATCACGTTCATATGTAGCAGGATTTTTTAAATAGATGACACTATCAAGAAACATAATGTACGCAGGTGGGGTAACACCAGTTTCTTGCCACATCAAATCGGTTTCCGAGATAATGCCCACCAATTTACCGAGATCGTCCACAACAGGTAGTCCGCTGATATGGCGTTCTGCGAGAATTTGGATAGCTTCATTGAGTAGAGTTTCCTCTCGGACAACAATAGGATCGCGGCTCATCACATCGGCAACGGTTTTAGGCATTTATTTGCTGACACCTTAAATCAAAGTCCCTCCGCCTATTGTAGAAAATTGCGGGACTTAACCTGATGCAATTAATAGATTGTTACGGGATTAGTCATTGGAAATTGGGCATTGGGTATTGATTATTCTCCTCTGCTCCCCCGATTACTGAGCATAGTCGTTGGCGCAGCCTCTCGTAGAGAAGTATGCTCCCCTGCTCCCTCTGCTTGTTTCCTAGTTCCCAGTCCCTTTTAATGCAGCAATAATTTGAGTATTTGCTTTAGGAAAAGTAAACTGCTCTAGTTCTCCCAAAGTTACCCAGCGAATTTCATCGGATTCCAACGGTTGAGGGACACCTGTAAGATGGCGGCAGTGATGTACTGTGAGGGTAACGCGCAAGTTTGTATAGCTGTAGTCAATAGTAATCAGATGCTCTCCCACTTCAATTACTATTCCCAGTTCTTCGGAAATTTCCCGTTGAATACACTCTTGGATGGTTTCACCAGGCTCTATTTTACCACCAGGAAATTCCCACAAACCACCCATCGCTCCTTCTGGACGACGGCGGTCAATTAAAATTTGCTTTTGGTTATTCCAAATAACTGCAACACCAATGATTTTATGGGGCGGTAAAGAACTGGTTTCACTCATATTTCAATGGGGAGTACGAGGTAGGGGAAAAATTCCTGAATTTTGACTCTTGAATGTTGACTAATAATAAAACTCGGCAGAATAGTTGTAACTCTGCCGAGTTGAGATTTATTGCAAAGGTCTTCTACCGCTATTACTTTATCCACAAATGTGTATTAATCATTTAGCAATACACCTCTAGTTGAACTAATTACAAAATTATAAGAGGTTCACAGATAAATAAAATCCAAAAACTTGGCGCTACTCTGCGCCAACCTCCGCGTTCCTCTGCGTTTGAATTCCAACCTCAATTCGTCACTATTTGGATATTTTAAAAAACTTAGCTGATACATACTTGGGAATTAGCAGCAAAGATTTTGTAGAGATTTATTTTCAATTCATATCGCTGTAACTGTTACTAGCTATCAGCCCAACAATATTGAATTTTCCAAATCTTACATTTCTAGTCAACTTCGCTATTGTTGAATTCAGAGCCTTGTAAGGCCATTTCAAAATTCATTCTCTGTTCAGCGTTACGCAAGAAATAACCACTAATCATGGCAGAAGCAAGAAGCCTACCCAGATTTTCGCGATTTGTGGTTACAGTAACACCAAAGTGTTCTGAAGGTAGATTACCCAATAGTCCTGTAATATTCCGTTCCATCACTTGAAAGACTTCGGCAGACGTGGGTTTGGATAGCTGGGTAACTGTTTCTGGACTCAAGGATTTAACGTACTGCCATAATAAATCGTTAGTTTCTGATTCGCTATTAAAAAATTCTGAGACACGATTGGATGAGTTACTCATTTTTTAGCTCCTTAACTACCACTATTAGCTGCGGTACTTGTGATTTGAATATTAAATGTCCGTTTTGGATTTGACTTAATTATTCTGTCTTCCTGTCAACTAATGTAACAGCCTAGCGTCAGAGTGGAAGTAGGTGTAACCGTACCAAAGTCAGCGTATTTTCTCACCCCAATAAATAAGTAAGGAGTGGGGAGTTAATTAAAAACTCATCACTCCTTACTCCTAACTTGCCAAATACTCATCCATATTGGCTTTAGACTTGCGAAGTTTGCTTAAGGCTTCCCGCTCAATTTGTCGAACTCGTTCTCGGCTAATGTTCAGTATTTCACCAATTCTAGCCAGAGTCAGAGCTTGCCCATCAGTTAAGCCAAAGCGCAGCGTAATTACTTCCCTTTGTTGTGGTGTTAGATCGCCCATCAGGCGATCTAAGTCATAAGATAGGGAAGATTGCATAACAAACTCTTCGGGAGAAGCGCCTGGATCTTCCAACATTTCTCCGAGTTCGGTGTCGTAGTTATCACCCAGCCGCAAATCCAAGGAAAGGGGCAAACGCGCCTTTTCTAAATACTCTCGTACTTGTTTGGGGGTTAATTCTAATTCTTGAGCTAGCTCCCCAGCCGTCGGAGCGCGTCCCAACTTTTGAGATAATTGGCGCTGTGCCTTTTTAATCTTATTTAATTTTTCAGTAATATGTATCGGCAGCCGAATGGTACGAGCTTTTTCGGCAATAGCACGAGTAATCGCTTGCCGAATCCACCAATAGGCATAAGTAGAAAATCTGTACCCTTTGGTGGGGTCAAACTTTTCTACGCCCCGTTGCATACCGATACTACCTTCTTGGATCAAGTCCAGTAAATCGACGTTGCGCTTGATGTATTTTTTGGCAACGGATACTACTAGCCGCAAATTGGCTTCTACCATCTTGCGCTTGGCAATTTCAGCATCTGCGATCGCTTCGTTCAACTCTGCTGGTTCTAGGTTTGTCGCTTTGGCCCACTCTTCTATAGTCGGTTGGCGACCTAGCTGGGTGGCAAGAGATTCCCTTGATTCGTGCAAAGCGCAGGAACGTTGCACCTGTTTACCATAGAAAATCTCTTCCTCGTGAGTTAAAAGTGGCACTCGGCCAATCTCACGCAGGTAAGTCCGCACGAGGTCTGTGGCTGTCTGAGCGGTCTTCATGGCGCTACTCTTTGGTAATGATGGGTTTGGCGGTAGGGTCATTAAAGGATAGATGCTTTCTTTATTTATTAGGGTTTTAGCCAGTCCAACTGGGAATTTATACTACGGTTTGCAACTTACGCGCCTGAGAAACTCGGCTGCTCATAATAATCAAATTTAGGCTTCTTAACTGCTAAAACTACAGTTATTTCCTACTTTTCACAAGTATCTACAGTTAGATAAAAGGTTGCTTTTTAAACATGTTTGATGGAATTCATATTAACAATTGTAACATTTATGAGAATATTTTGGCTAGATAGCGACATGAAATTTTCTGGTTTTTCCAGTTCATGCAACGTTGCCCTCTATCTTAAGGCTGACTAAAAGTCAATTTAAGAAATTATCTGGTTCAAATAATTTTCCTCATATCTGTTAAAGTATCTCAATGAGAACTATATTCATTCTCTTCTAACAATTGTTTAATTTTTTCTGGGAATTGGGCATGAAGAAGAGACAAGGTAGACGAAGAAGAGGCAGGAGACAGAAGTTCTTTAATTTTGAATTTTGAATTTTGAATTTTGAATTGATTTATCCCCCTTGTCTCCCTGCTCCCCTACCCCCCTACTCCCTACTCCTTGGCACAGTAATCTTGGATGGCTTTCACGTCCAAAGTCGTATTTTGTAAGGAACGGATGGCGGCTACGGTAGCTTTTGCACCAGCAATGGTAGTAATGATGGGAATTTTGTAACCTAAGGCTGTGCGGCGGATTAACCTAGCATCAGTCTGGGCTTCTTCCCCTGATGGTGTGTTGATAATAAGTTGGATTTTCTGGTTTTTGATCGCATCTAGGACGTGGGGACGACCTTCATGGAGTTTTAATACTAGTTCAATTTTTAACCCCTGTTCGAGAAGAACTCGCCGTGTACCAAGGGTAGCCATCACTGTAAAGCCCAAATCGATTAATTCCTTCACCACAGCACTTGCAGCAGCTTTATCGCGATCGCTCATTGATACAAATACAGTTCCCGTTAACGGTAAACGCTCCCCAGCACCCATTTCCGCTTTGGCAAAGGCACGGCCAAAGTCGCTATCAATCCCCATCACCTCACCAGTGGATCTCATTTCTGGGCCTAATATTGTATCAGTTCCTGGGAATTTATTAAAGGGTAATACTGCTTCTTTTACAGCAATATGTGTGGGAATGACTTCCTCTGTAAAATGTAGCTCCTCTAAGGTTTTCCCTGACATAATTAAGGATGCTAGTTTTGCTAACTGTACGCCCGTAGCTTTAGATACGAAGGGCACTGTGCGGGAAGCGCGAGGATTAGCTTCTAGAATGTAAACTTGGGGAGAATAGCTGCTTGCGCCGACAACAGCAAACTGAATATTCATCAATCCTACGACTGACAATGCTTGTGCTAGCTGTATCGTCCAAGTGCGAATCTGATTGAGAACTGCTGGCGATAGGGAAATGGAAGGTAAGGAACAAGCGGAATCTCCTGAGTGAATACCTGCCTGTTCAATGTGTTCCATAATACCACCAATTACTACCCGTCCTGTACGATCAGCGATCGCATCAACATCTACTTCAATCGCGTTTTCCAAAAACTTATCAATCAAAATCGGATGTTCTGGTTCCACTAGTACCGCAAAGGTCATGTAGCGTTCCAACTCAGCATCGGAATAAACGATTTCCATCGCCCGTCCTCCCAACACATAGCTAGGACGTACCACCACCGGATAGCCAATACGTTTAGCGACAATCAACGCATCTTCATAACTCCGGGCAATACCATTAGGCGGTTGGGAAATATTCAATTGTTGGAGAATCTTTTCAAACCGTTCCCGGTTTTCTGCCATGTCGATGGAATCGGGTGACGTACCCCAAATCTTGGGGAAGGTGGGACCCCCTCTGGGAATAAAGGGTAATGGGGATTGGGAAATCTCCCCACTCCCCAGTCCCCACTCCCCAGTCCCCAGTCTCTGCAAATACTCCTGTAACGGTAATGCTAATTTCAATGGTGTTTGCCCGCCAAACTGGATTATCACCCCAACTGGATTTTCAGTTTCGATAATATTAAGGACATCTTCTTTTGTTAACGGCTCAAAGTAAAGGCGATCGCTGGTATCGTAGTCTGTCGAGACTGTCTCTGGGTTAGAGTTGACCATAATTGTCTCATACCCCGCATCCTTCAAGGCATAAGCGGCATGACAACAACAATAGTCAAACTCAATTCCTTGTCCAATGCGGTTGGGACCACCACCCAAAATCAACACTTTTGGCTTGGTTACAGGCAAAACCTCTGTTTCTTCTTCGTAGGTAGAATAATAATAGGGGGTAAAGGCTTCAAACTCAGCGGCGCAGGTATCTACGGTTTTGTAAACTGGGATGATTCCTAATTGTTTGCGGTAGGCACGAACTTCATCTTCAGTGGTTTTGGTGGCGTAAGCAATCTGACGATCGCTATATCCATCCCGCTTCGCTCCATAAAATTGCTCTTTTGTCAACTGCTGTAAAGGTGTTCGCTTGAGAAATTTCTCGACATCTAGCAGTTGTTGAAATTTATCTAGAAACCACGGATCAATACCAGTCAGTTCGTAGATTTCCTCAGCACTAATCCCTAGTTGCAAAGCATGGCGCACAGAGAAAATGCGATCGGGGTTAGGTGTCCGCAGTTGGGCGCGAATTTGTTCGCCACTGGGTAATTTTTCGGCTTGATCGCAACCCCAACCAGCGCGTCCGGTTTCGAGTGATCGCAGTGCCTTTTGGAAGGATTCGTTGAACGTCCGCCCAATTGCCATTGCTTCCCCGACTGATTTCATTTGGGTTGTCAGCACTGGGTCGGAACCGGGGAATTTTTCAAAGGCGAAGCGGGGGATTTTTGTCACCACATAGTCAATTGTCGGCTCAAAGGACGCGGGAGTTTTCTTGGTGATGTCATTTTTAATTTCATCCAAGGTGTAGCCCACAGCCAATTTTGCGGCCATTTTAGCAATGGGGAAACCTGTAGCTTTGGAAGATAAGGCTGAACTGCGGGAAACGCGGGGGTTCATCTCAATTACAACCACATCACCATTCAGCGGATTGACGGCAAACTGGATATTAGAACCACCAGTTTCCACACCTATCTCACGGATGATTTTAATTGCCATATCCCGCAGCCTTTGATATTCTTTATCAGTAAGGGTTTGCGCGGGAGCGACGGTAATAGAGTCCCCGGTGTGAATGCCCATCGGATCAAGGTTTTCGATGGAACAGATAATCACCACGTTATCTGCCAAGTCACGCATCACTTCGAGTTCATATTCTTTCCAGCCTAGTAAAGACTGGTCAATGAGAATTTGCGAAACAGGACTGGCATCTATACCTACTTGTGCCATTTCTTCAAATTCTTCTTGGTTGTAGGCAATACCACCGCCACTTCCACCCATTGTGAAAGCTGGACGAATAATTAGGGGATAACTACCAATTTGGCGGGCAACAGCTTTGGCTTCTTCTAAAGATTCGGCTGTATCGCTAGGACAAACAGCTACCCCAATCCTTGCCATTGCTTCACCAAACAGCTTTCGATCTTCGGCTTTTTCAATCGCTGGGAGTTTAGCGCCAATTAACTCAACGCCGTACTTCTCCAACACCCCTTTTTTGGCTAAAGCAACGGCGAGATTGAGGGCAGTTTGTCCTCCCATCGTTGGTAGTAGAGCATCGGGGCGTTCTTTTTCGATGACTTTTTCGACCAATTCCGGCGTCAGCGGCTCAATGTAAGTGCGATCGGCCGTTTCTGGGTCGGTCATAATCGTCGCAGGGTTGGAGTTGACCAAAACCACTTCATAGCCTTCTTCTCGGAGTGCTTTACAGGCTTGAGTGCCAGAGTAGTCAAACTCACAGGCTTGTCCAATCACAATTGGACCAGAACCTAACAGTAGAATCTTCCGGAGGTCGTCACGGCGGGGCATAGTCGTTGCCTTGGAATACGAAAATAGAAATCCTGATCATTTTAAGGGTCTTTACCCCCTATCGTGCTTTTTATTATTAAGTTTTCTAAGTTTGATGATAGGAAGGAGTGGGCAGTGGGGGAGCAGGGGAGAATAATTAATAACCAATGCCTATGCCCAATGATTATTTTGTATTTCTAATTTTATTTAATTACAATCCTCAAATTTATAAAGCTTTTGCGAATCTTTATTATTTAATCTGATGAACCTGGTGATAAATGATGATTTATTTTGGTATCTATTTGTCTACTTATTTATACACAAATAGATTACTTAGATAAAAATTTATCTTAACTAGCTAATTGCTAAATATTTTCAACGTTAAAGATTATATAAATATGTTTACTTAGATGAAAAACGGCAGAGAAATAGGTATACCATTCTCTGCCATTTTTTATAATATTTTAATAGTTGGACTACCAACTTTTTCTTTGAGTCTAGGTAGACAAATCTAGATTATGAAAATTTTAGCTTTGAGCTGCTTGGACAAACCCTAAAGTTAAGCTGTCTTTGGCGAGGAAGTGAGATAAATGATATGCACGTTCCTCAGTTTTCAACAAAATCTTTTCGTACAGATAGCGTGTGCCTCGATCGCCTAAACTCTCTGCCTGAGCAGCTTGCCGACGAATTACGCCAATGATTGCTTGTTCGGCAGCTAGGTCGTTTTCCACCATTTGGCGAGAGGAATATACGCCTTCAGATTCTTGCTCAAAACAGGTTAATTCTGCTAATTTGCTGAAGGTAGCTACTGGCACACCACCCAGTCCATCCAAACGTTCGCCAATTTCATGAACGTGATCTTGTACTTGGTTGTAGCTTTCGTTAAAAAACTCATGCAGAGAGTAAAATTCTGAGCCTTCAACTACAAAATGATGCTTTTGGTACTGCAAGTACAGTGCCTGGAAACTAGCTAATATAACGTTAAATCCTTCTGTAACTGGAGCAGTTACACTGTGATCCAGTAACACAGGATTGTCATATACATGACCAAAATTCCGTAACAAAGTTTGCGTTTCAGACATTGTTCTCCTCGCTATTTAGCAATTATAGATTTTAACTGCTCATTGTTTACATATTAACATTTTCACAACAAGAGCAAGCCAATTTGTTATCGCAAGATTTTGTATTTTTGTTTACTAAAAGTCTTAAGTTTCTCGTTTGCTGGATTATGGCACGCTCATCTAGTTGTGTATATTTTTCATTACTATTGACATGAGTATTTAAGTGTGCAATCATCCCCAAGGGAGTAAGGGGAGATGGGGAAGTAAATACCTCCTTGCCCTGATTGTCCAGGTCATCCTCATCTCCCTCATGGGATGATTGCAAAAATTTTATTTTTTTTCCAAAATTAATGAGAATTGTTTGCACTTAAGGTATGCTGGTTTAAAGAAACTAGACTACTAAGACTTTCAAAAAGCAGGGGTTAAATGGCAGTAGTTACTGCAAGTTTGTTGCACTTTGAGGGCAATTCTCTTGAAATCGTATAGTTCAGAAATACAAATAAACCAGCTTGTAGAGGTGAATTGGGTAGACCGCTGGCAAGTCTATCAACGTCTAGAGGAGTTAGACATTCCCTGTAGTTGTGCGGCTAACCAGCCATTAAAAGTTGAAATTAGCAATCTGACTGCGGCTGTTCAACTTTGGAGTGTAGTACGGCGATTTACAGCCTCTCGTCAAGACCAGATTTGGACTCTTGAGTGTTGCTGGAAAAGTCGCTACTAAGAGTTCTAATCTTTAGCATCTGAGAATATCTCGCTTGATAGCTTGTATTAATTAAAAGGAGGTTATAAAAATGGGTGGATCTCACAAGATGGAAGTCTCAGAATTTCGCCTTGAGGGCAGATTTATAGATTTTGTTATTAAAGATGGCTATAAGCTCAAAGGTTTACTGCTGGCTACTCATGAGGGTGAATGTTACGTTAAACTTGCTAAACATTTACGGGCTGCTTTTGACTTGCGGCTACCAGCAGGTACTTGGTTACAAGTTGTTGGTTATAAAGAATACGATATAAAAAAAGACAAAGTTACATTGAAAGCTGAACGTGTGATGGTGGCGCGTTCTGAAATAGCGGCAGTTCAAACCATCGCTGCACCACATAAACCCCCATCTATTGATAATGTCAAGGTGAAACCAGCTAAGACTAAGGCCACGATTTTAGTGTGTCAAAAGTCTGATTGTATGAAACGTGGTGGTAAAGCAGTTTGTCAGGCGTTGGAGGCGGCTTTAAGCGATCGCGGTTTAGAAGACCAAGTTACAATCAAGGGCACTGGTTGTATGAAGAACTGTAAAGCTGGGCCGAATTTAGTTATGCCAGATAAAACACGCCATAGTCGAATTCAAGCTACACAAGTTCCCGCCTTGATGAATCAGCATTTTGGCGACAAAAATTTATCAGCACAGCCTGAGAATTTAAGGGAAATTGCGATATATAATCGCAAACTTTGGGGAAATAATTCATAAAATCTTGACATTTTAATGAGAAAGCTTAATAATATCTTCTCAAGTGTGTTCCGTTAATACTCGGCCTTAAGTCCGCTAGAAGTTTGCAATAAAATCAAAAAACTGGCTTTAATTAAGGCCAGTTTTTTGAATGAATAGAGTTTCTATTGAGCAATTCTTAACTGGGATGCTCCCATAATTTGAAAAAATTCAAGGGAATGTGGTTGATTGATGAATACGTAGGCGCAAAGAGACTTGTCGTTAAACATTGCTTAGAGTTGAAGCGTCAATCATCAATGATTTAAAAACAAATGCCACATACCCCTCAGTGGATATACATCGTTTTTTTTACATTTTCCACGATAGTCATGATTTTTCTATGCCGTCATGACTGGAATCGCCTCGCTAAACTCTACCGCACGAAAGAAGGGCCGCCACAAAACTTCTCCCGAATGCAAAGCGGTTGTGTGGGGTTGGTAGACTACAAAGGAACTTTAAATGTTGGTATAATATGATGTCCAGCAAATAGCCCATAATTAAGCCGCTAGTTCCGGCCACTAGTGAAAATTGGTTAAGCGATGTACAAAATCAGGCTGATGAATAATTTGACGACAGCGTTGAAATAATATCTCCTCAACCACGCCCTTGACTTTCAAAACTCCGAGCATGCAATCGGTTCATTCGTGAGTGTCCATAAAGGCTCGGCAGGCTGTAATTCTGGAGAGTGAGAAGGTAAAAACTCTCCTGCCTCCTGCCTTGTTTCTTAGGAGAGGATTATAAGTTATTTACCGGGCATTATTATGATGTCTAATATACAAGCAATTCTATTTATACTCTTGCAAAGCCCCTAGCTTCCGAATTCCCGGCCAAATAATAGCTGTAGCAATCACTACTACAATTGTGCCAATTCCACCACCCACAACAGAAATCACCGGGCCAAATAACGCAGCAGTTAAGCCTGATTCAAAGCCTCCTAATTCATTCGAGGCACTAATAAACACGCTATTAATAGCAGCAACCCGACCACGTAAATGATCTGGTGTTCTGATTTGAACTAATGTATGACGAATCACAACGCTAATACTATCTAGTGCGCCACCAAGCGTCAGCATCAACATAGACAGCCAAAAAGAACGAGAAAGTCCAAAGATAATTGTGACAACCCCAAAGCCAACCACTGACCACAATAAGGCTGGGCCTGCTTTGCGTAGTGGTGGTAAATATGCCAGGGTAATCGCCATAGTCAAAGCACCGATGGAATGAGCTGCTTGTAGGTATCCTAATTCCACTGGCCCCACATGTAAAATATCTTTGGCAAAGATGGGTAGCAAGGCGATCGCACCACCCAACAATACAGCAAACATATCTAATGTGATCGCTGCTAAAATTAACTGATTCTGCCAAACAAATTTAGCACCAGCTGCAAGTGCTTTAAATGAAATTGGTTCGGTTGAGCGAATACTTTTTTGCTCTTTGATTGCCAGTGTTAAAATAAAACACAGCAAGGCTGCGAACGCTGCTGCTATATACACTCCTGTAGCACTTCCCAATAGCGCAATCCCAAATCCTCCGAAGGCTGGGCCTATGACTGCCGCTAACTGAAAGCTACTACTATTCCAGGTGGCTGCATTGGTAAAAGCGCTAACAGGTATTAATTGCCACATTAGAGCATCACTCGCTGGTTTGAGGAATGCTCTAGCGACACCTGTTAATACCAAACAGGCGTAAATTAAAAAAACTGCACCATGAGTATAGGAAAGCACTGCTAAAGCTAGCGAGCAGAGAGCTAGCAACATGACTGACAGTAACATAGTGAGTTTGCGATCGCGGCGATCAGCAACATCTCCGGCAATTAAGGTGAGAACAATCATCGGCAAGACTTGCGCCAGTCCTACACCACCTAGAATTATCGCTGAGTTAGTCCGCTCATAGAGTTCCCAGCCTATGGCTACAGTTTGCATTTGCGATCCCACGAACAGCACTAGCCGTCCAATGGTAAATAGCCGATAGTCTCGAAACTTAAAGGCTGCAAAGGGATCGTGCTGTGCAACCTCAGAGTTATGGGGCTTTGAGTTCTGTTTTCTCGAAGACATTTTTTAGTAGAGTTAAGCCTTCTTCAATATTGGAAATTTGGTCTTCTGTAAGACCTTTTAGCAAGTCGCTAATATGAGCGCGAGTTTGATCTTGGGATTGCTTGAGATGATGTTTTCCATCTTCAGTTAAATTGAGCAGCACCCGCCGCCGCTCTTGAGGATGAGCGATGCGCTGCACAAAGTCGCGTTGTACCAAACGTTCTATGGTTGCTGATGCCGTGGCAGAGGTGACACCTAAATGCTCTGCTAAGTCAGATAATGAAGCACCAGGATTACGATTGATAAATGCAAGCGATCGCAACTGAGGTATAGATAAAAAGGCGGCACTATGGGCACGCATATCCGCTCGGATAAACCGCATCACTAATGGAACTGTCTCCATTACTCTAGCGGCACATTCTTCGGAAGTTGCACCTTGAGTAGGTTTATCCAAGGTCATGGGCTTGTTGTTCTCCTAGTTACATGGCCACCCGTGGATAAAATTTTCCACCAATGATGGCTAAGATTATTAGTGTTAATAAGAGAATTGTACAATCCAGACCAAAGGCATAGATGCTAGTTCCTTGGATTACATTGCTACCCGTGGATAAAGTCGTCCACCGATAATCGCCAAGACTGTTAATGTTAATAAGAGAATTGCCAAATCCCAACCAAAGCCATAGACGCTGATTCCATCCACTAGCATTTTGCTGCGTAAGGCGTCAACCTGATAAGTTAAGGGATTCAAGTGGGAAAGAAACTTTAACCAGTCGGGCATCATTGAGATCGGATAAATAGCATTGCTGGCAAAAAATAACGGCATAGTTAACATTTGTCCAACTCCTGTCATTCGCTCTCTGGTTTTTGCCAAACAGCCAATAATTAATGAAAAAAGACAAAAGCAAGCCGCCCCCAGCATTACTATCAATAGCACTTGTAGAAAAGCTAGAGGATGGAGATTTAATTTTACATGTAAGATTAAAGCCAATACATAAATTACTGCTACCTGTGATAAGCATCGTACCCCACATGCTAGAGCTTTGCCCAAGACCATTGCTATACGGGGTGTAGGACTAGCAAGGAATTTATGCACAATCCCTAAATCCCGCTCCCAAATTAGTGTCATTCCACCGGTGAAAATAGCTACATACAACACACTTTGAGCGAGAATGCCAGCAGCCATGAAGTCTAAATATGGTAAGTTCCCTGTCGGAATTTCCCGAAGTTTGGAGAACACTTGCCCAAAAATCAGCAACCATAATGACGGTTGCACTGATCTAACTACTAAATCAGTAGGATCGTGGCGGAGTTTACGCACTTCCAACTCAGCGATCGCCAGGGTTTTTGTAACTAGCTCTTTAATTGCAGAGATTAAATTTACTCGGACGCTGGGTGGTGCTTTAACCCAACCGTTGAGCAGTACGTCTGGTTCTTGCTGTGTCACGGTAGTTGATTCCTGATGTTAACTGGTTGCCTGTATAGTGAATAAAGACATCATCCAAAGTTGCGTCAAGCTTACCTAGTGAGGCTTTTAAGTCGCTTGGTATACCTGTAGTAACGACCTCACCGTGCTGCATAATCGCCACTCGATTACATAAGCTATCTGCTTCTTCTAAAAAGTGGGTTGTTAAAAATATAGTTGTGCCGTAATCAGCACAGAGTTGTAGTACAAGCTGCCATACTTGAGTTCGAGCGATGGGATCTAGTCCGACAGTCGGCTCATCAAGAAACAGAATTTGGGGTTGATGTAAAACTGATATGCCAATTTCCAGCTTGCGAATCATCCCACCAGAGTAGTTTCGTACCAAGCGCTTGGCGGCATCTTGCAAACCCATGTATTCTAGAATTTCATAGATGCGGCGATCGCGTCCTTTGGCAGGTATTCCATAAAGCTTGGCGAAGATTAAAAGATTTTCGTAACCCGTGAGACTACCATCAGCAGACAGCGCCTGGGGGACATAGCCGATAGCCCGTCTTACAGGATTAGGTTGACGAGTCACATCATAGCCAGCTAAGGTTGCTTTCCCTGCACTGATAGGCAGTAAGGTTGTCAACATTTTAATAACTGTACTTTTCCCTGCACCATTGGGGCCAAGCAATCCAAATACTTCGCCCTGTTCCACAGATATGCTCAGGTTATTAACTGCGGTTAACTTCCCAAAACGGCGTGTGAGTCCCTGAGTTTCCAAAATCAACAGTTTTGGTTCGCTAGGAGGTTGCGATCGATTTATTTTTCCCGTCAGTATTGTCACAAGTTTGATGCACTGTTAATTAGTTAAACTAACTATTAGTTTCTCAATATATTTGTTTGAAGTCAATAGACTTTTGGCGGAAGTTTGAATCAGAGTAAGTGGCTACTAGATCAGTGATATTACTAATACCTGTAAGGTAATATTGCTAGTATCTTTATAAACAAAGTTAATATAGCCAGGATAAAAAATAATGCAAAGAACTTCTGTTTCATCATCAAACATTGCTTCTATCGGTTACGACACAAAACAACAAATTTTGGAGGTTAAGTTCCTGAAAGGTTCTGTTTATCAGTACTCTGGTATATCGGAGTCCTTGTACACTGGATTGATGAGTGCGGATTCTCACGGTAACTATCTTGACACTTACATTAAGAAAGGAAATTTTCCTTACCAACAGATTCAGTAATTACGCAAACAATAGCCGAAACCCTGATTCTCAGGTAAGGGCAATTCATAAATTGCCCCTACAGCATGTAGTTTTGCGTAAGTCCTAATATTTTCTGAAAGTATGCTGTTCAGAGATATAACGCTACACTAAACGGGATAACCATGACTAATAACGTGCAAAACAACATTCTCAATGAGTATGATAATAGCCTGATAATACTCGATAAACTTGAAATAAAGATAAAAGAACTTTTAAAGGATTTTTTAGAACCAAATAAAGCAAATATTCATACTATAAGTTCAAGAATAAAATCAAAGGATAGCCTTAGCAAGAAAATAGAGCGTAAAAACAAGTACTCTTATTTAAGAGATATAACTGATATTGTTGGTTTTCGAGTCATCACCCTTTATTATGATACTGTTGATGAAGTTGCAAAAATTATTGAATCTGAATTTAAGATAGATGAGCAAAATTCTAATGATAAAAGAAAAGCTCTAGAACCCAATAGATTTGGCTATCTTTCACTTCATTATGTAGCTTCTTTGTCTGAAATTCGAGGTCAGTTACCTGAAAATACCTTAGTTTCAGATTTCCGTTTTGAAATACAAATTCGTTCAATTCTTCAGCATACTTGGGCTGAGATAGAGCATGACCTTGGATACAAAAGCAAAAATTCACCTCCCCAACCAATTCAGCGGAGATTTTCCCGTCTTGCTGCACTTCTCGAAGTGGCTGATGAGGAATTTAAACATCTTCGCAATGCAATTGAGGAGTATAAAATTCAGGTAGAAGATAGTATGAATCAAAATAATTTGAACAATGTAATAATTGATATAGAGTCAATTAAAGAGTTTATACAAAGAGAACCTTTAGTTAAACAAATAAGTCAAGCTATATCTAACAAAATAAAATTACCTCTCTTGGAAAACCAAAAGGTTGAATCGGATACAATCGAGTACCTATTGTATTCAGGTTATTCTACTATTGGAGAAATTAAAAGAGATTTAGAACAATATAGAGACCAAATCATAAAATTTACAGTGTTATGGATTAATGAAAGCGGTAGAAATAACTTTGGCTTTATTACTTGTGAAGTAGCATTAATACGTCTTTCTTATATCAAATTAGCTTTGATAGGGAATGCGCCTGATATAATAGAACGTCTCCGTCTCAAGTTGTTTCCTATTAATATAGGTACTGAAGAACAATTTAAACAACTTGCTGCTCGGATTTTGAAAACATATAAAGAAATAAATCCGTAAAATTTATAATTTGAGGCAATGAGATTGCTTACTATACAATCTTTTGTTTGCATGAGATTTTTGAGAATATGGAAGGCTCTATAGCAATCCTGAGTGATTTAATCCTCTATAAGTATTTGGAAGTGATACAAGATGAATAAAAGTACAATCAAGTTGCTGGATGTAGTAGCAGTGACAGTTAATCTGCTTGAATACAACCTGTACCGTGGTAAGTTGGCACAGTAGTAGAATTACTAGCTGGTGGCGCTGCATTTGAAGTTGAATTTAGCGATCGTAATGGACGCACTTATGAATCTGTCGGTTTACACCCAGAGCAAATTATAGTGTTACATTTTGAGCCATTAGGTGATGTAATTATTGCTGGCACTACTTTTATATAATATCTCTAGTTATCTTCAACATCTGGTTTCCACCAGGCTGTAGTTCGTATTCAACCTTTTGAATATCTATGTTGTAACCCTTTAAAGTGTAATATTTAACTATTTCATCTAAATGTTGTGAATGTTTCCACATTAAAGTGATAAGGGGAAATATTCTAACTTCTTTAGCAATACGCAACATTTCACCTACTGAATTTAAGTGAAAATCGTAATCGAGATGATCTGAATATAAAAATAATAAATGCGAACAAAGAGCTATATCAAACTCTTGATTATCGTAAGCCAATTTTGGTAATTTACCGACTCTGTATCTGTTGCTCTTTTTGCCAGTCTCATAATCAGACAAAAATTCTCGAATAACTTTGACTCGATTGTGCCGCAAATCATCCGGAGATTTGTGATAGCTCCATACCCAATCATTTGATGTAGCCTTGACTTGATGAATGATGTTATCTACCACTTCATTAAATCTTTTCAATATTTCATCACTGGAAAATTGGTACAGTGGATCAATAGAAACAACACTTTTACCATGACGCGTCATTTCTGCATTAAAGCTTGCTGGCCCATCCCCAATCCCAATGATTTTTTTATTTAAGTCCGCATTTGTTAAATTAAATATTTTTATATATTCATTTAGTGACCTCCCAAAAGGAACTACTTTATCTAGAACCATTGCCATAAAATTTACCTTGCAAATAGACTGATTAAATAGGATGATAGCATCAAAATGTTTTATTCACTGCAAGACGGCAATCATTCAGAAGTACGTCAAGTTCTTTTACAATTGTCAAAGGATTTCTACCTCTAAACACAGCAGCGATCGCGGCTTCATAAGGATTTCTACCTGTTCTCTTGACAGCATTTATTGCAGCTTGATTTGATAATCCTCGGACACTAACTAGCCATGCCGCTAACACATGTCCAGTACGTCCAATTCCACCAGAACAATGTACAACAACTTTCTCATTGTGTTTATCAGCTTCTATTAAGAAAGTAAGTATTTTCTGTGTGAGGGTTTCTAAATCAGATAAATGGAAATCTGCAATTGGTGTCCAACAAACTAGCTGATTCCCAAATTCCTGTTTGTATATGTTTAGAAGATCGGAGTAAGAAGCTAGCTGTTGTTCATCAAGAAGACAGCAAATACGCATGATATCTTGACGCTTCATGAATTCTATCCAATCCTGAACATTCTTGTCAGTGTATCCAGGCCGCGCAGCACCAAAGACTATTTGCTCTTTCTCCCAAGCTGGGGCAAACTTGTACATGTTTTAACTATCTAGGTCGATGTTAGTCAATCTCACCAATGGCAGAAAATGGCAATGGCTACGCCAACGCTTTGGGCGAACGCAGTTTAAAAATCTCTCTATACCCAATGCTAGCTAAAGTCAGTAATAGGCTACGTAAGTATACCCCACGAGCTTGCTGTAGGGCTGACACTACGCTCTGTAAAATCCTAATATAATAAGCTAAATGGAATGGATAAAATAAAGTTTTTCAAGAAATTTTAGGTTTTTGTGGATTATTTTGCTGGTCATACTACCTCTAATGCTTATTTTTAGGACTTTTGCAGCTTACTTAGCAAGCTTCAGTAGTTACCTTGACTAATCAATGAGGCTAAGAGAAACTAACTAAATACTGATGTGTATGCTTATAATATTAATAAGTTTTGTAAAGATTCTGAGATATATATGTTGAAAGATGGAACATTAGTTAACAAATGGCAAGTTCGTATCTAAATAAAAATGTTCCTACGGCTATATTTGTAGCCTTCTGCTAAGGCAGTAGAATTTAAGCGTACTTATCCTGGTTGGCCAAAAGAATGGAGACATTAGAGTTCATAATTTATCCAGACGGTCGGGTACAAGAGAAAGTCACTGGCATTGTGGGGGCTTCTTGCGCTGAGGTTACAGCAGCAATTGAGGCGCAGCTGGGGCAAGTACTTAATCATGAGCCAACCTCAGAATATTTCGCCGCTAAGGTGCAGCAATCTAATATGGCGAATACACACACCACTTACAGCGATTGGTAAGTTTTCACAGTAGTTTAGTGTTATTAATTCATAACCACCATGTCACACTTTAGCCAAATTAAGACTCAAATCCGTAACCTTGATTCTTTGAAAGATGCTTTAACTGAATTGGGCGTAGACTGGAAACCCGGCCCACGCGAAGTCCGTGGCTATCGCGGTCAAACCCATCCTGCGGAAATTAGTATTGAGCAGGAAAATGGCTATGACATCGGTTTTAGATGGAATGGCAAAGAATATGAACTGGTGGCTGACTTACAATATTGGCAGCAAAACCTGTCTGTAGATGGATTTTTGCGCCAGGTAACACAGCGCTATGCTTATCAAACAGTTGTCAAAGAAACCACTCGTGTTGGTTTTCAGGTCTCTGAACAACAAAAAAATGAAGATGGTTCAATTCGCTTGGTAGTACAACGCTGGAGTGCGTAATGGCTGATTTTCTGCCGTCGCCGGAAGAACAAGAAGAGAACCGTTCCGGTTTGGAACCAGAATTAGGGGGTTTTTTACGGGATGCCCCAGAGCGTTCTGGTTTAGAACCGGAATTGGGTGGTGTATTTCGCCAAAATGGTGTTTATGTTGACGAAATCACCTGTATTGGTTGCAAGCATTGCGCTCATGTTGCGCGTAACACCTTTTATATTGAACCAGATTATGGGCGATCGCGCGTGGTTCGTCAAGATGGGGACGCTGAGGAAATTATCCAAGAAGCAATTGACACTTGTCCGGTTGATTGCATTCACTGGGTAGATTACACTGAACTGAAAAAGTTAGAAGAAGAACGCAAATATCAGGTAATTCCTTTAATAGGTTATCCTGTAGAAGAGGCAGTTGTTGCTAGCCAACGTCGGCGTAAAAAGCAAAAGTCAAAAACCAAAAAATCCCGTTATTAAGATAAAAACGTTAAATCAATATAATAAAGGACTGGTATATCCAGTCTTTTTGTTTTTCATTATGTAGTTAATTTCTGATGCAGGGATAATTTGGAATTTAGAATTCCTGTAAGGGCTAACTTCCTTCATTTGAAATTTAGAGGATCGTGTTGTGAAAGTAATTTTTCTACTTTTGCCTCGTCTAACCTAGCAGTTAATCTTCTAGTTTCATGCAAGTCTCTAGTAGTTTTTGCCAAAGTAAAAGTTGAGCCAACAGAGAAAGCCATACCCATACCCATAAAGCCTTTCACCCAGCCATTTACAGGTAAGTTTACAATGCCGAAGGTGGTCATAGAAATAGAAATCACAAAAGCTGCCCAAGTTTGAATAACCCAAGCTGCACTGTCTTTTTGGCTACCAATTGTTTGCATATTTTCTACCTTTGATATGACTTATTAATATCAGTTTCCAAACTTGTATCTATAGTTTAGTTTTGGAGAATTGATGTTAACAGTAATTATATTTATTGGTAGGTTTACTGATATTAATAGTAAGACCAGTTTCATAACTGGACTTTAACAAGGTGAGCCTAAAAGCAATGTAGTCAGTAGAAACTGGCACAAGATTTGTACCAGTTTTACAAGTGGCATTAAAAGGATGAGTTTACTTATTGATCTGGAAAAGTCTGTACCTTCCCATCAGGACTGAGAACAACTCGAATTCTGACATTTTGTCCATTTTTATTGGCAGAAACAAAAGGTTTGCCAACTTCAGGCATTCCAGCGTTATCAACGAATTCTCTTGCTGCCTTATTAAGGGGGAAAATTCGTTCAATTGTGCCGTCAACACCAACTATCAAACTGTACTCTAATGTTTGTCCCAGTCCAGTAGGTGGTTGCCAACGCTTTGTTAGGTATTCTCTAGCTTCTGCTACTTGAGGTGTGTCAAATAATGTGCCAGTAGCTACTTCTCTGGATGTGGGGTTTTTACCTGCGTTCCCTAATTGATCGATAAAGGGATTATTCTCCGCAGTCCTAGAGGAGGGAAGTTGTGAAGCAGGTTTTTGTGCAGCAGAAGATTGCTGTAAGGAACGGATTCTTTCGTCTAGCTGTTGTGAGGTTAGTGGAGAGGGTTGGGTTGGGGTATTGACACGATTATTATTGGGTATGGTGTCAAGAGATGGAGGGAGGACTGGTGAAATATTAGTTGGTAAGCTGCTTGTGTTAGAAGATAGTCTAGGTGGCAAATTCCGCAGCTGAGGGATAGCACTAGCACCGGCTTGGGGACTTGACCCAGTTGGATTCTGTCCCAGATTTGGTAATATGGCAATTTCCTGACCTGGGATTTTGCTGGATGGTGCAATCGCTCGATTATTAGGAACGGTTGCAGTCGTCCCTTGAGGTATTGTCAATGTATTTGGTGGCGGTGCAGAGAAACTACTAGAACTAGGGGCACTTAGAGGTGCTTGGGGTAAAGTGGATGTGGAAAGTGGAGGAGTAGAACCTAGCAAATTATTTGATGGAGAGGTTAGCCCAGGTTCAGGCGTGGGAAAGTTTAATGAGGATGAAGGTTCTAGAGCAGTCTTTACTGCTGAATCTGATGTTTTGGCTGTCTGCTGTTGCTTTTCTCTAATATTGTTAGCATACTGCCAAGTAACTGGTAAAAAACCTATCCCTAATACTAATACTGCGGCAACAGGTGCCCAAGCAGGGAACCTTAGAGTCGAACCTGTGCTGTTGAGAGTTGGAAGTGCCATGACATCAGTTGAGTATTCATCTAAAGCACTTGCCAAATCGAATAGTTGCAGCAAACTGAGTTGAATTACTGGGCCAGATGAATGGTTGGCAAGAGAACCAAGAAATAGGTTATGAGTTAAATAGCTGCTTGGTTCTAGGTGGATATTTGCCCCTGGAATCTGGTTACTAAAGGCATTTAATGTTTTTGTTGAAGATTTTAATTCTGGCTCATCCAGTGCTGTGCTTGACTCTTGGGTACTAGAGAAACTAACCCAAAAGCTTTCTGGAGGCTGTTGGAGGAATTGCTGTACATAGTTGGTGACAGCATCACATAAAGCTTCGAGTTGCTCGCGATCGCCCCGAATTGGAACTCTTTGTTCTTCTGGTAGTCGGGGATCGTCAAAACGTAGCTCAAAACTGAGATGTTTAAGGACAGTTTTCCCCATCCAACGAGACAGAGATGAGCTTTGCGCGAACACTTCTAGCGTGCAAGTCGGTGGTGTGTAGCAACGAATAACAGAATTTGATAGAGGCATGACGGGAACTACAAAGAAAACTATATTGGGATTTTGCAAAAATTGCGCCAGTTGCTTGCAAAGAAAAGTTGGAACGGTGGATTTTTGCACTCAGAAATTTGTCAGGTTCCTTTGGTTATGCAAACTGGCGTGTAAGGAGGAAGTATTGCTGATAGTGCATTGCCAAGAGCTAATGACCATCAAAAGAGTTTCCTGACCTAGCATTTCACGAGCAAATTTTGGTTGAAGAATTTCAAATCTAAAATTTAAAATTTTGTTGAACGGTCTATAAGTGCTAGCCAGAGACGGCGATGCCCACCAGGAGCGCTGTAAAAAAGTAAATCTACAAGCAGTTTTAGGGCTAGGTTGGTTAGTAAATCCGTTGAGATTTTCTCGTCCTCTTCCATCCGCTCTTGGTAGGTGTTGCAAAAAGCATCAATATAGTCTCCAAGTAAAGCAGCCTGGTGAGGTTCTCGGTTATTTTCTGCCATTTGTTCTAACAGACCGACAGCGCGGCGAATCAATTCCTGGTGCTGTTTGGCTAAGTAGCAGATGATCAAAACAAGCGATCGCGCTTCTTCGACATCTAGCTTTTTTCGCCCTCCTTGACCTTTGCGTAGAGGATTTGATTGGCGCAATCGCCATAAAGCTACGCGGTCTGGCACTCTTGACTCTAAATTCAGATCGGTTGCCGCCGAAAGCATTGCCTCTGAACCAATCCCAGTTAAGGTTTCTAGCGCCAACAGCACCAAATCTAATTGGGTTTTGATATTGTCCCATTGAACTGTGTTTGGGGCTGGAAGCTTGATTAAATCCTCCCACTGGGAATTTGGAGTGGCTGAGTTGGCGGCCGAGTGCATAACTTTTAGCATAGGTGATCGAGCTGATAAGGGATGTTGCTGTTACCCATTTTGAAACCAGACTCTTAAGAATTAAGCTTGGTTTCCCATAAGCTATGAGCCAGAGGCTTCAGCTAGCTTTTTTATCTGGTAAACAGTAAGTATCTTTGTCTTACTCTAGATGAAAATTTATTTTCGACAAAGTAAAAAATTATCAATTCTAATTAAGGTTTTCCCGACTTTCGCTGTTAGCTGCATATCAGAGTATAAATAAACTATTGTTTTAAATGCTAACCGCTAACAACCCCTAAGTAATTATGTAGAATACCTCCTAATTTGTTTGTGGTTTTAAATTTTGAAATTTCTTGATATTTATTACTTTGTCTTAATGTATACATAATTACTTTACAAATATTTTACCTGTTTGCTCAAGCTACTTTTCGCTGCTGGACATTATTCCAACTTAGTTTTACTTGTGTGCAGCCTGTTATTTCAGTATAGGCTGGGCAACATCAGGACGATTGACGCCTCCATGAATAAAACTGATGACAAACTTAAAAATTTGATAAAGTCAACATTTAAAGATGTTGGGTGATTGATTTATTCCAACTTAGTTGGTACTATAACTCTAACCGCAAACCACGCACATATCAGAACTCATTTATAAAGTTAATGGGCAGAGGTAATACTTTAGATATTTACCAAAATCCACACTGAAGCATGGGTTGTAGATCATTCACTCAGTAGAAATAGCAACGTAATAATATAACAACTATGAAAAAGCATTTTTTTGCCTTTTCACTGATAGCTTGTGCTGTCAGTGTGATTCTGCCAACTCAGGCATTCGCGGTTAAGTTATACGGTGCTGGTAGTTTGCGGGATAGTCTCACAGAAGTAGCTGAATCTTTTAACGAAAAATATGGAATTCCAGTAGAAACGCGCTTTGGCCCATCTGGTCTAACACGAGAATTTATAGAACAAGAATTCTCTGAAACTGGAAAATCCGCAGATGTTTTTGCCAGTGCAGATATTGAGAACCCTCAGACATTATTTGAAGAAGGTTTAAGTGAACCCGTAGTGAACTTTACTAGCAACCGCATGACTGCTGTTGTCAGATCGGGACTTGGTATCACATCAGATAATTTGTTGGATTTTTTGCTAAAACCTGAAATCAAGGTGGGAACCTCAACCCCTATAGCAGATCCATCTGGTAACTATGCGTGGGAGATATTTGACAAGGCCGATCGGGTTACACCTGGTAATTCTCAAATTTTGAAGAATAAAGCTTTGCAATTAGTCGGTGGTAATCCTAATGCTCCTATAGTTCCTAATGGCAAAAATAATTTAGTCTATTTTCTCCAAGAAACAAAGCAGGCAGATATATTTTTAGCTTATTATACCAGTGGCAAGACTGCCCAAGCAACAGAAGGTGGTGACAATCTGCAAATAGTAGAACTACCTGACTATTTAGCAACCAAAGCTGATTATGGATTGACTACACTGAAAAATGCCGATCCTGATGGAAAAAAATTAGCCGAGTATATCCTGTCACAAAAAGGGCAAGAAATTTTGGCAAAGTATGGATTTAACTCACCTTTTACTTCTGTTCCTGAACATCAAGGTGCGAGTGGAATTTTACTGGCTTTAAGTGTAGCTTTAATCCTGCATAAAAAACAAATATTGGTCAAAAAGTAATTAGTAAAATTACACCACTACAGGCTTTTTAGCTTTATTGTCACCCCCTCAAGCCACCTTATTTTATGTGAGCCACGGTAACACCACTGCCGCCGTCTGCTTGTTCTGCTGGTTCGTAGTTGTTCACTCTGGAATGCTTTTGCAAAAAGGCGTGAACTCCTTGTCTTAGCTTACCAGTGCCGTACCCGTGAATAATCCAGATTGGGCCTGTAGCTTCCGAAATGGCTTTGTCTAAAATGTATTCGGCATCAGCCACCCGTTTACCACGTAAATCGATGGTGTTTTGGGAAGTCCGAATTTCTGGAACACTTTGCAGTGGTGGCGTTACTGCTGCTGGGGCTGGTTTGGGTTTGACGACTGGTTCGGCTTTTTGACCATCTAGAGATTCTACGTCCTCCAATTTCACAGTCATCTTCATTAGCCCAAAGCGAACGCTTAACTCACCATCTTCATCAGGGGCGGCGATCACTTCTGCTATCTGTCCCAATTTGGGAACGCGGATGCGATCGCCTATCTTGGGCATAAACCCAACTTTTGGTTTTGCTGGCGTTACTGGCTGATATTGCTGGCCAATTTGATTCAAAGCATTGGTTGCTTGCTGCGCTTCTTGGGCTGTGGGCGTACCTTTCTGCAAACGGCGGATCACTTGAGCAATTTCACCTTTTGCCTGGGCGATCGCTTGTTGCACTGCTACTTCCTGTGAAGCCCGTAAACTGCTTTCCCTTTCCTCCAAACTTGCGGCTTTTGCGGATACTTCTTTGTATAAACGTTCCGCTTGTTGCAACAAAACTTGGGCTTCCGCAGCTTTGGTCTCTTGGCGGCGGCGCTGCGCTTCTAAACCAGCAATCACCTGGTTAACTTCATCTGTGGCTTCTCCAACTTGGGTTTTTGCCTGTTGTACAACTTCTGGTTTTAATCCCAAGCGCAGGGCAATTGTCAGGGCATTAGAACGTCCGGGAATGCCCCACAAAAGACGATAAGTAGGTGAGAGAGTACTTTCATCAAATTCTACAGAGGCATTTTCAAACCGATCGTCTTCATATTTCAGGGCTTTTAATTCCCCGAAGTGAGTAGTGGCAATAGTTAGCTGGGCATGGTTGGCGAGATATTGCAACAAAGCGATCGCTAAGGCGCTACCTTCCACTGGATCGGTTCCTGCGCCGACTTCATCAAGTAAAACTAGGGAATTGGGCATAGGGCATGAGGCATTGGAATCTCTCTCATATCCTTCTACTTCCCCATTTCCCAATGCTTCTAAAATCCGACTAATCCGGCGGATGTGTCCAGAGAATGTGGATAAACTCTGCTGTAAGGATTGTTCATCGCCAATATCTGCCAACACTTTATCAAACCAAGGTATTTCTACTGGTTCGCGGGCGGGGACAAATAAACCCACTTTGGCCATTAATGCTGTTAACCCCAATGTTTTTAAGGTTACAGTTTTACCGCCAGTATTTGGCCCCGTAATTGTCACTACCCGAATTTGCGGACTAATCAGTAAATTTACAGGAACTACTGGTTGCCCTTGTTCGTGCTGTTGTTGCCATACTAACAGAGGATGTCGTAAGTTCCGCAAGGTAATGATTTCCCTGTCTTCACGCTGGATAAATCGTGGAGGGTTCGCTCCTAACCAATAACTGTATCGCGATCTAGCTGTTGCCAGATCCAAAGTGGTAGCGATCGCTAATAATCTTTCTAAATCTGGTTTGACTGCGGCTACTTGTTCCGTCAAAATGCGGCGAATTGTTTCTTCTTCGGCTTGCTCTTTTCTAATTATCTGCCGCAGTTGGTTGCCTAGAGGTACTACTGAATTCGGTTCCACATACAAGGTGGCCCCGCTGGTAGAGGTATCGTGGACTATACCGGGGATGGCATCTTTTTGGGGTGCTTTTACAGGAATAACAAAGCGATCGCCCCGTTGGGTAATCAGTTGTTCTTGAACTGCTCCAGATTTTGCCTGTAAGATATTTTGCAGTTTTTGAGTAATTTGACTACGTAATCGCCGCAAGTCTGTGCGAATTTCGCCCAGTTTTTGACTCGCACGGTCAGTTACCTGGGCCCGTTCATCTATAGAGCGGTGAATTTCCTGTTCTAGTTCTGGATAAGTCCGCAAATCAGCAACCAAATCAGTCAATATCGGCAAATCTTCCTGATTGTCAATCACACGGCGCAAATTTCTGGCACCAGCTAAGGTGGTGGCGATCGCTAACAGTTCATCTCCTGCCAAAACTCCACTACGTTCTGCCCGTTCTAAGGAATCACCAATATCTTGAATTCCTTCAAATGACAGTCCCGTGGTCAGGCGAGTTTCCAGTTGGTAGACTTCTTTGGTTTGCTCTAACAACTCTTCGCTTTGGATCTGAGAATCGGGTATTTTCAGATGACGTGCAGCTATCGCCCCCAGTTTTGTTGCCGCAAAGGTAGCAAGATGCTGGCAGAGGCGATGCCATTCTAATAATTCTAAGGTTTCAGATTGGATCAAGGTTTCAACATCTAATCTGAAATTATGGTAACAATTCTAGCTCCTAGATGGATAAATTTTAAAGGAAAAAATTTTGCTTCAATTCAATCAGCCAGCTAGTCTGTGGCAATAGCCAAGTAATAACTGGCACATTAAACTATGTTTTCTGAGAAAATATGTCATCAAAAATAACAAAGAAACGAATTAGGCAGCAACTATTTCTTGAACTAGAACGTAAGGTTGAACGATGAGAGTATTAAATCGTTTAGTGCGATCGCCATTCCATTCTCCCACCTGTACTGTTGTGGGTTTGGTAATCAATTGTTTATCAATCCATTGTTCCACTGATGGAATGTTATCACTAGCGATCGCGACTCCAACATCCACCAAGTTTAGCTCAAGGGCCACCAAAATTACTGCATCTCGTTGTACATGAGGAATTAGCCACTCCCACTCTGCCTCATCCAAAATTTCTGTTAATTCCGCTCTTAAATCCGACATTACTTCCCAATTATTTGTAAATGGCTATTTTTACATTATTCCCTAGTTCCCAGTTCCTGACAAATAACAAAGCGCAAAGTCGAGCTAGTCGCAAGGGAAAGGGTTTCCCGATTTAAACGAACTGGCGTTGAGCGGAGGTTTCCTCCGATTAGAACTTTGTAAGGGAGGACTAATAACTAATAACTAAACTTCTGATTTCATTTCATCAATTTCAAATAAAGACACAATTACTCCAGCGATGGGAATAGATATAAAAACACCTAATAATCCTGCTACTCTCGCTCCTACTAGTAAAGCAAAAAACACTACTACAGGATTAAGATTCAGCGCGCCCTGCATAATTCGAGGTGCAATCAAGTTATCTTGTATTTGCTGGAGGACAATACAAGCTATTAATACTTTTACTGCTAACCAAATACTTTGAGACAATACAAATAAAGTAACTGTGCTTACTGCTAATGTCGCGCCTATGCCAGGAATTATATTAACAATTCCGATTATTATTGACAATATCAAAGCAAAAGGTACCTTCAAGAGTACAAATATTAAGAATGTTGAAATTGTTAAAAATGCGCTTAATAGCAACTGACCTCTAAAAAATCCTAAAAAAGACTTTCTAATTATATTTGTAAATCTATTACGACGCTGTTTTGGAACTATTTTTAAAATAAAGTTCCATAACTTGTCTCCATCTAATAGCATGAAAAAAGCCACAACCGCAATCAAAATAAAAGTGACGAAGTTCGTCATAAACCCTTGTAAAATAGCTAAACTATTAACAAGAGTTGATATAGCCTGATTCCGCAATTGTTCTTCAATAAAACTTAAATCTATTTGAAAATTACGGTTTTTTAACAAACCTTCTAGTCCTTCAATTAAAGGTACTAAAGAATTTAAAAATGCAGTGATACTATTAATTAATTGTTGTCCTTGAGATAAAACCGTTAAGCTCACAGTAATTATCACACCGCCTATAATTACAATACTGAGCAAGAAAACGACACCAACAGCTATACCGTGGGGCAAAAAATGCCGCAGCCCTTGTACAGGATAACTGAGCAAAAAAGCTAAAATTGCCGCAAATGTAAAAATGACAATGACCGATTCAAAATAAGCTAAAAGTTGTACAATTGCCCAGCCAGAAGCAACTAAAAGCAAAAATCGAACTAATGCCAGATTATTTAATCGCTCCCAAAAACTCTTGGCTTCAAAGCCGCTCATAATAATTCGTAATACTCGCCAAAGGCGAGAAGCAAGCTACGTAATTTGTAATTCATAATTAAGATATAAAAAAGCTAGTTGTATAGCACGATAAAGTTATCCACCCCGGAAGATGGATAATTTATTTGTTAGAAGTCCTTTAGTTGATTCCGAGAGTGAATTGATTTTAAGATTAAATCAACCTAATAGCGATCGCTACCTTCCTAAAGCATACATCTGTTGCGTGTCTAACTCATCTTCCTAAATCATGCATTTTGTTTATTACTGTGGCACACTTTTGTGTTAGATTTTCCAATTCCTCTTTATTACTAGAATTAGGAGCATCAATCAAGTTACCAATTCTCACTGTAATCGGAACTGCACGGGGTAAGGACGCTACTTTGTGTAAAATCTTCTCAGTACCCCAGACACTCACCGGCAATATTGGGGCTTTTGCTTTCGCCGCCAGCAGCAATGCACCTCTTTTGGGGTCTGTAATTCGACCATCTAGGGTACGAGTTCCTTGCAAGAAAACACCGACAGCCCAACCATTATCGAGATATTGTAGAGCGGCACGGATGGCATTGCGATCAGTATTTCCCCGACTTACCGGGTAAGCACCATACAATTTAATCGCTTGCGCCAAGATGGGAATATTAAATAACTCTTCCTTAGCCATGTACGCCACTGGACGACGTACACAATTAGAGACAATTGGCGGGTCGAAGTAACTAGCATGATTACTCACTACTAGTAGCGGTCCTGAGTTGGGGACATTTTCCGCACCATAAATCTGGCCCCGAAAGTAAGCGTGAAGCATGGGGCTGACAACTGACCATTTAAAGGCGTGGTAAAGTGCCAGACTGATCAACGGTTCGCGGTTTTTGTCCACAGAAGATAATGCAAATCAAACTGAACTTAGCATAAGCGATCGCAACACCCAGATCAAACGCAAAAAAGCTATAGAGATGAATTGCTTCACTCATCTGGGAACACTAAATCTGGAAATCTTGAGGATTTAGCAGTATGGTTAACACTACAGTCAGTATTACTGGATACAAGGTTAACGAACAAATCTATAATGGTTCTCGAACGATGGTTTATCGGGGTTATCGAGAAACCGATCAAAAACCTGTAGTCATTAAATTACTGAAAAATCCTTATCCGAGTTTCAGCGAACTTTTATCGTTTCGTAATCAATACACTATAGCTAAAAATCTCAACTCACCTCTAATAATTCAAACTTACAGCATCCAAGCGTATCAAAATAGCTATGCGTTGGTAATGGAAGATTTTGGAGGGATTTCTCTTAAAGATTATTTCACCTCTGTAGAGAAGCGATATATCACCTCTGTGCAAGAATTTTTAGAAATTGCGATCGCACTATGCAATATTTTAGATATACTGTACCGCTCGCGCATCATTCATAAAGATATTAAACCTGCCAACATTTTAATTAATCCCGAAACCAAACAAGTTAAATTAATTGACTTTAGTATTGCATCTTTACTGCCACGAGAAACCCAAACGCTCATCAGTCCCAATGTGTTAGAAGGGACACTCGCTTATATTTCTCCAGAACAAACTGGCAGAATGAATCGGGGAATTGATTACCGCACCGACTTTTATTCTTTGGGTGTCACTTTTTACGAATTACTAGCAGGAGAATTACCGTTTCAATCAAGCGATCCGATGGAGTTGGTACATAGTCATATTGCAAAACTTCCACAACTTTTAGGGAATCGGGAAGAGATTCCCCAAGTTCTTTGTGATATGACGATGAAATTAATGGCAAAAAATGCTGAAGACCGCTATCAGAGTGCATTAGGATTGAAATTTGATTTAGAAAAATGTTTACATCAGTTAAAAGAAACTGGTAGGATTGAGAACTTTGAAATTGCTCAAAGAGATGTGTGCGATCGCTTTACTATCCCTGACAAACTATATGGACGAGAAGCCGAAATAGCCATCCTACTCGAAGCATTTGAAAGAGTTAGCAAAAATACAACTGAAATGATATTGCTAGCTGGTTTTTCAGGTATTGGTAAAACTGCCGTTGTTAACGAAGTTCATAAACCGATTGTGCGCCAACGTGGTTATTTTATTAAAGGCAAATATGACCAATTACAACGGAATCTTCCCTTCAGTGCGTTTGTACAAGCATTCCGAAATTTAATGGAGCAATTATTAACAGAAAGTACTTTTCAAATTCAGCAATGGAAAACTAAAATTTTAGAAGCTTTAGGTGAAAATGGGCAGGTAATAATTGAAGTAATTCCCGAATTAGAAAGAATTATTGGCAAACAAACATCAGTAGTAGAATTATCAGGAACTGCATCATACAATAGATTTAATTTATTATTTCAAAAATTTACTCAAGTTTTTACTAGTGTTGATCATCCATTAGTAATATTTTTAGATGATTTGCAATGGGCTGATTTGGCATCGTTGAAATTAATGCAGTTATTAATGGCTGATACAAAGTATTTTTTATTAATTGGTGCTTATCGCGATAATGAAGTTAACCCAGTACATCCATTAATGTTGACTGTCAGTGAGATACAAACAATAGCAGTAACTAATACGATTACTTTAGCACCATTGAATCAAGAAGACGTGAATCAATTAATTGCTGCAACGCTTAGATGTCCAGAAAATTTAGCATTACCAATTTCACAGATGGTCTATAAAAACACTCATGGTAATCCATTTTTTTGTACTCAACTTATCAAATCATTATACCAGGATAGGCTGATTAAATTTAACTTTACAGATGGTTGCTGGCAATGTAATATCACGCAAATTAATCAGCAAATAGTCACAAATGATGTAGTTGAATTCATGGTATTGCAATTGCAAAAGCTATCACAACTAACTCAAGATATTTTGAAATTAGCGGCTTGTATTGGAAATCAGTTTGATTTGAAAACATTGGCAGTTGTTTCGCAACAATCGCAAGTAGAAACCGCAGCTAATTTATGGTATGCATTGCATGATGGTTTAATTTTACCTACTAATGAAGTGTATAAATTTTATCTTGGTGAGGTAAATCAAGATATTGCTGAAGAAAATTTGGAAATTGTTACCTATAAATTTTTACACGATCGCGTCCAAGAAGCTGCATACTCTCTTATCCCTGAAGAGCAAAAAAAAGCTACCCATCTACAAATAGGCAAACTATTACTTCAAAACATATCTGATATCGAAAAAGAAGAAAAGCTTTTTGAAATTGTTAATCACTTAAATATTGCATTAATCCTAATTGTTGATCCGATTGAACGAAAACAACTTATAAAATTGAACTTGAATGCAGCTAAAAAAGCAAAATTGGCAACTGCTTATACATTAGCAGTTGAATATTTAACAATAGGTTTAGAACTTTTACCTGATGAAAGTTGGGATAGTCAGTATGAGCTAACACTAGTACTATATCAATCAATTACAGAAATACTTTATCTGAGTGGTGACTTTGAACACATGGAAAGCTATGCAACCGTCGTTTTACAACAAGCAAAAACCCTCCTCGAACAAATTCCTATCTACAATGTCAAAATTCAAGCCTACATGGCGCAGGCACAACACAAGAACGCTTTGCAAATTGCACTCACTATTCTTCAATTAATAAGAGTGGAACTGCCTCAACAAGTTAATCAAACTGATATCGAGTATGAACTGGAACAAACAAAACGTCTTTTGGCAGATAAACCAGCGATAGATTTACTAGAACTGCCAAAAATGACTAATGTGAATATCTTGGCAGCAATGCAAATTTTGTCGAGTATTATGTCAGCTGCTTATCAAGCGGCTCCAGCATTGTTTCGAGTAATTGTCTTTAAACAAGTTCAATTGTCAATCCTCTATGGTAATGCTCCAGAATCGACCTATGCTTATGCTAGCTATGGACTTATACTTTGTAGTGTTCTAGGAGAAATTGACACAGGATATGAATTTGGAGAAATGGCATTACTATTACTTGACCGTTTAAATGCTTTCAAACTAAAGTCAAAAACTCTATTTGCAGTAAATTGTTTTATTCGACATTGGAAATCGCCTGTTAAAGAAACTTTAAATCCTCTTTTGCAAGCCTATACGAGTGGTTTAGAAACTGGAGATATTGAATATGCTGTGATGTCTGCCTATGTTTTTGGCAGATATGCCTATTTAAGTGGTCATGGATTAGAGGAATTAGCCCAAGCTATGGGAAATTATGGCACAATTATGCACCAGTTTAAGCAAACCACCTATTTGAATTTCAATAGCATCTATTATCAATCAGTTTTGAATTTGTTGGGAATGTCAGATAATCCTTGTTTTTTAATTGGTGAAATTTATGATGAAGTCACAATGTTACCTCTGCATAAAGCTGCCAATCAAACTAGTATTATTTGTCAGCTTCATTTTTGTAAACTACTTTTATGTTATCTTTTTGGTAACTATCAAGAAGCACTAAAAAATTCTGATATTGTTGAAACATATTTAACTAGTGTGACTGGATTAGTGCTAATTCCAACCTTTTATTTTTATGAATCTTTAACTAATTTAGCTTTATATAAAGACTACTCAATAACTGAGCAAAAATTAATTCTTGAACGAGTAGCAGAAGCTCACAAAAAACTCAAAAAATGGGCAGATAGTGCACCACAGAATTATACTCACAAATACAACTTGGTAGAAGCTGAAAGCTTTCGGATATCAGGACAAAAAACTGAAGCAATAGAATTGTACGATCGTGCCATTTCTCTGGCTCAAGAAAACGGCTACATCCAAGAAGAAGGACTGAGCAACGAACTTGCAGCCAAATTCTACCTCGACTGGGGTAAAGAAAAAGTCGCCCAAGCATATATGCAAGAAGCATACTACTGCTATGCTCGCTGGGGAGCAAAAGCCAAAACTGATGACTTAGAAAAACGCTATCCTAAACTGCTCCAACCCATTCTGCAACACCAACGAATCAACTTCAACCCCTTAGAAACTATTAGCTTTCGTAGCACTTCCTCATCTAATCAGACTTTTAGTAATGGTAGCACTAGTATTTTCGATGTTTTAGATTTAACCTCTGTCCTCAAAGCCTCTCAAGCTATCTCCAGTTCTTTAGAAATAGATCAACTCATTACCAGTCTTACTCAAATTATCCTAGAAAACTCTGGCGCGAAAAAATCTGTACTCATTCTTCCTCAAGGAGATACTTGGCAAGTTAGGGCAATTACTTTTATTAATCATGAATTAAATTCTCATATTGACATACAAACTATTCAACATTCACAAGCACTCGATACTTGTCAAGATATTCCCACAACAATTATTAATTATGTCAAAAACACCCAACAAACAGTTGTGATTGATAACTTGCAAACAGATATTCCTGGTATAATTGGGGAATATATGTACCGAATAAAACCCCAGAGTGTATTATGTACCTCGATTATTAATCAAGGGCATTTAGTAGGGATTATTTACTTAGAAAATAAACTGACTCCGGGAGTGTTTACTAACGATCGCCTCAGGGTTATTAATCTGCTTTCTTCCCAAGCAGCAATATCTCTAGAAAATGCTCAACTTTATCAACAAGCTGGGAAAGCATTAGAAGACTTACAACAAGCCCAATTACAAGTTGTCCAAAGTGAGAAAATGTCTGCATTGGGTAACTTAGTTGCCGGGGTAGCCCATGAAATGAATAATCCTTTGGGCTTTATTTATGCCAGTCTTCAACAAGCTAAACCCACTATTGCAGATATTGTTGAACATTTGAAACTCTATCAAGAAAGTCTCCCCAATCCTGACAATCAAATCAAAAAACATGCCGAAGATATTGATTTGGATTATAGCTTAGAAGACTTACCCAAGATTATTGATTCAATGGTGATGGCGTGCGATCGCCTCCGCAACATCAGTACCAGTCTCCGCACTTTCTCCCGTGCTGATAAAGATTACAAAGTGCCTTTTAATATCCATGAGGGTATCAATAGCACAATTTTAATTCTTAAACATCGCCTGAAACCTAATGAAGAACGTCCAGAAATTGAAGTGATAACTGATTACGGTAATTTACCTCAGCTAGAATGTTTTCCTGGCCAATTAAATCAGGTATTTATGAATATTATCGCCAATGCTATTGATGCACTAGAAGAATCAAATACAGGACGGAGTTTTGAGAAAATTAAAGATAATCATAACCGAATTACAATTAAAACATCAGTAGAAAACCAATGTGTAAAAATTGCGATCGCTGATAATGGTCAGGGAATCAATGAAGAAGTTAAACAAAAGATTTTTGATCACTTATTTACTACAAAAGATGTGGGTAAAGGTACGGGATTAGGATTAGCGATCGCTCGTCAAATCGTTGAAGAAACCCACAATGGTAAATTGAGTTTTAACTCTGTTCCCTCACTCGGAACAGAATTTTTTATTGAAATTCCACTATGAACTTTTGCTATTGTTGATAAACAACTGCATATATCCGGGAACACTAAATCTGTAAGTTTTAAAAATTTAGCAGTATGGTTAGCACTAAAGTGAGCATTCCCGGATATCAAATCAGCGAGGAACTGTACAATGGTTCGAGAACCCTAGTTTATCGTGGGTATCGAGAAACTGACTCATTAAGAGTAGTGATTAAACTGCTGAAAAATCCTTATCCTAGTTTCAGGAACTCTTGTTGTTTCGTAATCAGTACACTATTGCCAAAACTCTCAACTCACCCCTAATCATCCTTATGGATATTGTTAAACACTTGAAACTTTATCAAGAAAGTCTCCCCAATCCAGGCGATCAAATTATCTACCATGCCAAAGAAATCGACTTAGATTATAGCTTAGAAGATTTACCCAAGATAATTGATTCAATGGTGATGGCGTGCGATCGCCTTCACAATATTAGCACTAGTTTAAGAACATTCTCCCACGCTGATAAAGATTATAAAGTGCAGTTTAATATCCACGAAGGTATTGACAGTACGATTTTAATTCTCAAACATCGTCTCAAAGCAAACGAACAACGTCCAGCAATTGAAGTGATAACTGATTATGGTATATTTGCCCCAGGTTGAATGTTTTCCTGGACAATTGAATCAGGTATTTATGAATATTCTGGTTAATGCCATCGATGCGCTAGATGAATCAAATACGGGACGGAGTTTTAAAGAAATTAAGTCCAATCTCAACTGAATTACAATCAAAACCTCCTTAGAAAATGAAGGCATGAAAATTGCTATTGCTGATAATGGTTAGGGGATGAATGAATCAGTGAAGCAAAAGGTTTTTGACCACTTATTTACTACCAAAGGTGTGGGTAAAGGCACGGGATTAGGATTAGCGATCGCTCGTCAAATCGTCGAAGAAACTCACAACGGTAAATTGAGTTTTAACTCTGTTCTGGGTAAGGGTACAGAATTTGTAATTGAAATTAATTTATAAAATAATTAAATAGGTAAATCACTAGCCCTCTGGATATTTTGTAAAATTAAATCAGGGCTATTACGTTTAATCAAGCCAGTTAGGACTTTACCAGGGCCAATTTCCATTACTCGCTCGATACCGTTAGCTGGTAATTGCAGACAAATTTCTCGCCATCTTACAGAACCAGTCATTTGTTTATTCAGGCGTTGCTTTAAAATCTCGGCATCAATAGACGGAATTGGTTCTACATTAGACAGCACTGGCACAATAGCAGGCTGAAATTCTACAGATTCTAGAATGTCTTGGAATTTTGCTGCTACTGGTGCTATTAAATCTGAATGAAATGCTCCAGAAACTTTTAGGGGAACTGCACGCTTTGCTTTAACTTGAGTCATCACCGCTTGTACAGCCTCAGTCGTGCCTGAAATTACCACCTGAGCCGAACTATTATCATTTGCTATCACCACATCAGGAGTTTGATAAATGACTTTTTCTAACTGTTCGCGGTCAAAGTTCATTAAAGCTGCCATCATGCCATCGACGGAACTATCCATAAGTTCTGCACGACGCTTCACCAGATATAAACCAGTTGACCACTCAAATACACCCGCTATATAAAGGGCAGTATATTCTCCCAAACTATGACCGGCAACTAAATCTGGCTGGTGTCCCCGTTCTCGAAGCAGGTCAGCAAGAATGCTTTCAACCACATAAAGAATTGGCTGAGTATACAGCGTCTGTGATAACTTCTCTTCTTGAGTTCGACAAATTTCAATTACAGACCAACCCAAAATCTCCTCAGCTTTGGCAAGCTTGTCTTTTGCAGATGGTATATCGAGTAAATCCATTCCCATTCCCAGCGCTTGAGAACCTTGTCCGGGAAACACCCATGCAGTTTTTGTCATTGGTCATTAGTCAGAAAAGTGAGGAGTGAGGAGTTAGAAGTTAGAAGTTAGGAATTAGGAGTTAGGAGTTAAAATTTATAACTCATAACTCTTCACTCCTCACTCTTCATCTTCCCCATTGAAAGATTGCTGCGCCCCAGGTAAGACCAGCACCAAAGCCGGATGTCGCAACGATATCATTGGGTTTAATTTTACCTTGTTGTACTGCTTCATCTAAAGCTAAGGGGATGGAAGCAGCTGAGGTATTGCCATACTGGGCGAGATTACTGATAACTTTATGTTCTGGGATATTCAGGCGTTGGGCAACGGCATCGATAATCCGCTGATTGGCTTGATGCAATATCAGCCAATCTATTTGATCGACGCTGATGTTGGCTTGAAACAAGGCTTTATCAATTATTTCTGGCACTTTTTGGACAGCAAAGCGGTAGACTTCTTTGCCGTTCATCGTAATCGGTTGGTAAGTGCCTTTGGTGATATTTACATCAGTCAGCAGTTCTTGAGAAGCACCTGTATAAGCAAGGTTGAGGCAATGGTTTTGAGTACCATCACTTTTAAGTGCAAATCCTAATAAGCGATCGCTTTTGGCAGCCTGTAATACCACTGCTCCAGCACCATCACCAAACAACACACAAGTCCGCCGATCTTCCCAATCTACCCAGCGAGACAGGATATCTGCCCCGATCAAAAGTATATTTTTGTAGATACCTGTTCTAATATATTGGGCTGCTGTAACCAAACCAAACACAAAGCCGGAGCAGGCAGCAGTCAAATCAAAGGCTACTGCGTTGGTGGCTCCCAATTGCGCCTGTACATGACAAGCACTACCAAATAAATCATC
The DNA here is from genome assembly GCF_036917515.1 of Nostoc sp. GTDB lineage: Bacteria > Cyanobacteriota > Cyanobacteriia > Cyanobacteriales > Nostocaceae > Nostoc. The sequence continues at coordinate 3,563 of NZ_JBALDE010000104.1, read as the reverse complement.
AGGGGTGGAAGTCGCCAGCAGAATCAGGTCTAGGTCTTCTGCTTTAATTCCTGAAGCGGCGATCGCCTGACTGCTGGCGGCAGTAGCGAGTACACTCAAGGACTCAGATGGCAGAGCTAATCGACGTTGACGAATCCCCGTTCTTGTAGCGATCCACTCATCTGATGTTTCAACTAGTTCGCTCAATGTCTGGTTGTGTAGGGAAGTTGCTGGTACTGCCGAGCCACTTCCGATAACTGCTACGCCTAAGTTTTGCACTCCTAATCTCCCAAGCTATCAGCTTTTTGTCCTTTGTCCTTTGTCTTTTGTCTGTTGTCTGTTGTCCTTTTACAAATGACCAATGACTAACAACCAATACTTCTCTACGAGAGGCTGCGCCAACGACTACGCTCAGTACAAGTGACTAATGACCAATGACTAACCGCTCTCGCGCTCTAGGATATATTGGGACTGAATTCGTTGTATCACCTGGTTGTCAACAGCTTCTTTTGCCATGCGAATTGCATTAAAAATTGAAGGTGCTTGGGAGCTACCGTGACCGATAAAACAGACTCCTGCCACGCCTAGCAGTAAAGCACCACCATGTTCTGCGTGATCCATTCGCTGCTTAATCCGCTTCAAGTTGGGTTTTAAGAGTGCTGAACCGATTTGACCGTGTAATCCTTGGGGTAATTCTTCCCGCAGAATTTGTAGAATCACTTCTCCAACGGCTTCGGCAAATTTTAACAATACATTACCTACAAAGCCATCGCAGACAATTACATCAAAGCGACCGGAAAGCACATCACGCCCTTCAGCATTGCCAATAAAATTAATTTGGGAATTTTCGCGTAGCAGTTGGTGGGCGCGGACGGCTGCATCATTTCCCTTAGAGTCTTCTTCACCGATATTCAGCAAACCCACCTTCGGTTCATTTGTACCCAAGACATACTTACTGTAAGCCGATCCCATAACGCCAAACTGCTCTAAAAACTTGGGGCGGCAATCTACATTTGCGCCAACATCAAGTACTAGCACTGGCTTACCAGCAATAATTGTCGGAAAAACTGTCCCGATGGCTGGGCGATCGATTCCTGGCAATCGTCCTAAGCGGAGCAAAGCTGATGCCATAGCTGCCCCAGAGTGACCCGCAGAAAATACGGCATCTGCCTTTTGCTGCTTGACTAAATCCATCGCCACATTGATAGAAGCCTTGCGTTTGCGTCTAACTGCATTTAAAGGCTCCTCATCCATAGCGATCGCTTCCTCAGCATTCACGATCTCTACCTGCCCTAAACTTGTTTTTGATGGCAAGGCAGCTTCTATTTGTTGGGGATCGCCAACCAAAAATATATCTACACCCAATTCTTCTCTTGCTCGCAATGCGCCAGCAACGATTTCACCGGGTGCATGATCCCCTCCCATTGCGTCAATTGCGATCCGTACACGAGTCGATCCCATTGCTCACAGCTTCTAGAAACCTTACAAATTTTACCAGATGGCAATGCCCGAAAAAGCTTAATTTTCTGACCGCCAAATTAATTCTGTTACTATTGCAACAATTTTTGCTGGCAAGCTCAAGATAGCACGAATTGTTCTGGAGTAGGGAGTAGGGCATTGGGCATTAATTATTCTCCCCTGCTCCCTTGTCCCCTACTCCCTATTCTCCGCTTTCCAGCACCCAATCAACTAACGTCCGAACGCCGTAACCAGTTGCTCCTGAGCTGTTGTAGCCATTTTCTTTATCTGTCCACACTGGGCCAGCAATATCTAAGTGCGCCCAAGGGGTTTGTTTGACGAATTCCTTGAGGAAAAGGGCAGCGGTGATTGCACCACCTGGACGCGGCCCTGTATTTTTCATGTCCGCAATACCAGACTTTAACCCTTCAAAATATTTTTCTTCCATTGGCATCCGCCAAATCTTTTCCCCTGAAGTTTGGGCAGCTTTTTCAAGCTGGGAAGCTACAGCATCATCAGGAGTATACAAACCAGCAATATCGTCACCCAAGGCAATGATGTTGGCACCAGTCAAGGTGGCTAAATCAACGATCGCATCTAAGCCCAATTTGTCAGCATACACCAAGGCATCTGCTAAGGTCAAACGTCCTTCAGCGTCGGTGTTGTTCACTTCAATTGTTTTGCCATTTGATGCCGTGAGAATGTCTCCAGGGTGCATGGCGTGGCCGCTAATCATGTTTTCAGCTGCCGCCGAAATAAAGTGAACTTCAACATCTGGCTTAATTTGAGCAACTGCTTTTGCTGCCCCCAAGGTAGCAGCTGCACCCCCCATATCCATCTTCATGGTTTCGATGCCGCTACCAGCACCTTTAATGTTGAGTCCGCCGGAGTCGAAAGTTACACCTTTGCCAATAATTGCTAATTTCTTTTTGGGTGTACCTTCTGGCTTATAAGTTAGGTGAATGAATTTCGGTGGCAAATCGGAAGCTTGGGCTACTCCTAAAAATGCACCCATGCCCAACTTTTCACAGTCTTCTCGTTCCAGAATTTCCAGTTGTAAACCATGATCCTTGGCAATCGCTTCAGCAGTTTCCGCTAAAGTAGTCGGTGTTACTGCGTTAGCTGGTGCTGCTACTAATTGCCGTGCTAAATTTACCCCGGAAACGATTTGATTGGCGCGGGTAATGGCAGCTTCTTGTCCACTGAAACCTAGTAAATCTACGGTTTCTATATGTGAACCATTCTCTTCTGGTTCGGATTTAAAACGAATATCTTGATAAAGTGCTAATTCCACACCTTCTACGATCGCTTGGGCACTCGCAGCTGGATCGTTGTTCCATAATGGAAAGCTAAATCCCAGAATTTTGCTTTTTTGCTTTTTTCCTACCCTGGCTACAGCCGCAGCAGCGCGGCGCAGAGAATCTAGTTTTAGTGCATCTGGTTTGCCTAAACCTACCAAAATCAATTTCCGCACTGGGCTACCAGCATTCACGCGCGTGAAAATAGTGCTATTGGCTTTACCTTTAAATTCTTCTTCGGCAATCAGTTCTTTTAAGACCCCAGAAAACTTTTGATCTAAAGTAGCTAGTTCTCCGGTTAACTCCACTGCATCTTCAAATAATCCAATTGCCAAACTATCGCCTGCCCACTCTAGCAAAGGCTTATCACTAAGTTGAATTGTCATTTTGGGATTTTGTGTAAATATTCCTTCTTGTACCAGTATTGCTCAAAATTCTGATTTCATGGTAAGGGGAGTGAGGATTGGGCATAGGGAATTGGGCATTGGGCATTGGGTATGGGGCATTGGGCATAAAGCATGAGGGAGCAGAGGTTAGTAAGTATAAGTTAATAAATTAGTATAAATAGCACTCGTTAACAAGTATTAAAGACTCGTCAATCCACCTTAGAACTCTGTTAACAAGTCTTTAATACTCGTCAATCCACCTTAGAACTCCGTTAACGAGTCTTTGATCCTCGTCAATCCACCTTAGAACTCCGTTAACGAGTCTTTGATCCTCGTTAATCCACCTCAGAACTCCGTTAACGAGTCTTTGATCCTCGTTAATCCACCTCAGAACTCCGTTAACGAGTCTTTGATCCTCGTTAATCCACCTCAGAACTCCGTT
>NZ_JBALDE010000103.1:0-121232 GCF_036917515.1 Nostoc sp. | reverse complement strand
TGCTTTGACCTAGAGAGACGTAGACCTCACCATCTCCAAAACCGACGATATCATCGCGACCATCGCCGTTGACATCACCAAGCTGACGTGGATATAGGTCAAAGCTAGTCCATCCGCCATCATTGACAGTAAAACCATTATCTAGAGCTACAAAATACTGACCGAAAGTGCCATTGCTTTGACCTAGAGAGACGTAGACCTCACCATCTCCAAAACCGACGATATCATCGCGACCATCGCCGTTGACATCACCAAGCTGACGTGGATATTGGTTAAAGCTAGTCCATCCGCCATCATTAACAGTAAAACCATTGTCCAAAGCTACAAAATACTGACCGAAAGTGCCATTGTTTTGACCTAGAGAGACGTAGACTTCACCACTTCCAAAACCGACAATATCATCGCGACCATCGCCGTTGACATCACCAAGCTGACGTGGATATTGGTCAAAGCTAGTCCATCCGCCATCATTGACAGTAAAACCATTGTTTAGACCTACAAAATACTGAACGAAAGTACCATTGCTTTGACTGAGAGAGACATAAACATCATCATACCCAAAACCGACAATATCATCGCGACCATCACCGTTGACATCACCAAGCTGACGTGGATATTGGTCAAAGCTAGTCCATCCGCCATTATTGACAGTAAAACCATTGTTCAGACCTACAAAATACTGACCAAAAGTGCTCATGGATAATGCTCCTTTAATGAATAATCTTGCGCGTAGTAAAACTACGTACCTATTTAGTATTCGTTTTAGTTCTGATAATTATGCAAATCATATAGAAATATATCTGATTTCTGAAGAGGATTTCAGATAAAACCCTTATCAAACGGGCTTTTCAGTCTCAGTCTTTTTTTAAATAAAATCGAAGTCCTAGGTAAGTTGGGACAATAAAACCAAACTATGTGAAGAAAGATAAAGTAGACTAAAACCCTCTTCCCTCCTGCCTCTTGCCTTATTCCAACGACAAATTTTTACGCCAACCTACTTATATAAATCTTTACACAGTAGTATTTTCATGACATATTTTAACTACTAAGCGATGACTGATCAAGAGTTACGGTATCAGGTTCACTAGCGTCTCAAAGATGTAGAAGCTTTCCACATTCTCATGGATAGATTAGAGTAACGTCCAAAAGTGATTTGTACCACAGATAAAGAAATTGAAGCCGAATTACAAAAGCGAATTAACCAATCGCGATCGCAGTGAAGCATATTGGGGATTAGAATTAGGTACTTTTCCCATTAATTAGTACCTAGTCTTCTGATTTTTCAATACAAATATTATTAATTAAATTTTCTTAATGCTAAAATCACCTATTTTTGTAAACTGTATTAATTACAATATCTTTGATAAGTAGGTAAATAATTAATAAGCTCAATAAAAGTTGCCCAAATTGAAGAATTGGATCTAATTGCCAGCCTTGAAAAGTTAAAAAAACCCCGCACAAGAACATTATAATTGGTGTAAATATCGCTTGGATAATATAAAGCGCTAAAGCCTAACTCGTAAGTCTTGCTCCACGTTTGACTAGCCAAAATACCATAAAAATCAAGTAACCTACTGCTAAAAGCAAATAAATAATTCCCAGTATACTAACTGAATTTGCTCCAAAGTAAACTTGAGCTAAAGTAAGTATTTTTGAAAAATCCTGTTTAATTACAAGCCAAAATTTTAAATTTATTACCAGCTAGATTCAGCTTCAAGTATGGAAAGCTCAAAGTATTCTTTAATAAAAATTGTTGGGTTAAGCAATAGCGAAACCCAACCGATAATTTTTCCTCATCTCTCGTTAGAACCTCTATCTTTTTTTGCCAGGAGGTGAATTGCGCTGAGTGAGGTTATCAATTTGCAGTTGTTGCCGACCGTTGGTGATAACTTGCAACATCTGTTTGAGATCCTGCTCGATATTTCCCAAAATGCCATCGGCATAAGCATCAGCGCCATCTTCAATTTCTTGAGCCTGAGCGATCGCAGTTTGTCGCATCAGCTCTAACTCTTGCTGACAAGCATACCGCTTACGGTCAATCTCAGCGAGGGTTTCTTGCATTATTCCCTCACACTCTTGTTGCACTTGTCGCCGCAGTTGTTCAGCTTCCTGTTTTGCCTGGTGAATAATATCGCTTTCAGCTAAAATTTGCGCTCTTTTGGCTTGTGCAGCCTCAACTACCTGCTGTCCATACTCTTCCGCCTCCAGCAGAATTTCGTCCTTTTGGTTGACAACTGCTGCTGCTTCTTGAAAAAGGGATGGTAAAGCTAGCCGGATGTAATCAAGCTGATCCAGCAGCTTTTCTTCATCTATGAGCGTGCGTCCCGTCAGCGGAATCCTAAGACTAGAAAGAACCATTTCCTCTAGACGATTGAGTTCCTGCTGAATATCTATGTTTCCCTCTCCACCGAGATATTCTTGAGAGGAGGGATTGCTTCCGTTGAGATTGGGTTCAACATTGGAGATTTCTGATTGTAGCATTGGTATATATCTAGGGCAACGTGTGGGGGAACGAGATGATCGATAGAGCCACCAAACCTTGCAATCTCTTTTACCACACTACTACTTAAAAAACTATACTCATTTGAGGTTGCGAGAAAAACTGTTTCTATTTGGGTAGAAAGAGTTTTATTGGTGTGAGCCATTTGCAGTTCCACTTCAAAATCTGACACAGCCCGTAAACCCCGAATCAAAACTTGTGCTTGTTGCATTTGAGCATAATTGACGGTAAGACCATCAAAGCTGTCTACTTTTACATTAGATAGATGTTCGGTAGAAAGACGGATCTGATCTAGCCGTTGCTCCACACTAAAAAGTGGCATCTTGTTAGGGTTCCGTAGTACAGCGACAATCACCCGCTCAAACAGCCGACTACCGCGCCCGATGAGATCGAGGTGTCCCAAGGTAATAGGGTCGAAGCTACCAGGATAAATAGCAATCACAATTTTAAATATATCAAAGTTATTTAGGTGATTATATCGAAACCGTTTTGTGTAACTTACTCAAATCTACCATCTTGCGCTCTCGGTAAGGATGGTAAAGTCAATTGTTTTAGTGGCACAAGTTATGCTCAACTAGGCGTTAGGAACTAGACTCCTAAATATGAATACTGGATTTTTACCTACGTCCCCACAATGTTGTGGAAGATTCAAGTGTAGTTACAGTATTCAAGACACAAGAAACTCCGTACTTAGTAAAGTGCGCGGGTAGTTAACGAACTCTTCTAGGTAATTTTTCATGGCACTGGATTTTCCCACTTTGCCCTTGGCGTTTCAATTTACTTCTCCAGGACCGATTCTGGTGAAAATAGGGCCACTAAGTATTCGTTGGTACGGCTTGTTAATTGCGACAGCAGTGTTAATTGGCGTCATCCTTTCCCAGAATTTGGCAAAGCGTCGTAACGTTAATCCTGAGTTGCTAGGCGATTTGTTCTTTTGGTTGTTGATTGGGGCAATTCCTGGCGCACGACTATATTACGTTTTTTTTGAATGGTCAAAATATGCCCCAACCCCAGGAAAAATTTTTGCGATCTGGGAAGGAGGTATTGCCATTCATGGAGCGATTCTTGGTGGCGTTTTAGCTGCGTTAATTTTTGCCAGAATCAAGCAGGTTTCTTTCTGGCAACTGGCAGATTTAGTAGCACCTTCGCTGATTTTAGGGCAGGCGATCGGACGTTGGGGTAATTTCTTTAATTCTGAAGCTTTTGGCGATCCTACTAATTTACCCTGGAAGCTTTATATTCCACCAGACCATCGTCCTTTAGAGTATGTTAGTTTCGATTACTTTCATCCCACCTTCCTCTACGAATCTCTATGGGATTTAATGGTGTTTACGCTATTAATAACGTTGTTTTTCCGGTCTTTATCCGGTAAGCCACGTCTGAAGGTAGGCACACTGTTTCTAATTTACTGGCCAGCCTACAGCTTAGGACGCTTGTGGATTGAAGGCTTTCGCACTGATAGCTTGATGCTGGGGCCATTACGGATGGCACAAGTAGTCAGTAGTTTAGGAATTCTATTGGGATTAGTTGGATTAGCTTGGCTTTACTTACTCAAACGCCCTTTACCCGATGTAGTTCCTACTCTTAAGGGAAATGGGGAGAGGGGGGGATGAGGGAGCAGGGGGAGCAGGGGGAGAAAGAATAACTCATGCCCAATGTACGATGCCCTATGCTCAATTCCCAATGACTAAAAAATAAAAAATGCCCCAGAGTATTCTCTAGGGCTTAACCAGGGTGCATCTACCATTACTCTCTACTAGGGAAAGAAGGTGAATCCGGAAAGATACTGAAGAATTTGCCAAAAAATTTTTTTGAGGGATTGCCGTGTGTTCTTTTGAAAGTAAATATACAGAAAGCTTAAGCTATAAAAAAACACTATATACTGTAGAACCATCTGTGTATATTGTTGGTGCAGGCCCTGGAGATCCTGACTTATTAACGGTGAAGGCGCAAAAATTACTGGCTGTTGCTGATGTAATTTTATTTGCTGATTCTTTAGTACCCGAACAAATTTTAGAACTTTGCCGAAAAGATGCTGAGATAATTAGAACTGCGAATCAGACTTTAGAAGAAATTTTGGCGATTATGATCGATAGAGTGCGATCGCAACACAAATCTCTAGTCCGTCTCCATTCTGGCGATCCTAGTCTTTACAGCGCCATCCATGAGCAAATGCACCTCCTCGCAGAGGCAAATATTCCTTTTGAAGTCATACCTGGTATTAGCGCCTTTCAAGCTGCTGCTGCCAAACTCAAAATAGAACTGACTGTTCCTGGTTTAGTCCAAACTATTATTTTGACGCGCCTTAGTGGACGTACAGAAGTCCCCGCTACTGAAGAATTAGCCACTCTTGCAGCACATCAGGCTAGCCTCTGCTTGTATTTAAGTGCGCGTCACGTCGAAAATGCCCAAGCTAAACTACTCGAACACTATCCAGCTGAAACCCTGATTGCGATTTGCTTTCGCATTGGATGGCCCGATGAAAAAATCAGGATTGTCCCCCTGAATCAAATGGCAGACTGTACTCATCAAGAAAAACTCATTCGCACTACACTTTATATAATTAGTCCAGCACTTTCGACAACAACAGGGCGATCGCGTTTATATCATCCCGAACATAGTCACCTATTTCGCTCATCTCATAACTAAATATTGGGCATGGGGCATGGAGAAGAGACAAAGTAGACGAGGAAGAGGGGGGAGACAAGGAGAGAAGTCACCAGTGCCGGCTTCCGGCGTTGGCGTAGCCCGCCGTAGGCATCAGAACTTCGGAGAGAGACTTGTTCAATAATTCCCCTTGTCTTCTTGTCTGTTTTGCTTTCCACCTCCCTAATCTTTGTACTCTGTACCTCTGCATTTCGATAAACTTAACAATGTAATAAAATCCAAAATTCCAATTCGGTACTATGCCTTTAATCAAAGTGCAAACTTCCGCATCTGCTCCTCAAAAAGCTGAAATTGAGTCAATGCTTTTAAACCTATCAGCCAAGTTAGCGAAACATTTAGGAAAACCAGAATCTTATGTAATGACTGCTTTTGAACCAGGAATCCCCATGACTTTTGCAGGGAATACAGACCCGGTTTGCTACATTGAAATTAAGAGCATTGGCACGATGAAGCCAGATCAAACCGCAGCAATGAGTCAAGACTTTTGCCAGCAGATTAATCAAACTCTAGGCGTGCCGAAAAATCGTATTTACATTGAGTTTGCAGACGCTAAGGGTGCAATGTGGGGTTGGAACGGCACAACTTTTGGTTAATTCCTTGTCTTCTTCAGTCAAAACTAACTCGATCTGGCAGGTGTAGGATAGAGATCCAATATCAACTCGTGATTTTTTTATGTCTGCTACGCCTCTTGTATCTCAGGTTGACTTCAACTCAGAAAAATCAGCATTAATCTCTCCTCTTCTAGGTGCTTCTCTGGCGGAGTTAAGCACTTGGGTGCAGCAACAAGGACAACCTGCTTACAGAGGAAAGCAACTGCATGAATGGATCTATAACAAAGGGGTGCGATCGCTAGTTGATATTTCTGTCTTTTCCAAGCAATGGCGCAAAGAAGTAGCAGAAGTTCCGATTGGGCGCTCAATTTTACATTACCGCTCTGTAGCACCCGATGGTACTGTCAAATATCTTTTACAATTAGCAGACGGGCAAATTATTGAAACTGTTGGCATCCCCACCTTTGCAGAAAGGGGAGAAGGACCAAAAGCCCGTCTGACAGTTTGTGTTTCTACTCAAGTGGGTTGCCCAATGGCGTGTGATTTCTGCGCTACTGGTAAGGGAGGCTACAAGCGTAACCTAGCGCGGCACGAAATTATCGATCAGGTGTTGACTGTACAAGAAGATTTTCAGCAACGGGTTAGCAATGTGGTGTTTATGGGATTGGGTGAACCGTTGTTGAATACTGAGAATGTCCTAGCAGCCCTAAAATCACTGAATCAAGATATCGGTATAGGACAGCGATCGCTTACAGTTTCTACAGTGGGGATTCGCGATCGCATCCGTCAGTTCGCGCAAAACAATTTGCAAATCACTCTGGCTGTAAGTCTGCACGCACCCAACCAAGCACTACGAGAAAAACTCGTCCCCAGCGCCCGCGCCTATCCTCTGGAAGATTTACTGGCTGAGTGTCGAGAATATGTAGAAATCACTGGGCGCCGGGTTACTTTTGAATATATTCTCCTCGCTGGTGTAAATGATTTACCAGAACATGCATTGGAACTTTCAAAATGCTTGCGAGGATTCCAAAGTCATGTGAATTTGATTCCCTACAACCCCATCCAAGAAGTAGACTACAAACGCCCCAACCGCGATCGCATTCAAGCATTTGTGAACGTTCTCAAGCAGCAAAATACTGCTGTTAGTGTCCGTTATTCCCGTGGTTTAGAAGCTGATGCTGCTTGTGGGCAACTAAGAGCAAGTAAGAATTAAATCTGTTGCAGTCAGTAAATTTAATTACTTTAATCTCATAGATATCTTGACGTTAGTCCCAATTGGTGCGATAGGGTAGCGGTAGAAATTGTTATATTAAGGTTAAGCGATCGCTCAACTCAACCGATAACAATTAACTGTATGTCGAATCGATCATTGACGCTTAAACTGTGGCTACTAGCGATTGTTTTTGTAAAAGCTTTGCCAATAAATTCTCCTGCTTATGGACAAATAATTCAACCGATTCCTCGGCAACCTGAGTCTTTTCAAGAAAGGATGAGACAACAACAAGAGGAGCAAACTCAGCAAACACAAGAGCAATTGAAGGATACATGGCTACGCCTAAACTTTCAACAACCACAACAACTACAACAACAACAGAATATACAACAGCAAGAATTTACACGACAACGGGAAGAACTGATACGCCAGCAACAATTTAGATTACAACAGCAAGAAACAAGACTACAACAGCAAGAATTTACACGACAGCAACAATTGAGAATACAAGATCAACAACTTAGACAAGATCAACAAATTAGACAGCAGCAACAATTTAGATTACAAGAACAGAGGCGACAGCAAGAACTTAGACAACAGAAAGAAAACCTGTAAAGTGTTCAAAATTCGGCATTGCATAATAGAGGGATGAATTAAGGTTATCTACTGTGCAATGTCCATACTGTGGGTCTACGGAGATTCAGAAGAACGGAAAGCGAAGAGGTAAACAAAATCACATTTGTAATGAATGCGAAGTGCGTTCCGCCCCGCTCCGCTAACGCCAATTTATCGACGTGTACAATCCGCCAAAAGGATATTCAGAGGATCTGAAACAAGAATGTTTAAAAATATACTTGAACGGTATGGGTTTTCGCGGAATTGAACGGGTTAAAGGAGTGCATCATACTACTATCATTTATTGGGTCAAACAATTAGGAGAAAAACTTCCAGATGTACCAAAAGAAGATATCATTCCAGAAGTCGGAGAACTGGATGAATTAGAGACATTCATCGGTTCAAAAAAAACAAAATTTGGCTCTGGACAGCAGTAAATCACTTTGAGCAGGGTATTTTAGCCTGGGTTTTAGGAGATCATAGTGCCGAAACGTTTGAGCCATTGTGGGAAATTGTAAAACAGTGGAAGAGCTATTTCTATGTGACAGATGGCTGGAAAGTCTACCCAAGTTTTATTTCTGATGGAGACTAAATTGTGAGTAAAACATATATGACCAGAGTAGAAGGCGAAAATACCCGCTTGCGTCACTACTTAGCACGACTGCATCGCAGAACATTGTGCTATTCAAAGTCAGTAGATATGCTGAAATATTCAATTCGATTATTACTTCATTACCTGAAGTATCAGGAAATACCCATACTAAATTAAATCATCCCGCATTTATGCAACGCCTAATTTCTGTTGGTCCGTAGGCGTTGAAGAAATTTCTGCCAGCAGACCATTTTGTTATCAGTTCAGGAGAACAAGCTTCTCCTGCCACAATTATTGTTTGCAGTGTGGGGAGTTCCTCAACAGGCAGAACGGAGAGCGCCGATGGTGGTAGCGTAACATGCGTAATGCAATAATCGCGTAATAGCTGAATTAACGGCATACCAAGCAGTAGAGAGTCTTTTGTTCCCAGGTAAAGTGTTGCTCCTGACCCAACAGCCATCACGACTTCCGAGATAGAAGCATCAAAACTGAGGGAGGCAAACTGGAGAACGCGACTATCAGAATGCAAGCCAAAAGTTTGAATCTGAGCTTGAGCTAAGTTAACTAGTCCTTTATGCTCAACCATCACACCCTTGGGTTTGCCTGTGGAGCCAGAAGTGTAAATCACATTAGCCAGATGAAAAGCCCTCACCCCACTGATGGGGTTATCCTGGTACTTTTGGGCAATTTGTTTCCATAGCTCATCCAAACAAACAAGCTGCGCTTGATGCTGTGGTAGTCTCTCAACTAAGTGCTGTTGCGTCAGCAGCACTCCTACTTGAGCATCTTCTAACATAAAGCTCAAGCGGTCTTGGGGATACTCTGGGTCAAGCGGCACATAAGCCCCACCCGCCTTGAGAATTGCCAACAGTCCCACCACCATATCCAGTGAGCGTTCCACACAAATCCCGACCAGCACCTCAGGAGTGACACCCAATGAGCGCAAGTAGTGTGCCAATTGGTTAGCGCGACAGTTCAACTCGTGGTAAGTAAGTTGCTCATCTACTCTGCGAGAAGCCTCGCTGCGCTCGTCTACAAACACCACCACTAAAGCATCCGGCGTCCGCTCCACCTGTGCTTCAAACAACTGGTGGATACACTTGTCTTTGGGGTAATCTGTCTGAGTGTTGTTCCACTCAACCAACAACTTATGTTGTTCTGCTGCTGTTAAAATAGGTAATTGGGCAATTGGCTGCTCAAGATTAGCTACAATACCCTCAAGCAGAGTCTGGAAATGTCCTGCCATCCGGTCAATTGTTGCCGCATAAAATAAATCGGTGTTGTATTCAAACTGACAAGCCAATCCAGCAGGTGTATCAACAATATCCAAAGTTAAATCAAACGCGGCGATTCCCCTGTTAAACTGGAAGTCCTCGAATCTTAGACCTTGTACCTCCGCAGTTTCATTAGGCACGTTTCGCAATTGGAATAATACCTGAAACAGAGGAGTATGGCTCAAATCTCGGTTTTGTTGTAGTTCCTCCACCAGCTTCTCGAAGGGAATACAAGAGTGTGCAAAGGCATCTATTGCTATCTTACGGACTTGAGCTAATAGTTCTCGAAAACCCAGCTTACCATCAATGTAAGTTCGTAAAACTAGGGTGTTAATGAAAACCCCAATTAGTTTTTCTGTTTCTGTGCGATTGCGTCCTGCAATCGGTGAGCCAACAACGATATCATCAGAACCTGTATAACGATAAAGCAATATTTGAAATGCTGCCAACAAGGTCATAAACAGCGTTGCCCCTTCCCGTTGACTAAGAACCATTAGCGATTGGGTTAACGACTTGGGTAATAACAAGTGTTGCCTAGCACCTCGAAACGTTTGCACAGGCGATCGCCGTTTATCAGTGGGTAACTCTAACACAGATAAGTTACCGCCCAGTTGTGTTTTCCAGTAGGCAAGCTGTGACTCTAACACCTCTCCCTGTAAATGCTGTCGCTGCCAGTAGGCAAAATCTGCGTATTGGATGGGTAACTCAGATAGAGTCGATGGCTTTCCCGTACAAAAGGCTTGATAAACAACGGCGAGTTCTTTAAGGAGAACTCCCATAGACCAGCCATCAAATATAATATGATGTAGGGTCAGCAGCAGGATATGCTCTGACTCACCAAATCGCATAATTATGGCTCTGACCAAAGGACCAGTAGCTAAATTAAAGGGACGTTAATCCCGATTGGCGAAACTCCTAAAATTTCAGTCCAGATATTCACTAACTGTTCTTCACCAGCAGTACGCGATAGGGCAAATTCAGGTCTCTTGGCAGTAGGATCTGAAGCTCTCAGTCCTAGTTTTTGGGCTAACCCAATTCGCTGTAGCTTACCTGTGGGACCCTTGGGAATTTCATCAACAAATAGCACCACACGGGGGACTTTAAAATCAGCCAGTTTCTGGGCGACAAATTCTTTAATTTCTTGCTCTGTAGCTGAAACATTTTCTTTAAGAACTATGGCGGCGGCTACCTCTTCACCTAAAAGCGTATGCGGTGCAGCAAAGGTAACTACCTGTTCGACTGCTGGATGATTTTGTAGCACTTCATCCACTTCACGGGGAAAAATTTTCTCACCACCCCGGTTGATTGTCTCTTTTATCCTGCCTTTGAGGAAAAGATAGCCGTCAGAATCTAAATAACCCAAGTCGTCAGTTCTAAACCAGCCTTTCGTAAAAGCACTCTCATTCGCTTCGGGATTATTTTCGTAAGCCTTGGTCACATTCGCTCCTCGGATCACCACTTCCCCAATTTCCTCTGGTGATAGCAAGTTACCCGCCTGATCCATTATCGCCACTTCTGGACCTGCAGCTATGCCTACTGAACCTGGTTTACGCTGATGTGACAAAGGATTGCTAGTCATTTGATGAGCCGCTTCTGTCATGCTATAAGACTCAATGACTGGCGCATTAAACGCCTTTTCTAACTCCATCATGACTTGAGTAGGCATTGGAGCAGAGGAAGAGCGAATCAATCTCAGTGGACAATAGGCAATAATTTTGCTGTTTGCCTCAGTCCTAGCGAGAATCGCTTGGTGCATTGTGGGAACAGCACTATACCAAGTGGGACGAAAGGTTTTTAGCCAGTCAAAGAAATTGGGTGCATAAAAGCCGGGAGTACAAACTACGCTTGCCCCTGCACCCAGAGACGACAGCAAAACCCCCACCAGCCCATGAATGTGAAACAGCGCATATTCAAAGAGCGATCGCTACTCGGTCATAACGACCCACACCTAAACAATTGAGTTGGCTTATTACAGAGTCAATCTGCACAAGCATTCGGCGATAAGTAAGCGGTAAGCGGTAAGGGGCAGCAATAGCAATACTATCGGGAGTTTTCTGAGCTTGTGCCTGAAGCTTTTGATATATATCCCTATGAGAAGACACTAATGAGGAGTTTTGCCTACCACTACTACCACTACTTTTATAGCTCATTTTAATACTGATGCAGCTTGGGAAAATCAAATTCTTGGTGATTGGTAAAGAACTTAAACAGCCACCTAACAACAGAAAAAGATTTGCAAAGAGGTCACAACTTTCAAGGGAAAATTCTTGGCTTGTAACCAAACATTTTCTACTGGGTTTTGTTCGGTTGCATTAGGTGCAAATTGAATACAAGTAATAGAAACAATTGTTCATCTGAGAGGATTTTATCTATTTGAAAAATAAAATCATCCATCTCTCCTATTAACTGAATCAAAATACTAAATTATTTATCAAATTCAGATTTTTTACGTAACATCAGATATCGACTGAGCCTGCAAAGAAAGTACTACTCAAAAACATACTTAAGAACGATTAACTATTAAAATTTTCTCAAAAATAATTGACAAAAATTCATCTTTCCTTGAGATTTAGTCATCATTTTTATCCCAAAAGACTCAAAGAAGAGAAAATTGCGCTCGCTAATTTATTTTATAAGAGCGAACGCCGACAAGACCCCAGGGCGATCGCATCCTTGATTGCTCTGAGGAGATATTTAGTTCAAAAGTACTATAAATTAAGAGGTCAAGTTTTGGGTGGGTGCGCTTATATTTGATGTATAGCTGTCGCCATAAAGGTTTTGAGTTTCGCACCAGGAACTAGTCTAAGTCCAGGATTAAGGGGGGTCTATTAATATTTGTGTAAGAGGTCTAATGTAAACGGGTGCATCCCGGTTTTTATTTTTTGATGATAAAATAATTATCATTGCGTTCGCATAACGTCTCGTAGAGAGGAGGAACGACGTTCGCTTTATCGTGTCGCAGACAAGCTAATCGCATCGACTCACTCTGAGGAAAGAGGATTTTGCGGTTGCTTTGCTTCTCTTTGCTACGCAACGCTAACGTGAACGCAATGACATGCAAAACAAGTGGAATGCTCCCATGTAAACCGCTAAATCTTCTTTTTCAGAAACGTGAAAAGGACGACTTAGCATATTTATTAAACATATTTCTTCAGAAGTTCTTTACAAGACGATACGCGTAACTTGCTTCGCTATAAAGGTACGCGGACTTATTACTGCTGCGCGCTAGTCAGACTCCAATTTTTGCTGAATTCTGTTTTGATAAATAACTTTATTATTAAAAATTAGAGAAAATTTTCTCCAATTTTTAATTTTTTATTATTAGCTATCGGTGTGCAAGAATGCCAGGAGCATACGCTTCAATTACTTTGCCAGTGCGAGTGCAACTAATCATCAAATAGTCACAACTTGGGCATTGTGTCCGAGTTAATTGACTATCAAAAATATAATAACGCTCTGCATGGCTACCACAATTTGGGCAGTAAATCTTTTGTACTGTCTGCATTTTAAAACCCCATTTGTAATTATTTTTTATTTGGTAAAGCTACAAAGTTAACCAGGAAAAATTTTGGTTCGACCCAACTTAACAAACTCTGTAATATTGGCTAATTATTTTAAACAAAATTTCAGGTTTGAAGACTTTTTGATATCTTTAATGTATTATCCTAAAATTTAAGTGATTTTACCCTCCTACTTTAGATACATAAATCGTTTTTTAATTAAATACTGATTAGAGATTTACTGATCCCTATAGCTAATGCCTTGAAAAAGCCTTGTTTATAGCCATTTCAGACGAAGACAAAAAAGCCGTTCTTGTATTCAAAAATTAAACTATAAAAAATACTGTATATTTTGTAACAAAATATTTATCTTAAGATTTAGTTAATATTTGTTGACAAAATTTATGAGATCAAATTCTAATAAAATAATTTACTTATGGAAATATATCCGTTTAGTACGCACTAAAGTAATTCTCGTTTACGGGTAGTACTTCACGTAAACGAGAACCGTTATAAAGGCTCACTACCTTCCCATTACTTAGTCCCTAGTACAACACAGCGTAAATAAACCATCCATTCTAAATCAATGAAACGCTCACGCTGTATTCATAGAAAGCGACGGGAAACTCCATCCCGCAAGTGGAGAGGAATAGTCGCCCCGTTGCTTGGGGCATTGGGGAGGCAGGTGCTAACAGCGGGTTTCCCGACTTGTTCGCTCTTAGCGTTCCCGTTCGCGCAGCGTCTCCGTCAGGAGAAAGGTAGCAACTGCCGTCATTGGGCATTGGTAACTTCTTCCCGATGCCCAAAAACTCCATCCCGCAAGTGGCGTGGAGTTTTCCATTTTTAATTCCACCTTGCACTACTAGTCCCCAATCCCTAGTTCAAGGTGAGAATGGGAGTTGTCACTTCAAGCAGGATGAAAATAATCGTAAATTTCTTGAGCCAAACGCGGCCCAATTCCTGCTACTTCCGCAAGTTGTGTGGTTGTTGCTTGCCGAATATAGTCAACTGAGCGAAAATGCCCTAGTAGCTGCTTTTGGCGATGATGTCCTAAACCAGGAATTTCATCTAAACGCGATCGCTTCAATTTATCACTGCGCTGCTGACGATGGAAACTCACTGCAAACCGATGCGCTTCATCCCGCAGCCGCCGCAATAGCTGTACCCCCGGTTGTTCTGCATCAGTTGTCAAGGGTTTAGATTCTCCTGGTAAAAAAATCTCTTCTCGCTGCTTTGCTAAACTTACAACTCGCAAGTCTTCTAATAAATTCATCTCTTGCAAAACGGCGACAACCGATGATAATTGACCTTTACCTCCATCAATCATGATTAAATCAGGCCAGTCAGGATTACCCAAACGTGTTAATTGCTGATTTTCCGCATACTTGCGAAACCGCCGTTGGATGACTTCAGCAAGACTAGCAAAATCATCTGAATGTCCTGCTGTCACCGTGGGATTTTTAATTTTGTAGTGGCGATAATGCTGTTTTGCGGGTAATCCGTCGATAAACACAACTTGCGAAGCTACAGCATTTGACCCTTGAATATGGGAAATGTCATAACCTTCGATGCGGTGGGGTACATCTGGTAAATCAAGGATGGCGGCTAAATCTTGCATTGCTTGGTGATTGCGATCGCCAAATTTCTGCATTCTTTGCAATTCATACTGAGCATTTCGCTCTACCATCTCAATTAATTCTGCCTTAGTTTGGCGCAAAGGAGTCAAAATTGTGACTTTTTTGCCTTTACGTTGAGTTAAAACATCAGCTAATATCTCCGCATCTGGTAAATCATGCTGTACTAAAATCTCTGTGGGTATTTCCACGGAATCAGCAGTTTGATAATGTTCTTCTAAAGCTCGTTGTAAAATAGCTCCTGGTTCTGCATGAGCATCAGCCACAAAGGCTAAACGTCCTACCAATTGCCCAGCGCGAATCTGGAATAGTTGAATGCAGGCGTGCTGTTCATTGGCTGCCAGTGCGATCGCATCCCGTGAAACAGTATCATCTGGTAAGGAAACTTTTTGGTCAGCTGTCAGCGACTTTAACCCAGAAATTTGATCTCGAATCCGCGCCGCTGACTCAAAATTCAAGTTCTCAGCGGCTGCATTCATTTGTTGGGTCAAAATATCAATCAGTTCTTGGGTTCGACCTTGAAAAACCATCGCTATTTTTTGGACAATTTTGCGATATTCTTCTGGTGGAATCATCTGTTGACACACACCAGGACAACGCCCTAAATCAAAATTCAAGCAAGGACGGTCTTTAAAAAGTGGTTGAGGTCGTTGTCGTTGTGGAAAAATGCGCTTGCAGATGCGGACAATTTCTCGCAATAAACCAGCATCAGTATAAGGCCCGTAAAACTTATCCTTTTCTTTGCCAAATTGGCGCTTACGAGTTATAAAAATTCGCGGATAATCTTCTGACCAAGTAATGCAGAGATAGGGATATTTTTTATCATCTTTGAGCAGCACGTTAAAGTATGGCTGGTGCTGCTTGATCAAATTGGCTTCTAGCGCTAAAGCTTCGGCTTCAGTATCAGTGACGATGAATTCAATTTCTGTCACCAACTTGACCATCGTGGCGATACGTTCACTTTTGTTGTAGCCATCCCGAAAATAGGAACGGACACGCGATCGCAATTTACGCGATTTACCTATATATATAATGCGATCGCTCCCGTCCCGCATGAAATAAACCCCCGGTTCCGGTGGAATTTCGGCTAGACGGTTTTCTAGTCGTTCTGGCTCTTTAACCAGTGGTAATATTTGAGTTGATATTGTCACAACCAAAATTAGGTAATCTTTCTCTATTTTAAGAACAATTGTTTTTTCGTGCCGATTTAACAAATTATTTATCAAGTAAATATAAAGTAACCGTTATGAGTGGTACACACCACAACAGATGAAAGAGGAACGGGGGAGTATAATTACTTCTTACTCAGCACTGGCTCAACGCCCCGCTACCGCTGACAGTACTCTCAAATTATCAGGCTTTTAGTTTGCACAAAAACAAGTCTGCTGGAGACACTTCTTTGGCGGTGGGTCAGCTTCCAGCCTAGAGGCTTGCCAAAAAACTTACTGCAACTATCACAACTTTCAAGCACAGAAGAGTTTGTCTAGCTGCGACCTTAGTGATTGGCTACCACTGTCAGAATAAAAACTTGGCTTTTTGAATCTATAATTAACATTTTAAAATTGATAATGCTTTATTATCTGGTACTTTTTTTTAAATTAGGTAATTATATTTTTGTATTTACTTTTATTATTTATCAACATTTTTTTATAAATATATTGCTTGTATAAATACTAGATAAAATCTTAATTTTTTGGCAATATTTATATTTATTTATTGAATTTATAATATTAAGCGAATCAACGGATTGAGTCAGTTAAGTTTACGATTATGATTGAGAATATAGTTATTATGATAATTTAAGACCAGAGCTAAACTATGAATTTACAAGATTTTGAAGTCCAGTATCGCGAGGCTATGGCTGAGACTCTTAATGAACTGCAAACAGCAGTTTTATTATTAGCACAAGTACAACATAAAATTTCAACAATTGGTAGTTCTGTACAAACTCTTAGTGAACGCGTTGAAGAATTTATTACTGACCAAAAAGCAAAATAAATACACGCTTAGTAAATAAAATTTATCTGTGGCGACAAACTATTCTTCAATTGCAAGGATGAGATCCTTGAGTTTTAAAGGTTTGACAAAGTATCTACGTGCGCCTAAACTCAGAGCTAGTTCTTGATCTGCTTTAAAAGCAAAAGCTGAAACCACAATAATTGGTATTTTTGACAAATCAGGTTTTTGCTGGACTTGTTTTAAGAGTGAATAACCGTCAATATCGGGCAATTTCAAGTCCAATAACATTAAATCTGGCTTGAATTTATCTATGGTTGAGAAAAAAGCAGAGCCTTCTGATAAACTTTGGACTTCGTACCCACAGTAACTCAGATAGTCACTAAGTAACATCCGATTGAGGTAATGGTCTTCAACTAGTAAAATTCGTCTAACTTTGTGTGACTGCAATGGCTGATCTATATTGAGTAATTGTACTATTATTGATACCTATTATCTAATTATCTTGATTAAAAATCAATAATTATTACCATAAATTAAAATAATAATGCCTTTAAACAGTGAATTAAATAAAAATTGTACTTATGTAATCTAATTTAGTATCTGAATCAATTAAATTTAGCTACATTACAATACTTAAATAATACTGTTATTAAATATAAATACATCAAAATTTAAGCTTTTTTTTACGATTATTTTATAATTTTGAGTATTAATTTGATATATTTTTTACAAATTTAATTCTCTAACTTTTATGAGTAAAACTACTTAAGTAATACTGAAACTAAGATTATGGTAATTACCCTTTTTAAAGATATAAGGGTAAGTAATACCATTATACGAAATCCATATTACAAATAAATCAAGTTACTAAAAGCATACAGATGTAAGTAAAATATTGCAACCGATTTATTTATTGCAAGTATTTTTAGAAACAGTATAACCTAGAAGATTAAATTATTTTATAGCTGCAAGAAAATATTCATCAAAAAAGGGAGCTGTTAGCTCCCTTACTTATTTTTTGGAATAGAAACCGGAGTTTCAACCAGAGACTTTTTTTAACTTGCGTTGTGTAGCAAAAATACCAGCAACACCTAAAACACCAAATACTACTGAGGGTTCTGGTACTGAGGATGGAGAGACATACTTAGGTGTTGACCAAGTATAAATTGCACTGTAAGATATACCATCATCAGAAGCAGTAATACCAGATGCAGTGGGGTTAAAGCTATAAGCGTAGTAAGTTTGACCACCAGTAACTACCTTAGCAATTTCACTAGCCGCAATTTCACCTTGATATGCATTTAATGCAGCTTGTAGAGTCAGTACATCTTTAAATGATGTGAGTTGAGAGATTTGACCTGGTAGCTGATTTTTGAGAGTATTCAGTTGAGAGATTTGACCTGGTAGTGTCTGATTTTTGAGAGTATTCAGTTGAGAAATTTGACCTGGTAGTGTCTGATTTTTGAGAGTATTCAGTTGAGAGATTTGACTTGTCAGTTGTTGCCTTTTTGCTTGATTGGCTGGAATATTAGGAATTGCGTTGAGTTGTGTTTGCAGTGTTGTAATCTGTCCTGGAATTGCGTTGAGTTGTGTTTGTAGTGTGGTAATCTGTCCTGGAATTGCGTTGAGTTGTGTTTGCAGTGTTGTAATCTGTCCTGGAATTGTGTTGAATTGTGTTTGTAGTTGTGGAATTGAACTTTCAAGTTGCGAAAGAGTTGGTTGAGTTGTTTGTTGAGGAAACTGTGATTTAATTGCATTCCACTTTTCATCAACCTTAGTAGAAATAGTTGTTGCAAGTTTAGTCTTTACATCCAAGTGACCAACTAACTTCAGTTCCACACCACCATTTTGACCGAATTGGAAACCACCAATGTTCGGATCTCCCATTCCCAAGGAAGGAAAATAACTAGTTACTAGTGATTTGCTCTCAGCTGAAAACCCGTTCCAAACTGATTGAAATGGTGTGTAGCTACTCAATAAATTGCCTAGCCATTGCGAACCAAAACTATTCCAGTCATCAGCAGTGATACTGCTAACGGTGGCTTTATAAGTTCCTTTTGTGGCGGTGAAGCCAACGTTAGAATCTGGGGTTTCGCTACTATACCAAAGCTCGACGTTAGAGCTGGGGTCATTATCTGTCAAAGCTTTGATGGCAGCTTTAGTACCACCTTGTGCATTCCCTTTAATGAAAGTACCATTTGAGCCACCAGTATAAGTGTTAATTTCTCCTGTGTTATTGAAGTCAAAGGACGTAGCGTGTGCTGGGGCAGTGGCAAGAGCGCTCACACCAATAGCCATTGAGGCACCAATTACAAGTTTCTGAAAAGTCGTTTTCATTGTTTTCAAGTCTCTGTCAGTTTGCAAATTAAGTTTTAAATTACTGCCGTTTTTAGGCTTGGGCTGTCTTGACTACAGGCTTTTTGGCAATACAGCTGCTTAAAAGCACGACCTGCATTGTTAGCCGTGTTTGGTATCTGAGCGTACAAACCCAGTTTAAGAAACAGGGAGACCTGATTGGGTAAAGTTACTGCTGATTATCAATAAAAAGATGAAGAATGTTTTGATAGTTTTATACGTTTAATTACACATTTTACGCAAAATGTGTAGTTACAAAAGTGACATTATAATAAGTTTAATTTCTGTACAATGCGGTGATTGGTAGGGATGCACAAATCTGCGCCCCTACCGCGCGTTCTATTACTAAACTTTGCCGCCAAAAATCCTTGGCGTTCAGCTTGAGAAAAAATTTAATGAAGAAACTCAGCCATTCTTTCTACAGCAATTTCTAACAAGGGTGGCTCATGCACCAAGGCAAAACGGACATACCCTTCTCCTGATTTGCCAAAGCCAGCACCAGGAGAAACTGCTACACCAGTTTGTTTGACTAGCTGGGTACAAAATTCTATAGAGTTTTCACTCCAAGGTGAGGGTAATTTTGCCCAGATGTACATTGTGGCTTGGGGAGTAGGAACATTCCAGCCAATGCGATGTAAAGCACTAATGAAAGCATCACGCCGCGCCTGGAAGGTGGTGACAGCAGATTTTACGCCAGCTTGAGGGCCAGTTAAGGCAGCGATCGCACCATTCAAAATCCCCTGATACTGATTAAAATCAACCGCAGCTTTTACCTGGCGTAAGGCGTTAATTAACTGGGCATTACCGATAGCATAGCCAATACGGAAGCCGCCCATATTGTAAGACTTAGAAAGGGTAAAAAATTCAATCGAGACGCTTTTCTCTGGGTCGGCTTGTAAAATTGAGGGGACTAGGGATGGGGCATTGAGCATTAGTGATTCTTCCCTGCTTTTGTGCTCCTCTGCTCCTCTGCTCCCTTTTTTCCAGTCCTCAGTTTCCCCAAATACCAAATCTACGTAAGGGAAATCGTGAACCAGTACGAGATTGTGTTGTTGACAGAAGGTGACAGCTTCTTTAAAGAAAGATAAAGGTGCGATCGCAGCGGTGGGATTATGAGGATAACTTAAGACCATCATCCGCGACTGAGCCAAGACTGGGGCAGGAATATCAGCAAACACTGGTAAAAAACCATTTTCTGCCAGTAGTGGCATCGGGTAGATTTGACCACTGGCTAGGTAGACTCCTCCAGCATGGGAAGGATAACCTGGATCGAGCAACAGGGCAAAATCTCCTGGATTGAGTATTGCTAGGGGTAAATGGGCTGTGCCTTCCTGAGAACCAATCAGAGGTAGTACCTCAGTTTGAGGATCGACTCTGATGCCAAATTTTTGTTCATACCAGTTGGCTGCGGCTTCGCGAAATCCTTTGGTACCGTTAAACAACAAATAGCCGTGGGTATTGCGATCGCTAAGAGACTGAGCGATCGCCTCAATGACGTGTACCTCAGCTGGTAAATCAGAAGACCCCAACGATAAATCAATTACCTCTCGGCCAGCGGCCAAAGCAACTGCCTTGGCTCTGTCCATATCAGCAAATACATTCGATTTTAGGGGTTGTAAACGTTTTGCAAACTGTATGTTAGTCATTAGTCATTAGTCATTGGTCATTGGTCATTGGTCATTTGCTATGAACTATGAACTATTGACTAATTACTATTTAAGTGGGTATCTAGGAGAGCAAATAATTTCTCTTTGCCGATGACTCCCTCGGTGGATATCAAAACCTCCTGGTCTTGAAATAGTCTGAGGGCAGGTACACCTTCCACTTGATACTGCTTAACAGTGAGTGGGTTGGGGTCAATTTCCATTTTAACGACTTTGAGGCGATCGCTATATTCGCTGGCAGCTAAGTTAATCGCGGGCGACATCAATTGACAAGGCCCACACCAGGAAGCCCAAAAATAAACTAATACAGGCTGCTCGGCTTTTAACACTTCGGTTTCAAACTCAGCATCGGTTATGGTGATTACAGCCTTACTCATTGCAGTCTCCATCAGGTGGCGATCAAAGTTGGCACACACAATACTTTATCCCAAAGTCGTCAATAGTCGATAATCAATAATTCATAGTTATTAAGATTGTTGACTATTGACTAATGATGTAAAATCCCACAGCCAACAGGTGTGGGACTAGCTTAAATAAATTTTCTGTCAATTTTACAGTTGATCCAATTGCTTGCGTAGGGAATCTAATTCGGCATCAACCACCTCATTAGATTTAGGAGTAGTGGTTTGTTGTTGCGGTGGCAGTTGGGGTTGATTTTGGGGAGTGGCAGATGGTAGCATTTGCGCTTTCAAGGCTGCTAATTCATCATCAACATCGCTACTACCTTCCAACTGGGCAAATTGGCTTTCTAAATCTGCACCTGCTAACTCTCCTTGTGCTTGGGCCCTAGCTTCTTGCATCAAGACCTTTTCTTCCATCCGCTCGAAGGCAGACATTGCACTGCTAGTATTCATTCCCCGCACCATACCTTGGAGTTGCTCTTGGGCTTTGGCAGTGGTAATTCTAGCTCTGAGCATTTCTTTCTTGGTCTTAGCCTCAGAAATTTTGCTTTCCAGCTGGATTAAGTTACGCTTAAGAGTTTCAACTTGGGTACTTTGTGTATCTAAACTAGCTTTCAGGGCTGTACTGGTATCCGTATAAGTTTTCTTGCGCTCTAGAGCTTGTCGTGCTAAGTTTTCATCACCTTTTTGTAACGCTAGTTGAGCATTGCGTTGCCACTTATTAATTTCATTTTGGGCATCATTATACTGTTTCTCACTGCGTTTTTGGGCGGCGATCGCTTGGGCTACTCCTTGACGCAGCTGCACCAAGTCTTCCTGCATTTCCAGGATGGCTTGCTCTAGCATTTTTTCGGGGTCTTCGGCTTTATTAACTAGGTCGTTAAGATTAGAACTAACTACTCGCTTAATGCGATCAAATAATCCCATAACTTTGTTTTTCCTTGTGTGATTTACGCTTTTTCTTGGACAGTTAGCTTTTTTACTTTTTTATAGCTACCTATTTCAATGTAATCTTTCCAGTTTGAATCAGTACCTCCTAACAACTCTTAATTGTTAAGATATCGCCAAACTGGGTTAATTAGTTGAACTTCAAGAATCCTGAGTTTTGGGTAACTGCTGTTGGGGAGGCTGCTCTGTGTTTTGGCTCTCCTCAGTTAAGAGACTTTTGTGCTGTATGTTTTCTGACTGCTTGAAAACCTGCACCTTCATCGCGGCCAATTCAGTATCTACATCATTAGATTCCAAAGAAGTAAATTGTGTTTCCAAGTCGTCGCTACTAAGTTGAGCTATGGCTTCTGATTGAGCTTCTATCTGTGAAACTTTTTCTTCCATGCGCTCAAAGGCACTCAGACTGCTAGTAGCAGAAACTCCACCGAGCATTTCTTGGAGACGATAAGACGCTTCAGCAGAACGGGCACGGGCAATATACATATCTTTTTTAGTTTTCGCCTCGGAAATTTTTAACTCTAGCGATCGCATATCCTTTTTTAGCCTAGCGACTATCTCGTTTTGCTGCTCTATCTGCGAAAAAAGGGCTGTAGTGGTTTCTTTATAAGCTTGGCGCTTAGTCAAAGCTTCGCGTGCTAGAGGTTCGTTGCCTTGTTGCAGGGCTAATTGAGCGCGACGATACCATTCTTCTGTTTGAGACTGGGCAGCCGCTGCCTGTCTTTCAGTGCGTTTTTGAGTAGCGATCGCTTGTGCTACACCCTGCCGCAACTGCACCAGATTTTCCTGCATTTCCAGGACAGTTTGCTCCAAAATCTTTTCTGGATCTTCTGCACCACCGACCAAACTATTGAGATTAGCGCGAATCACCCGCAGGATACGCTTGATTAATTCCATGTCGGCTCTCCATTCACGAAATCCAGTTCTGAGTGCTGAGTGCTGAGTGCTGAGTGCTGAGTGCTAACAGCACTCATTGACTCACGACTGTTATCTCATGGTATCGTAGATTTTTGCAATTTATGGCTGCTGAACTCGTGCCTTGATTCCCTTCGCTTGTAATAGTTTCATCTGTTGTTTTACTTGCTCTTTAGTTTTAAAAGCACCCAGATATATTAATTCTTTGTTGGGCGATAAATAAGCATCAGGAATTACTTGCCGTGCTGAAGCAAAAGCCGCCCCTTTATTATCTATCACCACATGATAAAACCCATCTGTTCCTAGTTTGATTTCTGCATCTGGCTTTGGTGAGGTTGCAATTGCCTTGGGCGAGGTTTTTGTCGGTGAAGTGAGAGGTGAATTTAAGGGAGGCAAGGATTGTAGCGTCGGAACTGGTGCTAAGGCGATCGGATTGGTCGGTTTTAGGGCTGTATTGGGGTTAGGCAATGGCGCTTGAGGATTTGCGGGCTTTTGAGGAACAACTGGATTAGGCACTACTGCAGGGGTTGGTTGGACTTTGGGTTTTAAGCCAACTACATCATTGGGATCTCTTACTTCAGGAAACTCTTCAGTAGCCAGATTGGGATACTTGGGTATAGATGTGCTTGGTGGCTGGTTTTGAGGTTGGACATTACTCCCAACTTCCTCAGTATTTTCTGGTGTGGGAGACGAGTTGCCGTTAAACAACTTGCCTAAATTCCACTGGGGCAAGCTTTTAGGATTGAAGACTACATAACCCAAGGTAAGACTCGCCACTAATAGCAGTAACATGGAGCCAATACCCAAAGGTGATAGCAGACTGTCGCTATAATTGCTTGGTTTTTTGGTTTCTGGTTGTTCTTCTGTCAGACTTCGTAGCAGTGCTTCACTAGATTCTAAATAGTCATCTGGGTGCTTAGGGCTAGCATCTGGCTGCAAGTGATTTTCGCTTTTAGTATTTTTAACGATTGCTGGCACGATGCTTTTACTAAAGTTAGGTGGAGGTGGTGGAAGTTGAGTTTGTGTTTTAGCTGCATTGGATGTGGAGGACACATTAAGATTATTCAGTTCCTCAATTTTTGCCGTAACTGGTGCTGGGTTCATCTCAGGATTCACAGCTACAGATGCGGGTGGTACATCAATTTTTGCCGTAGCTGGCGCTGAGTTGATCTCAGGATTCACAGGTACAGATGCAGGCGGTACGTTGGTTTTAATTTCCGTTGCTGATGACTGAGTTGCGCCCAATGTTGTCGCAATAGCAGTTAACGGTTGGGGTTGTCCGCTCATGTAACTTGCAACACGAGATTGCTTCGATGATACCAAACCAGTTCGTGTGCGTCGGTATCTAGCTAACTCTTGATCTAGCGGCACCTCTAAACTTGCTAGTGCTGCTGCTAGTACTGGTTTCAACCCAGGTGTTTTAGACGATTGATGAGTACTAGAGTCGTTCAGGGGTTTTTGAGTCATTGCTTTTGTGCCTCAAACGTAGATTACTGGAATCAATTTTTAGATATATTTTGTGACAATAGTAACGGAAATTATTTAAATAGATAGAGTGGGCATTGGGCATGGAGAAGAGACAAGGTAGACAAGGAAAAGAGGGGAGACAAGGAGAGAAGTCACCAGCGCTGGCTTCCGGCGTTGGCGTAGCCCGCCGTAGGCATCAGAACTTCGGAGAGAGACTTATTCAATAATTCCCCTTTGTCCCTGTTGTCCCCTTGTCTCTCTTGCTCCCCTGCTTTCCACTTCCCCACTTCCCAATCCCTACTCTCCCCACTTTGAACGATGTCGTTGAAATCAATTAATGATGTTTTAAGGATTCTGGAAAAACAGGCTAAATGGCAGGAGCAACCATTTCAATACCTGCTCAAGTGTTGGGAAGAAGTTGTTGGCCCAGTGGTTGCCGCAAATACTCGACCATTATTGATTCAGCGTGATGTTTTGTCGGTAGCAACTTCTAGTGCTGCTTGGGCGCAAAACCTGACTTTTGGTCGCACATCTCTACTTTTAAAGTTAAATAAAAAACTGCCAACGCCTTTGATTGATATTCGCTTCTCTACTGCTGGCTGGCAGAATCCGTCAGTGGAGAGAAAACAGCAACAATCGGTTTCGCCTCATGAGCATCCTAGTTACCTTGGTGATAAGATTAACCGCCCTGATGCTACACCCACTAAAGATGTAAATGCCGCTTTTGGATATTGGACGAAGATTGTGCGATCGCGATCGCATGGCTTACCCCTTTGTCCCCAGTGTCAATCTCCCACCCCACACGGTGAACTCCAGCGCTGGCAAGTATGTTCTATCTGTGCTGCTAAACAGTTTTCAAAGCAAAATAGTTGAGCGATTATTCGTTGAGTAGAATTTATCCTGACAAATTTGCTGCTATCACATAAAATAGTTTTGATTCTTGAGAAAAAACATATTTTACTGCTAAAAATGCCTAATTTGGTATACAAAGCAGACTATTTATCTAGAATTTTATGCCTTAAGCGATACTTAAGGAGGAAATTAAAAGGCTGGATAAATCAAAATCTTTGCTTTTAGTCTTGATCCCTAATAATTTATAGACGATATCTATATGTAACCGCTTTAATGATTATTTAAATATATAACAAGATTATAAAAATATCCTGAAGTTTATTTTTTCCTTGGGATCGCTGAAACCTATAGAAAATAATGACTTTTTGGCTTTTCTCTATCTTTATATATAGAAGCAAAATATAAAGATGAACTTCAGCCAGAAACGGCACTAAAGATGAATCCAAATGAAACCTATTAAATTTTTAGCATCTGCCTGTAAATATTGCCGTCATTACCAGCCAGAAGGTCGCCGTGGTGGAACGTGCCAACAGTTGGGCGCACCAGTTCAAGCGACTTGGAAGGCTTGCTCTTTAGCGCTCCCACCTTTTGCACCTTCTTGGGAAACTTTAGAAGATGCTTGGGGTTTGCCAGATGCCGCTCCAGTTTTAACATCTTGTCAATCTCTAACCTCAGATTTAGACAATGCTGCTCTTGCCCCTATAGAGGAAATAACTGCTTCTATATCTGAACAGGTAAAGACTAAAGCAGTGATTATTTAGTCATCCGTTATTACTGGACTGAGTTTTTAGTCTACTTAAAATAAGATTTGTTTTTAAGATTTTTAATGCTGTAAAAGTTGATATATACAAAAATCGCACCTCACTAAAGGGTGCGATTTTTGCAATTCTAAGGCAACCAAGGAAAAGAGCGAAAATCTGGTGGACGCTTTTCAAGAAAAGCTTGTTTGCCCTCAGATCCTTCTTCTGTCATGTAATAAAGTAGGGTGGCATTGCCAGCGAGTTCTTGTAAACCAGCTTGTCCGTCACAATCAGCGTTGAAGGCGGCTTTAAGACATCGAATTGCGATCGGACTTTTTTCTAAAATCTCTTGTGCCCATTGAATACCTTCGGCTTCTAGTTGTTCCACTGGGACGATGCAATTAATTAAGCCCATTTCTAAAGCTTGTTGTGCATCATATTGGCGGCAGAGAAACCAAATTTCTCTAGCTTTTTTTTGCCCCACAATGCGGGCAAGATAGCTAGCTCCAAAACCACCGTCGAAACTGCCGACTTTCGGGCCAGTTTGTCCGAAAATGGCGTTATCAGCAGCGATGGTAAGGTCACAAATCAAGTGTAAGACGTGTCCACCACCGATCGCATATCCAGCTACTAAAGCAATCACAACTTTCGGCATGGAACGAATCAGCCGTTGTAAGTCCAAGACATTCAAGCGGGGAATGCCAGTATCATCCACATAACCTGCATGTCCCCGTACACTTTGATCGCCACCAGAACAGAAGGCATATTTGCCATCAGTGTGTGGGCCATAACCAGTAAACAGGACAACACCAATAGTGGTATCTTCACGAGCATTACAGAAAGCGTCGTACAGTTCAAAGACGGTTTCAGGACGGAAAGCATTACGTTTATGAGGACGGTTGATGGTGATTTTTGCAATGCCATCAGTTTTTTGATACAGGATGTCTTCGTAGGTTTTGGCAGTTTGCCAGTTAATTTGCATTGGTATGGAGTGCGCTGTTGCTTCGAGAATTTTATCGCGGACGCAGGGACAAGTGATACCTGCGGTGGGCTACGCCTACGCTAAAATTGGTATCTCAAGCCTTTACAATCTGGTAATTGTCCGGGTGTTGAGGAATAAAAATGCGACGTGACACCATCTTCTACAAACTATTTAAACAATTTCCCGGTTTGCTGTTTGAATTAGTAGATGAACCACCCCCAGAAGCAGAAAACTACCAGTTTGAATCAGTTGAAGTGAAAGAAACGGCGTTTCGGATTGATGGAGTATTTTTACCTCCGGCTAATGCAGTTTCCAAAACCGTCTTTTTTGCAGAAGTCCAGTTTCAGAAGGACGAAGACCTCTATCACCGCTTCTTTAGTGAGTTGTTTTTGTTTCTCTACCGCCACTCTATCCGTTACGATGAGTGGTTTGGAGTCATAATTTTTGGTTCTCGCAGTCTTGAACCTTCTAACTCAACGATTCACCGCGCTTTGTTGGAAAGTGGTCAAATCAGGCGGGTTTATCTGGATGAGTTGGGGGATTTGCGAGAACAACCTTTGGGATTGGGCTTGATGTTGCTGACAAATGTTACTTCTGAAACGGAAGCAGTAGAAGGGGCGCGGTTTTTGCTGGAACAAGCACAGCAACAATCGGAGCAAGCGATAATTGATTTAGTTACGACGATTATCATCTACAAGTTTTCTAAGCTTAGTCGAGAGGAGATTCAAGCAATGTTGGGACTGAATTTGGAAGAACCACGGGCTATTCTGGAAGCGAAGCAAGAAGGACGAGAGGAAGGAAAGGTTGAAGGAAAGGTTGAAGGAAAAGTTGAAGGAAAGATTGAAGGAGAAAGAACGATCGTTTTACGACTATTAAATCGGCGCGTAGGTAATATTCCTGATGGGCTTCAGTCCCAGATTCAAGGGTTATCGGTAGAACAGTTAGAAGCTTTAGGTGATGCTTTGTTGGATTTCTCTACTCTTGCTGATTTGTCAGGGTGGTTACAAGGTGAAGTAAACGGGTAAGTTTCACGCACAGCAGAAGGGCGATCGCACTCCGTAAAATAATTATGGCTACAAATAAAGTTTCCCCAAGAGAAGAAGCATTTGCAGATACGCGGGTATGTCAGAAGTGATGGAAGAAAGAGTGCGATCGCTCGTCTTCCGACTGTTAAAACGACTATTTGGCGAAATTGCTGAGGAGCTTTTAGCCAAAATTCAGTCGTTATCGCTGGAACAGTTGGAAGCGTTTTAAGGGCTAATGTTACTCAAATATATCTAGATGTCCCGCCCACTGCCTTAACTTGAAACCACTGTATATTTTCACATAAATTACAAGAGATAGCCTCACAGTTCATATATAAGTCTTGTGGGTAACTTTTAGATTGACTTTCTTGTATCATCCTAAAAGCTTTCAAGCCTGCATACGGCATTAATTCATAAAACCCTTCGCCACAGAAACGACAGCGTGAACCAACTTTACCAGGGTAGAAATGTTCATAGATTAAGCGCCTAACTATTTCTGATTGTTCTTTTAGCTCTGCAACACTTAGACGCTGATTAGGTTGTTCAACAACTGATTTATCTAAAATTCTTTGTGTTATGTAGTCAAGTTGAGGATTTTGATATACATAGGACAGACTATTAGAATCCTTGTAATTTTCCCTAGAAAATATTTTTCCGGTAAGCAAGAAATATAATATTTTTCAATTTTTTAAGAACACAGTTATCAGTAAATTCACCACTTAAATCTTTGACAAGAAACACATGAGATTGACCACCTTCACCAACTGAGTTAATATTTTCCCATCTATTACCGAACTTTTTTGGTGGCATTTCAAAAACCTCAAAAGACACAATACTATCAATTGATGATATTGTAGATAAAAAAATTACAAAATTACAATGTGGTCAAAACTAAAAATACTAATTGATTTAACCGTAAATATACTATAGTAGTTTTGTATAAAAATACTTCATTTTGTACTTTAAGCCTAAGTATCCTAATACCCTTGAACAACACTAGCACGAAAAATTCTTGTGGAAAAGCACTTGTAACTTTTTTAATACCACAAGTGTTTCATCTAATAGCTCTATTTCAGCCTGCTATTGAGCAACACATAATGAAATAGTTAAATTACAACATCTGCGGCAAACTCCCGTAAATTATCCTGTCGCCACTTGGCATCAGCTTTGCGATTTGTCTGCAACTCCAAAACCCGAATTCCCTTACTTGGGAGTGGATTTAATCTTTGCTGCAACTGTTGCCAAGAAGTAATCAATTCATGCTGCACATTATAAGTAGCGCACAACTGAGCAAAATCAATATCCTGGGGAGTGCCAAAAAACTCTTCAAATGGTGGGTCAAATTTGGCAATGGGTAACATTTCAAAAATTCCACCGCCATTGTTGTTAATTAACACAATTGTCAGATGTCCGACAAATTTATTACGGATTAAAAAACCATTGGTGTCATGCAACAGAGCTAAATCTCCCATTAACATCACACTACTTTGCTGGCGATGGGCAATTCCTAAAGCTGTGGATAATGTGCCATCGATGCCATTTGCACCCCGGTTAAAATACGATCGCACTCCTAAATTATTTGGTTTCCAGAAATATTCCACATCCCGCACAGGCATACTATTGGCAATAAACAGAGGCGTTCTTGGCGGTAAAATCTGAGAAATTAACCAAGCTGCTTTACTCTCAATTATTTCATCTATTTTCCCCATCGTCTGGTCAACAACTAACCTGACTTTAGCTTCTGCATCACACCATTGCTGCAAATAGTCTGAGGAGAAAGATAAATTTATCTCCTCTGCTTTTATGTCTTCTACAGATATCCGTAAATGCGTCGTTCTCCCGTGCAAAGGGTCGAGGTTTTGGTCACTCTTGTCAATTACCCAGCGTTGCGGCTGGGTTGCATCTATCCAGGTACGTAGTTCTTTACTTGTAGGCATTTCACCCACCTGAATCACCATTTCAGGCGTTAACTGCTTTGCTAATTGCTGATTTCGCAAGATCAGGTCATAAGTAGAAATCAAATAAGGGTTGAGTTCGGCATAATTTCTCACTGGGGAGAGTCCCTCAGCTAGCACGGGCCATTTGAGAGTTTGGGAAAGGTGCGCGATCGCTCTACAATATTCCCGTGGTTGCTGTGGTTGGGCAACACCTGCGATAATAATGCCGCGATCGCATTCTTTCCATTCTTTGGGCATGGGGCATGGGGGATGGGGGATGGGGCATGGGTTTGTTATTGCTGCGAAAAAGTCTTCTGGGTGAAACTGTGATTGCAAATAGCTCAAATCAGTTCCATCAGGAACAGGCGCTAAGGGATCGCGAAAGGGAATATTCAAGTGTACTGGCCCCTTTGTAGGAGTTTGCGCTCTTTCCCAGCTATGAATTACCGTTTGTCGCAGATAAGCTAGCATTCCCAGGTCAGCGGAGGGTAAGGCTAACTCTGTTTGCCAATTTGGGTAGTTTCCATATAATCTCAATTGATCTACAGTTTGCCCAGAGTGACAATCTCGCAATTCTGGAGGTCTATCGGTGGTTAATATCAACAGTGGTACGTGACTATATGAGGCTTCAATGACTGCTGAATAAAAATTTGCTCCTGCTGTACCAGAGGTGCAAACTAGTACCACCGGACGTCCGGTTGCTTTAGCTTGTCCCAAAGCAAAAAAGGCAGCTGAACGTTCATCGAGAATGGAAATTGCTTCAATCTCAGGTGCTTGTTGAGCAAAAGCGATCGCTAGGGGTGTTGAACGCGATCCAGGACAAATGATCGCACAAGTCAATCCCAACCGCTTTAGAGTCTCTGTTAAAATATAAGCCCAAAGTTGATTAACATTTCTATAAGCGATCGGTATTAAATCAAACATAGCTATAAAACAATCTTAAATTTTAGATTTTGTCTAAGGAAATTCAATTTAAAATCCATCAATGCGGTAATAGAATCCAACACCGCCACGCGAGTTTCTGAGAAAGAAAATCTCCAAGCAAACTTGCTCCACTTTCTACAAAATGCACAATTTGCTCTCAAACTTTTATGGACTGCATTCATTTAACGGGAATTCGCGGCTATGGCTACACTGGGTATCTACCAGAAGAACAGGTGCTAGGACAATGGTTTGAGGTGGATGTGAGGTTATGGTTGGATATCTCCACAGCGGCCAAGACTGACGCGATCGAAGACACTTTAGATTATCGCAGCGTCATTAGCTTGATACAACATTTGATCAAAACGTCTAAGTTTGCTTTAGTGGAGAAATTGGTAGCGACGATCGCAGATTCTATCCTCCAAGAGTGCGATCGTGTAACAAAAGTCCAAGTCACTCTCAGCAAACCTGCGGCACCTATTCCAGACTTTGGTGGCAAAATTAGCATTGAACTGACTAAAATCAAGTCCAATATTTAATTCACAAAATGCACAAAATGTGTTTTTTTTCAATATCTATCAGCTAGCAAAGAACAGGGGGTTTACATGGAACTTGGGAGTGTCTCACAATGATGATATTTCCTGCCATTGCCCCTAGCAGCTGGTGATTATCATAAAGCTAAAAATACTGCGATCTGCTAATGAGCATTTAACTTGCATATTTTCAGAGAACAGAAATTGTGATTAAGTATTAACCACAAGCTATAGGACTAGTATTGGATTTTTAAAATACGTGTAGTGTCATGGCAAAGTTAAAATAGTGCATTAAAAATGTATCAATATAATTTGAATTAGATGTTAGTAGCATCATATTAGCTACATAAATTAATCAAAATTAGCTTTGATAAGCATATAAATTGCCGGAGATTAGTAACATGATGCTATTTACTCATTAGTCAGTATTAATATCAAGCAAGAACACAGGGTAGTTAGAGATTGTTTATGATCAGATAAGCACTTTTAACTTGAGTTGACACTGACAACAAAAATCTGAACCTTAGCAAACAGGTTATTGTAACATGTTCGCCCGCAAAATCTTAGTTGTTGAGGATGAAAAAAATATAGCCTCAAATATCAGAAAAAGTTTACAAAAATTAGGCTACTTAGTATTAGAAACAACTAAATCTGGTGAGGAGGCAATAAAAAAGGTAGTAGAAACTCATCCACATTTAGTATTAATTGATATCTGTCTATCTGGAGAAATAGACGGTCTCCACGTAGCGGATATTATCCAGAATCACTTCCATGTACCTGTAGTATATCTAACTGAGTGTTCAGAATATAAAACATTACATAAAAATCAGCTAAGTGAGCCTTTTAATTACATAGTCAAACCATTTATTGAAAGTAATTTACATTTTGTGATTGAAATGACCCTGTACAAACATGAGAGCAAAAAAATATTATACGAAGAAAAAGAGAGGTTGATAGCAATTATTAATAGTATGGGTTGTGCAGTGATTGTAATGTATGCAAATGGTTGTATTGAAATGATGAATCCCATAGCAGAACTAATCACTGGTTGGAAACAAAGTGAAGCATTTGGGAAAGATTTAATAGAAGTCGTTAACTTAGTTAATAAAGATGTCGGAGAAAAAATTGAAAATTTGGCTACTTATGTAATCGAAGCAGGTGAAGTTTTCAGTTTACCAGAAAACTGTACATTGATTACCAAAGATGGCAAAGAAATAGCGATTGGAGATAATGTTGCACCTATCCGCGATCAAGATGGCAATATTACTGGCGCGGTTTTAGTTTTTCAAGACATCACTAAACGTAAGCAGACAGAGGAGCAACTGATCCGCAATGCATTTTATGATGGGCTAACAGAATTACCGAATCGTATTTTATTTTTAGATCGGCTCAGACAAACCATTGAACGTAGCAAACGCAGAAGCAATTATTATTTTGCAGTTTTATTTTTGGATTTAGATGGCTTCAAAGAGATTAACGATCGCTTTGGGCATGGAATAGGGGATGATTTTTTAGTAGCGATCGCTAGACGTTTAGAGTCGTGCTTACGTGGTGGCGACACTGTAGCACGATTTGGTGGTGATGAGTTTACTGTTCTTTTAGAGGATATTAAAGGCATTACCGACGCTACCAATGTTGCCAAACGTATTCAAGATTCCTTAAGATTGCCAGTTAACTTGAATGGATATCAATTATCTACTACAGCTAGCATTGGTATTACTTGGAATTTTAGTAATTATGAGGAGCCTGCAACTCTGCTGCGGGATGCTGATATTGCGATGTACCAAGCTAAACGGCAGGGAAAAGCTACTTATACCATATTTAGTTAAGGATGGAAATGATACTCTAGGCACTACTAAGGTTATGGTATACAACCGAGAAGCCCCATAATTCTGTCATGGAAAAAACCGAAAAATAGAAAATGCTCGCAGGCGAATTATATTTGGCCGAAGATCTAGAATTGGCTGCCGAAAATAAGCGAGCCAGTCGTCTGTTGCGAAAGTACAATTCTACAACCGAAGAACAGCAAGAGCAACGGCAGCAAATTTTGCAAGCAAGAATTATTTGGAAAAATCGGTCAAAAAGTAGCAATTGTGCCACCCTTTCACTGTGACTATGGTAGTAATATTTTCACTGGCGACAAATTGTATATGAACTATGGCTGTGTAATTTTAGACTGTAATACAGTTCATATTGGTGAAAATGTTTTATGCGCTCCTTGTGTACAAATTTATACTGCTTATCACCCAACAAGCCAGAAATTGCGTCTTTCTGGTAGAGAATTAGCTACCCCAATTAACATTGGTAATAATGTCTGGATTGGTGGCAATGCAATTATTTGTCCAGGTGTAACCATTGGTGATAACACAACCATTGATGCTGGTAGTGTCGTTGTCAAAGATATACCTGAGAATGTTGTTGCTGGCAATCCTTGCCGCGTCATTCGGTATTTATCCTAGAGTTTAAAATTTATAACCTCTAGCAATCCAATAGAGCCAGTCTGCGATCGCTTCTTGAGTTTCACTGTCAGCATCAATGGCTGCTATTTCAGATAATTTTGCAGAATATACATCATCATCCTTACCATTAATATAAGCTACTTCGACAAACATATCTTTTAAGCACTCATCATCTGGGGCCATTCCTAGTACTTCCACTTGTTTCTCCTCGACAGCACCTGATTTGCGTCCCTTCTTAGTCCATGTAGCCAAAAAGGGAAAATTTACAGCCTCTTCAAGGTAGTAGTACCAACCCATAGCCCGGTCTTCTTTATCTTCAGCATCTACAAGGATCTCTGTTTTAATGCGATGCTCTCGGTTTTTGTCAGCTTCAACACTAGGCATAAGATAACACTTTGCGTATAATGCATTTTGATAATACTACCAAAATGTTTCTCAAATCATAGTTAAATATATCTATTATGTCCACTTAATTACTTATTCACCTCCGAGAACCCCACCTCTTAATCTTCTCTTTGGAAACTCTTAGGGCAGGGTGGGGTGAAATGACTGTGGCAATCATAACTGATTATCTGGAAATGATATAAACTCTACAAAAAACCGCTTGTCAATGACAAACGGTTTTTTAGTTATTGTTCTTAAGGGGAACTTATTCGTTGCACTAAGATGCAAAGTTTTTCTTAGCGCTCAAGCGCAAAATTTTCACAGATTAAACAAGTCTCAAATCAGGATAATTTGCCAACACATCATCAGATGTGAGGGTATCATTTTCAGCTTGAGGAGTCCAAAGAACTTCAATTGCTAGAAGCTTGTCGCTAGGGATACTACCAATTTGCCGCAAAGCTTGACGCAAATCATCAGCACTATTAATCGCTGTGGGAATGTCAAACTTACCTAGTGTCGCCGCCAGCAAGGTGACGATAATGTATTCACCAGCGCCTTCGGTAAATAGGCGGGTGGGGTTGTCGAGTTCACTAGTCGGAGGTAAAGTATCTTTGGCAAGGGCTGTTCTTAGCTGGTTGTTGACATTAGAAAGAGTTTCTTCGCTAAACTTGCTGCGTTCTGCCAATGACAGCCGATTAAACTGACCTTCAGCTGAATTTAAACTAGCTTGTTGAGTGCCACCACCTGCATATACAAAGTATTCAGGATGGCGGAGTAAAGCGAGGCTGGCTTCTTGTAGAATTTCTGCTCTGCCTTCTGGGGTGTTAGTATCAGCAGTTTCAGCAATCTGGTTGAGTTCATTTTGCAATTCACGGGCTTGAGCTAACAAACCTACTTGCAAACGAGTTACAGAAACAGGAGAGTTACTGCTGTAATCTACTTCTCCAGTTTCACCGCTAGAGACGCGGCGGAAAGTTTGCAATAAGAAATTAGCGATCGCCAAGAAAATTAAGATGGTAAATATACCACCAAATCCTCCTCCAATACCCCAGAAGGGAAGTAGGAAGGGAAAGCCAAAGCCACCACCAAAACCACCACCAGGATAGTATCCGCCCCCGCCAGGAGGTGCATAAGTGCGTGGTGTATAGGTGCGGCTGGAAGGTGCTCTAAAGGAGCCACCACCGATACGACCCCCACTGCGGGCTGCTAATGCGCCGTCAGCGTGACCAAGAGCCAAAGCTAACACTAAGCTTAGGGCTAAGAAGGTTTTTAACAGCGGTTTGATGGTTTGTTGTAGTTTTTTACGCATAAGACTATCGCTTGAAAAACAGAATTATTATTTATGATTTCTCCCAATCTTGGGAGCAGTGTTGCAGGATGTTGCTAACGCTAGCCCGTAACAAGCAAGTTTGTAGCATTCACGTAGCATTCCCTTTTAGAAGCTACATATTTAATTTACCGCGTCTTATCTTGGGTAAGTAGCGATCACAGGGAGGATTTCTCGACAGGGGAACCGTACCTGAAGACATGTTTGTGATCGCAGAAATTTGCTACGTCTACGGGCAATTATTTGCTATGCCTTGGACTAGCAGTTTCACTGTCAAAAGAAAAGGGGATAATTATCCCCTTCTCTGTGTATGAAATTTTTTATCGAAAAATTGACCTCCTTCCCAGTCTTTAGCTAGGAACAAGGTTTTGACTTACAGCTATTTTCAGGTAAATAGATCACGCTATAGGGGCGCAAGACCTTGTGCCCATACAACAGATGTGGTTCAAATACATAAAAACTGCTGTAAATTGATGTTAATGTAGCGCGAGTCCCTACATCTACCCCAACTGATTTGAAATCGAACTGACATCAACAGCTAACTTTTTACCCAACTTGAGCAACTGAAGACACTGATTATCTGCTTCATTACCAAGGCCAGTGATACACATCGATGCTATCTGACTGTGCAGACAACTAAAATATAGTTCCTGCGATCGCTGTAGGGAAATATCAATATTCAGTTGATCCCCAACATCAATCAATCGTTCCAATAGTTGGATATCTGCATTAAAGCTACCATTGGGATCGTGCAACAATTGCCAGAGCGATCGCGCAATTAACTGTTCTAACATCTGCTTACCGTCAGGAATATTCAGCCGACAACGCAGATGTTTTGCTTCAGTAGCGATCGCCTCCAATTCTAATATGTGACTCCAACTCTTTTGGGGATCGGCAATTTCTTGCTCGAGCGATCGTAATGTGATCAGACAGCGATGCCCTAAAGCAATATCGGCTGCTACCTGCAATTCTTGCGGTACTGCAATTTCATCACGATGAAACGCCATCAGTACTCCATAATTATCACGGTAGGCTTGAGTATACAACTGTCCTAAACGTGTCAGTGTTTCCTGACTCAGCAGCCGCATAATCCGGTGGCGTTCTTCAGCAAATAGATTTTGCAAGCTAAAAGCTTCTTTCTCAAATAGCTGGGTCATCGCCAAAATAGTATGAGCTGCACTAGCTTGTTTGAGTGCCCCAAACAACTTTTCTTTGATTTGGCTGTAGTCACGCCGCCCAGTAAATTGCTGAATACAGCAGTGGAAATCCCAGCCTCCCAAATGCAAAACTGCAAATACCAAATGCTCACTTTCCCAAGTAATCTCTGATACCAGCTTTAAATTTCCTACAGCCAGAGTTAGCGATCCCATCCGTTGCAGTTGGTAATCTAGCTCATTAGCAGTGTAGCAATAAACCTGCTTATGGTAACGCTGAGACTTTTTCTCGGCAGCATCTTTTCTAGATAGGGAATTGTGCGTTTCTGCTGGTTTCTGATTGGTAAACAGGGAAGTAATGGCGTAATGGGCTGCAACTTGCTTAAAGCCCAGTTGGGCAGTTAACACGAGTTGGCGATAAATTTCCCCACCGTGTTTGAACTCATCCACATTACTAGGGGCTAAACCAAGACGTTTGACGAAGCCTTTTTCCAACTGCACACCTGCTACTTCCCCCGCCAATTCCAAAGCACGGGCGGCGTAGCGCAGAATTTGTGTCCCCTCTGGACGAGAAATTTCTTCAAAAAACCAGCCGCAACTAGTGAACATTAATAAAGCGTGACGCTGCATTTCTAACAGGCGCAGGGCATCTACTTGTTCGGCTGCGGTTAGTTTGTGAGTTTGATGACGTGAGAGGAAACGGTTGACATTGCTAGCAGAGCGATCGCGTATTACTTGGATATATTCATCTCGTGCTAGCCAGGGATCACGAAATAACTGTCTGCCATGTTCTGCATACACTTCAATTAGTTGATCCCGCAGCCAATTTAGGGCATCTCGCAAGGGACGACGCCATTTCTGATGCCAAACACCGCCTTCTCCACCACAACCACAGTCATCCTGCCATCTGCCGACACCGTGGGCGCAACTCCAGGCTGTGACTGACTTTAATTCCACTTCCCAACTGGGAGAATTTAAGCTCAGGTAGTGGGCGAAGTTAGTTACTGTCCAATCCTGTTGAGGAAACTCTTTGGTAAAGGCGTAGGCTAAAGTTTTCTCTGTTCCCTTTTTGTGATGTCCGAAAGTTTCCCCATCTGTCGCCACAGAGATTAACTGTGCTGGACGATGATCCCCACGCACTGCCGAACCAATACGTCCGACAAAGTGACTGGAATTATAAACGACATCACTAAAACCCATGTCCCGCGATATCGGGCCATCGTAGAAGAAGATATCAATGTATGGTAATTCTTCTCTACTGGTATTTTTGGGGCCAGTGGCGATCGCACTCACAGGTGAAGATGAAGTCTCTAGTGTGGGCTGTAAATAACAACGGTAGGGACGGGTGGAATCAATCTGACTACCACCGACTTCGATCCATTCGGGATGGGGATGATCTCGAGTCGGGAGAGGACGGCAACGCAGTGCTTGAGATGGTGCAAGGATAATGAAGCGAATACCCTCAGCAACAAGAGCTTCTAGGGTGGCATAATCCACACCGGTTTCTGCTAACCACATCCCTTCGGGATCACGTCCAAAACGAGAGCGGAAGTCTTCTTTACCCCAGCGAATTTGGGTATATTTGTCGCGTTCGTTCGCCAGAGGCATGATGATGTGATTGTATACTTGCGCGATCGCATTGCCGTGACCATGCAAACGTTGGCTACTCTTGGCATCCGCCTCTAAAATCCGCTGATAAACCTCCACATCGTAGCGTTCTAACCACGACATCAGCGTTGGGCCAATATTAAAACTGAAATACTCATAATTGTTGACGATCCCCGCTACTTCACCTCGGTCATTTAAGACTCTGGCAAAGGCATTCGGGCGATAGCATTCCCAATGAATCCGCTCATTCCAATCATGGAAAGGTGCAGCGCTCGGTTGGCGTTCAATTGCGTCCAGATAAGGGTTTTCCCTTGGTGGCTGGTAAAAATGACCATGCACCGTCACATAAACACCATTAGCCTTTCTCAGGGGATCAGTTTGTTTGGTGTTATTGGGATCTGAATGTAATGTTAACGTTGAGCCACTAGCTGGCATTTGGTCAGCAGAAGTCATGTATATTTATCCAAAAAAAACTTGTAGTTGCAGCAAAACTATTGTGCGTCAACCTTTATACAATAGTTTTCACACAAAATCCGGTATAAACAACTATGGAATCCAACTAAATTTTGACAAGGCGATTTTATTGTAGTGGGAAATCTGCGTTATCGCACAGCGCAAAGTCCGTTGGGTGGTGCCGACTTAAAGGAACTTTGCAAGACAGCCCTTTCCCTAAAAGCTTAAAGTAATTAGCCATTGAACAAGGCCTCAGATTAGGGGTTTTCTCTTCTTGGGCGCCAATCAAAATTTAATTGTCTTTTAATATATTAAACCCCATTTTCGGTGTAATATTTTGGCTCATATTTATAGTTTTGCAACAAAAGATTACAATAACTCATTATATCGCAATCTAATTTCACATACACAGTAGTGAATTGAAAACAGTAAAATTTCTGAATTGCTGTACAAGCGGTTGAGAGTATTATGTCGGAGTGCTGAGTGAAAGTGATTGTTGATTCAACACTCCAAATTTAAAATTTAGGATTGCTCGCTGTGAATGATACCTTCAACCCAAAACAACAAATGTCAACCA
This sequence comes from Nostoc sp., assembly GCF_036917515.1. GTDB lineage: Bacteria > Cyanobacteriota > Cyanobacteriia > Cyanobacteriales > Nostocaceae > Nostoc. The sequence continues at coordinate 82,028 of NZ_JBALDE010000103.1, read as the reverse complement.
AAAACATTATTCTTTTCGCTTTACTACTGTTTATCCCGGTTTCTGTAGCAGCTCACTTTCTGGAATGGGGAGATTTGATAGTTTTCATCACAGCTGGATTAGCGATTCTGCCCTTAGCAGCTTGGATGGGTACAGCCACAGAAGAAATTACTGTTGTAGTCGGGCCATCATTGGGGGGCTTGTTAAACGCCACCTTTGGCAATGCTACAGAATTAATCATCGCCTTAGTAGCGCTGAACGCTGGGTTTATAGATATAGTCAAAGCTAGTATCACGGGATCGATTATTAGCAACTTACTACTGGTAATGGGTTTTTCCATGCTTTTGGGAGGACTGCGCTACAAAGAACAGACATTTCAGCCAATTGTGGCGCGGGTGAATGCTGCTTCGATGAATTTGGCAGTGATTGCCATTTTGATGCCAACGGCAATGAACTATACCTCTCAAGGAATTAACCAACAAACACTGCAAAATCTTTCTATTGCCGTTGCTGTAGTATTAATCTTGGTTTATGCCCTAACGCTGCTATTTTCGATGAAAACTCACTCCTATCTTTATGATGTGGGTGTAGCGGAGGCAGAAGCAGAAGTTGAGGAAATATCTCATGGTAAACCAAATATAGCTTTATGGGTTGGCGTGCTGCTAGTATGTACCTTGCTAGTGGCAATTGAATCAGAAATGTTGGTCGATTCTCTGGAAGTAGCCACATCTAAGCTAGGTTTGACGGCGCTGTTTACAGGGGTAATTTTGGTTCCTATCGTCGGTAACGCGGCTGAACACGCCACAGCAGTCACCGTGGCGATGAAAGATAAGATGGATCTTTCCCTGTCTGTAGCTGTGGGATCAAGTATGCAGATTGCGCTCTTTGTTGCGCCTGTGTTAGTTGTAGCAGGGCGAGTATTAGGTCAACCAATGGATTTAGATTTCAAACCCTTTGAATTAGTCGCTGTGGTTGTGTCAGTGTTGATTGCCAACACTATTAGTTCCGATGGTAGGTCTAATTGGCTGGAAGGCACTTTATTATTAGCTGCTTATACAGTGTTGGGATTCGCCTTCTACTTTCATCCAGTTATGGAAGGTATGGGGTAATTAGCAGTGTTATGGGTGATGACTTGTCTAATATAGCTTTCACTAGCTTAATACTGGATAATTGGCAAATCTAAACCCGCTTTTGCCTGGGACAGGAGAAAATAAAGACATATAAGAGCGATCGCCTGTATGAGCTACTGCCTTAATCCCCATTGTCCCAAGCCTGAAAATCCTGATCATGTCAAGTTTTGCGTGACTTGCGGTTCCAAGTTACTCCTCAAAGAACGTTACCGTGCTATCAAACCAATCGGACAAGGTGGTTTTGGCAAAACCTTCTTAGCTGTGGATGAGGATAAACCCTCAAAACCACGCTGCGTAATTAAGCAATTTTATCCCCAATCCCAAGGCACTAACACCCTTGCCAAAGCCGTAGAGTTATTTAACCAAGAAGCGGTGCAGTTAGATGAATTAGGCAAACATCCCCAAATTCCCGAACTACTGGCATATTTTACCCAAGAAGCTCGGCAGTATCTTGTACAAGAATTTATCGACGGGCAAAACTTAGCCCAGGAGTTAGCACATAGAGGTGCTTTTAGTGAAACGCAAATCTGGCAACTATTAAATGATTTATTGTCAGTTTTGCAATTTTGTCACGCCAAACACGTAATTCACCGCGATATTAAGCCAGAAAATATTATTCGCCAGAGCAATGCTCAAGGCAAACTAGTATTAGTAGATTTTGGTGCTGCTAAATCTGCTACTGGCGCTGATTTAAATAAAACTGGTACTAGCATTGGCAGTCCAGAATATGTTGCGCCTGAACAAATGAGAGGTAGGGCTGTTTTTGCCAGCGATATTTATAGTTTGGGTGCTACTTGTATTAATTTATTAACTGGGCGATCGCCCTTCGATTCTTATGATACCAACAATGATACTTGGGTCTGGCAGCAATACTTGCAAACTCCCATCAGTAATCAGCTGAGTCGCATTCTCAACAAGATGTTAGAAAGTATTCCAATTCGGCGTTATCAAACAGTAGACGAAGTTCTCAAAGACTTAAATCAACGGTCGCAAGTAGCAACACCAGCAAACGCGCCAAAACCTATCCTTCAATCACCACCAAATTCTCCACCCACTTTTGTATCGAAATCTCCTAGTCAAATTGATCGAGAATTAGAGGAAATGAAAACCCAATTTTTGGGTGGCAACAAACCTCAAACAAATAAAATACAACCACCAAATCCTACATCTCAGCCTACTAGTAAAAGCAAAATAGATGAAGAATTAGAAGAATTAAAAGCCAAATATCTTGGTAATAACAATCCTTAATACTAAGGTCTTGGGAATGATATAAGCTTTTACACTTCTAAGAAAGCACATTTAGACAGCAGAAAAGCAGAGTAACAGTAGATAAAAATTGATGTCTTTTTCTAAAATGAAAAATACGCAAGTTAAAAGTGCATTAGCTTAACAAAAAATAATTAACAATTAACAGTGATAATTGATAAAAAAAGTGACTCTCAAAGAGCCACTTTCAAATTTACAATTTAAGACTCTCTAATTTGTAGGTGTAGTTGGTTCTGAAGTTTGCAGCTCTCTTGGTGTGGAAGTTTGCACTGATGCTTCAGAAATTGGCGTCCATTCGGTGTGGAAGACTCCGGGCTTATCAAGTCGCTCGTAGGTGTGCGCTCCGAAGTAGTCGCGTTGGGCTTGAGTGAGGTTTTGGGGCAAGCGATCGCGTCGATAGCTGTCAAAATAATCTAATGACGCACTGAATGCTGGTACTGGAATTCCCAGTTTTGCTGATGTTATCAACACTTCGCGCCAAGCTGATTGTCTGTCGAGAATCGTCTGCTTAAATTCGGGGGCTAATAGCAGGTTAGGTGGCGCTGGATTTACGTTAAATGCGTTCTTAATCTTATTCAAAAATCCAGCACGGATAATACAGCCACCCTTCCAAATCCGCGCCAATTCACCTAAATGCAAGTTATAGTTGTAGGTTTTTGAAGCTGTAGCTAACAGTGCCATACCCTGAGCGTAAGAACAGATTTTCGAGCAATACAGGGCATCTCGCACCATGTTGATAAAAGCTTTGGTATCTCCCTCATACTTGCCAGAAGGGCCTGTAAGTATCTTGGATGCTTCTACCCGCTCTTTTTTGAAAGAAGACATGATCCGCGCGTTCACCGCAGCAATCATTGTTGGTACAGCAACTCCCAAATCCATTGCAGTTTGAACTGTCCAGCGTCCGGTTCCCTTTTGCCCTGCGGCATCAACAATCAAATCAACTAAGGGTAGATTTGTTTCTGGGTCAATGTATGGGAAAATCTTTGACGTAATTTCAATCAAAAACGAATTGAGTTCGTCGGTGGTATTCCATTCGGTAAAAACTTCGTGTAGCTGATTATGGTCTAGTCCGGCAGCATTTTTCAGCAAGTCGTATGCTTCTGCAATCAACTGCATATCGCCGTATTCAATGCCGTTGTGTACCATTTTGACGTAGTGACCAGCACCACCAGGACCGCAATAGGTTACGCAAGGGCCATCATCAACTTGGGCAGCAATTTTATTAAAAATTGGTGACAGATATTCGTAGGAGCTTTCTGTACCTCCAGGCATAAGTGAGGGACCATTTAGCGCCCCTTCTTCACCACCACTAACACCCATCCCGATAAACCGAAGTCCAGCAGGTTCTAGTTCCTGAGTGCGTCGCTCTGTATCTTCAAACCAAGAGTTGCCACCGTCGATAATGATATCACCTTCATCTAGCAAAGGTCTCAGTTGAGAAATCACCGCATCTACTGGCTTACCAGCTTGCACCATCACTAAGATTTTGCGAGGACGTTCCAATGCAGCAACAAATTCTTCCAGGGTAAATGCGGCTTTGACGTTCCGTCCTGGCGCACGCTCTGCCATGAATTTGTCGGTTTTATCGCGTGAGCGGTTGTATACTGCGATTGGAAAGCCATTACGTTCGACGTTTAGAGCGATGTTCTCACCCATAACGGCTAATCCAATCACACCAAAGCTTTGTAGTGTCATAAAAAATTTCTGGCTAACTCTTGCAGATCCTTTTACTTTAAGGGTAGTCCGATATTTTCCCTTCTCCCCTAAAGAAGACCTTAAGACTTAATCTAAACAACAAAAATCCACAATTAACATGGATAATTAATTTTAAATTGTATCTAAATCAACAATTGACTGGCAAAATTTGCAAAATTGAAATAGTCAAAGGACGCAGTAAGGAGTAACCAAATAATGCTGGCATTTGTCCTAGCTTTGGTAGTGGGTCTTGGTAGTTTAGCCATTTACATAGCGGCTTTCTTTTTTCCAGAAATCCATCGTAAGAATGACTTTATTTGGAGTGGCGTAGGATTGTTCTATGCTTTAGTCTTATGGGTATTTGCACCACGCATTACTGGAGGTTTGTTGCTGGGTCATGTGGCTAGTGTGGCTCTTTTGGTTTGGTTTGGCTGGCAAACTCTATCATTACGTCGGCAATTGACCCCGCAGGCACAACAAACCCAAGTACCCAGTACTGAGACAGTAAAAACTGGCATTCAAGAACAGGTGAATAAGTTGTCCCTTCAGGAACGGCTGGGCCAGTTGCAAAAAGGTCTGGGTAGTACCTTCAGTGGCGCAAAAGACAAGGTGCAGCAAACTGTAAGCAAAAAGACACACACAACCCCCAAACCTGAAGATATTACTTCTGTACTGTCAGAGAAACCTGCTATTGAGATTATTGACAAAACCATTGTCATACCAGAACAACCACCAGAAAAGACAGTTACTACCGACACCGAAGCAAAAACTGAGAGTATACCGGAAGCAATTCCACCACATCCCCCATCTCCGGAATTAGTGGAAGCAGCGCAACCAGATTTTGAACTTGAGGATAAGCAACCGATTAATGTAGAAGAAATTGTGCCGGATGCGGTACTCGCTCCCCCAGCGGAGACGCCACCTGAACAAATACCGCCGAATCAAGGTAGTTAAATGCAGTGAAACCCAACGTTAACCTAATACAATGTTGGGTTTCACCATTTCCATCAAGCTATTTTAGGACTAATTTCAAATACTAATTCAGAACGATAGAAGCACACATCAAACGCTACAAAGAAATTCATGTGTCCTAAAATCAATGGGGCGTTTCTATCTCTTGTCCAAGCAAAAGCTAGCTCTACTGTCGGAAATTGTTCAACATTCGCCATCAACACCAATGCCCTCGCCTCAAACCTAGCTAAATTACCACCCAATGGAACAGAGAGTCTTTGACGTTCCCAAACTGCCCCCAGCCTTAACCCTATTTCGTAGGGCAATACGTTAATAGTAGAACCAGTATCTAGTAAGCCTGATACACTTACAGAACGATTCTGATAAGTGAGAATTAGCGGTAGATAAGGCAGCGTACTTAATGCACCAAGTTCTGGATTTACCTCAGTAAATGCAAATCTAACTTTATCAACCATGTGTTGCTGCTTTTTCATCTGCTAATGCCTTTGCTAAAACAGCAGCAGCTTCAAAAGAATCATATAAGCCAAGACTAGCTACTTTGTCCTGAGCATCCAATGGAACTAAACTTGATTCCTTTAACAATTCGGCTGCCAGGAAATGCATTAGTAAAAGTTTATCAGTGTGGGATAATTCTTTAAGTAGCGGTATGAGTTCGGTAAGAAGCATAAGTTAAGGCATTAATTAATTTAGATAAATTCTAAAGCATAGTTTTAAAAGAGAATTGAAGCACTAGAGTTGCAAGATTGGAGTCAAGCTTGACGTGTTTTGATTGGAATAAAAGTTACCCTGTCGATTTTATACAGCGATCGCAGTAGCATCAAAATGGAATAGCGATCGCAATTTCGTATCTTTAGGTTAAGACGATGAAGAGTTGCACTGGCGATCGGAGTTAGTTTATCAAGGAAATCACGCAAAAATACTATAATTTGTAAGAAGCGTAATTTATACTACTCCTAAAGATGCAAAATGGCAGATGTTTCGTTAGAACCACTCAAGGTGGTTTGTTCCTACTCTCACAACGACGAACCCCTAAAAGATGAACTGACTAAACACCTGACCATGTTGGAACGGCAAGGTATTATTTCAACTTGGCACGATCGCAAGATACCACCGGGAAGAGAATGGGATGGGGAGATTAATGAAAATTTAAATACAGCCGATATCATTTTATTACTAGTCAGTTCAGACTTTATATATTCTAAATACTGCTGGGATGTTGAAGTTACCAAAGCGATAGAACGCCACGAAGCTGAAGAGGCTTGTGTTATTCCAATTATTCTGCGAAACGTTTTTTGGCAAGATGCACCATTTGCTAAACTACAAGCTCTGCCCAAAAATGCCCTACCTATTATGTCTTGGAGTAATCAAGATGATACATTCACAAATGTAGCTCAGGGAATTAAGTTTGCGGCTGAACAACTAATTAAGGAGCGTCAACAACAACGGTTCATCAGGGAAGCTGCAATAGTTGAGTATCGCCAAAAGGCTGAAGAATTTGCGTCTGATGGCGAGATTTCTCTTGTGGAATCTGATATATTAAAAGACTTACAAGAAAAATTAAAATTAACAGATCGAGAAGCTAGGGCAGTTCGAGAAAAAGTATTAGAACCTTACGGTATATATAAGAAAAATCTAGACAAATACAAGCAATACTTGACGAGTTTTGTAGATGAACAAGGATATCCATTGGCTGAAAAAGCTGAAGCTGAATTAAAGAAATTCCAAAAATATTATCAGCTTAAAGATGAAGATATAGTTCGTCTCAAAAAAGAACAAGAAATAGAGTATCAAAAACAACAAGCAGAAAAATTACGCCTAGAACAAGAAAGAGCCGAATATCAAAGACAGGAAGCAGAATTACAAAAACAACGAGAAAATAAATCATCTTCTCCAGGTATTCAAACTCAGCCGTTTGAGTTTGACACTGCCATCCTAACGCCCAAATCAGCGGGATTTTTGGGTATGGGGAAAAAAACTTATGAAATTAACCGTAGTCGTGGACGCACCGAGTTTTTTACAGAAAACTTGGGTAATGGTGTAGTTCTGGAAAGAAATGGTTGCAATTCCTGGTGGTAAATTTCTCATGGGTTCGCCAGACGATGAGCTAGAAAGACTTTCTTGGGAAAGTCCACAGCATTCTGTTATCATTCAACCCTTTTTCATGGGAAAATTTCTGGTAACTCAGAGTCAATGGGCAGCTGTTGCCGCCTTACCCCAGGTTAATATTGATTTAAATTCCGACCCATCCTATTTTAAAGGTGCTAATCGACCTGTTGAACAAGTTTCTTGGGATGATGTAATTGAGTTTTGCGCTCGACTATCTCAAAAAACTCAGAAAACCTATCGCTTACCCAGTGAAGCAGAATGGGAATATGCTTGTCGAGCGGGAACGACTACGCCGTTTTATTTTGGCGAAACGATTACAACTGATTTAGCGAATTATCGAGGTACTGACTGGGATTATAACGGAACAGTATACCCAGGTAATTATGCTCAGGGACCAAAGGGTGAATATCGCCAGCAAACAACAGATGTAGGAAAATTCCCTGCCAACCCCTTCGGTTTATTTGATATGCATGGTACTATATGGGAATGGTGTCTGGATGAATGGCACGAAAATTATAACAAAGCGCCAAAAGATGGAAGCGCTTTGTTAGGTGATAATGATAATCAAAATCGGCTGCTGCGTGGTGGTTCGTGGTACAACATTCCCAGGGGTTGCCGCTCGGCAAGTCGCCTCTATGGCGCGCGTGGCTTCGGGAACTACTTCGTGGGTTTTCGGGTTGTGGTGATTGGGGGCAGGACTTAGTAGCCCTTTATACTTTTACCCTTTAACACTCTACTCTTTATTTTTTACGCTTCTTAATGTCTCGCGCAAAGCGCGATCATTTTTTTGGAAAATTTTGTCTGGATGAATGATTTACCTATAATACAAAAAACATACGATTTAATCAAGTGGTATGTGCCAATTTTAAACTGCCTTCCCAGAGATCATAAATTGTCCACCTCATCCAATTTCACGAAGAAACAGCTTTTAAATGTGAGCCGTGATGAGATAAGTAGTTGGAGTTAATCACCCGATTCCGCCCAGAAGTTTTAGCCTGTAACAGACATTGATCGGCACGATGTAGCAGACTCTCTCCTTTCTCATCATCCTCAGCTTGCAGAGAGGCTGTACCCAGGCTAATAGTGACATTAATTGTTAGTTTATTGTTGAGCGCAAATGGTTCGTCGCTGACTACGCGATTGAGACGACGGGCTACTAATAGTGCTTCTTCATCGGTAGTGTTAGCCAGAAGAATCACAAATTCTTCACCACCATAGCGAAATGCTGTATCTTGACAGCGGAGATTATGGCGCAAACGCTGACATAATATTTGCAAAATGCGATCGCCTACTAAATGCCCATAAGTATCGTTAACTTTCTTGAAATGATCTACATCTAGAATAATCAAACTCAGGGAAGTTTTTTGAGTCCTGGCTCTTTGAATTTGCCTGGGTAAATCCCATTCTAAAGCACGACGATTATTTAATTCTGTCAACGAATCGGCTAAGGCGATCGCAGATAACATATCATTTGTCCGAATCAAATCTCGGTATTTTTGTGCTTTCCGCAAACCAACTGTCAATTGAGCAAGTATTAGTCCATGATTGGCAGTCAACTCTGCCAAGCTATATTCTGTTTTTTCTTCAATAAGATGCCAAATATATGCATCCGCTCCTTGCTTTAGGGCCGCAGCACTCATCTCTAATTCCCTGTGCCAACCCTTATTTCTTTCAGTCAGCTGCTGGGAACGATCCTCGAAGAGAATACAGTGTATCCACGATAGTTTTGTCTGATCTTTCAACCAACCGCAGAGTTCCATACTGCCATTTAGGCTAGCTTGCACCAGGATTATATCAGGAGGTGTTGTTTTAATCCGCGACACTGCTCGATCCAAATTGTCTATAACTTCTACACTAAAAGCAGTCGCATAACGGATCTGATCTGGAAGTGTGGCGATAAAATTACTTTTTCCAAAGATCAGAATAGAAATATTCATTGCTTTATTTTTATCCTATTTATATTTTGAATAAATTCACTTGGGTAACTACTGCTCTTGTCCTCTAATACTAAATATGATGTTTTCGGCTAAATTATATTTTTTGACATCTTGTTTTTGCAATATCAATTAGATAGTAAAATTTTAAATTTAATCTCATTTTAAGATTTTATATTTACTACTATAGTTTGGAAAATGTTCATTTCTAATAATGTCTTCTTTACAGTTTACTTTTAAAACAGTACAAATACTGAATATTATCTCAATATCTAAAAATTATTACTGTGGTTTCTTAAGTACTATTTACCTGAGGAAATTACCGAAATATATAGTTTTTAATAAGCATTGCATTATTCAGACAAATTTATCCCCAATTAGAAAAAAAGAAAATATAAAAATTTTTATTGAATCATCAAATCCAAAACTTTCTTATGTAATGAAAAATATCATTTCCCATAAAAATATTTAGCTTTTTATTTATAAGCTAGGCTTAGAGCAAATATTAAGAAAGGATTTAAATTATATTAGAACTTACGCAAAAACTTTCTCTAACTCTCATTTCCACCGAAGTTCAGATGCCTGTGGCGGGCTGCGCTAACGGCAAAAGCCGCCGCTTTGCTACCTCCTGCAATATACAGTAGCTCTTTGGGGTTTACCTACTCTCTAAATAAACACATAAATTATCAGGTAGAAATTTATAATTTCAGTTAAATTTCACCAAAAAAACAATGCATTAGCAGGAGAAATAAAATATTTCTACCTATACTTTATCTAGATTTGTTTATTTACTTAATTTACGTCTTTTTTATTTGCTGTAATAGCATAAATTTGGAAAACAAAGCTAACTAAATAAAAAAATTATGTTAAAACCTGCCCCTAATTTTGGGAAATTATTTCTATTCCGCCCTTATATAAGCAGAAAATATAAAAAATTTTCTTAGCGTCGCCTGAGATATTAAAGTGTGAATAGCTGGAATCCGCTCGATAACCTTCTACAGCGTAACCAGCAGCAACAATTACCTGTTTGATTGACTCCTCAGAAGTTTCGGACTCCACCGTGACAGTTTTAGCGTTAATATCAACATCCACTTTGACTCAGGTTCCATAACGTGGATAGACTCAGTAATTATTTTTGCACATCATTCCTCACAAGCAATATTTGATACTTTCAGTTGTAGTACCATTTGTTACCTCAATATGGGAATTTTAAAGTATTTCTTAATGATTAATTTTAAGCATCGAAATGCGATGTCTACGACGGTCACTGAGCTTTGTCGCTGGCGCAGCCTCTCATAAAGAAGTGCTGGCTACGCCTACACGTATCTTGCCAGAATCTGATTATGTTGTAAAAACGTCTTAATTAATGCATTTTGCTCACCCACTGGCAGAATTCGCTGGCAGTAATATGAAACAAAATGCAAGAATATATAAAGCTATTTATGAAAATACACCTATCTAGTGCCGCTACGCCCAAGTCGAAAGTCTAAAGTCCAAAGTTAAAAACACCTATGTCTTCAAATCCCCAGTACCTAAGCGGTAACGAAATTCGCAACATATTTCTCGACTTCTTTGCTCAACGGGAACACCAAATTCTCCCTAGTGCCTCCCTCGTGCCAGAAGACCCAACCGTGCTGCTGACGATCGCGGGGATGCTACCATTTAAGCCAGTATTCTTGGGGCAGCGCACACCAGAATTTAAACGGGCTACGACTTCGCAAAAGTGTATCCGCACCAACGACATCGAAAATGTCGGACGCACCAAACGGCATCACACGTTTTTTGAGATGCTGGGTAATTTTAGCTTTGGTGATTATTTTAAAGAACAAGCGATCGCTTGGGGTTGGGAAATATCTACACAAGTCTTTGGCTTTTCCCCCCAAAATCTTGTCGTTAGCGTTTTTGAAGATGATGATGAAGCTTTTGCAATTTGGCGCGATCAAATTGGTGTGCCGATAGCGAGAATTAAACGCTTGGGCGAAGATGATAACTTTTGGGTATCTGGGCCGACTGGCCCTTGTGGCCCTTGTTCGGAAATTTATTACGACTTCCACCCTGAACGCGGTGACGAAAATATAGATTTAGAAGACGATTCCCGATTCATTGAGTTTTACAACCTCGTCTTTATGCAATATAACCGGGATGCTGACGGGAATTTAACGCCACTGCAAAACAAGAACATCGATACCGGTATGGGTTTGGAGAGAATGGCGCAAATTCTCCAAAAAGTGCCGAATAACTACGAAACTGACCTGATTTTCCCAATTATTCAAACAGCTGCCGAAATTGCTGGCATTGAGTACCACAAAAGTGATGAAAAAACCAAAGTCTCCTTAAAAGTCATTGGCGATCACGTTCGTTCTGTTGTCCACATGATTGCTGATGAAATTCGCGCTTCCAATGTGGGAAGAGGTTATGTACTGCGGCGGTTAATTCGCCGGGTGGTGCGTCATGGGCGATTAATTGGGATTTCTGGTGAATTTACTAGCCAAGTTGCCGAAACTGCGATCGCTCTTTCCGAATCAGCTTACCCCAATGTGCGCCAACAGGAAGCAGCAATTAAAGCTGAGTTACAACGGGAAGAATCTAATTTCCTCAGAACTCTGGATAGAGGCGAAAAACTCTTAGAAGAAATCATTCAAGAGTTTAAACAGCAAGGTAACACTCAAATTAGCGGTGAAAGCGCATTTACCCTCTATGACACCTACGGATTTCCCCTGGAACTTACTCAAGAAGTTGCTGAAGAAAATAATCTGACAGTCGATGAAGCGGGATTTGATGCCGAAATGCAAAAGCAGGTAGAACGTGCTAAAGCAGCACATGAAACCATCGATTTAACTGTGCAAGGTTCTCTCGACAAATTAGCACAACACATCCAAGTCACCGAATTTTTAGGCTATACCCAACCTGCAACGACGGCCAAAGTCGAAGCAATATTGGTAAATGGTGTTTCTCAAGAGGAAGCAGAAGCGGGGACAGAAGTGCAAATTATCCTTGACAAAACGCCATTTTATGCTGAATCCGGCGGACAAATCGGCGATCGCGGTTATATCTCTGGTGATGGCATTGTCATTCGCGTTGAAGACGTGAAGAAAGAATCTGATTTCTTTGTTCACTTCGGACGCATCGAACGCGGTACACTGCGCGTAGGCGATCGCGTCACCGCCCAAATCGATCCAGCTTGTCGCCGTCGCGCCCAAGCTAACCATACCGCAACGCATCTATTGCAAGCGGCATTGAAAAAAATTGTTGATGAGGGTATATCTCAAGCAGGTTCTCTGGTTTCCTTTGATAGGTTGCGCTTTGACTTTAACTGTCCCCGCGCTTTGACAGCAGAAGAAGTTCAACAAGTTGAGGAACAGGTGAACACTTGGATTGCCCAAGCCCATGCTGCAAAAGTGGAAGTATTACCTTTAGCAGAAGCAAAAGCTAGGGGTGCTGTCGCCATGTTCGGGGAAAAATACGGTGAGGAAGTGCGCGTGATTGACTTTCCCAGCGTATCAATGGAACTATGCGGTGGAACTCATGTGAGTAACACTGCTGAAATTGGTGTGTTCAAGATTATCTCGGAAGCTGGTGTAGCTTCTGGGGTGCGGCGGATTGAAGCTGTTTCGGGGCCAGCAATTTTAGATTATCTCAATCTGCGGGATAAAGTAGTTAAAGATTTGAGCGATCGCTTTAAAGTTAAACCCGAAGAATTACCAGACAGAATCACAAGTCTGCAAAGCGAACTAAGAAATAGCCAGAAAGAATTAGAAACCTTAAAGGTACAGCTAGCGATCGCTAAATCAGACAGCTTGCTACAAACAGCCCAAACCGTAGGCGATCATCAAATTATTGTTGCCCAATTAGAAGGTGTCGATCCAGAATCATTGAAAACCGCAGCCGAACGCTTATTACAAAAAATCGGTAACGGTGCAGTGGTACTGGGTTCTGTTCCCGAAGAGGGAAAAGTGAGTATAGTTGCAGCTTTTAGTCCAGAAGTGAACAAAAAAGGTTTGCAAGCTGGTAAATTTGTGGGTGCGATCGCTAAAATTTGCGGTGGTGGCGGCGGTGGAAGACCGAACTTAGCCCAAGCTGGCGGACGCGATGCAAGTAAATTACCAGATGCGTTGGCACAAGCGGAAAGTGAGTTAAAGTCCGCGTTAGGTTAACAAGCTGCTAACGCAAAACCTAATCTCCAAGCCCGATTTTCTATAGAACTTACGTACACGCGCTCAGGGGCAATTCATGAATTGTCCCTACCTAAAAATCAAGATTTCAACTATAGGACTCCGATTTGATTTCTGAAAACATACTGAGACTGAAAAGCCTGTTTTTTCAGGGTTTTATCTGAAATCTTGTTTAAAATCAGATATGAGTTTTATATTAGTTTGCGTAAGTCTTGTTTTATTTTCAAGGCAGATAATATTGTTATTTATTATTCTCCTGTGCCCCCTGCCCCCTTGCCCCCTGCTTCCTCCCCATTCTCCAGATATGCCTCAGACTTTTCTATAATAATTAAGTGATTCCCGTCATAAAAAATAGCCTGTGACTACCACTCCTCTATCTCCAATTTCAACTGCTCAGGTTCCAGATACGCTAGGCCGCTTTGGACGCTTTGGCGGTAAGTATGTACCTGAAACGCTCATGCCTGCCTTGGCTGAATTAGAAACAGCTTATCAACAATACCGTAATGACCCTGGTTTTCAAGCAGAACTACAGCAGTTGTTACGGGACTATGTAGGACGTGCGACACCATTGTATTTTGCTGAACGCCTGACTGCTCATTATGCCCGACCCGATCGCACCGGGCCACAAATTTATTTAAAGCGTGAAGATTTAAATCATACTGGCGCTCACAAAATCAATAATGCCCTTGGTCAGGTATTGTTGGCAAAACGCATGGGTAAACAGCGGATTATTGCCGAAACGGGTGCTGGACAACATGGAGTTGCTACAGCCACAGTTTGCGCTCGTTTTGGGCTGGAATGCGTAATTTACATGGGCGTTCATGATATGGAACGCCAAGCTCTGAATGTATTCAGAATGCAACTGATGGGGGCAGAAGTACGTCCAGTGGAGGCGGGAACCGGAACTTTGAAGGATGCTACTTCTGAAGCAATCCGGGATTGGGTGACGAATGTGGAAACGACTCACTACATCCTAGGTTCAGTAGCAGGGCCCCATCCTTACCCAATGATGGTACGTGATTTCCATGCAGTAATCGGCCAAGAAACTCGCGCCCAAGCAATGGAAAAGTGGGGCGTATTGCCTGATATTCTCTTGGCTTGTGTTGGTGGTGGTTCCAATGCAATGGGACTATTTTATGAGTTTATCAATGAGTCTTCTATACGCTTCATTGGAATTGAAGCAGCCGGAGAAGGTGTCAATACTGAAAAACACGCTGCAACCTTGACAAAAGGACGAGTTGGTGTATTGCACGGAGCCATGAGTTACCTGCTGCAAGATGAAGATGGGCAAATCATTGAAGCACACTCAATTAGTGCGGGCTTAGATTATCCCGGTGTGGGCCCAGAACATAGCTATTTAAAAGATACTGGCCGCGCCGAATACTATAGTGTGACGGATGCAGAGGCTTTGGCGGCATTTCAGCGATTGTCGAAATTAGAGGGGATTATCCCGGCATTGGAAACAGCCCATGCGATCGCCTATCTCGAAACCCTCTGTCCTCAACTAACCGACAGTCCTCGGATTGTAATTAACTGTTCTGGACGCGGCGATAAGGATGTACAAACAGTAGCCAAGTTATTAAATCCTGCGTAAATATACCTCAAATTCTTCGGAGGAAATTATGGATCAACAATTCCAACACGCTATGCTACCGCAACCCACTCATGACGAGTTGGCACGCCAAAACTTTGTGCAAACAATGAAAATGCACATTTTCAAGAATATCCTTCCTGGTAATAAGGAAGTTTATGAAAAACTAGGCAAGCCGAAGTTTGAACAAGCACATCAACGTCCTCCCCAGAATCGTTATGAAATTCGGGAAGTAATGCAGCACGAACCCTATTACCACTGGACTAGTGCCCTCAAGCGCATCAACCAGGAAATGTTATGGGATTCTGTAAATGCCAATATTGACAGACAACTGCCAGAGTTGATTGAGCGCGCCAAAGACAAGGGTGGTGAACTGGGTACTTTAACCCTCGAACCAAATTTTCAAATACCTACTCATCAAAAGGCTGTAGACATTCACTGTATGCCTGGAGGATATCATAGTGAATTCACTGCTGATGATGTCGCAGCAGGCGCAACCTACGATCGCGGCGCTTACGTTTATGGAATGGGTTGGTTGGGACCGCTTAATGATGATATGGGGCTATCTATAGTCCAAAACTACCTTTTAGCAGAGTTTCCCGACTTTCGACCCAGAAAAATTCTTGATATGGGATGTTCTATTGGAAATAGTACATTACCTTATGTCGATGGTTTCCCAAATGCAGAAGTCCATGCCATAGATGTAGGTGCACCCATGCTGCGTTATGCTCATGCAAGAGCCGAAGCCTTGGGAAAACGGGTACACTTCTCTCAGCAAAATGCTGAACATACTAATTTCCCGGATGGATCATTTGACTTAGTAGTTTCTCACATTTTGCTGCATGAAATTCCCCCGCCATCTGTGCGTAAAGTTATGCAAGAGTCTTATCGTCTACTGGCTCCTGGCGGCATGATGATCCATCTAGAAGCACCTCTATATCGGCACATGGATGTTTATAGACAGTTTATTTCTGATTGGGAAACCGCTAACAACAACGAACCCTTTTGGAGTGCTGTACGCGATTTAGATTTGGTGCCGCTAGTTACTGAGGCTGGTTTTGCAGCAGATAAGACATTTGAGAAATTTGTCCCCAATGGGGCATGGAAAGCAAAAGAAACTAATGCTATGTTTCAAAATCGGAACTCAACCACCCAAGGCACTTGGTTTCTGGTTGTTGCAACTAAGTAAGCTAAGGAAGTTATAGCAATTTGTAATTGAGAAAGTCAGATTTTATCTGGCTTTCCTCGTTTTTTATGTCTAGTCTTATTTTTGGAGAATTGATATTAGGATGACAAAAATAGCCAAAGGTAAACGACCTGTTTACTTAGAAAATCCGCAAACTGATAAATTATTAGCGATCGTTATGGCTTTGACTGGTGAGGTGTCCGTGCTGCATGAGCGGCTAGACACGATTGAACGGTTGCTAGAGGTGAAAGGTATTTTATCGGCTAGTGAGATTGAAGCTTACGAGCCGGATGCCAAAGTAACTAAGGAACGGGAACAGTGGCGTGCAGAATATATTGCACGGGTGTTGCGCGTGGTACAGGAAGAGTTAGAAACTCTCAACAAAAGCTAGTTGAAATCACGCAGATATTTTCCTGAATAAATCTAGCCTATTTATATTCTACATTCCGTATCTTCAACTGCGACAATCGGTTTTTACTGTTTTTTTGTATATTATTAAAGCTATTAAATATACTTAAAAGCAGTAAAATAACTGAATATCTCAAGTAAAAAAGCATCATATAAAACTAAAAAATATAAAAATTTTAGTAATTACACTACTATAGGACAGCTAAGTACAGAATGTAGATATAAATAATTATACTAATGGTAGAAGATGATTATTGATGAAATAGCACTATTTTTCTGTAAAATCATGAATTTAAACGTTTGCTGGTAGTTTTTTAACAAAAAAGCCTACAAATAAAGCTATATAGACCTATAAGCAATTTGTCACATTGATATTAGTTGGTTACATTGTCTAAAAGTTTACTTCTAGCAAATGATTAAGCCAATAATTTACAGCGTCGCTTTAGGCACTATCATTCTCAGTAGTGGAGCGATCGCTACTCCTGTAACAAATCCAGCTTTCACGCCGATGAATTCAGATGTATCAAATAGTACTTTAAAAATTGCAGCATCTAGCATCGACACTGCTGCTCTAGAACAGTCGATTTTTAACCAAATTAATAACTACAGAATTTCCCAAGGGCTACCAGCACTGACTCGTAATGCTGCTATCGACAATCAAGTGAGGATTCATAGTCAGAATATGGCTAATGGTACTGTTCCCTTTGGACATAATGGATTTACAGAACGTGTTAAGGCAACCCGTATTTCTTACAGAGCAGCTGGTGAAAATGTCGCTTACAACCAGGGATATAGCGATCCTGCCACAAAAGCTGTTCAAGGCTGGCTTAAAAGTCCAGGGCATCTTGCCAATATTAGAGGTAATTATAATCTGACAGGGATTGGTGTCGCTAAGAATAGTAAAGGCGCAATCTACTTCACACAAATATTCATTCGCTCATAAGTTTGACGCAATGTGCAATTTAATATTCTGACTTTATTTCCATTCCTCTCTCCGGTAAAGAGAAAAGCTTTGAAAGCAAGGGGTTGAGAAATGAAGTTTGAGTAAAAATTGCACACAGCGTTAAATTTGAGACAATTCAGGTTTTTTCTCAAATTCTCCAAACTTTAACCTGTCAGCAAAGCTTTTGCGAGATTCCTGAAAATCTTAAGTTATCAGCAAAACTAACCGTGATTTTCATGAAACTGACCTATTGAAATACTGACAAATGAAAATGATTGTTTGTGTTACTTGTAAAGGATGTAGCCAAATTGCCGAAATTCATCATTACTTAACAGTATTGTGGTATATATTCTTGGAACAATAGGGTAGAGTAGAAGTCTTATATCTCTACACATTACGCAATTCTCCATGTTCCGACAAACTGCTTTTGGCATCGCTTTAAGTGCGCTTGTCCTTGCTAGTGGATTAACGACTGCTCCGATACCAAATCATACTTCTACGAATACATCCACCCGTAATAAGCTGTTGTCGCTTTTTTCTAGTCAGGTTGCAATATCGACTCCTACTTTTAAAACTACTGAGCTAGAAAAATCAGTATTTGACCAAATTAATCGATATCGGGCTTCTAAAGGGCTGCCAAAGTTGACCTTAAATGCAAATTTAACTCAACAGGCAAGAATTCATAGTCAAAATATGGCTAAAGGCAAAACTCCATTTAGCCATCAGGGATTTGAAGGGCGAGTCAAAGCTATTCCGATTCGCTATAACAGTGCAGCAGAAAATGTTGCTTTCAATCGGGGATATAGCAACCCCGTAGAGGAAGCTGTTACTGGTTGGATTAACAGTCCCGGACATCTAAAGAATCTTAAAGGAAAATACAACCTGACTGGAATTGGTGTTGCTACTAATAAACAAGGCGAAGTCTACCTGACACAAATGTTTTTTCGCACTAGGTAGATTTAATTTTTGATTTTTTTGCACAATAATAATGTAGTGTCTAACAAGATTTTTTTCTGCTGGACACTGCTATTATTTTTGAAAGATTGATGACATTACCAGATTTTCAGGTGAGCGATCGCGACCTCAGTGACGCAGCCCTTAGCCAGTATTTAGAATCTACAGCGATCGCAGTTGATACAGAAACGATGGGATTATTGCCGTTGCGCGATCGCTTGTGTCTTGTCCAGCTTTGCAATCTTGAAGGGAAAGTGACTGTAATCCGTATAGCAAAAGGACAAGTTGATGCTCCCAACTTAAAAAAACTTTTGGAAGCAGTCAATGTTGTGAAAGTGTTTCACTTTGCTCGATTTGACCTTGCCACTTTGCGAGCCAATCTGGGTATTCAGGTAAAGCCAATTTTTTGCACCAAAATTGCCAGTAAATTAGCTCGTACTTACACAAATCGCCACGGACTCAAAGATGTGGTACAAGAGTTAGAACAAGTGGAACTAGATAAAAGCTCTCAAAGTTCTGATTGGGGCAACACCGTTAGTTTATCTGAAGCTCAACTAAGTTATGCTGCCAATGATGTGCGCTACTTACTTAGTGTGCAGCAGAAGCTAATACAAATGCTTAAACGAGAAGAACGCTGGAAAATTGCTCAAGAATGTTTTGAATTTCTACCAACAATAGTTTCTTTAGATTTATTGCAATTTAAGGATTTGTTTGAACACTGATCAAACCGTAAACTTATTGCAAAAGTTATTGAGCTAGAAGACAAATATCATTATACAGAATATTCTGTATAATGATCGGAGCTTCGCAGTCTCTGGCTCCATTAGTGAATTGTGACTTTTCTATTCATGAAAAATTGAGATTAGACCTCTTGGAAAATTTTTTAACACCCCACCCTAACCTCTCTTCGATATCAAAGAGGAGAAACTTTGACGTTAGTCAATGGCAGAGTGGGGTTCTTATGCTTGATTTATACAAGAGGTCTATTCGCTAACTTTCTAAGTTATTTTTTGCCTAAGATCCAATCTTGGAATTATTCAGTGTCTCTAGGAGTTTTAGATTCATTAATGCCTTCTTTGACATTACTGGCTCCCTCTTGTACGTTTTCTTTGAGGTTACTAGCTCCCTCTTGAACATTTTCTTTGAGGTTACTAGCTCCCTCTTGAACATTTTCTTTCAGGTTACTAGATCCTTCTTGAACGTTTTCTTTGAGATTACTGGCTCCCTGTTGAATGTTTTCTTTAAGATTACTAGCTCCCTCTTTTATGCCTTCCTTAAGGTTAGCGGCTCCCTGTTTAATAGATTCCGTCGCGCTAGTGCCTCCCTTTTGCAGATTTTCTTGGTGATTTTTTAGCCGATCTACCACATTGTAGTCGTCTGCACCTGCGGGAGTTTTTGATTCAACAATGCCTTCTGTTGGACCACCAATGTCCTTCCATGCCTCAAGACCACCTTTGAGTTGGGAGACGTGTTCAAATCCATTGGAACGCAGTTGTTGTGCAGCTTGAGCACTTTCTTCCTCGTTGGCACCGTAAATATAAATATCACGGCTCTTATCCAAAGAAGATAGTGCACGCTCTACCAATTCATCTGCTGGCATTGGCATTGCTCCCATAATGTGACCTTGGTTGTAGGTCGGGCGATCACGTACATCTAGGATTGTAAAAGCTGGTTCGCCCCATTCCAAACGAGTCTTTAGGACATGAGCCTCTGTTTGTGCTTCTATTGGTGGCTGTGGGGGAATGACGCCGCCTACTAAATTATTAACCATAATTTTTCCTTACTGACGATATTAATAGCAATTTAGCGAACTGAAGATATCTAATCGATCTTTCTCTGGTATGAATATCCTTAAACTCTCTCCTCAGATAGACTGAGTTCTTTCTAGAAAATATACCAATTAATCAATTGCAAATAATGCCATTTAAAAGTATGTATAAAAATTTTCCTAATAAATATAATTAAATATATTTAAGGTTTATGTTTTTGTGATTTCAGTCATTGAGACATTTTTTATTTTACTAAATTCCTCATAAATTGAGAGAAACATTAGTTTAAAATGAAAAATATTTAGCGATAAATATAATAATCGTATACCTTTTTATTGTTAGCGATCGCTAATAATAATGTTTCTTCAATCTTTTGCTGCACTTCTAGAGTTATATACAGCAGATTGAAAATAAAGTGAGTTACACAACGATTCGTTTGTTACCTAGATATAAAGGGTGTTTTACTCCCGAATTCTGTATTTTTAATTCTGCTGTAAACAGCACTATTAAGGCAATCTCCCAGCAATTCTTTGACATTGTAATATTGCTAGAGCTATTATTTTTGCTGTTGCTTTTGTCTGTTAAAGCTGTTTTTGCTGCCCTTATACCTTCTAGCAATGCTTTCAGTCTTTAGCTTGTCATGAAACTTGTAGTATAGTATATGCTTAAGAGGGCAGCTATATGTAAATGCACCAGGGTAGATTTTCGTAGACCTTCTTTAAAAGAACATACCTATTGGCTAAAGTACAGTGGAGTAAGTAGAAGTTGAGAATCTAGATTGCCTCATAAGTTAATTTATGAGCCTTTGTAGAGACCTAATTAATCAGGGAGTGTGTTGCTCTTTTAAAGTTTTAGCAATTGCTGTCGCTTCTGGATGTGTCTTTTGATTATTTGCAATTACGGAGATGGTTTGTAATTATACTTATAGATATGTATAATTACTATATTATACAACATAAATTCAAAGTTATGCAATCATGCGATAATCATAGAATTTTATCAGCATGACGATGGCTGAGGTTGTCATAAACTTCATGAAAAATTAAATGTATACAAGTACTACAGGAGCGATGATACTCAGCAGAGACGCGCGTGAATACACTCTCAACAGAAACACGTAAAGTAAAACTGACGCAACAGCAAATCGCCCAATCTACAATAGGCAGCATTTATGGTTATGGTTACTGCTACTACTCCCAAAATTCTGATCGTTGATGACGACTTCGGCGTCCGAAATCTCGTATATCGTTTTTTAAGTCGAAAATATCAAATAGAGTCGGCAGCAGATGGTAGGACTGCCTTATCGTTGTTTGAGCAATTCAACCCAGCTTTAGTAATTCTGGATTGGAATTTGCCGGATGTTACGGGTTATAGCCTTTGCCAAGAAATGCAGAGTCGTACTAATGTTTTAGTACTGATACTAACTAGTAGAACTGACGAGGCTGATAAAATTAAAATCTTAAGCGCAGGTGCTGATGATTTCATGACTAAACCATTTAGTCTTGCAGAAGTTGAAGTTAGAGTAGAAGCTCTTTTGAGGCGGATACGCTACATCAATCCTTCCCCAACACAACGTATCGTTTTCAAGCAGCTAGTAATTAATCCAGAGGGCCGGGAGGTAACACTTAACGATAAAACTCTTGCCTTAACAGCGCTGGAATTTAATATCTTACATTTTTTGGCAAGTCATCCTAATCAGGCTTGGAGTCGTCCACAACTAATCCAACAAATCTGGGGTTGCGACTACGTAGGAGATGGCCGAGTGGTTGATGTGCATATTGGTCAGCTTCGCAAAAAGATGGAAGTCGATCCCAGCATACCGGAGTTTATTAAAACTGTGCGAGGCTATGGTTACAAGTTTGAAGCACCCAACGAAAATACTAATTCGTAATTCGTAATTCGTAATTAATGAGTACTTGTACCATTGTTTATTAATGGAGACAAAAGAGTGCCTTTATGCATGGGGTAATAATTATAAATTCTTATAGCATCTGACTTACTTAAATACTTTTACTGAGGCTTGATCATATAAGTTGCGTTAATTTGGGACGTTAATACAAACTGATTTGGTGATTTCGTGTCTGTCCAAGCCTCAGACAGTAACTTTATTGCTTTTAATATATCGTCTCAAGATAAGTTCCAACAAAATCAAAATATACAGAGCTTAACCGAAGTTTCATCTATAGGTAAAATTTGGGACAAGCACAGAGCTAATACTGATAAAGTCTTGGATTATTACGCCAAAGCAGAAGAACATTATTTTCAGCAGTATGCTTAGCGGATGAGAATCTGTTCCGAGTTGCTGAAATTTCAATTAGTACCAGATGAATCGGAAGCTATTCTCAAGTTAAAACTATCAGATACCCGATTCTGTAGGGTTCGTCATTGTCCAGTTTGTCAGTGGCGGCGATCGCTCATGTGGAAAGCAAGAGCTTACAAAATTCTCCCACAGGTTGTCACTGATTACCCCAAGCACCGTTGGCTGTTTATTACCTTGACTGTAAAGAATTGCCAGATTAAAGAACTCAAGGAAAACTTGGATTTGATGAATAAAGCTTTTAAGCGATTGACTGAATTGAAAGCATGGCCTGCGAAAGGTTGGGTGAAGTCCATAGAAGTCACTAAAGGTAGGGATGGAGTCTCAGCACACCCGCATTTACATATTTTGGCAATGGTGCCGCCTTCCTATTTCAGTCATGGCTATCTTTCTCATGCCAAATGGGTAGCATTATGGCAGCAGTGCTTACGGATTGATTACCAGCCTGTTGTTCATATTAGCGCGATCGCAAAGCATCATAACCCTTCACTACTTATCCCAGAAATTCTCAAGTATCAAGTGAAAGAGTCAGATTTAGTGGGTGATAAAGAATGGTTTTTAGAGTTAACCCGTCAACTGCATAAAACCAGAGCGATCGCTGTTGGGGGTATACTCAGGCAGTATATGCAGGAATTAGAGGAGAAAAACCAAGACCTCATTGATGAAAGTGAAGAGATAGATGAGGTGGATAGAGAAAGTTTGTATTTCCGATGGGAGCGCAAGTTTAAGGCGTTAGCCTATCCTTTCTGTAACTTAAAAAGTACAAAAAAATACCAGTTGCCTGAAAAACAGATAACTGGTATTTATAAATTGCCTTTACTTGAAGCTAGTAAATAGCTTCGATGATAAAGTTATAAAATTTCAGCACAATATGATTCAAGGCAGCTTTGGTGAGAAGTAGCAGCTATTTTTTGAAATAGATTTTAGAGTTATTGGAACAAATAATTAAATGTTAACTAGCTAGAGAAAAAGCTTCTGCAACCGCTTTTGGTAATTCAATCAATACGAAATAATTGCTAGGATATAAGTAGTCTTCACCTGATTCATCAATAACTCTAATCATTCGGTGCTTAACAGCATCAGAATCAGGAACAGTCTGGTAAATTTTCCGAATTTCTAAAGAAGCAGGATAATCTTTGTTGCTAATGCAAACAACATATTGAGTTTCTGTGTTCGCTGACTGCATAACGACTCCTATAGAAAGCGTTTTATTTTAATTTCTTTCTTACCAATTCCGTGAGCTTCATACCAGTCTAATTCAGTTTCATAAATGCTTCTGTCATCTAAGCTAATGGTTGCAAAGCCTTTAAGTTTCCGCCACCGTCCTGAACCATAAGTTTTACGCAAGCGTTCTAGTTCACGAATAGAGTTACCAACAGCAATTATTTCAATATTGGTGATGTCTCCAAGAATTTCAAAATTCAAGTCAGCATTATTCCTAGTAAATATTGCAACAAAAAACTTTTAACCACAACCCACCGCTAATCTTTGACTAACCAACTCAGCCGCTAAATGTATTGCTGCTTTCATACTCGTAGCATCAGCAATTCCCTTACCCGCAATATCAAATGCTGTTCCGTGATCAGGTGAAGTCCGAACGAAAGGAAGACCAATAGAAGTATTAACTGCCCGATCAAACGCCATCAGCTTCACTGGAATTAAGCCTTGGTCGTGATAAAGTGCCAAGTAGGCATCAGCTGGATTTTGTACTAAAGAATTTCCATACCAAGCTTGACCAGGTTTAACCCACATCGTATCTGGCGGTATCGGGCCATCTAGTTGCAATTGTGGACGATTTTGCCGCTCTTGCTCCAACCAGGGAATTAACCAATCCTGTTCTTCACGTCCAAGTTGTCCCTGTTCGCCACTGTGGGGATTTAACCCGGCGATCGCAATTCTTGCTCTATATATACCAAAATCTTTCTCTAAACACTCCACCAGCAAATCCAATTTCTGTGTCAACAACTGCGGTGTCAACACATCGGCTACTTGACGTAGGGGAATATGTGTGGTGCCAAGTAAAGCGCGGAGTGTCCAACCAGTATGGGGCGATCGCGCTACGAATAACATCCCAAAACGCTCAACACCTGATTTTTGTGCCAAAAGTTCCGTTTGCCCTGGATAATTATACCCTGCCGCTTTCCAAGCCGATTTAGCGATCGGCCCTGTGACAATACCATCAAATTTACCAGCCAGTGTTTGAGCGATCGCATATTCCATATACGCAAAACTAGCCGCACCACTGGCTGCATTACCTATTCCTGAAATAATTTGATCTTTAATTTTTCCATTCAACTGCACATCACTAACTGACAAACCATCTGGATTTGCCAAAGGTGCAAAATTCTCAGTTAAATTAAGTTTGCGATAAGTCTGTGCCAGCAAATCCCCATTACCCACCACTGTAACGTCATATTTTTGACTAATTTCTGGATCTGCTAAAGCTTTCAAAATCACCTCCAGCCCAATCCCTGCCGGATCTCCTAATGTCAATGCTAAACGCGGACGATTTTCTTTAACAAAATTTATTAAACTAACTTGATTATTTGGATACATAAAATCTCTTCATAATTATTATCATTAAAACTTACCAATTTCCCCATCTTCTTTCTGGAAAGAGTAGGGATTGCCCCCCGAACCAGTAGGGATTACCTGCTAAACTAGTTTAAAATTATTTACACAGGTCTAATCCTACAGCAACTATTGAAAAGCTTCTGGTAGACCTAGTTTACACACCACTTTGCATAAGGAGAATCACACCAATGGGCGGCGAAATTTTGAATGCAGCTCTATTATCTTTCGGTTTAATCTTCGTGGGCTGGGGTTTAGGCGCGTTGTTACTGAAAATTCAGGGCACAGAAGAATAATTAGTACTGAGTGCTTAGTTAAGAGTTAAGAGTTCTTATTCTCCCCACTCCCCATTCCCTACTCACTTTTTCATCGAAATGAGAAAAAAGCTTGTCCGTTAACCGGACAGCTATTTTCCCATAACTCTATTCAAATAAATTAATTTTCTGAGAAAAGATGTAAACTTTTGTTTGCATAGGTTATTCTGATAACATTATTTTCATAAAACATTAAAATTTATTACAACCCTCATGACATTATTAATCGTCGGTGCCACTGGCACCTTAGGAAGACAAGTGGCTCGTCGTGCGATCGATGAGGGATATAAAGTACGCTGTCTTGTCCGCAGCAGTAAAAAAGCAGCTTTTCTTAAAGAATGGGGTGCAGAACTCTTCCCTGGAAATTTGCGTTACCCCGATACCCTAGCGGAAGCATTAGAAGGTGTAACCCAAGTTATTGATGCCTCAACATCTCGCCCTACAGATTCACTAAGTATCAAACAAGTGGATTGGGAAGGCAAAGTAGCATTGATTCAAGCAGCAATTGCAGCGGGTGTAGAGCGTTTTATCTTCTTTTCTATTTTAGATGCTGATAAATATCCAGAAGTGCCGCTAATGGAAATTAAGCGATGTACAGAACTATTCTTGGCTGAGTCAGGCTTAAATTATACCATCTTGCAACTAGCTGGATTTATGCAAGGTTTAATCGGTCAGTATGGGATTCCCATTTTGGAAGGACAGCCAGTTTGGGTAACAGGTAATTCTTCTCCCATCGCCTATATGGACACTCAGGACATTGCTAAGTTTGCGATCCGAGCATTAAGTGTACCAGAAACGGAAAACCAAGCTTTTCCTGTAGTCGGTACTCGTGCGTGGAGTGCAGAAGAAATTATCAACCTCTGCGAACGCTTATCTGGAAAAGATGCCAGAGTAACGCGGATGCCAATAAACTTACTGCGTGCTGTTCGCGGCATAATGCGGTTCTTTCAGTGGGGATGGAACGTAGCAGACAGGCTGGCGTTTACAGAAGTATTGGCTAGTGGTAAACAGTTAAATGCTTCAATGGATGAAGTATATACAGTGTTTGGTTTAGATCAGCAACAAACTACAACCCTAGAAAGCTATCTACAAGAGTACTTCAGCCGAATAATGAAGAAGCTCAAAGAGGTAGACTACCAGAAAAATAAAAATAAAAAGCAGAAACCGAAAAAAACTCCTTTTAAAGAGTCTTCAAAAGCCAATAGTCAATAGTCATATAAAACAAACATTAGTCGTTAAACTTTAGACTCTGGATATTTGACTCTAGATTAATGACTACATGACCAAAAATGTGTAACGATTACATAATACAGAGCATCGCCTAAACTTGGATATTTGAGTGTGCCGAAAGCAGGCATTATCTATAATGACGTTAAACCGATAGCGGGCCGTGTCGCTATCGAGTTGAAAGACAAGCTAACCGCAGCCGGTTGGAATGTATGTATCACATCGAGTATTGGTGGGATACTGGGCTACTCTAACCCGGATAGTCCTGTATGCCACACCCCTATTGACGGTCTAACGCCCCCTGGTTTTGACTCAGATATGGAGTTTGCAGTGGTGTTAGGGGGAGACGGCACTGTTTTAGCAGCGTCTCGTCAGGTAGCTCCCTGTGGTATTCCACTGCTAACAGTGAATACCGGCCACATGGGATTTTTAACGGAAACTTTCCTGAACCGATTGCCCCAAGCACTAGAACAGGCAATGGCGGGTGAGTATGAAATTGAAGAACGAGCTATGCTCACCGTCAAAGTGTTTCGGGGTGATTCAGTACTGTGGGAAGCGCTCTGCTTGAATGAAATGGTACTGCACCGGGAACCTTTGACCTCTATGTGCCATTTTGAAATTGCCATAGGGCGTCATGCGCCAGTAGATATTGCCGCAGATGGTGTGATTGTTTCTACGCCTACTGGTTCTACAGCTTACTCATTGAGTGCTGGTGGGCCAGTGGTAACTCCTGGCGTACCTGCTTTACAGCTAGTACCCATTTGTCCCCATTCCCTAGCTTCTAGAGCATTAGTATTTCCAGATACTGAATCTGTCAACATTTACCCAGTCAACATTCCTCGGCTGGTAATGGTGGTGGATGGTAATGGTGGATGCTATGTACTACCAGAAGATAGAGTATATATGGAGCGATCGCAATATACTGTCCGATTTATTCGCCTGCAACCGCCTGAATTTTTCCGAATTTTGCGAGAAAAATTAGGTTGGGGTTTGCCACATATCGCTAAACCAACTTCGGTAGAATTGCCGTAAGAATTGGGGATTGGGGAAGGTGGGGTCCCCTCTGGGGATAAGGGGTAATGCGGATTGGGGATTGGTTATTAATTCTTTTCCCTTATCCCCCTCATCAACCTATTCCCTCTGCCCCATGCCCGATGCCCCCATTTGCTAATTTCCTTCCAGAATTACTGGTATAGAGATGGAATTTGGAGTTAGTTATTAAGATTGCATCTGAGAATTCGATAGCTGACACCTGAACGTGTTAAAACATTTTTAGCAGCGCGTCAAATCAGGATTGTTACATCACTCAAAACTGGTAATTGCACTTTAATAACTGATGTAAAGATTTTCTCTAAAATATCTTTACAATCCCAAATCCAATATCTCAAATTGTTATGACAGTTGCTCAAAGTCCCTGTGTTTTGGTGATTGAAACCGATGAGAGCCTTGCAAATCAGCTTTCTTGCGATTTGCAAGAAGCCGGTTATGAATCAATTTTGGCTCATGATGCGACGAGTGGTTTACAACACTGTCGCGATCGCCAGCCTGCTTTAATTGTCTTAGACCGGATGCTAGCAGGAGAATCAGGACTCTCATTGTGCAAAAATATGAGAAGCACTGGTATGCGATCGCCTGTATTGATTTTAATGGCAAGGGATACAGTTGACGATCGTGTAGCTTGTCTAGAAGCTGGAGCGGATGATTACATCCTCAAACCTTACCGCTCAGAAGATTTTTTGAAGTTGATTCGCCTCTACTTAAAACCCGATGTGGATACCACGGAGCAATTACGCTTTGGGGATTTAATTTTAGACATAGCAACTCGCCGTGCCATACACAACGGGCGACCAATTGACTTGACAATGAAGGAATTTGAACTATTAAAATTCTTAATGGAACATCCCCGTGAGGTGTTAACTCGCGAACAAATTCTAGAAAATGTTTGGGGTTACGACTTTCTCGGTGAGTCAAATGTAATTGAAGTGTACATCCGTTACTTGCGATTAAAAATTGAAGATGAAGGTCAAAAGCGCCTCATTCAAACAGTGCGAGGCGTAGGGTACGTTTTAAGAGAATCCTAGTATACTGTAGCGGGAGTTTGCCTATCTCCTTGCTTTGTTACCAGTTTCAGATTGGGAATGCTTTCTTTGGGTGCTGCTACCTCCCACCCAAAGGGTTTATTCTGCCTACAACACTGTAAAATTGAAGTCTAAATTACAAAATCGAAAAGCTATATGACTTGTCGGCTAAGTTTGCTCTCGATAATCCTGAGTATTTTTCTGATGGGTTGTTCTGTGCCAACAACAGCGAAATCTCCTAGCCTTACCTCTGATTCTAAAACTCCAGCACCAGAGAGTTTAGGTCAGAAACTACCAATTTCTGCTAAAGCCATTGTGCCTAATGGTACAACGATTCAATTAGAGGTAGCGCAGACGCCACAACAGCAAGCGATGGGGTTGATGTATCGACCAGCTTTGCCAAATGACCGAGGAATGCTGTTTGGGTTTCCTTCAGCACAACCAGTCAGTTTCTGGATGAAGAATGTACCTGTACCCCTGGACATGGTATTTCTACATAAAGGTGTAGTTAAATATATTCAGGTTGCTGCACCTCCTTGTGCAAGTGAGCCTTGTCCTACCTATGGTCCCAATACACCAATTGATAAGGTGATTGAACTTCGCTCTGGAAGAGCTACTGAATTGAAGTTGAAAGTGGGCGATACAATCAAAATTGAGCTTTGAAACTCCGGTGCTTTGCACGGATAAAAACTTAAGTAATTACTTGGTTGAAAGCCTATACGGTCGAATATATGTTTTTTTTGTAAAAAATGTCACTTTATGTGGTCAAACAGCACTTGTAACGCTACTATTTAAAAACTATGGTGATAATGTAAAATTCTACTGTCTCAAACCTAAAATCGCAGTCTTCAGGTTTGGTCTCAAAAATATTCCCTTGGGCGCAAGTGTAAATAGTCGCCAATAAGAGAGTATAGGCTATGGAATCTTTATTACTACCTGTGTAATTAAATAAAATACAAAGGTAAATAAAATGAAGCTAATTTAATTAGGTAAAAATACTGCTTAAGAATCTAGCAGATGATTTGTGTGAGAATTTTTATTTCTCAGAACATCTATAAGAAGCCTCTGTTGAAGGCAGATTAACAAAAACTGTGCTGGGGTGTATGGCCGAGAACGGCACAGTGACAAATGAAATACTGGCCACTGTCTACCGAGTAATGATGAACTGATATATGACAATACATTCTGCACAAGGAGGTGAGATACAAATGTCACCATCAAAATATTCTCGACTGATTAATTTTTTGCAAGAAGATTTGGCAATTTCCACAGCATCACTAGCGGTGGCGCTTCGGCATAGGGAGCAAGACCCAGGCCCTTTGGCAATGATTCTTTGGCAATATGGGTTAATTACTCTAGAGCAATTAGAACAAATTTATGATTGGCTGGAGACGGCGTAGGCTATAGCAATTTTGGATTCTAGATTTTAGACTTTGACTTAAAGGTTTCTACCAAATGCATATTAGCAGAATCTCAAACAATACTATTGATGCTAATTTTGTATGATACTAAGTTGCCAAAGTTAGTCTTGTTTGGTGTCAAAGATACAATTCGACTTTTTTCAAAGCAAATAATACTATCTAGGGCAACTTGGTGTCATTTAGGAGAATTGAGGTATGTCACATCAACTCTACCTTATGCAAAGGTTGATATATAGCTCCCTTGACCCTGACAGTTTCTACTCTATATACAAATTAAAAGAGCGAGTTAAATTATCAACTCGCTCTTTTAATTTAGTACTCAGGACTGACTAAACACTTTAACTGCTGCTGCTATACCAGAACCAGGGGTGAAGTCTTCGTAGCCAAGTTCTCTTAGGGTAACTTCTAAGGATGCTATACAACTAAGGATATCGCGATCGCTTACAAAACCCAAATGACCAATACGGAAAATTTTATTGCTCAAATGATCTTGACCACCAGCTAAAGCAATATCAAAGCGTTTTTTCATCAATGACCGAATCTTATCCGGTTCAATTCCCTGTGGTGCTACAGCCGTAATTGCTGGACTAGCGGAATTATCTGCTGCAAGCAAGGGTAAATTTAATCCTTTAATGGCGGCGCGGGTAGCATTTTTCAGCCGTTCATGTCGAGCAAATATTGATTCCAAGCCTTCCTCTTTCATGATTCGTAACGTAGTGTGTAACGCTACGATCAAGTTCACAGGCGGAGTAAATGGAGTTGTATTTTTGGCTGTAGCTTTGCGATATTTGCCTAAATCCAAATAATATTTCGGTAGCTTCGCAGTTTTGTAAGCTTCCCAAGCCTTGGGACTGACAGAGACAAAACCTAATCCCGGCGGAATCATATAAGCTTTTTGGGAACCGGAGGCGACGATATCCAAACCCCAAGCATCCACGGGTAGATTGAATGCACCCAAGCTCGTGACGGCATCAACGATAATTAAAGCTTCACCGTGTTCTTTAACGTGGCGGTTGATGGTTTCTAGGTCATTCAATACACCCGTCGAGGTTTCGCTGTGGGTAATGATTACGGCTTTGATTTGCTTTTGGCTATCTGCTTGGAGTTTTTCAGCAAATACTGCGGGATCTAAGGGTTTTCCCCATTCCACTTTAACTTCTTCTACATTCAAACCGTAGGCCTGACCAACTTCTACCCAGCGTTCGCCAAATTTACCATTAGAGCCAACTAAAATGCGATCGCCTGGAGAGAGAAAATTAATTATTCCCGCTTCTACAGCACCCGTACCACTGACATTCAGCATCAGCACATCACTTTGAGTTTGGTGCAGCCACTTGAGGTTTTCTGTCACTTCTGCCAATATGTTGCTAAATTCACTAGTACGGTGCCCAATCGGATGCTTGGCTAATGCCAGTAAGGCAGCTTCTGGCACCGGTGTAGGGCCTGGAATCATCAGCATCAGCTTATCGTTCATGTGTCTATCCTAAAAGTCAAATAAAAGTCAAAATTGTGGGAAATTGGTTAAGTCTGATAGCAAATCCTAGATATTCATCTACAAATTCTACTCAGATCGTCACCAGCATTGTTGTATATTTTCCAAATTCATAGGAAAAATATCGTGGGAGTTAATGATCGGTCAGCTTGACCTTTGCAATTTATACCAGACTCTAACTCAGATAAAACCTTTGTTGCAGGCAATCTTACCATACACTTAGACGCCAGGTTAAGGTGTCTGCTCCTAGGCGAACGGCTGGCTATTTTAGCCAAGGATGAAACATCTATCTAAATGAGGCATAGGTACAATAAATTCTTAAAATCCACCCATAATCCACCTCAGTTTTTTTATAGAAAAACGCGAAATCGTTTTGAACATTGCAGTAATTGTCGGAGAAAAAGTTGTGTTTTACTTCCACGAAAGAAGTAACCCCCTACACTATACGGAAGACTTGGATGTCACCGTTTGCTAAGAGATAGAAGATACCCAACCCAAACTTTTCAATCTATTTGGGTCAAAGATTTGTTCTTGGGTTGTCATTCTCTAAAAAATACCTTCATCTATGATTTATTTGAGTCAAAATCGCTTCGATACCAATATCCAAGCCTTTTCTAGCTTATTTGATAGCGACTAATTTGACGCAGAAGTTGAGATATCTATGCTATTAATTGCTGCACTTTTTGATACTGCATTTAGTGGTAAGCAATACCAACGGCGGGTACTAATAAACTATAATTTTTTATACTATACTTACAAAATTGCTACATTCGTGCTTAGTCTCCTTAGTTACTATTCACGGTGAATCGTTTTTAACTAGTGTTCAGTTCATAAACTGTCACTCACTAGATCCCCGGTATTCTTACAAAAGAGATATTCTTAGTTAGTGCAAGGAGTGATACCATTTCACCACATGTTTGTCACAAGTTATCCCCGTAATACTCCCTCCTCAGGGAGTGTTGCAGATTTCAAATGTTGCGTCAAACGAGTGAGTTGGTATAAGCTTTTACGGAAAAGCGCTTGAGTGAGCAAAACCTCAAGCGCTTTTTTGTGTATAAATAAAACAATCCACCTCTCTGGACGCTCGGATAGATGTTTTTAAATACACATACACTATAGAAGTCAACTACTGATAAAAGAGTTGTTGCAACATATACTTAACGACTTTAGCATTTGCGCGTTCCATCAAAACCTTTTTAAGTGACTGGACGTACCACACGAATTAGTTTTCCTTGCAACGATTCTTCTGGGACCACAGCCTCATCTATCCGTGCTGCAAATTGTTTCCAATTAGAATTGTTCGTGCAAACAGTAATACCGAAATGATTAGAACTACGACGATGCAAACGGATAAAATCAACTCTGTTGATAGTTAATATTGAGCGTTCTTGACTTATGGCAAATGCTAGCACTTCCTGATTAGGTATAGAAGTTGTTGTTCTAACTCTTTGAGTGTCACAGATGTAAATCCTCTGATGTTTTGTCACGCTACATTTACAATTTTATCGATTCTAAGTACAACATTTCATAATTCGTAGCGAATTATCTGCGCCCCTACCTTGCAAAAAGGCGAAGCGCGTCTACGTTTAAATTTAAACCCTCAATTCGCCACAATTCTATGCAAAGCTGTACTTAGCTAACTACAAAATTCACCAACTTTCCAGGCACTACAATTACCTTTTTAATCTCTTTACTTTCGATGTAACGCTGGGCAATTTCTGATTCACGGGCATATTTCTCCAACGCGGCTTTATCTGCTTGTGCTGGTACTTGAATCGAGCCGCGAGTTTTACCCATAACTTGAATCACTAAAGTGATTTCATCAGCTACCAAAGCAGCCGGGTCAAATGATGGCCAAGTTTGAGTATGAACTGAATCACTTTCATCTAATAAATGCCACAATTCATCAGCAATGTGTGGTGCAAAGGGTGCTAATAATACCACTAAAGTCCGAATACCTTCTGCGTAAATTGGTGAACTTTTGCCGTTGGCATCAGTTAAGGCATTACTCAACTTCATCAATTCGGAAATAGCTGTGTTGAATTGATATTCGTCTTCTACGTCTTCTGTCACCGCTTGAATAGCCGTGTGAATTGCCCGCCGCAACTCCTTGTCTGCTTTAGTTAAATCAGAGAGTTGAGCTTTTTTACAGCATACCCCAGCCGCAATATAATCTGTTACCAAACGCCAAACCCGATTTAAAAAGCGGAATTGTCCTTCCACATCGGCTTCGTCCCATTCCAAATCTTTTTCTGGCGGCGCTTTGAACAAGATGAACATCCGCGCTGTATCTACACCATATTTGGAAATTACATCTTCTGGCGCTACACCATTGCCCTTTGATTTAGACATGGTGGCATAGAGACGTTGTAACGGTTCACCTGTCTGGGGGTCGCGCGGGTCGGCTGAATTTACCAGATTAGAAGAAATCCATTTATCTTTACCACCCTTATTAGGATTTAGGTAGGTTAAACCCTGCACCATACCTTGAGTTAACAGGCGTTGGAAAGGTTCGTCAAAGTTTAACAAGCCTCTGTCCCGCAGAACCTTAGTAAAGAAGCGCGAATACAACAAATGTAAAATCGCGTGTTCAATCCCACCTACATACTGATCGACTGGCATCCAGTCATTGATTTTACTGGAATCGAAAACCTGTTGTTCATTCTTAGCGTCAGGGAAGCGCAAGAAATACCACGAGGAATCAATAAAAGTATCCATCGTGTCAGTTTCCCGCTTTGCTGGAGTGCCACAAGTCGGACAAGGCACATTTACCCAGCTTGACAACTGAGTCAAAGGTGAACCACCACGTCCAGTAAATTCCACTTCTTCCGGTAACTGTACGGGTAAATCTTTGGTAGGTACAGGAACTATCCCACAGTTGGGACAGTGAATTACAGGTATCGGTGCGCCCCAGTAACGCTGCCGCGAAATCAACCAATCCCGCAAGCGATATTGCACCCGTACTTTACCAAAACCTTGTTGTTCGGCGTATTCAATTATTGCTTGTTTAGCATCTGTGGAAGTCATACCAGTAAAAGCCCCAGAATTAATTAAAATTCCTGGTTCAGTGTATGCCTGGTTATATTCAATTTGGATGAGTTGTGTGACTTCATCTATCTCTAATGTTGGGGTTAAGTCAAAACCTGCAACATCATCCGGGGAAACGATGACAAAATCAACTGGCAAATCGTAATTTTTGGCAAACTTAAAATCCCGGACATCGTGTGCTGGTACACCCATAACTGCTCCAGTACCATACTCATACAGTACATAGTCAGCAATCCAAATCGGCACTTCTTCCCTTGTGAATGGGTTAATTGCCTTACCACCTGTGGGGATACCCCGCTTCGGTTTATCTTCAGAGGTACGTTCCAACTCACTTTGATGGGAGACTTCTTTAACAAAGGCTTCTACCGCTACTTGTTGTTCTTTTGTAGTGACGCGCTTTGTTAAGGGATGTTCTGGTGCTAACACTAGGTAGCTGACACCAAAAACTGTATCTGGGCGTGTGGTGTACACTCCGATTTTTTCATTTATCCCAATGATGGGAAATTCTAAGTAAGCGCCTGTAGATTTGCCAATCCAGTTTGCCTGCATCGATTTGACGCGTTCTGGCCAACCTGTCAATTGATGCAAGTCATTGAGTAATTCTTCTGCATAGTCGGTAATCTTGAAAAACCACTGGCGTAATAATTTGCGCTCAACTATTGCCCCACTCCGCCAAGAACGTCCTTCGTTATCAACTTGCTCATTTGCCAGTACAGTTTGATCGATCGGATCCCAGTTTACAGCCGCTTCTTTTTGATAAGCTAACCCAGCTTGCAAAAACTGCAAGAAAATCCATTGTGTCCACTTGTAATAATCTGGTGAACAGGTAGCAAGTTCGCATTCCCAATCAATAGATAAACCAAGACGCTGCAATTGTTGCCGCATCTGAGCCATATTCTGATAAGTCCACTTTGCTGGTGGTACACCACGGTCAATGGCAGCGTTTTCTGCTGGCAAGCCAAAGGCATCCCAACCCATTGGGTGTATTACCCGATACCCTTGCATTCGCTTGAGGCGGGCAATCACATCGGTAATCGTATAATTACGGACGTGACCCATGTGTAGGCTGCCCGATGGATAAGGGAACATGGAAAGAGCGTAAAATTTTGGCTTGTTGCTAACTGTCGGTGTCTTATCTAAGCCAAGTTCTACCCATGTTTTTTGCCATTTTTCCTCAATTGCTGCTGGGTTGTATCGGGAATCCACCAAAAATTCTCCTACTGGGTCTGTAATTCTATTCGCCTCCATACATATTGGGTTAACTCAATATGTCAACCTATATTGTAGGTCAACTACTCACAGATTTATATATAGTGCGATTGAGGAGCAGCCTGATTATGCCCAAACTGCGACTCTTTCAGATATAACGAGAGTCATTTGATGAAGGTTTAAATGGTTGAATCAAATATAAAATTTTCTGATTTAGTGCGGGTTTTTGTCTACGGCACGCTCAAACCAGGTGAAGCTAACTATAAAAGATACTGTAGTGGCAAAGTAGTTGATGTCAAAATAGCTCTTGTACAAGGTAAATTATTTGCTCTGCCAATGGGCTACCCAGCGATGACGCTAGGGGATAGCCAAGTTTACGGATATTTACTCTCTTTTTCCAACCCAAAGATTTTAAATGAGCTAGATGTACTGGAAGATTACCAGCCCAATAGACAAACCCCAGAAAACCTCTATAATCGACAAATTATCGAGGTTTATGAGCCACAGTCACTCTCTCTGGGTTGGGCTTGGGTTTATTTAATGACTTTAGAGAAAGTCGATCGATTAGGAGGCTTCCTCCAACCTGGGGGCTGGTGGAGCGGCTGTGTTTTAACCCCAAAGTACAGTTACAATC
This sequence comes from Nostoc sp., assembly GCF_036917515.1. Taxonomy (GTDB): domain Bacteria; phylum Cyanobacteriota; class Cyanobacteriia; order Cyanobacteriales; family Nostocaceae; genus Nostoc. Next base: position 45,612 of record NZ_JBALDE010000103.1, on the reverse strand, counting down.
TTTAAACTGTTAACTTTGCGATTAGTTTATGTCCTGTTTGGGGTCGTGTCGTTGCGGCTGTACCTGATAAATTGAATTTTCTGGAGAGGCTACTGCTGCTTTCGGAATTTCAATTACCGGGTTATTTAGTCCCACCATCAGCGGCGATGGGGGAACTATAGACGCTGAGGACGTTTGTATAGGTTCTCTTTGTAGTCGTTGTGCCAGTTGCGGCACCATCGAACCACCACCTACTAAGCCTGATACTGCACCGATCGCACAAGCGGCAATGGCCGCAGCTCCCACCATCCAATTTAGAGGAGAGCGACGACGCAAACGTGTCAATACTTGCTGAACTGTTTCTTCTGGCGACTGTTGGACTGCTGGCACTGGGAGCGTCCGCAAGCCCTGGCGCAGCTTTAACAGTCGAGCATACAGACATTGAACTGAGGCATCATTTGCTAGCCATTCTTCTACTTGCCTGCGTTCGGTGGCTGTGACTTCACCATCCAGGTAAGCACTTAATAATTCGAAGCGATCGCGCTTCACCATATCCATAAGACCCGTTGATTCATTGGTATGCTTAGCCATTCCATCTGACAAATCTTGAGGAAGTTGCAAAGGAGAACGGTCGTAAAACTGAGAATCAGTAGTCATCTTAACATTATTACCAATTCATACACGGGTAAACTGGGCGGGAATTTCGGGAAAATTAGCCAATTTTCTACCTTTAGGCAGAAACTATCTATGTCTTTCTAGTAATTCTTAATCTATACTTAAAATCTACCCAATGGCAGAGGCAAGATGCTGTAAATTAGGAGTCTAGATAATTTTGCAAGTAGGCTTGCAACCTCGATCTAGCTCTGGCTATTCTTGACTTCACAGTTCCTAGAGAAACTCCAGTAATTTCGGCAATTTCTTCATAAGCCATGCCTTCGATTTCTCTAAGGACAATGGTAGTACGGAAGACTTCTGGTAAATCCGCGATCGCTTCCCGCAATTGCTCATAAAATTCTCTAGTTGTCAGTTCTTCCTCAGGACCTGGGGTATCACCGGCGATTTCCCAATCCATCTCACCGTCTTCTAAGGAACGGGGAGCATCCAGTGACAAAGGACTCATAATCCGCTTGCGTTTCCGTAACTCGTCGTAAAACAAGTTGGTGGCAATGCGGCTTAACCAGCCCCGAAATTTAGCAGGCTCTTGTAATCGGTTAATATTCCGATACACTCGAATCCAAACTTCTTGAGCCAAATCAGCTCTGTCAGCCCAATCTGGAGCCAGGTGGTATAGAACTCGATCAACTTGACTTTGATAGCGGCGTAATAGTTCCGCAAAAGCAGCACGATCTGGTCGCAGTCCGGCTTGACAGCGCAAAATTAAATCGTGGTTAGGGAGTTTGTCAACTTGCACTGATGCTTCTGGAAACTTTGCATCAACCGTTGACCAGGATACAGTAATCGATTGACTCATAGATCGTACTGGCTCTAAATCATCCCTATCTATTAGACCTGCTAATGGGACAGAAGTTCCATGCTCAGGTGACGGATTTATGACTGGAACACTGAAGCAGACAATTTTGGATACATTTATAGCAATAAGCAGAGCCACTTTTGCTTATACTGCTCCCATAGTTGCCTAAGACCCATCAACGAACAAGGGCACGACAAAAGGCATATTTTGGTACTTTTAGCAACTGGGTATATACGCTTGATCAAAATAATTAAATTTGGCTATAAAAATGAAGATAAAATTTTGTAATTTTAACTTCTTGATACCTTTAAGATTTGGGTAATAATTTCTGGAAGTTAGGTTGCTGTGGTTGCTAAGATGGTGATTTAATTTTTTGATTTTGTTACCAGAATAGTTGCTGATTGTTCTGCTTGTGGCCCGAAGGCAGTACTAGAGTTATGTTGCTCTGGTAGGCGAACTTGAAAAAAGAAATTTAGGGAAAACGTAATTGTTACCGCTAGCAATAGTTTTTCAAACATGACTTTTCATCCACCCACACCATTAATGATTGATTGCTACATTTCAAGAGTTCCACCAAAAAGTCTCAGGAGAGGCTTACGACCCTCAGAACTTTTGAGGAATGAGGTTGCTCACTTGTTGGAATTTTGCTGCTGGGACAATTTGCATAGTCTTAGTTTGCCCAGAGGTGTTGGCAGATTTACAAAGGAAATGATAAGTATTGATAAATTTTTGATAATTGAATGATGAACTCGTCCAATTACTCAGCTGGATATGTCAGGGATAAACAATAGGCGATGGCAATGGTAAGAAACGAATCTGTAGGGCGTATGGTAATGCTGCTTTGTTTTGGCACAGCATTTTTATCCTTAGCTGTCCATTGGCGCATTAGTACGGCGGAACGGCAGTATGAAAAGTCTGCATCTACTTTGATGCAGCGAGATCCTACCCGAGCCAATATTAAGGGAAGCCGGACAGAGGGAGTCTACAAAAATCTTTCCCAAGTGAGTTTGGGAGAAATTGCGTTGGGTGGATCTGTGCCACCTGATGAAGTGACCCAAGGCTCGACTGCCCAGAGGACGTTTACACTAAAGTCCTCTGTTATTAAACCTAAAACTAAATCAAAAATAATTAAGAAGAATTTAGTTAAAACAAATACTCGTAGAGTTTCTAAACTCAAGTATTCTGCTATTAAGTCGCAAATAATTAAGAAGAATCTAGCGAAAGCAACTACTCGTAAGCCTTCTACCATTAAGCCTCAAACTCAGCCCCAAACTATTAAGAATAATGTAGCTCAAGCAAGCAACCAACCAACTCAGACACGGCTGGTGGCGCAAGTAGAAAGACAAAATCCAGTTGCAGATAGTTGGGCAAAAGGTCTATGGTCTCAGGCTTCAGCCCAACAAATACCATCTAATAGGCTGGCAAATGTCAAGACGCAAGTGGTGGTTGATTTAAGCGATCGCCGCACTTATGTATATGCAGGAGACGAGGTGATCGCCAGCTATCCCATTGCTGTTGGTAAAAAAGGTTGGGAAACCCCCACAGGTTCTTTCCAGGTGATCCACATGCGACACTATCCAATCTGGCGTCACCCAATTACAGGCAAAGTATTTCAGGCTGGTACGGATAGTCCCTTGGGAGATAGATGGATTGGTTTTTGGTCAGATGGACGGAATGAAATTGGCTTTCATGGCACGCCGGATATTGATCTAGTAGGAACGGCTGTATCCCACGGCTGCTTAAGAATGCGTAATTCTGATGTCCGATTGTTATATGAGCAAGTGAGTTTAGGGACAAAAGTGTTAGTACGTGATTAATTAGCTAAGAGTTAAGAGTCATTAGTCCTTTGTCCTTTGTCTAAAATAAATGACAAAGGACAAAGGACAATGACTCTTAAAATTATAATTTTTGCTCAAAGTTAGGTGCGTATGTTTGGAGTAAAGCACTAACTTGGCGTACAACCTCATTGCCAGTATTTTTACCCAAGGCTTGCCGTTCTGGAAAGAAATTGGGTCGATCAAGGTAACGGTTAATTGCCTCACTTATTTGCTGAGAAATTAAGTCTTGCAGTTGTGCCTGAGCTGTTTGGCGCTGGAAGTTAGCACCTTCTTCTGTAGTAGCATACAAAGGTGGTAGGCGGTTGAGAGCGTAAGCAGCAATATCCCCGACATCTAGAGAACTTTCACTGGTGGCTTCAATTTCTGCAACTCGGGCGATCGCTTCTGTCAAGACCAATTCTTCCATAACGTTAATGAATTGTTTGCGAGGTACCGCCACTACCTCACCAGTCAATAGCGCACCCATCAGCCGATCCAACGCCATATACTCTTCAATTGAGAGTTCTGAGGCGTTATCACAGATTCTACCTACTTCTGCTTCCATTGCTGGTGTCAAATAACCATCTTGGAGAGCTTGTTCTACAATTTTTTCGATACTCATAACGCTTATCATCACTTATGTTGGGCAAGCAAGGTAGGGACGGTATCAATCCAATTTATTTTGCGTAATTCTCAGCAAAAAATACACAAATTATGCAAAGACAGGATCAATTCTGCCTCTACTAGTTAACGACCTTAGTTCGCCAAGGTGTTGGATCAACAGATTGTCCGTTGACATACAAACCCCAGTGTAAATGTGGTCCCGTGGCAGCACCTGTTGAACCTACTGCACCAATTAGTTGACCAGCTTTCACAAAATCACCTTCTTTAACGTTAATACGACTCAGGTGCATGAAAATACTGGTTACTCCTTGACCGTGATCGATGCCAACTACGTTACCGTGTATCCGAAACCCTTGGGATACCCTACCTACCAAAGCAACTCGCCCAGCGGCTGGGGCAATTACCGGTGAACCGGCAGCACCAGCGTAGTCAAGACCACGATGATAGTAGTCTTTTGCAAATGTACCATTATAGTAGCGACGTACACCATAGTTTGTACTCATCCGCCCTGCATTTGGCTTCAGGAATACTCCATTCCAATACTTTTTTGGTGTTTGTAGCGCCTTAAAAGCCGCCACACGCTTGAGTTCATACTCTGTGGCATCTACTCCGGCTTTGCCAGGTGGCAAAGTAATGCGTTGTACAGGGAATTTACGATTAAGTACATTCACTGCCAAGTTTCGCACTTGACCATCCCCTGCAACCCGAAGTGTTCTAGTTCCAGCTTTTTCTAGTGGAGTTGTGGGAACAAAAGCCCGATACTGATTGGGTGCAATTTCAAAAGCTGGGTATGTATTTTTACCACTGGCTACTCTTGGATTTGTACCATTCTCTGGATTATCTAGATTAATCACCACTGAGAGTGTATCCCCTAATTTAGGATTAGTTGGGATCACCTTTACTTGCAAAGCATCTACAGGCAATGCCAAGGCGATCGGGAGAACAGCAAATATTCCCTTTAACATATTTATTGCACGGCAATTGGCTGTCAATGTTTTGACATCAAAACCGAGCAACTTTTTGTTTGAACTACTAGCGCTATTCTCAATAATCATAGAACTACAAAAAACCCTTGCTTGTATTGGAAAATAGATTAGCTTATTATCGCTAGTGTTTCCTGCTTAAAGCCAATGTTACTGACAACCATAAATTTTCAGAAATTCTCCAGGTACTTATGGGTTACAAGGGCGAATCATTTTATCTGTAATTTTAAGAAATTGATCTTGACTCTAATAACCAAGGTGTATAGACATTGGCAATGAGCATAAAATTTAACTGTCATTACATAAACAATACTTGAAGGAAATTTTGGAATCAACTAGACACTTTTTCAACTGGACACTAATATCACATTGTTCAGTTGAAATCGGTATAGGGAAATTACTTAAACTAGGTAAGTAAGTCAGTGAGGGTAAATTAAATTATATATACTAGTAAATATTTGAAAAGCTCATAATAACGCTTAAATTAGCAAAAACAGATGATAGTAAGGTAAAAATAGGAGTCTGCCTCGCCCCACTTAAAATTTACTTTATAAATCAACACTGAATGAGAGAATACGCTAATTAACTTTAGGCTGATAGTATTACTTTTGACTTGAGTTTGCCATCTTCCATCTCAACGATACGATCCGCAATATCTAGGATACGGTTGTCATGAGTAACCATCAAGATGGTACAGCCTTGTTCTTTTGCCAGTTTTTGCATGAGATTGACTACATCTCGTCCTGATTGACTGTCAAGAGCGGCGGTGGGTTCATCCGCGAGGATTATTTGAGGATGACTGACTAAAGCACGAGCGATCGCTACTCGTTGTTTTTGTCCCCCAGACAGTTGATCGGGATAGTAATGCAAATGATTTCCCAATCCTACTTGCTCTAGCATTTGGGCTGATCTTGCTTGCATTTTTTTTAACCCAAGATGTTTGTGCAATTCTAAAGCCATTTTGACGTTTTGGAGTGCTGTTAAACTACCATGCAAGTTATGTCCTTGGAAAATATAACCGTTATGGCGTCGTGCTTGCACTAGTTCTTCAGCACTAGCACCACAAAGTTCTCGTTCCAATACTTGTAAACTACCAGATTGGGCAGAACGCAACCCACCCACTAAGGTCAACAAGGTAGTCTTTCCAGAAGCAGAGGGCCCAGTCATAATAATAATTTCACCAGCGTTAATCTCTAAGTTGATATTACATAAAACTTGCTTGCGGAGTGAGCCGTGACCAAAGTGGTGGTCGAGATTCTGGATAGAGATGATGGATTGACTAGTCATAAATAGATTGATTACTTGTGACCAATGACAAATGACAAATTTAAAACATATCAGCGGGATCGGTGGCTTGGAGTTTGCGGGTGGCGATCGCACCGGAAATGGTACACATAATGATTGTCAGTACTAACACCTGCAATGCCCGAATCGCAGTCATGCACATGGGCAAATTTGTCGCACTACGAGTCAGTTGATAAAGCGCTAAGGATACTCCCAATCCAGGGAAGAAGCCCAGTGCTGCTAAAATCAACGATTCTTCAAGCACCACACCTAACAAGTAGTAATTACGATATCCCATTGCTTTGAAGGTGGCGTATTCTCGAACGTGGGCATTAACATCGTTAGAAAGGACTTGATAGACGATGATCACGCCCACCACAAACCCCATCGATACACCTAGACTGAAAATAAATCCAATTGGGGAATTTGTTCTCCAAAAGTTATTTTCAAATTCAATAAATTCGGCGTGGGTTAATACTCTGACATCATCTCTAAGATAGGCTTTGAGCATTGCTGCTACTTTTTTCGGTTCATAACCTGGTTTCAGAAGAATTAAACCTAGACTGACACTGCTGGACTGTCGCCCAGAAAATAGCCGCAAAAAATTTTGATCGCTGGTAATCAGGTTGCCATCAAAGCCAAAGGAAGCACCTACTTGGAATAAGCCACTAATGGTAATTGTGCGCCGTTCTATTTCGGTAGTCAGGGTTTTACCTTGGTCAATTTGAGCGATCGCTTTTTGATAATCTCCTCTTGCACCACGATCAAACAACACAGTATCTGGCATTTTGATCGCTTGTAACTGCTGGTTAACATCTGGTAAGTCAAAAGCTGGCTTGTCTGGGTTAAAGCCGATAACTAACACCCCTGTCTCACGGTGTGTTTGGGGATTCTTCCAGATTGTGTTGTTAAAATACATTGGTTCCGCCGACTTTACCCCTGGTATATCCATTGCTTGGTAAAGTCGCCGCCGAGAAAATGTAGACAAGCTTGCTAAGTTACGGGCTTGGGGACTGGTTAAAACAATGTCTGCTTGCAAACTGCGATGTAGTCTGGTGTTACTGTCATACAGCGCAGTCTGAAAACCTAGCTGCATGAACATTAGAAGATCCGCAAAGGCAATGCCTGATAATGCCACTAGAAGACGGCTTTTTTCATGATTCAGTTGCAGCCATCCTAAAGGAGTTCGCCGTTGCAGTTGTTTGATCAATCCCATTATCAGAAGTGGGGGAGTAGGGGTATGAGGAGACAAGGGAGATGAGGGAGTAACGAAGAAGAATTAATAACCAATGACAAATTACTAATGACAAATGACAAATTTCACAATTCAATTACTGCCTTAACTTGCATATTGGTTAAGGTGGCGGCTTTTTGGCTGGAAGTTTCATCTAATCGGATGTGGACTTCTACTACTCTGTTGTCAATATTGCTGACGGGATCTGTGTTAATGAGATTCTGCCGTCGCACTTGCAAGCCTTTGCGATCTACAATTCCCTGCAATTCAATTGGGAGGGAATCACCAAGTACTTGTACTTGCTGCCCTGAATGCACTTTGCCGATATCGCTTTCGTAGACTTCGGCGATGACATACATCTGGCTGGTTTGTCCAATATCTGCAATGCCATCATTTGATACTAATTCCCCAGGATGGGTATGGATCTCAAATACCTGTCCATTTTGGGGCGATCGCACTACAGCCTGTTCGAGATTAACTTTTGCCAGATTCATCGCTGCTAGGGTACGATTAACTTCTGCTTTCGCAGCTTCTACATCCACTCCGCGCACTTCGGCGATTTCATCGAGTGTTGCTGTGGCTTGTTTAACTTGTTGCTGACTAGTTGATTGGGTACGATTTAACTGTGCTTGGGCTTCTTGCAAGCTTTTTTGGGCAGTTTCCAAGTTTAAACGCTTGCTATCCCGTTGAGAGGCGGAAATTGCACCTTGTTGATATAGTTGCTGATAGCGTTCGTCTTCTGCTTGGGCGTTATGCACTTCGGCTTGGAATCGCTCAATTGTCGCGGCTTGGGCATTAATATCACCTTGGCGTTCGGCTTCTAGACGAGCGATCGCAGCTTTTTGGGCGGCAATTTCACCCTGTTTAGCACCTGCTTGGATGCGGTTTAGGTTTGCCTGGGCTACTTTCACTTGTTCCTGTGCCTCTTTAAATGCTGCTTGTAAGCGATCGCAGCTGTTCAAAATTGCGATCGTCTGTCCTGCCTTTACCCTATCCCCCTCCTTTACCAACAACTTTTCTACCCGACTTCCTTCCGCAGACACCGCAGCAGAGAGTTTAATTACCTTTCCCTGTGGTTCGAGTCGCCCTAAAGCTGTTACTGTTTTTAACTGTGGCAATTGTGTTGCTGGTACTTGTGCTTCTTGATTGGCATAATTTTGCCCACGTTTTACTATATAAAAACTTATTCCGCCAACTAATAAAGATATAGTTATACCTATAGCAACGGATGGACGCAGAATAGACTTAGGGAACGTTCTGTACCCTAGCTTTGAGTTTCGCACCATAGATTTACCTCTTAACTAGTGGCGCAGAAAAAATAATCAGAACAGATTAGGTTTTTCTTTGTACTTATTTGCTAATTCCTAATTTTTTAATCAGTTCTTGTTGATTTATCACTTAAAACTCCATAACAAAATTGTAAATTTTTGAAATTTTACTTAGATAAGGTTATTTAGATGGATAAAACAATAACAAATCCTTTGATTGATTGAGAAGTTAATTTTCCGAGAAAACTACCTTTGGTTTCTGAAAGTACTTAGGTATAGTAAACCGTTTCAAAAATACGGGTTGTAACAGCGCCAACAATCATCATCAAATTAAGTAAATAAAATAAGTGTTTTTTGTCAAAGTTATGAACAATTTCAATCAATGTCAACTTTTGATGATTTACTTGATGAAAAATCAGAGCGTGTTGATAATAAGAAATCTAAATAATCTAATTAGATACTAATTATGTCTATCTAAAATTTAGAGTGATTTCTACACAGAGATTATGAAATTTTTATCCAATACTTTTAAAAGTTAAGGAATATTTAAAATTTATCGTTCGGATGCAATACGGAGTACTAAATTTCATCTAAAATGGGTAGTTATATCATGTCCGGTTAAAGACTTATTATTAAAATCGCAGTTATTAGCAGGGGGCAGAGGGAAAGAGGTTTTCCTGATTTTTGCACAAATGCACCGAATTATAACTAACTAGGCGGACATGATGTTAAAAACTTATTAGACATCTCCAAAAAATAATGTAGAGACGTGGCACTGCTACGTCTCTACAAGGCTTTGGATAACACATATTTAATTTCATTAGATATCTTTATATCATGTTCGCTTAATTAGTTATAATTCCTGTTTCTGTGCAAAAATCAGAAAATCCTCTTTCCCCCTGCTCCCTGCTCCCTGCACCCTGCGGTCTAAGAGGGTGTTTATAAATAAAAAATAAAAAGCACTGCATTCATTTCCCAAAACACGTATTTTAAAAGAGACAGTCGTCATATTTAAATCGGATGCCATGAGTCGAAAACCTTATCCCACAGACGTTTCCGATATCGAATGGGATTTAATAAAATCAATGATTCCAGCAGAACGTAAGCGAAAGCGTGGAAAAAAGCGTGAGGTAGATATACGCGAAGTAGTAAATGCGATTTTTATATATTGCGTGCAGGTTGCTCGTGGCGAATGATGCCTCACGATTTACCAGCATGGCAAACAGTATATTCATATTTTCGACGCTGGGAGCGAAAAGGGGTATGGCAAAAAATCCATACCGTATTGCGATCGCAACTGCGTAAATTTGAAGGACCAGACGTAGAACCATCTGCTGGAATTATAGACTCTCAAACGGTTAAAACAACTGAAAAAGGAGGGATTGATGGTTATGATGCTGGAAAAAAGATTAATGGTCGTAAACGCCATATTCTTGTTGATACAATGGGTTTACTTTTAATCGTTGTTGTACATACTGCCTCAATTCAAGACCGTGACGGAGCAAAGCTTGTACTAAATAAAATTCGATATTCTTTCCCCAAATTACATTTAATTTGGGCGGATGCTGGTAGGCCAGGAAAACTAGTCGATTGGGTTAGATATTTTATTGGTTGTGTAATCGAGATCGTCAAACGCTCTGATGACACTGAAGGTTTTAAAGTATTGCCTCGACGTTGGGTTGTAGAGCGTACACTTGCATGGTTTGGTCGCTATCGTCGTCTAAGCAAAGATTACGAATATCATCCTCAAACAAGTGAAACCATGATATACGCCGCTATGACGCATCTAATCTTACGTCGATTAGCCCACAATCATCGTTGCTCAACTGCTTAAGATTTATTTTATAAACACCCTCTTAATGATAAGTCTTTAACCGAACACGATATTAGAAGACCTAGCAGCCTAACTAGCTGCAACAACAGCACTATCATTTACTAACTTGCCATCTTCCATGTAGACGATGCGATCGGCAATATCTAAAATGCGGTTGTCATGAGTAACCAAGAGAATGGTACAATCCTGCTCTTTAGCTAGTGTTTGCATGAGATTGACCACATCTCGTCCTGATTTACTGTCAAGGGCGGCGGTGGGTTCATCCGCTAAGACAATTTTAGGACGACCGACCAACGCACGAGCGATCGCAACTCTTTGTTTTTGTCCTCCAGATAAATCATCAGGATAATAATTCAGGCGCTCTCCTAATCCTACCTCCTCTAACATTAGGGCTGACCAGGTTTTCATTTCTGCCGCCGAAATATTATTATGCACTTCCAAACCCATTCTGACGTTCTGGAGCGCTGTCAGGCTACCGTGCAAGTTGTGGGCTTGGAAAATATAACCGTTATTGCGTCGTACTTGGGTAAGTTGTGCTTTGCTAGCGCCACATAGTTCTTGTTCTAATATCTGCAAACTGCCAGATTGGGCAGAACGCAAGCCGCCGACTAAAGTGAGAAGTGTAGTTTTACCAGAACCAGAAGGCCCAGTCATAATAATAATTTCGCCGGCGTTAATATCCAGGTTGATATCAAAGAGAACTTGTTTGCGGAGTTGACCATGACCAAAGTAGTGGTCGAGATTTTTAACAGAGATGACAGGAGGCATACCAATTTTATATTTTAAATTTTAAATTTTATATTGGGAATTGGGTAAGTATCTTTATGTCCAATGCCCCATGCCCAATGCCCATTTTTTAAAACATATCTGCGGGATCGGCAGACTGTAATTTCCGAGTAGCGATCGCACCAGAAATTATGCACATAATCATTGTCAGTGTTAATACTGTCAAGGCCCGTGCTACGGTCATGTAAACTGGCAAATTGGTGGCATTACGAGTTAAATGATAAAGTCCTAAAGGTGCGATCGCTCCTGGGATAAAGCCCAAAATCGCCAAAATTATCGCCTCTTCAAACACCACACCTAATAAGTAGAGATTGTTATATCCCATTGCTTTAAAAGTGGCGTATTCTTTGATATGGGAATTTACGTCTGTAGAAAGAACTTGATAGACGATAATCACGCCCACCAGAAACCCCATTGCTACACCCAGGCTGAAGATAAACCCGATAGCCGTATTTGTTTTCCAGTAATTTATTTCAAATTCGAGAAATTCTGCTTTGGTTAAAACTTTAACATCATTATCTAAATGAGATTTTAAAGCTGCTTTCATCTGTTTTGGGTCATAGCCTGGTTGCAGCTGCACTAAACCTAGACTTACACTACTGGCTTCTTGTCTGGGAAATAGTCGTAGAAAGTTCTGGTCGCTAGTGATTAAAGTACCATCGGCTATGAAGGAAGCTCCGACTGAAAATAAGCCGCTAACAGTAATTGTCCGCCGTTCTATTTCGGTTGTGACAGGTTTACTTTGTTCAATTTTGGCGATCGCTTCGTTGTAATCTCCTCTAGAGGCGCGATCAAACAGAACGGTATCTGGTAGCTTAATAGCATCTATCTGGCGATTCACATCCGCTAAGTTCAACACTTGCCGATCGGGATTGAAACCCATAACTAATATTGTCGTTTTCTGATGTGTTTGGGGATTTTTCCAATCAACAATGTTGACATACATTCCTTCTGCCGACTTTACACCTGGTACATCCATTACTTGATACAACCGCCGCCGCGTAAAGCTAGACATATATGCTAAATTACGTGCTTGGGGGCTGATGACAAACATATCAGCCTGCATACTGCGATGCAGCATTGTGTTACTTTCAAACAGGGCATTCTGAAACCCTAGCTGCATGAACATTAGAACATCGGCAAAGGCAATACCTGACAATGCCACCAAAAGACGACCTTTTTCATGACTCAGTTGCAGCCATCCTAAAGGCGTTCGCCGCCGCAGTTGCTGGATAAATCCAATCACAGTTCAATCACCGCCTTGACTTGCAAATTAGTTAAGTTAGAAGCATTTTGGCTGGATAGTTTATTTAGTTGCACATGCACTTCCACTACTCTGGCATCAATATTGCTAGAGGGGTCAGCATTGATCAGATTTTGCCGCTTTACCTGCATACCAATCCAATCCACTCTTCCCCCTAATTCATGGCGGAGGGAATCACTGCTTACCAGCACAGGTTGTCCCGGACGCACTCTCTTGATATCACTTTGGTAGACTTCTACTACTGCATACATCTGGTCGGTTTGACCTAAAGCCACAATTCCTTCATTACCAACAGTTTCTCCGGCTCGTGTATTAATCTCCAAAATTCGACCAGCTTTAGGAGCCACAACGTATGCCTCTGCCAGTTCTGCTCTAATTTTCTCCACTGTGGCTTGAGCACTGTCTATCTCTGCTTGTGCATTTGCTATATCTGTGGGACGAACTTCAGTGGTTTGATTTAGGTTAGCTTTTGCTTCGTTAATCTGCTGTTGCAGGCTGGCGAGGGTTTGATTTTGGTTGGCTTTTGCTTCGTTAAGCTGCTGTTGTAGGGTCGCTACAGTTCTTGTCTGGGTGGCTTGGCTTTCAATTAAGGCTTGAGTAGAAGTTTCGGCGCTTAGGCGTCTTTTATCGACTTCTTGGCTAGAAATTGCTCCTGCTTTATATAAAGTCTCGTAGCGCTGTACGTCAGCTTGGGCATTACCTTTCTCGGCTGCTACGCGAGCTACTGTTGCTTGCAAGCTGCGTTGTTGCCCTTGTAGTTCTGCTTCTAAACGATTAATTGTAGCTTGCTGAGTTTTAATGTTTCCTTGTAATTCTACTTGTACACGATTCACCGTAGCTTGACGCGCTCCAATTTCTCCCTGTTTGGCTCCAGCTTTTACCTGGTTAAGGCGGGATTTGGCAACTTGAACTTGTTTTTGTGCTTCAGCCAAAGTAGCTTGTAGGCGAGCGCGGTTATCCATAATCGCAACTACCTGCCCAGCTTTGACGCGATCGCCTTCTTTCACCAATAGTTGCTCCACCCGATTTCCTTCACCCATTGAAGAAGGTGCTGACAGTTTTATTACCTCTCCCTTTGGTTCTAACCGCCCTAATGCTGTTACTGTTTTTACCACAGGCTGAACTGCTACTGGTGCTTTTTGCTTTTCATTACCTGTAGCCTGATGCCTCATTATTGTATAAACACTGAATCCACCTATGGCAAAAGATGCAATTATTGCAAGTAGAAGAGGCGATCGCAAAAGATTCTGAGAAGACCTCAAACCCTCTGAATTCCTGTATTGCTCCATACTATTTTCCCCTGACCACCAGTAGCAACTTGTACTAAACTGTACAGTTCAATTTATGCTAAACTAAACGGACTAGTTTAGTCAATATGATATAACTAAACTTGTCAATCAATTTGCTCGGCATTATGTAGCGGAATATTATTCCTTATTGGGATTATTTATCTATTACAAGAAGGTAGAAGCTTTTGGGCTTTATCGAAGGGTATATTTATTTTTGCCATATTGTAGCGGGCATTTTGCAGCATCTATTAATATTGTTTAAGTAAGTTGGCACAATAAAACCAAACTATGTAAAGAAATATAAAGTAGACTAAAACCCCTTTCCCTCCAACCTTTTGCCTTCTGTCTCCTACCTTATTTCAACAACAAATTTTTAGGCCGACCTACTTACAAGAAAGGATGATTAATAAATGATACGCATCAAAGCTGACGAAGTTGATCGAGAGAATTCCGTTGATAAAGTGGAGCAAATTCTGCAAGGGGCAATGCAAGAATTCCTTCAACATGGTTATGCTGGTACAAGCATGGATCGGGTAGCGGTAGCAGCAGGTGTTTCTAAAGCGACAGTCTACAGCCACTTTCAAGATAAAGAAGGACTTTTTAAAGTACTGTTAGAGCAACTGACAAGCAAAAAGAACAGCTCCATTTTTGGCACAGAACCGATTGAGGGAGAACCAGGCGTCATACTGCACCAGGTAGCAACCAAAGCATTAGATCAGATGCTTAACGACAAAGAACATAGTGCATTTATGCGAGTACTAATCGGGGAATCTGGTCGTTTTCCTGAGTTAGCTCAAATTTGTGTTCGGGCGATGATTAAGCCAGTAGCCCAAACTCTCACTCAATACTTGGCTGCTCCGGAATTAAACATACCTGACCCAGAGGCAACGGCAAGAATTCTCTTAGGAGCATTGGTGCATTTTCATATTACTCAAAATGTGATGCATGGACAGGACATTGTACCAATGGAAAGCGATCGCCTGATTGATGCCTTTACACACCTAATCACTAAATGCGCCGATTGATTGCTAAAAGCCTTGATTTCACGTTTGTTTATTCTTAGCATGGGCTAAACGCCCCGCTACCGCTAACAGCACTTTGCTATATATCCTAGCGCGTGGCGCTTGTTTGGTCGGAAAGTCAAATTCACCTTGAGTAATTGACTGTTTTTTCCATAGAAGCTACAGTACTATCTCCGGTTTGTTTCGTTCCTTACAAGCTGCCACCAATACATCCTCTAGCGATCGCCAGATAACTAGGCAGGAATAACTTGAATAACTAGGGCACGTTTATCCAGCGACTGGATTTTACCTACTTGACTGAGATCGTTTGCAATTCGGTCTAGCAGTTCTCCCGCTTTGTCACGATATTGATGTTCTCGGCCTCGTAAACGAATGGCAAACTTGACAGAATCGCCTTTACGCAACCACTGACCTGCTTGTTCGATGCGTAAATTGTAATCAGCCACACCCACGTTTAGACCGAATCGAACTTCCTTTACTGTGGGTCTAGCACTTTGGCTCTGACGTTTTTTCTTTTGATACTGAAGCTTGCCATAGTTGAGAATCTTCGCGATTGGAGCGTCTTTACCTTGAGAGACTACAACTAAGTCAAGCTCTAAGCTTTCGGCTAGCTGTAACGCCTCATTCGTGTCGATCAGACCACGATTGTTATTCTCATGGTCAATTAAGAAGACGCTAGGTGATTTTATTTGTGAATTAATCAGTTGCTTTTGGATTGCGATAATGAATTTCTCCCATTTGTTCAATACTTTGCTTTACAAGCAGGTAATGCCAATTTAACACAACACTGAATCAGAGCAACTTTAACAACGCAATATACGGCAATCTGTTAGAATGAGGGACTGCGGTACTCGCTCTTCAATCTTTGCGCCACTGCCCATCCAGCTTTTCAATAATTTTTATCCGTTCGCCTAAGACTGACGCCATCATTGGCAACAGGCCAATGTTATTTATGGAGTCTTATGTCTTTTTCCGATCTCGGCTTGTCCAATGAAATTATTCGTGCTGTTACCGAACGAGGCTACACCGAACCCACGCCAATTCAGATGCAGGCGATTCCTGCTGTCTTGTCGGGTAGCGATTTGTTAGCTGGGGCACAAATCGGCACTGGAAAGACCGCTAGTTTTACCTTGCCGCTCTTGCATCGGTTGTCATCTAACAAAAGCAAAGGTACGCCTAATGGATACCCACCAATCCGGGCGTTGATTCTCACTCCGACTCGCGAACTTGCTGCACAAGTGGAAGAAAGCGTGCGTGAGTACGGCAAGTACTTAAATCTCAACTCGATGGTGATGTTTGGCGAGTCGGTATTAGTCTGCAAAAACAGCGTTTGAGGGGTCGAGTGGATATTTTGGTCGCTACTCCAGGGTGACTGCTAGACCACGTACAGCAGGGTACGCTGATATTCGTTAGCTGTTCAATAGATTGATTTTTCACGGGTTCTGGAAAACCTCACTTTCATTCCTCTGGCTTACAAATTTTTGGTGTATACACAAGTCTTTATAGAGTTGTGCCAGAAACTTTTAATTTAATACGCTGTAATATTTGTCACATACAGTTGTCGGAATGCAGTTAGCAGTGTCATAAAGAAAAGATGAAGGTTAACCTGTAGGGTATAACTTACCTTAAAATTGCTTGACCTCTAGCTTCGATGGATCGGATCGCACTCATGACTGAACTCACGCTACGCCTACAAGAAGGAGATACCGAGACAACGATCGCAGTTGACCAAGATGTATTTACGATTGGTCGTTTGCCGGAATGTAACTTGTACTTACCTTTTGGTGGAGTATCCCGCAACCATGCTCGCCTGGTAAAAACGGCTGATGGTGTGTGGACTATTGAGGATCTGGGCAGCAAAAACGGGACGCAAGTCAATAAATATCTGGTTAATTATCCCCAAGAGTTACATCACGGCGATATCGTTTGGCTGGGCAATGTCAGCCTGGTAGTGCTGCTCACAACCCCTGTTTCTCAACTGACACCTGAGTATACCGGAATTTCGGACATCAATGAGCAAAGAACAATCCTTCACAATGTCGAACAATTACAACAGCAATGGATTACAGCTGATAGTAATGATGGCGATATCATCAATAATAAGGACAAAACTATTGCCCGTCTCAAAGACTTAGTGGACATAGCAAAAAATCTTTGTGCAGCCGCGTCGATAGAAGAGATTTTTTCTCAGGTGCAGCAAGTAGTTTTTCGTTACCTTGATAGTATTGATCGCTTGGCATTGTTAATTGATGTCAATGGTCGCGGCCAGTTGGAATTAATGAATGCGGCCACTAGAAATATTTCTCAACAGAAACATCTCCCTTCTGATGGTAGTTGGATTAGTCGTAGTATCTGTCAAAAGGTATTTGAGGAAAAAGTAGTCATTCAAACTGCTGATACTCATCAGGATGAACGGTTTGCTAGCGAACAGAGTATTTTAGTCAAAGGCATTCGTAGCGCGATGGCAGTGCCTTTATGGGATGAAAATAAAGTTGTGGGCGTACTGTATGCCGATGCCAATTTTTCTTCTTACCATTGGGCAAATGAAGGTGAAGAAGAATTGAGCTTTTTTTCAGCTTTAGCAAACCTTGTAGCTTCTAGCGTGCAACGTTGGCTATTAGTAGAAAAACTCAAAACTGAAGAGATGATTCGTCACCGACTAGAACGTTATCATTCTCCAGCTGTTGTACAGCAATTGATTTCTGTAGGTGGATTACCGGGTGGTCGTTTAGCGCCAGCAGAGAGCGAAATCAGTATTTTGTTTGCTGATTTAGTGGGCTTTACAGCAATTTCTGAACAATTAACACCAACTGCGATCGCCCAATTATTGAATAATTTATTTGAAGAGATGTTGCAAGAAGTGTTTGCCTGTGGTGGCACTTTAGATAAGTATATCGGCGATTGTATTATGGCATTTTTTGGTGCTCCGGAACTGCAACCAGATCATGCCGATCGCGCCACTACTGCTGCTAAAGGAATGCTCACTCGTCTCGAACATCTTAATGCCAATGGTTTTTGGCTAGAACCCCTACAATTACGCATTGCTATTAATAGCGGTAAAGCTGTGGTGGGAGATGTCGGTAGCTCACAAAGGGTAGACTATACTGCATTAGGCGCTACGATTAATCTTGCTGCTCGCATGGAAGCAGTTTGTCCTCCCGGTGAATGCGTGATTAGTGAAGCCACCCATACAATGCTTTCAATACCCTCTGATTTCCAAGAAATGGGGGATTATCGTTTCAAAGGTATTGATCGATTAGTTAAGGTTTATCAAACAAAATTGCATCAAGTATCAACGCTCATTATGCATTAGTGAGTCGCTTCGCTCAGAATTAAAAATTAAACCGCATCTGAATGGGAACCGCTATAAGTATAAACAACTAAATCCGTCATCAAATTGACTAATCTTTTTGGTGAAGATATTGTTATTAAAAATCAGTTTTAATAACTGTTGAATCAAATCTTACTATCTACCAAAGATCATGCCTACAAGACTTTCATTGCAGGAATACTACGAGTTATACCAAATTGTTGACCATCGCACAATGATTGATACTGAAAGTGGTTACTCGGAAGTGTTTTATGAGTTGCAACATCCAATGTGTGAGGGATACGTAATTTGTTATGAACTACAGGATGGGTTTGATCTCAAGATTGGTAATTATCAATTGCATGAGGCGATCGCTGTTGAGATTCCTGCTCATAACCATCCTCTAGAAGTCCATTTTCAAATTTCGAGTAACTGGCAGAATCAGCACCAAGGCAGCACCAAAGCAGGTAGAAACAACTTATGTGGATGTGGAACTTACCCTCAGCAGAGGGCGCGTTTTCTATGGCAATCCGTTCACAGTGCAAGGAACGATTTCATGGGAGTTTTGAGCTTTTATGCTTAATCTATTCGTGATTCTATCTACATTGATTAAGCTATTTGGACATTGAGATTTTGTTCTTTAATCAAAATTTTCAGCCAACCTTTCGGGTACTAGTATCAACGACGATCAGTTTATTAGCTTTTTGCATGAGCAATTTGCATTGTATCAAGTTCCACCACAGTCTATCTGCTTTGATGGTATATTTTCTTTTGCCCATCTCAAAACCCTGCCAGTAGACTACTTGAAGATTGACGGCAGATTTATTAAGAACATTGTTGAGAATTCTGTAGATGATGCAATAATGGAAGCCATTACCCGCATCGGGCATGTCATGGGGGTAAAAACGATCGCTGAGTTTGTCGAAAATAACGCTATTCTACAACGAATCAAAGCTTTGGGAGTCGATTACGCTCAAGGCTTTGAGGTGGCTAAACCACGTCCCTTGGTATCTACATAAACTTGGTATTTACATAAAAGGGAACAAAAAACGGGCAACAGGCAACAGAGACAGCGTATGATGGCATATCTGTGAAATCAATCCAAAATCTAAAATTAGCTGACCGTGCCAGCGCAAAAAATTTCCTCTGCGGTCAAATTCAACTCTGGAAAAGTTGCTGATTGGATACGGTCATCTCCTCGAAATTTACTAATGCGATACTCACCTTCTTCTAAAGAGTAAATCGAAATAGTAGGTTGTTTAGGCTTGCCAATAAATTCCCTACCACCCAATCCTACATAATCTACAATCCAGTATTCAGGAATTCCTATTTCTTCTCTTCGAGACGCTACGCGAACATAATCAATGTATTTTTTCAGATAATCATCACGTCAGTTTATATTCACTACTTCAACTATCAAAGGGATTGATGTTGCTTGAGTAATAGTGGATTCTTTTTTCTACAGAGGTTCGTTAACTAAATTAGGAAGATTAGCTAATTTTTAGCTGGAAGACTAAAATTTGGGTGGTGGCTTCTCTAATTTATATGTGTAACACTAGGAAGCCTACCGAAGCTATTTTTTAACGGGAGGTCAGGTAATGGCGATCGCCACCATTAATCCCGCCACTGGGGAGACGCTCAAAACCTTTGAGGCGCTCAATGATGCAGAAATCAACGCTAAACTCGATTTGGCTAATCAGGCTTTTGAACACTATCGCCAGACTAGTTTCTCTGAACGATCGCAGTGGCTAGAAAAAGCAGCTGATATTTTAGAGCAAGATAAAGCAGAATTGGCTAAGTTAATGACTCTGGAAATGGGTAAACCATTTAAAGCTGCGATCGCAGAAGTCGAAAAATGCGCCGTCGTCTGTCGCTACTATGCCGAACACGCCCCTGATTTTCTCGCTGATGTCAGTATAAAAACTGATGCCAGCCAGAGTTTTGTACGTTATCAACCAATGGGTGTGATTCTCGCGGTGATGCCGTGGAATTTTCCCTTTTGGCAAGTTTTTCGCTTTGCCGCACCAGCCCTGATGGCGGGGAATGTCGGCTTACTCAAACACGCTTCCAACGTGCCGCAGTGCGCCTTGGCAATTGAAGATATTATCCGACGGGCAGGTTTTCCTGAAGGTGCGTTTCAAACTCTATTAATAGGTGCTGCCAAAGTTGCCGATTTAATGGCTGATGACCGCGTAAAAGCTGCGACCTTGACAGGAAGCGAACCAGCCGGCGCATCCCTCGCCGTTGCTGCCGGCAAACAAATTAAAAAAACAGTTTTGGAATTAGGAGGAAGTGACCCGTTTATTGTGTTAGAAAGTGCTGACTTAGAGACAGCAGTTGTCACAGCTACTACAGCGCGGATGTTAAATAACGGGCAATCATGTATTGCAGCGAAACGTTTTATTCTCGCAGAAGCGATCGCAGATAAATTTGAAAAATTGCTTTTAGAAAAATTTGAGGCGCTGAAAGTAGGCGATCCTATGCAACCAGATACCGATTTAGGCCCACTGGCAACACCTGGGATTCTCCAGGATTTAGACCAACAAGTGCAAGGTGCTATTAGCAGCGGTGGTAAAGTCATCACCGGTGGACATCCTTTATCAGATCGTCCAGGAAACTTTTATCCACCAACGATTATCATAGATATCCCACCTAACACACCAATTGCCAAAGAAGAATTCTTTGGCCCGGTAGCCTTGTTATTCCGGGTTGCAGATATCGATGCTGCCATTAAACTCGCCAATGACTCACCCTTTGGTTTAGGTGCAAGTGCTTGGACAACCAACGACCAAGAAAGCGATCGCTTGGTTGAAGAAATCGAAGCAGGTGCCGTGTTTATCAACGGTATGGTCAAATCCGATCCTCGGTTGCCCTTTGGTGGCATCAAGCGTTCTGGATATGGCAGAGAATTGAGTATCCAAGGTATACATGAGTTTGTCAATGTGAAAACTGTTTGGGTTAAATGATTAGTCATTAGTCATTGGTCATTGGTCATTGGTCATTAGCCAAAAAAATGACAAATGACTAATGACAAAGGACAAAGCGCAAAGTCTGAGCCAAGGCTTCCTCGGATCAGAACTTTGTAAGAGAGAACAAAAGTCTTATTCGTTAATAAAGTTGTCGGAAAATAAAATGAATACAGCAGAGTTATTGGTGCAGTGCCTAGAAAATGAAGGAGTGCAATATATTTTTGGACTTCCTGGTGAAGAAAACCTTCACGTTTTGGAAGCGTTAAAAAATTCTTCGATTAAATTTATTACGACTCGTCATGAACAGGGTGCAGCATTCATGGCCGATGTCTATGGACGCTTAACAGGAAAAGCCGGAGTGTGTCTTTCTACTCTTGGGCCTGGGGCAACCAACTTGATGACTGGGGTAGCAGATGCTAACCTCGATGGTGCGCCTTTAGTAGCGATTACCGGTCAAGTGGGAACAGATAGAATGCATATTGAATCCCATCAATATTTAGATTTGGTGGCAATGTTTGCACCTGTTACCAAGTGGAATAAGCAGATTGTCCGACCGAGTATTACACCTGAAGTAGTACGGAAAGCATTCAAGCGATCACAATCTGAAAAACCCGGTGCAGTTCACATTGATTTACCAGAAAATATTGCTGCCATGCCCGTCGAAGGCAACCCTTTGCGTAAGGATAATAGCGAAAAAACTTATGCATCTTTTGCTAGCATTCGGGCAGCCGCCGCCGCGATTTGCCAAGCAGTTAACCCATTAATCTTAGTCGGAAATGGAGCAATTCGCGCTCATGCTAGTGATGCAGTCACGCAATTTGCTACCTTACTGAATATACCTGTTGCTAATACCTTCATGGGTAAAGGGGTGATTCCCTATACACATCAACTAGCTTTGTGGTCAGTGGGATTACAGCAAAGAGACTTTATTACCTGTGCTTTTGATAATACAGATTTAGTAATTGCGATCGGCTATGATTTGATTGAATTTTCCCCGAAGAAATGGAATCGCAATGGCGAAATTCCGATTGTGCATATTGGGGTAAATCCGGCGGAGATTGATAGTAGTTATATTCCCAACGCTGAAGTTGTGGGAGATATTTCCGATTCCCTCTATGAAATTTTAAAATTAGCAGATAGACAAGGTAAACCCGATCCCTTGGCTATTAGCTTAAGGTCAGAGATTCGCGCTGATTACGAACAGTATGCCCATGATGACGAATTTCCGATTAAGCCGCAAAAGTTAATTTATGACTTACGGCAAGTGATGGGCCCAGATGATATCGTCATTTCTGATGTTGGCGCACATAAAATGTGGATGGCTCGTCATTATCATTGCCATAGTCCCAATACTTGCATAATTTCCAACGGTTTCGCGGCTATGGGTATTGCCATTCCAGGCGCTTTAGCTGCAAAACTCGTTCATCCCAAGCGCAAAGTCGTTGCTGTCACAGGTGATGGCGGCTTTATGATGAATTCTCAAGAATTAGAAACAGCCTTGCGTGTCGGTACGCCCTTTGTCACCATAATTTTCAATGATGGTGGCTATGGGTTAATTGAGTGGAAGCAAGAAAATCAATTTGGCAAAGGAAACTCATCCTTTGTGCATTTTAGCAATCCTGATTTTGTCAAATTAGCCGAAAGTATGGGTTTAAAAGGCTACCGAGTTGAATCGGCTTTAGATTTGATTCCCACCCTGAAAGAAGCCCTCGCTCAAGATGTACCTGCCGTGATAGATTGTCCCGTAGATTATCGGGAAAACTGGCGCTTCAGTCAAAAAGCCGGCGAGTTGAGTTGTGCGCTGTAAAAATTAGAGGCGCGACGCCAGTCGCTACAACGGGGAGCCACTGCGTTGGACGGCTTTGCCGGCTTGAAGCAAGTGGCATGGGAACCCCCGCAACGCGCTGGCTCATTAATCGCGTCTGTACAAGAGTTAGGAGTTATTTATTCCTAACTCCTTATTAATTTCTACTCCTTTATTATTTTGGTAGGGTACGTTACGCCAAAGGCTAATGCACCGCTTTACTTCACTTCATTTATAGATATATTTCTCCTCTTTCTTTGCGTCCTCTGCGTCCTTTGCGGTTCGTAAAAAAAACTACGAGTATCAAAGACTCGTCAGCGAGTATTAAAGACTCGTCCACGAGTATCAAAGACTCGTCAGCGAGTATTAAAGACTCGTCCGCAAGTATTAAAGACTCGTCAGCGAGTATTAAAGACTCATCCGCGAGTATCAAAGACTCATTCACGAGTATCAAAGACTCGTTCGCGAGTATCAAAGACTCGTCGGCGAGTATCAAAGACTCGTCGGCGAGTATCAAAGACTCGTTCACAATGAATTAGAAGTTATTGATTCTAACTCATCACTAATTTTTACTCTTAATTAATCGTCTTTTGGTTGGAATTTGTGCTTTCCTGCTTTTGGGCAATGTCTTCTACTGCTTTGCATTGCCTTTTGTCAATATCTGACTTAATGATGAGTCCCTTAGTATTGAGCGCTATTTCCACCCGGTATTGACCATTCACCATATTAATCGCAGTGTAAGTGACTGTACTAAACATCATCACTCCGCAAAGTGATAAGGTAATTTGCAGAATTCCCAGTTCTCGTTTCATTTTCAAAGCCTTTAATCGCTTACATTCATCATTAAAATTTGGTGCTAGCTGAGAACGGAGTTGAGAAATAGTCACTTATTAGACAAGTTTTAGTTGACTGTTGGTTAAGTTCAGGATGACTATAATTTCTAGAGTGCAACAGGTTATCGCTCAACAGCAAGGCTATTTAGCTAGTATAAAAACCTGATATACTCACAGCAGATTCTCCATGAAGAATGATGGCGCGATCGCTCCGAGTAGCCCCAGAGTATATTGAAAAAGTTAAGTCAGCACTTAAGCGTAACGGCTATCCTAGCCAGCAGTCCTTGGCTACTGATATAGGAATTTCTCTCTCCACAGTCAAAAGCTTTCTCACTGGTAAACCTGTTGACTATCTAAATTTTGTAGAACTTAGCAAAAAACTGGGGTTAGAGTGGCAAGACATTGCATACAAAGAACCAGAAACTCAACTGCCTAAACCTCAGCCAATTAACGGGGAAGCATCACCCTTCATCACTGGCGCACCCATCACCCAGCCGCGTTATTTTTTTGGACGAGAGAAAGAATTAAAACGCCTCTTCAATCTACTCAAACGCCATCCCCTACAAAACGCTGCCATTATCGGCAAAAAACGCAGCGGTAAAACATCTCTGCTGCACTACTTAAAAAATATCACCACCACCCCAGCAGAACAGCTGCGTCCTGAGCAAAAATCTGACTGGCTAGCACATCCAGAAAATTACTGTTGGATTTTTGTAGACTTACAAGACGCACGAATGCAAAGTCGAGAAGGACTACTAAAGTACATCCTAGAATCACTGAAGATGCAAGTGCCGATACCTTGCGATTTAGATCGTTTCATGGAGATAGTCAGCGATAATTTGCATTTTCACACAGTCATCTTATTGGATGAGATTGGCGTTGGCTTGCAACGCTGTTCAGAATTAGATGATGGCTTTTGGGAATGTTTGCGGTCTTTGGCAACTAACCATACAGGGGGGAATCTAGCATTTGTCTTGGCTACCCCGGAATCACCGATTGACATGGCGCACAACACGGGACACAGTTCACCCTTTTTCAATATTTTCGGCTACACCGCACATCTGGAAGCATTAACTGAGACAGAAGCGCGAGAATTGATAGCAAGTTCGCCCATTCCCTTTACTGACAAAGATGTAGAGTGGATTTTGACAGAAAGTCGCTGCTGGCCATTGTTGTTGCAAATCCTGTGTAGAGAAAGATTATTTAACTTAGAAGAAGGGGAGAATGATGATAATTGGCGTGAGGAAGGTTTACGACAAATAAAACCATTTGCTGATTTATTAAATTCATAACTAGCAGAGTAACTATGAAAGCACACCGAATAGAAACAAAGTTAACTCAAAACAGAACCTTGATTCTTGAGGATTTACCGTTTCAAGCAGGCGAAGTAGTAGAAATCATTGTTTTAGAACGTTTTCCCCAACCTTCAGAATCTAATCTTTATCCTTTACAGGGAACGGTTATTCACTATGATGATCCTTTTGAGCCTGCTGTACCTATAGAGAATTGGGAAGTCTTGCAATGATAAATCTAAATTGTCATTGCGAATGGAGCGAAGCGGAATGAAGCAATCGCAATGCCTCGCAATGACCGTAAATATTTTTGTCCATCTACTTATAATTTTGCAGTGACAAATATCACAAAAATTTGTTATGACTGAGTTTCTATCACAAAGAAAGATTAGAAATGAGCGAGCAATATTATTTGTATATCATGACAAATAAATATAATACTGTCCTATATACAGGAGTAACAAACGATTTACAAAGGAGAGTTTATGAACACAAAGAGAAAATAATAGAAGGATTTACTAATAAATACAACATTAATAAATTAGTTTATTACGAGGTATTTGAAGATGCTTATACAGCAATTAGTCGAGAAAAACAAATTAAAGCAGGTTCCAGACAAAAGAAAATTGATTTAGTCAATAGCATCAATCAAGAATGGAAAGACTTATATGATGGATTGTAAATTTTACTGGTGTGATTGCGATCGCACCAAGGTAAAGCCTACTAATCCTAGCCTTTGCGATTGCTTCATTCCGCTAGCGCTGCATTCGCAATGACAAAGTATGTCCCAAGCAAGCATAACGAAGTCAAGCAAAGCGATCGCAATGACATAGAGTTTTAAATAGGAGTGCAAAAACGTTGACTTCACCACAACTACCCCCCAACGCCTACACCAATGCACCCCAGCAGCACCCCAACTTAATCCTCGGTAGCCTGCAACTACTTTTCTGGCTTGTTTTTCACCCCTCAGCGTGGCGTAATCACCTGAAGCGCATTGACCCCATTTTAGACACCGACTCCTCTTTGATTATCTTGTTCAGACAAGGGCGATGGCGAAACCTAGCTCTGTGGTGGCTGTTCATCCAGGGATACTTCATCTTACCTATCCTGCCTAACTTACTGTTGGGCTTGACGCTGTGGATGTTGGGTCAACCAATCCTAAATATAGCTTTTCGCGTAACGGAAGGTGTGGCGGTAGGCGTGGTGTTCAGTGTGGCGGGAGACCTGGCGGGAGGTGTGGCGGAAGGCGTGGCGGTAGGCATGGCGGGAGCGGTAGCGGGAACCGTGGCAGGAGCCGTGGCGGTAGGCGTGGTGGTAGCCGTGGCGGTAGGCGTGGCGGGAGCTGTGGCGGTAGGCGTGGCGGGAGGCGTGGCGGGAGCTGTGGCAGGAGCCGTGGCGGTAGGCGTGGCGGTGGGCGTGGCGGGAAGCGTGGCATTAAATGTGGGATCAGGCGTGGCATCAGGCGTAGTGTTCGGTGTAGCGTTTGGTGTAGCGTTTGGTGTGGCAGGAGGCGTGGCGGTAGGTGTGGCGGTAGGTGTGGCGGTAGGCGTGGCGGTAGGCGTGGCGGTAGGCGTGGCGGTAGGCGTGGCGGTAGGCGTGGCGGTAGGCGTGGCGGTAGGCTTGGTCGGAGCCGTGGCGGCAGGCGTGGGAGTAACTATTAACTCCTGGCGACTTTTTCTATCCTTTCCATTTCTCTTTGTCTGGAATTATCTCCTCTATAGATTAGACAAACGACGTAATGGTAAAAGCCCTTGCTTATTGCGCTTTCACTCCGCCATCTGGGATGAGTGGCAGCATTTACATTTGCGCGGCTTGGACGAGCATCTCCTCTTCGTCATTGAACATAATCCAGTTGAAGGCAAAGCTGCTTTAGAATATCTCAGTACCAGCCCCCAACGCTGGGCGGCGCAAGCTGCACAAATTGAACTGGATGCACTCAGTTTACAGGACTGTTCTGATGTGGAAGCTATTCGTAAAGCTCGTCGCAGTCTGGTAAGTAGCGAACTAAAGAGTGAATTTAGCCCTCTACTACAAATCTTTAGCCGCATCAGTGAGGATGTTGATGCTGCACTCAATCAAGCAAGAACTTATAATCAGCGCTTACTTCTCAGAGATGTTGCAGATAAATTAAATCTACAGTTGCAGAACTTCGTTCGTAGCAGCGACAAATACACAATCCGTTTCTACCCCATTATCAAAAGTTGGCGTGAGATAGTCACCAACTATATAGATGAACTGGCTAAAATTACTGAACTCCACCAAGAAATTGACTCGCCTTACATCATTGGTGTACCCCTCACGCGGGAGCAAGAAATTTTCACGGGGCGTGATGACATCGGCTTACGCATCGAGCAACTACTGCGCGATCGCCGTCGCCCACCTCTGCTACTATACGGTCAGCGACGTATGGGTAAAACTTCCCTGCTCAATAACATTGGAAAATTACTACCTAGTAACATCATCCCTATGTTTGTGGACTTGCAAGGCGCACCTTCATCAGCTAGTGACCATGCAGGTTTTCTTTACAACCTGGCTAGAGATATGGAGAAGTCAGCAAAAAAGCAAGCTGTAATTCTACCGTCCCTAGCCCGTGAAGTGCTAGAATCTGACCCCTTCACCTATTTCTATGAATGGCTAGATAAAGTAGAACAGGCTCTAGAACAAAATACCGCCTTACTAACGCTAGATGAATTTGAGGTGCTAGACAACGCCATAGCCAAAGGTCGCTTTGATGAACAGGATATTTTGGGAATGCTGCGTCACCTCATCCAACACCGTCCCCGCTTCAAGGTATTACTGGCTGGCTCTCATACTATCGAAGAATATCAGCGCTGGTCTAGTTATCTAATTAATGTCCAAGTAGTGCATATCTCTTACCTCAAAGAAGCGGAAGCACGACAATTAATTGAACGTCCCGTCAAAGATTTTACCCTCCGCTATGAACCCAACGCTGTTGAGCGAGTGCTACAACTCACCCGTTGTCACCCGTTCTTAGTACAACTACTCTGCGCGGAAGTTATTGTCCTTAAGAACGAACAAGACCCCTCTATGCGGCGATTGGCAACTTTCGCGGATGTGGAAGCAGCGATACCAGAAGCTTTGCAAAGTGGTGGTTTTTTCTTTGCTGATATTCAAAACAATCAAGTAGACGCTACTGGACAAGCTATTCTACGTTTTATCGCCGCTCAAGGGGAAGGGGCTATAGTTAGCCGCCAAACTCTACTGCAACAGTTCCCTGATGCTGATATTACTTTCAAATTGCTGTTGCAACGGGAGTTAATTGAGGAAGTTGACGACGGCTATCGCTTCCAAGTGGAGTTGATTCGCCACTGGTTTATTTGAATCATATCTGATAAGTTAACTGATGACAAATGCTATTTGTGCTGACGTAATTGCTCTACTATATATTCTTCCAGTTCTTGTTTTTCTCTGTTACTAGCATTTCGTTGATAAGTTCTTCCAGTTTCTTGAATAAACCTACGTTTCTCACTGGGAGAAGATTTGAGTTTACCTCCAGTTCCTTGCAGCTTTTGCTGTAATTCTTCCCAAGTTTTTTCACCCACACTTTCACCTAATTTGACCAGTGCCTTTGGGAGTAACATTTTTGCCTCTCGTTGAAAATCTTCTTCTGTCTCAAGGGAAGCTAAATCTATATTGCTGAAGTCGATATCGATTTGAAATTTACTCATAAAATTGTATTTATTCTGTTCAAAATTATTACCCCAATCGGAGGAAGATAGGTTTTCAATTTTCAACTACAATTTCAATATAGTATTATTGTACTGTTTGAAGTTGATAATTGATTTGAAAATATTAAATCCGAAAGTTGATTGAATACTTCCGGTAGTATAGCCCTACTTAACCATTCACAACAAGATTCCCGACTTTTTAAAAGGAAGTAGAGAATCTCAGCCTTTTGATTTTCACTTATACAATAAGATTGCTATATCTTCAGAAAGAAGACATATCACTAATCTCCGTACAACCAAGTTAGCAATATTAGAAATGCTATCTTAAAAGCAAGGTCATTTGCTCAATGTTTGAGGATAATACTATGACTACAACGCTAAAAGAGGCTAATTCTATTGAGTCATTGCTAGGTAAAGAGGCAGAAGACCTACTTACCCACAAAGCAAAAGTTTCTCGTGATTTAATACATTTGCCGGGCCCAGACTTTGTAGATCGAATCTGGCTTAACAGCGATCGCAATCCTCAAGTATTGCGTAATCTCCAGTTACTTTATTCTACTGGTCGTCTGGCAAACACAGGTTATCTCTCGATTCTACCGGTAGACCAAGGGATTGAACACTCAGCAGGTGCGTCTTTTGCGCCCAATCCGATTTACTTCGATCCAGAAAATATTGTCAAATTAGCGATCGCCGCAAATTGCAATGCTGTTGCTACCACTTTGGGAACATTAGGCATCGTATCGCGCAAATATGCTCACAAAATTCCCTTTATTGCCAAAATCAATCACAACGAATTGCTGACTTTCCCCAACCAATTTGACCAGGTATTGTTTGCTGATGTGGAACAAGCTTGGAATTTAGGGGCCGCTGCCGTAGGTGCGACAATTTATTTTGGCTCAGAGCATTCTACCAGGCAAATCCAAGAAATCAGCCGAGCTTTTAAACGCGCCCATGAACTCGGTTTAGTGACTATTCTCTGGTGTTATCTGCGGAATAACGCCTTTAAACAAGACAAAGATTACCACCTTGCAGCTGACCTCACCGGACAAGCGAATCATTTGGGTGTGACGATTGAAGCCGATATTATCAAACAAAAGTTACCCGAAAATAACAATGGCTACGGTGCAGTTGCCAAAGCCAGTGGTAAAAGTTATGGCAAAACCGATGAGCGCGTTTACACAGAGTTGACAACCGATCACCCAATTGATTTAACTCGTTACCAAGTACTGAATTGCTACTCTGGACGTGTCGGGTTGATTAATTCTGGTGGCGCGACTGGTAAAAATGATTTCGCCGAAGCAATACGCACCGCCGTGGTCAACAAACGCGCTGGTGGTTCGGGATTAATTTCTGGGCGAAAGACCTTCCAACGTCCTTTTGAGGAAGGTGTAAAACTGTTTCATACCATTCAGGATGTTTACTTGTCGCCAGATGTGACGATAGCTTAGGGAGTGGGGACAAGGGGACAAGGGGGAATTATTGAATAAATTTCTTCCTAGTCTTCCCCTTCTTCCTTGTCTACCTATCTTTTTTCAATGCCCAATGCCCCATGCTCCATGCCCCATTGTTATCTAACGTTTCTTAGTAGAAAATCTGGCTGACCACAACTTTTTTGCGATCGCTTCAAAATCTCAGCACTACAAATACCAGGTTCACCATTTTTGGAATAACAAAAGAAGACTTCTTGCAAAAATCTTCCTGAACCTGAACAAAAAGGTGCTACACCATCAGCAGTAATTTGATTATTCGCACTTACAAATGAATTTTTAAAATTTGTAATTGTGGTACGCACGGGTTTATTAGGACGATTATAAGCTGCGGGAATAGCGATCGTATCTTTTAATTGTTTACTCAATCCCAAGTATTCCGCCGGAGTTTTCCCCGAACAAGTACCATGTTTTTGCCATTCATGATCATAAAGTTTATTACTAGGATACAAATTTGGAAACCGTCGCTTTATCTCCGATGGTAATTTTTGTGTGGAACAATTAGCAGGATAACCAGTTTGATATTGCGGCCACAAACCATGTAGTACAAAACCAAGTTTCCTTCCAGAACCACACTGCTGCTGGTCACGATTACCATTTGTCGCACAATAATCCGGCGACCAAGAGAGTGTCAGGACATAAAAATCAAATTTACCCGGAGTACCGCGATTTTGAGCAATGGCAGCATTAGGTATAAAAAGACTAGTAATTAGCAGAGAAGATGCAATCAAAAGTTTCTTAATCTGCATAAAAACAGTTAGTTTCCACTAAAAATAAAGTTATATACGATACATTATCAAGAGTCAAGAATCAAACTGCTTTGCGGAGTCATTAGTCATTTGTTATTTGCTCCCCAATCCCCGATTATCAATGAATTCAGAAAAAGCAAATCTTGGTAGGGATTCTGGGATATCCTTAAAGAAGTGAAAGATTTGCCAAAAATAGTAAGAATGAAGCTGGCAGCAAGAGTAAGTCAGGTAACACCTTCATTAACCTTAGCGATCGCAGCCAAGGCTAAGGCACTGAAGGCAGATGGAATAGATGTTTGTAGTTTTAGCGCTGGAGAACCAGATTTTGATACTCCGGCGCATATTAAAGCCGCAGCAGTCAAAGCTTTGGATGAAGGCAAAACCAAGTATGGTGCAGCCGCCGGAGAACCAAAGTTAAGGGAAGCGATCGCCCACAAGCTTAAAACCGACAACGGTCTTGATTACAAGTCAGAGAATGTGATTGTCACCAATGGCGGTAAGCATTCTCTATACAACTTAATCGTGGCATTGATCGATGCAGGTGATGAGGTAATTATCCCTGCTCCCTACTGGCTAAGTTATCCTGAAATGGTGACTTTGGTCGGTGGTATTTCAGTAATTGTCCCTACAGATGCAACAACGGGTTATAAAATTACTCCCGAACAACTCCGTAAAGCAATCACGCCGAAGACAAAGTTATTTATCCTCAACTCCCCATCTAATCCCACAGGGATGGTTTACACGCCAGATGAAATCAAAGCACTGGCACAGGTAGTAGTTGATGCAGATATCTTTGTTGTCTCTGATGAGATTTACGAAAAAATTCTCTACGACGGTGCAGAACATATCAGCATCGGTTCTCTAGGGAAAGAAATTTTTGACCGCACTTTGATTAGTAATGGGTTTGCAAAGGCTTATTCCATGACTGGGTGGCGTCTCGGCTATTTAGCGGGGCCTGTAAAAATCATTAAAGCAGCGAGTACCATCCAAGGGCATAGTACATCTAACGTGTGTACCTTTGCCCAATATGGTGCGATCGCAGCCCTACAAAGTTCTCAAGATTGTGTCGAAGAAATGCGCCAAGCCTTCGCCAAACGCCGACAGGTAATGCTAGAAAGACTCAACGCCATTCCCGGATTGAGTACTGCAAAACCAGATGGCGCTTTTTATCTGTTCCCTGATATCAGCAAAACCGGTCTAAAATCTCTAAAATTTTGTGACGCTTTGTTGGAAGAACATCAAGTTGCAGTCATTCCCGGAATTGCTTTTGGCGCTGATGACAACATTCGCCTTTCCTACGCCACAGATATGGCGACGATTGAAAAGGGAATGGATAGATTAGAGAAATTTGTCAAGTCGCGTATTTAGTTAGTTGTCAGTTGTCATTTGTCATTTGTCATTTGTGAGGAGAATTTACCAACTCTCCAACTTTTAACTCTACCTTTTCGACTCAGAAAAGGTGGAGTTCATTTTCAAGCTTGAAGTTTCATGTTCCGAGCTAGTAATTTCGAGTTCAGAGCTTGAAGTTCCCAGTTTCAACTAAAATATTAATTAATTCCAGCATCATCAAGCTGAACTTTACATCAAGAGTTATTTTTTAGGCTTAACCGAACTAGTATTGCTCCTATTTTTACCTGCTTTTATTGGTTTTATCATGACTGAACGTCACCGTCCCTCAATACTTAAACCAAATGAATTCTACACATTTCGCAGTTATTTTCTAATGAAATTTGCTCCCGCCGATATTTTGCGGGAATTAGGAGTAACTTTAACTAAAACAACAATCAATTTACCTGTGGCTGCTTCAGAATTACTAACTCGCTTACCAGACTTACACCAACGCTTAGAAGAAGCGATCGCTCGTGTTAGTCTAACTAGTGAAGCGGCTAGACGAGAGGTACTAATCGCACCCATCTTATTAGAAGTAGCCCACATTACAAAAGCAATAGTTAATATTGAGTACCCGATTGAGGTTAACCAGTACCTTAGAGGTGACTTAGATTACTATCTTCAGTCAAAACACAATGTCTTAGTGGTAGAAGCAAAACAGGCAGATTTAACACGGGGATTTACTCAGTTAGCGACGGAGTTGATTGCCTTGGATACGTGGGTAGAATCAGATGAGTCAATCTTGTATGGTGCTGTGACTACTGGGGATATTTGGCAGTTTGGTAGTTTTGATCGCCAAGACAGGAAAGTGAGTCAAGATTTAATGTTGTATAGGGTACCAACTGATTTGGAAATCTTGATGCAGATTTTAGTAGGAATTTTGATACAAGGTTAAACAGATGCAACGCCTCAAGCATCTACTTCTGAAGTTGGTTGATGGTGTCCAGTGCTTTTTGGGACTCCTCTATTTTTCCTTGTTGTTTAAAGATATCTGCGGCTTGCTGGAAGTCAGTAATTGCCCTCTTTTTATCTCCCAAACCAGCCCGGAAAATGCCCCGATTGTAGTAGGCTAGGGCATCGTTAGGATTAATCTGCAAAGCTTGGTTATAATCTTCCATTGCCCCCTTGTTATCTCCCAATTCATCGCGGGTATTTCCTCGGTTGATGTAAGTTTTGGCATCGTTGGGATTAATCCGCAAAACTTGGTTGTAATCTTCGATTGCCCCCTTTTTATCTCCCAATTGAGCGCGGACAACACCCCGATTACCGTAAGCTTCGGCATAATTGGGATTAATCCGCAAAGCTTGGTTATAATCTTCCATTGCCCCCTTGTTATCTCCCAAATCAGCGCGGGCAATACCCCGGTTGCTGTAGGCTTCGGCATAATTGGGATTAATCCGCAAAGCTTGGTTGAAATCTTCCATTGCCCCCTTGTTATCTCCCAAATCAGTGCGTACAACACCCCGGTTGTAGTAGGCTTCGGCATAGTTGGGATTAATCCGCAAAACTTGGTTGAAATCTTCCATTGCTCCCTTTTTATCTCCCAAATCAGTGCGTACAACACCCCGATTACCGTAAGTTTCGGCATAGTTGGGATTAATCCGCAAAGCTTGGTTGAAATCTTCGATTGCCCTCTTGTTATCTCCCAATTGGGCGCGGATAAGACCCCGGTTGCTGTAGGCTTCGGCATAGTTGGGATTAATCCGCAAAGCTTGGTTGAAATCTTCCATTGCTCCGTTTTTATCTCCCAAATCAGCGCGGACAACACCCCGGTTGTAGTAAGTTTGGGCAAAGTTGGGATTAATCCGCAAAGCTTGGTTGTAATTTTCTATTGCCCCTTTTTTATCTCCCAATTGGGCGCGGGCAACACTTTGATTGATGTAAGCTAGGGCAAAGTTAGGATTGAGGCGAATTGCTTCAGTATAAGCTGCGATCGCTCCTTGCAAATCTCCTTTCTTTTGCTTATCCAAACCCTGATTAAAGAAGTCTTCAGCCGTGAGGGTTGCAACTTTGAAAGCATCAGTTAAACGAATTTCCAAAAAATTTATGTCGCTAGCATAACTGGGCTGATTGATGATTACAGTAGTGGTAAATGTAGTCAAGGTTGCTATGGCAAAGGCTTTTGCAACCTCTATCGACAATTGAGGAAACAATAATTGTCTTATAAATAACATAAAGAATAAATGTTATTGTCGAGTGGTTATACAAAATAATACAGGCTTACTAAGGAACTTTACCGCGATTTGTCTCTAAGCACCACAATATGTAAGATCCTGCATTACGCTACTGGACATTTTTTTAATTGCAAGTCTTTTAACCTGATGTTCAGGGTTCTCAGCCTTATGTTTTCTGTTGCGAGCGAGTAGTTCCGAGTTTTAAGCTTGAAGTTCCGAGTTCTGAGACTAAAATTTCAGCTTGCGAAGCTGAAGTTTCATGTTCCGAACTGGAACTTTCGAGAACCAAGCTTGAAGTTCCACGTATTTACACAAACAACCGCGCCACGGTGCAAATAAAATTTGTTAACAGAGGTGAAGAGAGGTCATCTGTTGCGAATAATGTTGCTACTAATTTCAGGACTGCTTTTTCTCGGCGATACACTTCAACCTGTTGTAATTGCCAGTTCAAAATCCAATATTCTTGAACTCCTCTAGAAGCATATAATTTTAGCTTTATTTCGCGTAGGCGTAGCCCGCTGTAGGCATCGCGTCGCTCGTTTTGGACTCCAGGAGAAAGTACTTCTACAACCAGTTCTGGCGCTCCCGTTAAATGTCCTTCCATTATCAAGTAAAATGGCGAGGCGTTCTTTACTTACCCAAACCACATCGGGAATAACGTTATCTGCATCACTAAAAATAATTCCTGGATTAGGAACAGCTTCACCAAGACCTGTTGAGAGTGACCAAGTTCTTAATTCTCCACAAATATTCGCTATGGCTTTTTGATGTCCCCAATGCGGTGCCCTAGTCACAAATAATTCCCCATCAATAATTTCGTAGCGATTACCGTTATCTGGCAATAACTCTAAGTCTGCACTTGTCCAGCGTATCCGTTCATCAATGGTTTGGCTCATCGAAACCTCTGAAATATTGATAATAATATCTTAATGTCATTTGTCATTTGCCATTTGTCATTTGCCAATGCCCCATGCCCCCTCACCTCTACATCAATTTCATCTCCTGCAACCCCTGGCGTAGCCTCTTCGCCTCTTCGGGATTATACCTTTCGTGAAGGGCGATCGCTTTTTTAAAAGCTGTTAAACTATCTTGATGATTGCCAATTTTCAGCAACACTACCCCTAAATTTTGATATGCTTCGGCATAGTTAGGATTTAAGGTGATTGCATGTTGATAATATACGATCGCATCTGCAAATAAACCCAAAGCTTTAAATGTCATCGCCAAATTATAATGTCCAAAAACAAAAGTGGGATCGATTTTTAAAGCTGTGGTATAAGCAGTTTTCGCACCGTTGAAATCTCCTGCTGCTTTGAGTAAGTTACCCAAGTTGTTGTATGCTCCTAGTTTGAGCATGGGATAAATTGGCAATTTGATGGCAGCTTGATAGTGAGAAATCGCCTGTGGGGATTTTTGTAACCGATTGTAGGCAATGCCTAAATGATAGTGGAGTTCATATAAAATATCGTAGTTGTCTTCAGCAACGGTGATTCCTTGTCTTAGCAAATCCATACCTTGAGAAATTTTCCCAGTTTGCACATACAACGCTCCTAATTTACTGCAAACATAGGGATCGTTGGGATGAGTTGCCAGAAACCCTTCCATCGCCGTAGCGGCTTTAGCATATTTGTTATTTTGAGCGATCGCACTTTTTTGATATCCTGTGTGTACAAGGGCAACGCCAGGTAAATAACCTATTTGCCAATGGGGTTCTCTGGTTAAAATTTCTGAGACACTATCATCTACCAAGGCATGGTAAGGACGGTCAAAATGAATATCTGGATGATTGCGGAATAGCCTGGAAACCAAAGAATAGGGAGATTGTTCTGCACCAACTTCCTGGCGGACGAGGTTGATGAGCAGATATTCATCTGTTGCGATCGCCTCTCGTAACTGCGGTACAATTGTTGGAGTCAGAGTTTCATCAGCATCTAATACCAAAATCCAATCACTAGTGACATATTTGAGAGCTGCATTGCGGGCAGCACTGAAGTCATTACACCATTTAAAATGATGGACTTTTGCACCGAGTTGTTGGGCAATATTAGGAGTGTGATCGATTGAGCCTGTATCCAAGACTATCATTTCATTCACTACTTTTCTCACACTGCTCAGGCATTTCGGCAGTGTTGCTGCTTCGTTTTTGACAATCATGCATAGACTCAAACTCATAATTTAAAAATTGCGAGTGGGGATCAGGGAAATGAGGGGATAAAGGGAGATGAGAAAGCAATATCTCTACTTCCTATTTTCTTTGAGAGTGATAGACTCTGCATAGTGGAAGATTTGCCTCGATTGTGAAATGTTGCAATCAAGGCTTTTGTGTGAGCATAAACACTGATAACTGGTGTAAATGATGACAGTGTAATCGATAAACTGCCAATCTAATATAACCAGTGTCAATTTATGCTAATCCATCTGATTTTACAGGTAATATGAAATTGGTAGACGTAGCCCGTCGTAAACATCACATTAGGGAGTATTACCTGAATCTTGATTGGACTAACTATTTAGCTGTTCTTACCCATTTTTTTTTGATTATATAACTATAATACACATTATCTAAATAGTCATATATGTAATGAAAAACTCACTTAGCAGAACAGCAAAATTACTCCGCAAAAATTTCCAAAAATATTTGCGATCGCTTAACCGTTGGTTGTCAGATACACCAGAAAGGGCACTTTCAGAAGCTTACCAAGCAGCTCAAAGAATTAAAAACATTGAACTCGAACATTTTGATAACAAAAAAATATCTTCACACTCAGTCAATTATACTGAAAACGTAATGTCTTATTGGCAAGTATATTTGAACAAGAACTTAACTATTATTAAATTTAGGCTTGCAGAATTTCAACTGAGTCGTGGAATTATTAATATCTCTAATCCTGTCTTGTTAGAAAAATTGAAGGTGATTGATGAAGTAGTAGAAAAGTACGCCATCAAATATGAAACAATTAATGAGCTTCCATTGTCTTCAACTTATCAGCCTTTAAACATCAAGGAAAAAGAAATTAAAAAAAAGTTAAAAATACCTAATATAGATGAAATTAAAGTTAAACCTCCAACTCAACAAACTGGAGAGACTCCAAGCTCTATTGGCAGAAAGATTAATAAAATTCAAACCGATTTAGCACCGCAGACAGAAGAAGAGTTTATCACAAATTATCGTATTTCCAAAAGTAGAACAATAATTGCTTTGAAGTTTTTGATAGTTCTAATTATTGTACCACTTTTAACTCAAACTTTATCTAAAGAATTTATAGTATTTCCAATATTAGAAAGGGTTAGAGGAGATAACGTAACTAAAATTTTTCTGAATTCTGATATGGAGAAAGAAGCACTCCATGAATTACATAAGTTTCAAGAAGGACTAAGATTTGAATATTTGCTTAATCAAGTGCCATCCCTTTCTTCAGAGATAGTACAAGAGAAAATAAAAAGTAAAGCAGTTGAAATATCTGAAGAATTTCAGATAAAAAGTAATAGTAATATTAGTAATGTTTTTGCTGATTTAATATCACTATTTTCTTTTGGTATAGTTATCGCTATAAGCAAAAGAGAAATATTGATTCTTAAGTCTTTTATAGATACTATTGTCTATGGTCTCAGCGATAGTGCTAAGGCTTTTTTGATTATTCTATTTACAGATATATTTGTCGGATTTCACTCGCCAGATGGCTGGGAAGTCCTTCTTTCAGTATTCGCAGAACATTTAGGTCTACCAGCCAGTCGAAATGTAATCTTTTTGTTTATTGCCACATTTCCTGTAATTTTAAACACTATCTTTAAATACTGGATTTTCCGCTATCTCAGTCGTTTATCTCCATCAGCATTAGCTACATTAAAAGAGATGGACGAATAATTTGTAATTATCCAACGCCTAAGTTGACTTTCTTTGAAGAAAGAATATATTTTTTCCTATAAATCAATTAATTACAAATTACGAATTATTTTCACGCATTTGTCTTTTGATTCGCTAGGCTATGTATATCCTGGTTTTTCCGAAGCGTACTATGGATTTTGAAAGCCAAGTTAATGCCTCAACTCCTACAGACAACACAAAGTTTGCTCAACCAACTACTACCCGGAAGCCGCTGGAACTGCTGCGAGATACTGAAGCTTTGCTTCGTCACCCAACTGTAGCGAAACTATCGCCGATTTTGCCACCAAAACTGAGCAATAGATTCCAAGCAATCTCATCTTTGGCAGATGACTCTTTTAAGGAACTGGCAGAAATTGACCTAAATACTATTAGTGATTTTGAACTGCGTCCGGCACGAATTCTTGTTGGTTTAAGCCTTGTTGGTTTTGGGGCACTCATGATATTGATGCTGCTGCTATACTTAAACACATTGCATCCAAAAACCAGTACAGTTGAGCAGATTCGGCAATATTGGTATCAATATATTTGGTTTGTCAGTTTAGGTGTCACCGGGATGTTTATCTTGGGACGTGAAGCTATGCGTCCTATGCCAAAGCGACGGAAGTAATTCGTAATTAAGTTTTGTTATAGAGATATGAGTAAAAAAGAATGTAGTGAGGTAACAATGCTATATCTCTACAAAGGTTCTGAATAACGCATATTTAATTTTACTCCTACCTCTAATAGGAATTTACAAAAAGTTACAAAACTAGTCGATGACCAATTCTAGGGAGTTAAATTGCCAGAATCAGTTAAAAGTTATGAATTTTGATTCCAAATTTTAATAAATTATAACTTTCAGAAATTAATACTTCAAAATGTGCTTGTGTATTAAGTAGCTGTAAGGAGATTTTATACATGAATCATGATGCTTTCATTGTTCCGCCAGGTTCAAAGATTTCTCTGAAAAAAAACTATGATCCAGCCTATAAGAGTGATTTTCATCAAAAAAGTGATGCTGCAACCAAATTACAGGTAGATATTGCAAGACTAGCTAATTACCAAAATATTCTCTATGCTCAAAACACCTATGCTTTGTTAATTATTTTTCAGGCATTGGATGCTGCTGGCAAAGATAGCACTATTAAACACGTGACCTCTGGTGTGAATCCCCAAGGATTTCAAGTATTTAGTTTTAAGGGACCCAGTGCGGAAGAATTAGACCATGACTACTTGTGGCGCTCAATGAAAGCTCTGCCAGAAAGAGGAAGAATTGGCATATTCAACCGTTCATACTATGAAGAAACATTAGTGGTTCGCGTCCATCCAGAAATGCTGCAAAAACAACAACTTCCTCACTTCCCTAATGGAAAAAAGATATGGAAACAGCGTTTTGAAGAAATTAATAACTTTGAAAAATATTTGGTTGATAATGGTGTAATTATTCTAAAGTTTTTTCTAAATGTCTCCAAGTCAGAGCAGAAAAAGCGCTTTTTAGAACGGATTAACCTTCCTGAAAAAAATTGGAAGTTTTCAGATAATGATGTCCGAGAACGAGCTTTTTGGGATGATTATATGAATGCTTATGAAGATGTTTTTAATAATACTAGTACTAAATGGGCGCCGTGGTATATTATTCCTGCCGATCGCAAATGGTTTACCCGCCTGACTGTTGCCAATATCATCTGTACAAAATTAGAAGAACTAAATCTGCAATACCCAACAGTTAGTGAGGAACATAAGCAGCAACTTTTGGAGGCAAAACGTATTCTAGAGCAGGAAGATTAACCTGTGAATTTGATAAGTAAAGGCAAAAAAATGCGGAAGTAGTTCAGATATCTTGTAGAAGATAAATTAAGAATAAAGAATTTTAACTTTATTAATCATATTTGTAACTAAAGAAGTTACGCAGATAGTCATAGGCGCAAAATTCTGATTGAGATAGCAGAAAATGCCAAAAATCATCCACCTCACTTTACTAATGTTGCCTTTGATATAGTGGCGATCGCCCTTGTGCTAACTAGAACGGGTAGTGATGGTGCAACGGGAATAGAAGCGATAAAAAAATGGGCGGTACTGTTATTGTCCAAAACGTAAAAACCGCCGAATTTTCCGGGATGCCCTCTGCCGCAATTCAAACTGGCAATGTAGATTTTATTCTTCCCCTTGACGAAATTTCTAGTACCCTGGTGACTTTGATCATGGGAGAATCTGACTAAGGATAGAGACAGGGGGGGAGGGGAGCAGAGCAAATATGTTTTAGAATGCAACTTAGTGTCACCATAGTTTACAGCTATTTTCAGGTAAATAGACCACGCAGTAGGGGTGCAAGGTCTTGCGCCCCTACAATAGATGTGGTTCAAATATATAAAAACTGCTGTAATGAGTCTTTGATACTCATTAATGAAGCTCAGAACTTTGTTAATGAGTCTTTGATACTCGCCAACGAGTCTTTGATACTTGCGGACGTAGATCGGTCTACCCCTCTACTCCTCTGCTCCTTTGCCCCTAACCTATGACTTCTGCAGAAAAAGATCCCAATTTTGAAAATCTACTAATTTATCTCAGACAAAGCCGAGGATTTGATTTTACAGGCTATAAGCGCTCGAGTTTAATACGTCGGGTACTCAAGCGGATGCAGTTATTAACTATAAAAAGTTTTAAAGAATATCAAGATTATCTGGAAGTTTATCCAGAAGAATTCAATTATATTTTCAATACCATTTTAATTAACATCACTACTTTTTTTCGAGATCCATCAGCTTGGGAATATATAGCAGAGCAAATACTGCCTAATCTGATTAAGAAGAAAAAAGCTTCCGATAAAATCCGCATTTGGAGCGCTGGCTGTGCTTCTGGGGAAGAAGCTTATACCTTGGCAATGTTGATCGCCCAAATTTTGGGAGCAGAGGAATTTTGCCAACGAGTGAAAATCTACGCTACAGATGTAGATGAAGAGGCTCTCAACCAAGCTAGACAAGCTGTGTATTCAGCAGAAGATATCCAAACGATACCAGATGAACTGCGGCAGAAATACTTTGATGTTGTTGGAAACCGCTATGTCTTCCGTCAAGACTTGCGCCGCTTAGTGATTTTTGGTCGCCACAATTTACTTCAGGATGCGCCTATTTCGCACTTAGATTTATTAGTCAGCCGCAATACATTAATGTATTTTAATTCTGAAACTCAAGGGCGAATTTTAGCCCGGTTTCATTTTGCACTAAATGATAATGGCTATCTGTTTTTGGGAAAAGCAGAGATGCTATTGATGCATTCTAGTCTGTTTACGCCGCTAGACTTGAAAAATCGGATATTTACTAAGGCATCGATGGTGAATTTACGCAATCGCCTCTTAGTTATGACAAATTCCCTAGATGACAAATCTAGTAACCGTTTGTCTCAAAACCTCCCATTGCAAAATATGGGTTTTGACACAGCTCCAATCGCCCAAATAGTCATTGATATCAATGGCACTCTAGTAACGGTGAACGAGCAAGCGCGGATTTTGTTCGGCCTTTTCCCCAAAGATTTAGCTCGTCCTTTCCAGGATCTAGAACTTTCCTATCGCCCAGTTGAATTGTGCTCGCTAATTGAACGGGCTTATACTGAACGCCGCCCTGTGAGCCTAACAAATGTAGAGCGTTATGTGTCTAAGACAGAAATCCAATATCTAGATGTACAAATTACGCCTTTACAAGAAACAGACAGCAGCTTTTTAGGAGTCAGTATCTCCTTTCATAATGTCACCCGTTATATTAAACTCCAAGATGCCCTGCAACGTTCCCAACAAGAATTAGAAACTACCAACGAAGAACTCCAATCTACCAATGAAGAATTAGAAACTACTAACGAAGAATTACAATCTACCAATGAAGAGTTAGAAACTACCAACGAAGAACTCCAATTTACCAATGAAGAATTGGAGACGATGAATGAAGAACTCCAATTTACTAATGAAAAATTACAGACAATTAATAACGAATTGAGCGAACGCACCACAGAACTCAATTGCACAAATATTTTTCTCATCTCTATTCTCAAAAGTCTCCAAACGGGAATAGTGGTAATTGACAGTAGCTTTAATATCTCTATTTGGAATTACATGGTAGAAGATTTATGGGGCTTACGAACTGATGAAGTGATCGGAAAGTCTATCTTCAGCCTAGACATTGGGCTACCCGTCGAGCAGTTGCGATCGCCTATTCGTAAATCCCTATCCGGGAAAAAGCAGTTTGAAGAAATGATCCTCGATGCTACTAATCGTCGGGGTAGGCAAATAAAATGTTACCTGGCAATTACTCCGCTGCTTGGGATTGAAATGCAAGGAGCAGTTTTGATGATGGTAGATGTAGACAAGGCCAGCAGTATGATTTCTATTCAAGATATAGAGAAACGACGGCAGCAAGAATGAAGGAGGCAGGGGAGCAGGGAGAGATAATGAAGGAAGTATCGATTTTCCGGCAGAACTAATTGCGATCGCTGTGGAAGATAGTCAGGGTAAAACCAATACGGTTCAGTTACAGCTATTTTCAGGTAAATAGACCACGCGGTAGGGGCGCAAGGCCTTGTGCCCCTACAACAGATGTGGTTCAAATACATTAAAACTGCTGTAAGCATTTCTTTTTTCTCTCTGCGTCCTCTGCGCCTTGGCAGTTCGTTAAAAAATTGACTTGGAAAACAGAGTTTTAGCCTTAACTGAACCGTATTAAGGGTAAAACTGGAAATTTTAGCGAAACCCTTCACTACCGAGCAGTTATTGAACTTTGTCCCAAAAATATTCCGTTAAAATCAATTTGCTGGACTATTTAGCAAAATTAAAATTTTGGAGTTTTCTGATGTGTTTACTCAGTTATCAACTATCAACGCCCTGAAACAGCCCACTAGCTCTGCTTGGGTTGAACAAGCGCTCGCTAATTTAGATATTATCTTACTCGACCACTCCCACTGCGAACGCAAAGCAGCAGGCGTGGCTTTGAATATGATGTTTCGCTACCCTTCCAATACTAAAATGGTTCGGGAGTTAACAGCGATCGCCCGCGAAGAACTAGAACACTTTGAGTTAGTTAACCAATGGTTAGAACGCCGGAATATTCCCTTGGCTCCTTTACCACCGCCTCCCTACGGCGCTCTTTTAAAAGCTGCTGTCCGCCCCAAAGAACCTGAGCGATTTCTCGATTCTTTACTAATCACTGGTTTAATTGAAGCTCGCTCTCACGAACGCCTGGGACTATTAGCTGCTCACTGTCCAGAGCCAGAGTTAGCAAAATTTTATCGTGGGCTAATGGCATCCGAAGCGCGTCACTACGGTATATATTGGGTTTTAGCTACTACTTATTTCGACAAAGAAATTGTCATGCAACGGCTTGATGAATTAGCAATTGTCGAAAGCGAGTTGCTAGCGAATTTGCACCCAGAACCTAGAATTCACAGTTAGTAGACTAACCCAACAGATATGAAGCTTCAGCTAACACACCTGAGACTACTTGTCTCCAACTACAAAGATTCTTTTCTGTTCTACCGGGATCTGCTGAAATTTGATGTCGATTGGGGCGATGAAGATAGCGGATATGCTGAGTTTAATAGCGGATATCTCAAGCTGGGTTTGTTCAAAAAAGAATTAATGGCTGAAGTAGTCCCAAGAATTGAACAGCCTTCATACGTTGTCAATCGAGATAAAATTGTGTTGATTTTCGCAGTTGATAACGTCGATGAAGTCTACGAGCAAGTAAAGGCTCAGAATGCGCTGGTTGTGACTCAACCACAAGATCGCCCAAGCTGGGGAATCCGCACAGCTCATTTGCGCGATCCTGATGGCAATCTGATCGAAATCTACAACAATCTCGGAATTATCAGTTAAAAGTTCCTGCCAACAACGTTATGAAGTAATTAATCATGAAATGGCTTTCTATTGTTGGCATTGGGGAAGATGGATTACAGGGGTTAAGCGCGATCGCTCTTTCTTTACTCGATCGAGCCAAAGTTATTGTCGGAGGCGATCGCCATTTAGCAATGCTTCCTACAGATGACCAACGTGAGAAACTAGTCTGGACATCTCCCATTAATGCTTCAGTAGAGGAAATCATCCAGCGTCGCGGCCAGTCAATCTGCGTACTCGCAAGCGGCGATCCGATGTGTTACGGCATAGGTGTCACCTTGAGCCGGCGAATTCCCATCTCTGAAATGACGATTATCCCCGCACCTTCAGCCTTCAGCCTCGCCTGTGCCAGGGTGGGATGGTCTTTAACTGAGGTGGAAACTTTGAGTTTGAATGGTCGTCCATCTTCTCTACTCCAGTCTTATATTTATCCAAAAGCGCGGCTGTTGATTTTGAGTGAGGGTAAAGACACACCAGCGCTCGTTGCTCAAATTTTGACAAATCGCGGCTATGGTGGCAGTAAAATCACCGTATTGGAGCGTATGGGCGGCGCTGATGAAAGAATTGTGGAAGGTACGGCTGCATCCTGGGGTGAAACCGAAGTTGCGGCTTTGAATGCGATCGCAGTTGATTGTATTGCTGATGCTGGGGTTATGCCATTACCAAGATTACCAGGATTACCAGATAAAGCCTACCACCACGATGGTC
The DNA here is from genome assembly GCF_036917515.1 of Nostoc sp. Lineage (GTDB taxonomy): Bacteria > Cyanobacteriota > Cyanobacteriia > Cyanobacteriales > Nostocaceae > Nostoc. The sequence goes on along the minus strand of NZ_JBALDE010000103.1, from coordinate 613 downwards.
AGTTAACGAAGCGTGAAGTTAGGGCAATCACCCTTGCAGCTTTGGCTCCCACACCGGGAGAATTATTGTGGGATGTGGGCGCGGGTTGCGGCTCAATTTCAATTGAATGGATGCAAAGTAATGCTCGATGTCGAGCGATCGCGATCGAACAAAACTCCTCTAGACTACTGTATATTGCTGACAACGCCGCCACTCTTGGTACTCCAAATCTGCAAATCATTGAAGGTAAAGCGCCCCATGCCCTAAAAGATTTGCCAGCACCAGACGCCATTTTTATTGGTGGTGGGGTTACAACAATGGGACTTTTTGATATTTGCTGGGAAGCATTGCGGCCAGGTGGGCGTTTAGTAGCGAATGTTGTCACGGTAGAGGGTGAGCAAACTTTATTTCAATGGCATGAACGAGTCGGTGGCAATTTAACTCGTATTGCCATTCAGCGGGCGGAACCTATTGGTCAATTTTTAGGTTGGCGAGCAATGGCAGCTGTGACGCAATGGGTAGTAGTGAAGTCTTAAAAATTGGGCGTTGCATAAGTGCGGGATGAATCAGGTTAACACGGGTATTTTCCCGTACTTCAAGTAATGAAGTAATAATCGAATTGAATACTTCAGCA
>NZ_JBALDE010000102.1:0-31885 GCF_036917515.1 Nostoc sp. | reverse complement strand
CTTTGAACTCGAAAGTTGCACCTTTTTGCTTGAACGTTGAGCCTTTGAACTCGGAAGTTGCACCTTTTTACTCGAAGATTGAGTTTTTGAACTCGAAAGTTGAGCCTTTTTGCTTGAACGTTGAGCCTTTGAACTCGAAAGTTGCACCTTTTTGCTTGAACGTTGAGCCTTTGAACTCGGAAGTTGCACCTTTTTACTCGAAGATTGAGTTTTTGAACTCGGAACTTTAACCTTAGCACTCAGCACTCAGCACTCAACACTCCCCAATGCCCCATGCCCAACTCAATTATGAAGAAGTGCTTCGGGAGAATTTACTGTATCTTCTGGTATGGAAGTTTCGCCTTCCAATCCATTGATTCGACGGTAAAAATCTTGAAGGTAATTTAAATCTTGGGAAAAAAAGTTTTCCACGATTGCAGGAGTCACTTCTGATAAAGCACCCAAGTGGGTAATCACTCGCGACAAGATAATAATTGTCGCATAAACGGGATTAGCTTTAACACGTGGGTCACGCAAGGGTGCAATCTCGTCTATCGCCGTTGATAGCCGCATTACACCTTTGCGATGGAGGTTGCCTTCAGAGTCTAGATACCCCTTTGGCAGTGTAAATTCAAACTCTGTGGGAAACATAATCCTCCTGATTATTTCCTGATTATTTCACGCGTTTAAATTCCTCGAAAGCAACCTCTACTTCTTCAATTTCGATGTCTTGGCTGCGGGCATTGACATCAGCAATTTTATAACTTGTGGGCCAAGCACCGGCTAATTCAAATCTAGCTACTTCTTGATTTGCCTGATTATAAATAGACAAAGCAACAAGTCTACGTTGCTCAGACCAATTACCCTGTTGGACTTTTTCAAACCACTTCCAAAAATCCATAGAGTTGGTAATACCTCTACGCAAAACGAGATTACCACTCTTAGGATTGCTGGGAAGCTTAGTTCTCACCACCTGACCTTTTGACTGCCCTTTTGTACCCCAGCTTTGAGAAGTGACTTCAGTAATTTCAATTGCCTCTTGTGTTCTTTTGAAGCCTTGACACTCCAAAAAGAAGCAATCGGTACTATTTTGACCATCTAGTGTCAGTCCTAAATAAAACCGATGGGCTGTAAGAATTTCCGGAAGTTGACCTGCGGATTGTACCACTGTTGATTACTGCAAATGCTAATTATTTGATCCGTTTAATTCCTTCGTGAACCAATTCAATGGTTTCATTCGCCATATCACCACCAGAGGCACTTAAAGTAGGCCCAGTGTATTTACAGGGATAACAATTGACAATGTTCCAGCGTGCCTTTTCAGAGCCTTGTTGGTCGTAAGCAACCACCGAACCAGTCTTACGCTTTTCCTTCCACTTACGAGGGTCGCCCATGTCCTCGTTACAGTCTTGATACCATTTATAAAGGTCTATATCATCAGTGGCGATCACTTGTATTGTGATGTTGGTAAATTTTACAACAGTTGGTGTAGCTTGGCGCATTAGTTTTCCGGCCTTAGATGAGCCGTGGACATCTTGCGCTGGGGTATTTTCAACACCTAGTCCACTAATCTCTTTAATGAATTTATCAGTAATTCCATCAGCCTCGAAGTAAAATTTACAAGAGGTTAAAAATTCGCCTGCCATACTTTTAGACTCCTTTGTGTGTAATTAATTCCGAAATTGAGGACTAGAGATGGATGAGCAGGAAAAGCAGAGAAAGAGAAAAAATGCTTAACCCATGCCCAATGCCCGATTCCCTAATCCCTAAGTTAGTATTACTCGATGTCTTCAATGCCATTCCATTGGCTGATGCGGAAAATAACAAATTCAGCAGGTCTGACAGGGCAAACACCGACTTCAATATACAAACGACCTAAAATCCTGGTTTCTGGCGGGTTCAATTCTTCGTCGCATTTAACATAAAATGCCTGTTCTGGAGACGCCCCAAACAAAGCACCTTCACGCCAAATGCGCTCTAAAAAGTTACTAACGGTACGTGTCACACGCGCCCATAAATCTTGGTCGTTCGGTTCAAAAACTACCCACTGAGTCCCCAATTCTAAAGATTTTTCGATATAGCTAATTAGCCTACGTACACTGATGTAACGCCACTCTGTTTTATCTGGCTCAACTAGAGTGCGTGCCCCCCAAATGCGGATACCTCGATTGGGGAAGCTGCGAATGCAATTTATTCCCAGGGGGTTTAATAGTTCTTGTTCGCGGAAGTTGGTGTCATAGCCTAAACCAATTACGCCTCTAGGAACTTCATTTGCAGGCGCTTTGTAAACTCCTCTGGTTTCATCGGTGCGGGCCCAAACACCCATCACATGACCACAAGGAGGTACTAAAATTGGATTACCGCGATCGCGTGGATTAGGTACTTTGATCCAAGGATAATAAAGGGCGGCAAACATCGAACGACGGTTAAACCTATTCAACCACTCCACTACCTGTTGAGGTTTGACGGCATCTGGTGGCGCATCAAGTACAACCATGCGGTTGGGCGGATTGGGAATATCCCCACTAGCAGAACCCTCACACATACTAATCATCAGTTCGATGATCCCGTGGACTTGATCTAAATTAAGTACTTGCTCTTGATAAGCCCGCATCACATCAGGACAGGCCAGCATCGTGATTTCATCAACTTCAAAGATACCACGTACCCCGGTGCGATCGTCTCGAACCCCTTCTAAATTTTGCGAAAATCTATCGGGTGGAGTGGCGACAATGGGCGGTGCTAGTTCATATTGACCGTTAACCGGACGGCGAGCTAAAGGCTGTCCGCTTTGAGTAATATCTTCTACAGTGACATACATCGAATTTCTCAATGCCGTCAGCGCATAAGTTGCTGTTTGAGCATTGGGGTCGCGGTTCATCGTCAAATTCTCGTATTCTTCTAGAAGTTCATCTCCTCGACGAATCTCAATTGTAAAGTATTCCCCTGTATTTGGAGGAGCTTCTCCTTCAGTACCTTCAGGTAGGGCACGCGGTGAACTTTCAATAATTATGATATTTACTAATCCGCCTGCTGCTTGTTCAGGGCGCAAAGTAAAACGCAGGGCTGGACGATTACCTCGAGCGTTGATTCGTAAGTTAGCAGGTTCTGGAGTCGCGGGTTTGGGTGCGCCTGGTAATTGAGTACCGATGCTTGTCACCCAGCAGCGACCACCACCATTCATAAAGTAGCCGTAGACAGAAAAGGGTAAATAGGCGTTGAAGTCGGTGAATCCATCAGAGTTAAGACGGGCAAAATAGTTGAGATATTGCGTCCAGTTGGTTACTAACGTGGGCTTGTATAACTCAGCCCCATTACGAATATCTTCAGTAAAGCCGACAAATCCGGCAACTGCCGTGCTAACACCTTCAATTGGCCGGCTACCTCGGTCAATTTCTTCAATATAGACACCGGGAGCAAAGTAATCAAGTCTAGCCATCAAAGTCTCTCCAAGTCAGTAAAAATCTAATTATTCAGGAGTTAGAAATATTTCTTTGAAAGTATGACTTTGGTTATCTACCAATGCATTGACGTTTTGGGGTAAATAGCCAGGATGATTCAAAGTCAAAACATAATTACCTAAATGAAGGTCTTCAAAAAAGAACAGCCCTTCTTTGGTGGTTAATATGGACTTTTCAGTTCCCCTCACAGCCACTTCTGTCGCTACCAGCGGCAGATTTGTCGCAGCACTTTTGACAATACCCGCGATCGCGACTCGCCTGGTTAATACTAAACTGTCACTATCACGAGACGATTGATTTCGCAAATTGAAAATTCGCTCCCAAACCAAAGGTACTGGAGTAGGTTGTGGCTCGAAGGGTACTGTAACTGTCAAATATAAGGCTGAACGCAATGGCACATTGAGAGCACTCCATAAAGAGCCAATCTCAATTGGCGGTTCTAAGGCAACTGTCAGGTTCAAATTCCCATAGCCCCGCAATTCAGGAACCAAAAACTCCTCTTCCAAGGTGCGATGGCGCAACAGCACAGTCAACGCCTCACTAATAAAGTGATGCTCACCTAAAGCTGTTCTATCCCAGGCTGTTAATAGCAGCGAAACATCAAACCAAGCGGGTGCCCAATTTACAGTAGCAGGTTGTAGAGCGCGTGTTAGCTTGCGTTCAACTTGCCTGCCAGAATGTTGTACCTGCTTACTCTCACGTATATCATAAATGTACAAATTGAGAGTCGGGCCTGCTCCCTCTTCCCTTCTATTACCAGGATGGCTAAAGTCAATTTGCTCTGTACTGGTAAGTGAGGTTCCTCCAGCTAGAATTTCGGCTAAAGTTTGAAGAACGAAGATAAGCATCAGGGTGTTCTGCTGGTAGCTAATCCAGATGCATCTACAGTATATGTATCAGTCTTCTAAAGTTAATTAGACTTTTGTCGATATTTTTGGATTAGGCATTGGGCATTGGGCATGGGGCGTTGGCAGAGGGTAGAGGGTAAATACTTACTGCAACTTCTCCCCTACTCCCCATCTCCCCCAGAATGATCATTGAGGGGCTGGAAAATATTAGTTTCTCAAAAATCCGAAAAGCAGCAACTTCAGTTTGTAGATTAGTCTGGAGCGGTTCTTAATTGATTGCATTACATTTTTTTATTGTCGGGTGGGTATCTTGCCTTCCCTAGTTAAAGCGAAACGCCCATCCCAGAAGATTTATCGAAGTGTTACAAATCATAACTACTACGTACCAATCTATACTTATAAAAGTGAGATCCGCTGTGAATATAAACTTAATAATTCTTTGTTTGGATGAATTATCTAACAAGATAACTTAACAAAAAAATAAACATTACTTAAATGGCATAATTTTATACTGGTTAGCAGAATAGTAAAAACATTTAGTTGCAAAAAGCGAGTGAAGCTATGACACTAGGCTTTTCTGTACAAAAACTAGAAAATGACTCTAATTATTTGAGTTCCTCAGACATCCAAAGCTTTTGTCAGCTAGAGTCTGAGCAGTTAACTAGTCAATATCCAATTTTTTTCGCTCGGATTGTCTATCATGATTCATTGTTAAAAGCTCATCAAGAAGTTATAAATTATGGTCAAGACCAAGTTCCTTTTTCCCCAAAAACTTTAGCTTATTTGCGGTCAGAAGTATGGCTTACAGATTTTCCGCCTGCTTTGAATTTACATGAATTTAGACTTAAGGAATTTTCATCTATTTCTTACATTTGCCCCATAGGCTATAGAAATCAAAAACCTGAATACATTCAAATCATTACTCATGAACCTCTCTCAGAGAGTTTACAATTATATGTAAAACGCTCTGCTATGCTCCTGAGTAAGTATGTAGATATTTCCTTGGACTATAGAAGACAAAAAACTGAAATTAAACTTTTGGAAGATATCTTGCATCGAGTCGGACATCAATTGCGTAACTCTCTAGGACTCATAGGATTGTATGCACACAATTTATGCTTAGGGTTAGAGGATAGCCCTTGGCAAGAGCAAGCAACAATCATCGGCGAAAGCATACAAGATTTAGGTACTAATTTAACCGAACTGATTGATTGCGGTCAAAGTGCAAAATTAAAAGTGAAATTTCAAGATTTAAGAAGTTTGGTAGTTGAAAGTATCACCAGTTTACAACCTTTAGTTAATCAAAAACAACTTAAAATATCGATTCCAGATACATCGACAATACTGAAGATAGACAGATTACAAATGAAACAAGTTTTTGACAATATTCTTAGTAATGCTGTTCATTTCAGTCCGAATTTAGGAACTATTACCTGTAGCTGGCAAATTTTTCAAGATGAAGTTTTAATTAAAATCTCCGATCAAGGTCCAGGATTGTCTCAAGAAGATTCACAAAAAGTATTTACCCCATTTTATTCCCGGCGTAAAGGAGGCACAGGACTGGGGTTAACTATCGCTAAAAAAATCATTTTGGATCATCAAGGAAGTATCTGGGCACAAGTTTTATCAGAAAGTGGGGCACAATTTTCTGTAATTTTACCTCGACCAAGGAATGGATAAATAATTCGTAATTTCAAGATATGACTAATGATAATCAAAAACTTTCAGTTTTGCTGGTAGATGACGAAGAACGCTTCCGTCAAGGGTTACGTACTCTCCTAAATTTTTATAGTATTAATTCTGCATTACCTGTAGAAGTTATGGGTGATGCAGATTCTGTTGAGCAGGTTTTGAAGTTTACAACCCAGAAGTCTCCAGATTTAATTTTGCTGGATATGCAATTGAAAGGATGTGATGGAATTACAGTTCTGGCACGTCTTAAAGAAGCTGCTTTTACTGGTAAGGTTTTAGTATTGTCGGCTCATCAAGAAGACGACTGGATTTTTAGAGCAATGCAGGCGGGAGCCGCAGGTTATGTGTTTAAAAATCGTGTCGCAACCCAATTGTGTGATGCTATTGACACTGTAACAAGATCGGAAATTTATCTACCTTCAGAAGTTGCTAGTCGATTTTTCCGGTTTTTTCAGGCTTATTCAGATTCTTGTGTAAAAGTATGTCATGATCTGCATTTAACAGAAAGAGAGCAGGAAGTTTTATACTGGTTAACTCAAGGTGCTTCTAATGAAGAAATTGCTAAACATTTATATGTAACAGTTGCTACTGTTAAGGCGCATCTCACCAGTATTTTTGAAAAATTGAAGGTTACTAGTCGGACTCAAGCGATTGTGGCTGCCATCAAGTTAGGATTAGTTCACGCTTGAGCGTGACGGAAGTAATCGGCGCAATTCACGAAATTTGTATATGCCTTCATTTGAATCTTTATATCAAGAATACCCCTGCTCGTACAATTCTCCCTTAAGTTGCGATCGCCCCTTCCAAACAGCGCAGCAAATCAAGGGCGCTAAGTTTTGCTTGGAATGTGGTTTTCCAGCAACTTTACCGCAGGAGGCTGAGATTAAAGGAAGTCAGGGTACTTATCAAATAGCTAGTTTTGTTGGTGTGCGGGGTTTAGGCCGCCTATATTCAGCTATCCAACTCAAGGACAAACAACCTGTAATCATTAAAGAATACCTGCTCCCCAATCGTTCTTTTAATGAAAGCGAGACTCAAAAGCGGAAAGAGACTTTTAAACGGGTAGGTGGGGTAAGTTTAGCCGATAGTCGAATTCAAAACTTCCGTCTTGTGGAAACTAAAGAAGCGATCGCCGATCAAAAAGGAGAACGCTGTTATTTAATTACTAAAGGAATAGAGTCATCCCAAACTTTAGGTAAGTATCTGATAGAGAAGGGAGCCATGACATCTTCTGAAGTGCGTGAGGTACTAAATCAAGGTTTACAAACTCTTCAGTTTCTCCACACCCAAAAGCTGCGTTTTCCATCCAATCAAACACAACTGGGTATCACTCACGGCAATATCAATTTAGATAGTACTTTAATTAAAGTAGAAAATAATCAAAATTTTTCTATATACTTTTGTGATTTAGCTATCTGGGAAAACTTATTTATTCCACCAATTATTTCTCAACCCGCGCCCACCAGACCTGAGCAAGATTTAGAATCATTAGGATTGCTAGCTTTTTCTTTATGGGTAGGACGGACAACTAATTTTTCGTCCAACCAGCCTCTCGATCCTAGAGATAATCAACAATGGCCAGATACCGATAGCCATTTAAAGCAGTTTATTTATCGTTTAATAAGGCTGGAAACTCCTTTTGAAAGTGCAGAAGCGGCTCGTCAAGCACTGCTAGAACTTCCTAAAGAAGATCGTGGCAAAAGTTCGGTGCGTTCGTCGCCAGGTTCTCAAGAAATACAAAAGCGTTTCCCAATGCCCTTACTTTTGCTAGTAATTCTGGCGTTATTACTACTTGGTGGGGGAATTTGGTATTGGCTTTGGGGCAGAAAAACAGATAGTCCTAATCAATATATACAATGGTCTAGACTTGTGCGGAATTTTTCAGAAGTCCCCAACATTCCTTCTGGACAATTTACTTATACAGGAGAAAAAGACAGTACATGGAGTTATATTTTAACGCAACCTGTAGACAACAGTCGTTTAGGAGATTTATTAACCAGACCAAAGTCAGATGCAACAGCAACATTTGACTATAAATCTGTTTTGTCATCTAATGTAAATAATCCGATTCAAAGTATTGAAGAAGTCCAAACAAGCAAAAAAGATTTTGCAATTACTAGTTTGGTAGACAACATTACAGATAAACTTGCTAAAAAATCAGTTGCTTATGATGGGTTACTTGTTTTTGTAGCATTTAATAAAAGAGACTCAAATCTTGCCAATGCTCTTGGGGGGCAAATCAATCTTGAGCAATTGCGTCAAATTTATACAGGCAAAATTACTAATTGGCAGCAGATTAGTCCCAAACTTCCAAATCTGCCTGTGAAACCTTTTGCCCCAACTGAACCAGAAGCAATCAGTAAATTTCAAGAAATAGTTCTGAAAAATGCCCCTCAAGACGAAGCTTTATTTGCAGCAAAAGTTACTAAACTTGATACAACAAAAACCCAAAACCTGATACGTAGTGAGATTTTAGAAGGGCGAAGCACTGGTATTATCAGTTTTGGCATTATCAGTAAAACTTCGACTCAGTGTACTGGCTATCCGTTAGCGATTGCCAATGGCAAAAATTCAGCGATTCAACCTCTGTTTCAAAGACGCGATCGCCGCTCAATTAATCCCTCAGATGACTTGTGTCAGCATGATGATTATTATGTTGATGTCACAACTTTCCAAAGCTACCCTCTGGGATACCCTATTTTTGTAGTGTACCCTAAAGATAGCAGCCGCCTACCTGGTGGTTCTACATTTGCCCAGATGCTAACTACTCGTCAGGGTCAGTGTTTACTTAGTAAAGTAGGTCTTGTAGCTTTACAACCCATGCCTGATGATATAAATTCCTATGCCTGCAAATCGGTGCCCTAATCCCAGTTGCGAATATTTTAACCGCGCCCTGCCTAACAATGCTAAGGTTTGTCCCTGGTGTTCTACTCCTGTGGGTAATGTAGTTTCCTCTACACCACAACCACCTAGTCAAGCACCGCCTATTCAACAACAACCTAGTCAACCACCTGTTCAGTATCAGCGACCGCCTACAGAGCAACCTAACTATCAGGTTCCCCAACAAGCTCCCGTTGATTATTCAACAGTTTATCAGCCACGAGTTTCCTATCAACCAACACCGCCTGTTTATACCCCTCCGTCTCAAAGAGCGCCAGCCTTAAAGCTGATTCATAGCACTGGCAGAGAATTTCATCTTGTTGGGGAAGGAGGTTATATTGGTCGCCGCAGTCAGAGTCCAGGAATAGCGCCGCCAGAAATTGACCTGACCGGTATTCCTAGTGAAGGAATAGTCTCTCGTCGTCATGCACGAGTCGATTGGGACTGGTCGCAAAATTCCTACATGATTGTTGACATGAGTACAAATGGTATTTATTTAAACAACAATTCTCTCACTCCCGGTATGCAGTATCGCCTGCTTAACGGTGATTCACTACGATTTGGTCAGGATAACCTAGTTAATTTCACTGTATATATTGGGTAGTAGAAAGCTGATTTTATAACTTTTAATTAACAAGATTTGGGGCTTAACAACAAGCTTAAGCCCTTTGTTAAAGGTAGACAAACTTTTGGGCTAAATAATTTAGTAAACCTGCTGTTGACAACTCATTTTTACCTTCTTAAATCTAAAATTCGGTCATTAGACCTCTTGCACAAATATTAATAGACCCCCCTTAATCCCCCCTTATAAAGGGGGGAAATTGAGCAAGTTTACTCCTTCCTCTTACCAAGGGGAGGGTTAGGGTGGGGTTTTGAGGATTCATGCAAGAGGTCTATTAGTCATTTTCGGTTATCACGAAGGACAAAGGACAATGGACAAATGACGGTGGACAGAGGACAAAGGAAAAATGAGCAATGTATTTCGGGAATTTCTGCAAAAAGTAGGAAGTGGAAATCACACAGCCGAGAATTTAACGCGTATTCAGGCAGCCACCGCTACTAAGATGATGCTGCTGGGTGAAGCGACACCTGCCCAAATTGGAGCCTTTTTGATCGCTCATCGAATTAAGCGTCCCACGGGGGAAGAGTTAGCCGGAATGTTAGATGCTTATGAGGAATTGGGGCCAAAACTGCAACCAATAAACTCTGAGCGAGCAGCGATCGCTCTTGGCATTCCTTATGATGGTAGAACACGCACAGCACCAATTAGTCCGGTAACAGCTTTACTACTCGCCGCAGTAGGACAACCAGTGGTAATGCATGGTGGCGATTGCCTACCAACAAAGTACGGTTTACCCCTGATAGATATTTGGCAGGGTTTAGGAGTCGATTGGACTACCCTACCACTAGCAAAAACCCAACAAGTGTTTGAGCAAACGAAAATCGGCTTTATTTATCTACCTCAGCATTTTCCCTTAACTACAAGTATTTGGGAGTACCGCGACCAACTTGGCAAACGTCCGCCCTTGGCGACAATGGAGCTAATTTGGTGTCCTTATGCTGGGGATGCTCATGTAATTGCTGGGTTTGTGCATCCGCCAACAGAAGGAATGTTTCAGATAGCTCTAGGACTGCGAGGAATAACAAAATTTACATTAGTTAAAGGATTGGAAGGGAGTTGCGACTTACCGCGCGATCGCACTGCAATCATCAGCTTATCTTCATCCGTAGCATCCCAAGAGGTAGAACGATTACATCTTGTACCGCGTGATTACGGCTTTACTACCAAGAACGTACCCCTTGGAACTACTGAAGAACTAGTGGCGGATATTCAAGAGGTTTTGGCAAGTAAACCAGGTGAATTGATGCAAACAGCCTTGTGGAATGGCGGATTTTATCTATGGCGGAGTGGTATTTGTCCAGATATGGCAGAGGGTTTAGCTAAAGCAGAAGAATTATTAACCAATGGTGTAGTAGCAGCTAAACTTCAAGAACTGAGCCAGGTAGTAAATTCAGCCAGAGCTGTACCTTTTAGGGTGTCAACGACTTCTCCAAAATAGATTTTTGTTCCAACCAATCCTGACCCACTTGGATACTGATATCCGAGGCAAGGTTGCCAGTGCTTTCCACTCGCACTTCTCCAAAGCCCAAAGTACTGCGGATTGATTCAGCACTGTCACCATCACCTTGTTGGGCGACAATATGAGTTACATCTAAAGGTTCACCCCATGCTTTGGCTACATAGATATTACGATACCCAGATTTTTCCAAGGCTCTAATTAACGGTTGGAGGTTAGAGCGATCGCCACCTGTACTATCTTGAATTGCTACACGCAAAGAGCGGGGGTCAGTCGCAGTTCCCAATTCCTGTTCTGACTCCAAACCAAAGTGTTGAGCCATCAGTTTCGCAATACCATCTTTGTTGGGCAACCAATAGCTAGCATCAAACTCGCCTTTCTCGCTAAAGCGACCTGGCAGCATTAACATTTGCATATTAGAGCGATTTGTCCGCACCCCAAAACCCATTAGCGCCACTAATTCTTCAACCGTCAAGTTAGTATCAATGTGTTCTTTGACAACATCAAGAACTTTAGGTAATTGAGCAACAGTAGCCGGGTTGAGTGTTTGCTCCATCAAAGCACGAATCACCATTTGCTGCCGCTGAATCCGACCAATATCACCGAGTTCGTCATGGCGAAAACGCAGCAATTGTAGCACCTGATCGCCGTTTAGATGCTGCTTACCCGCCTTCAAATTGATGTACAAATGCTGAGAATCATCTTGGTATTTCATATCTTTAGGGACGTAGACAGTCACACCGCCCAAAGCATCAATCAGTTTGGCAACTCCCAAAACGTTAATTCGGATATAGCGATCAATTCCTGCCCCTCCTAAGAGATTACTGACAGTTCTGGCAGTCAAAGCTGGCCCACCTTCAACGTTGGCGGAGTTAATTTTTTTTACTCCATACCCCTCTATTTCTGTGCGGGTATCTCTGGGAATGGAGAGCATATTTATTTTTTTCGTCTCTGGATCGAATTTGACCAAGAGCATCACATCAGAAAGACCATCAAAGGAGTTGACTTGGGGCAGGTATTTGAGGTTTTTGGTTTCTTCGGGAGGGTTTTGGATATCTGGCGGAAGTACGCTCATTCCCATCACCAAAAGATTCACTGGGCGAGTTAATTCTGAAAATCGCAGCACACCTCCAGAAATGCGATCGCTATCAAAGGCCGCCTCATCCTTGGGAGTTAGCTGGGCTTGTTGCAGAGGCGTACTGGTTAAAGATACCGCCAAAAGTGCCCCCGCAGTTGCTGACACCATTGCAATACCACTCATCCCTACCCAAAACCACAGCCAACGTCCTGATGTCGATTTCTGGGAAATTTTTTTACTAGACCTTGAGGCTTTTCCCGACTGGTTTTCTTCCGCCGAACTTCTTTGAATGGTCACAGACTTCCTCACACTTACTCACTAATCAAATTCAGTAATTTTGCAGACTAAAAACACCCAAACAAATCAACCCATAATAGCTAACTCTTAATTATCGGTGCTAACTTTTTTAATGTAGTGTCAACCACAACACTTATAGCAACATTTATTCTTTTTTTGGGACAACCTGGAGATGTTTTACTGAAGTATGGCAATAATAAACTGGATTTGACTAGATATATAAATAAATCAGCCATAAATTTTCCAAAAATCAGTAAAAACACCGACAAATTCTTACCCGAAAAAATTAAGATAAATACTTGCCAAGCAGTCGTTCTGCTAAATTACTAAACCCTGGTAAACGACCAGATTTGCCCTGCATTAGGCGCAAAATCAACCAAATACTTACTAAAAAGTAACCTGATGTGAGAAAGCTATTGAGGATAAATAGACGTAGCGGAAAAAAATCTGAAGTTGCTGCTCCGGTAGATAATAATAGATAACTCAACAGCCAAGTAAGTGCCAAAGTAATAGACAGACGACTAATAGCAAGTTGTTCCCGACTACCCTGGCCCCGATATAGCGTCCACAAGGATGGAAAAAAGCCGACAATCGGAACTAAATGTAAAAGCAACTGCATTTTGGGCATTGGAGATGGGGCATGAAGAAGAGACAAGGTAGACAAGTCAGAGGGGGGATTGGGAGAGACTTGTTCAATAATTCCCCCTTGTCCTGCCTGTCCCTCTGCCCATCTGCCCGTCTGCTCGTCTGCCCGTCTGCTCCCCTGCTCCCCTGCTCCCCACTCCCCACTCTCCATTCCCCACTTCCCATTCTCTTTTGGTTCAATATTCTCCATTGGGGTTAGTCTAACTCCTAAACTAGAAGGATGAATAAGACTCATATAGTTAGAGATAATAAGCTGTAAAGAAAAATTTCATTTAGTCCTATTCCAATCAGCTCAAAATGCAGACACGCAAGCTACTCGACTGGTGGCAAAGATTCACACCAATAGCGCGAATCGGGGCGATCGCGTTATTCCTTCCGCTGCTAGTTCTCAATGGTTGGGCACTTTCGGTTTTCTTTAATTATTTCCATTCTCTCATAGTCATTTTAGTTGCAGCCTCAGTGCTAGCATTTCTGCTCAACTACCCCGTGAGCTGGATGGAGCATCATGGTGCGAAGCGAGAGCAAGTCGCTATCTTAGTATTTCTCTTGGCTTTATCGATTTTATTGGCATTGGGTGTGACACTTTTTCCCCTGGCTCTTACCCAAGCTCAACAACTGGTGGCTCGTTTGCCAGAGTTAATCGACTCTGGACGCTCTCAGTTAATGATCTTAAACGGAAAAGCTGAGACTTTTGGCTTACCGATTAACCTCGATGCTCTAGTGGTGCAAATCAATGATCGCGTCAAAGGACAATTGCAAGCGATCGCTGGACAAGTTTTAAATCTGGCTGTGCTGACAGTTACTAGCCTGCTAGATATTCTCTTAACGATAGTTTTGACTTTTTATCTTTTACAGCATGGCGGTGAACTCTGGGAAAGTTTAGTGGAATGGCTACCTAATAAATTTCGCGATCCTTTCTCCAAAACAGTCCGCCTCAGCTTTCAAAATTTCTTCATCACCCAGTTGATTTTATCTACCTGTATGGCTTCAGCCCTCATTCCTACCTTTTTGTGGCTGAAAGTACCATTTGGGTTACTATTCGGCCTAACTATTGGTCTGATGGCTCTCGTCCCCTTTGGCGGTTCTGTAGGTATTGCTCTGACTACACTATTAGTAGCGTTGCAAGATTTTTCAATGGGTGTAAGAGTGTTGATCGCAGCCGTAATTGTACAGCAAATTCTCGAAAACTTAATTGCCCCCCGAATTTTAGGCAGTTTTACTGGTTTAAATCCAGTTTGGATTTTAATTTCAGTCTTAACAGGGGCAAGAATTGGTGGACTGTTGGGTGTAATTGTGGCAGTACCTACAGCTGTTGTGATTAAGACTGCTTTAAGTGCCTTGCGTCCTGGTAACGAGATAAACGACAGCGCCACTGGGGAGATAACTGCATCCGTTCCAGCAAACGAGTCCTCGAAAGCTGATGCCAACAAAACTTTGAGCATTTCTGAAGCGACATTGCCCTAATACAAGAAGGCAGGAGCAAGAAGTGTATCATCAGTTATTTATCAGCAACGGTAAGGGGCAAAGGGAAGGGTAAAAAGCTATTGCTCCGATGGTGGGCAACTATTATCAATCTTTTACCCTTTACCCCTCTTATTTATTTATTAAATTCTGTATCACTAACCGAATTACAGAAGCTGTTAATCATAGAAACAACAACTGCCGATTATAATTTTCAACAAATTCAACATGGGCGATCGCTTTCAAGCAATTGTCTTTGCTCTTAATATACAAATGAATCAGATGGGTACAATCACTACCAAAGACTGTACGCAGATATACTACTGGGATAAAAACAAAAACTTTCGGATGCACCGAAAGAAGATGTAATTCTAGAAGTGAGAAAACTTGATGAATTAGAGACATTCGTAGGTTAAAAAAACGCTTTAATGATGGTCGCAATGTCTGGTTTAAGTCTGGCACGTTAGAAAAATATTTACTGAAACGGAATATGATAAATTGCACAACATAGTTGCTGTTATGTACCATTATTGACAGGTTAAGGTGATAAACAATTTGTCAATCAGTAATATTTTGCAAGAATACACTTGGTTGGGCATTGATGGTGTAAGTAGATGTAAAGTCGACTTCCTTGTTAAAGATGACTTTTCTCAGTACTGGCATAATTCACGCTTAGAGAGTACAGCCTGAAATTGACTCTGCAAGAATTGCTATTTGCTGGGTAAATTGGGATATAGATGCGGAAAAATTTTCTGTGTAAACTTGACCAGCAAATGGTATGAAAAACTATTATCAAGATTTTTTAATTCGTGATTGGGTGAAAAGCGATCGCACCAGAGCCGCCGAAGTCATCAGTTATGTATTATCAGAATACGGTCTGGGTTGGGAACCAAAGGGTGCTGACCAAGATGTGTTGCGAGTAGAAGAATATTATTTAGCTACTGGGGGAGAGTTTTGGGTAATTGAACACCAAAGCCAGTTAGTAGGTACTGGAGCATACTACCCCATACACCGAGGCGAAAAAGCTGTAGAAATCCGCAAAATGTATCTTTTGCCCAGCATCAGAGGTTTAGGATTAGGAAAATATTTGTTACAACAGCTAGAAGCAGCGATCGCAAAGCGTAGTTTTCAACAAATTTGGATTGAAACCGCCAGTGTTTTGGTGGAAGCAGTCAAGCTGTATGAAAGCAATGGTTACACTCCAGCAACGGGAGTAGAAACAACAAGGTGCGATCGCGTGTATGTTAAATTCCTCAACCAGCCTTAAATGCACACTTGGATTAAAAATCTTACAGGCTTACTCAATCTTTTTCTCCAATCCCATTGTCCTTTATGTCAACGTGCAACTTCGCAAGAATTTTGTCACAACTGCACCAGGCAGCTGCAAAAATGTCAACGTAAAGACCCAATTTCTCTATGGCAAGAGCCTATACCAGTGTTTGGCTGGGGGGAATATGGTGGCCCAGTGAAACGGGCGATCGCAGCGATGAAATATGAAAATCAACCCCAAATAGCTCGTCCTTTGGGTCAATGGTTAGGAGAAGCATGGTTGTTAAATTCACCGAGGCGAGATAGCCAGCCTGTAGTAGTTCCCATCCCACTCCACGCTAGCAAACAAAAACAACGTAAATACAATCAAGCTGCACTGATAGCACAAAGCTTCTGCGAAATAACCGGATTAAAATTGAAACTAAACGGTTTAGCAAGAGTGCGAGAAACTGAAGCGCAGTTTGGTTTGTCGGTATCTAAACGAGAAAAAAACTTGGACAAAGCTTTTGCTATTGGACAAGAATTTCGCCATCGTCCTCCAAATGTCCCTGTGCTGTTAGTGGACGACATTTATACTACTGGTGCTACTGCTAGGTCTGCTGTGCAAACACTTCGTCAGTATGGAATTGTGGTCTTAGGATTAGTAGCTGTAGCCACTGCCGTCAAAGACGGGTAAATCAAGAATTAACACGCAAGCTTTAAAGTAATAAGTGGATACATTGACCGAATTAACCTATTTTTCTAGAAAAATTGCTTTAAATGTATGAATAAAGTTTTTGCGGCAGGTTTAAAACAACTGATGATCATTCCTGCCACATCGCTGGCAATAGGCATTAGTACAAGTGCAGCTTTTGCTCAAAATAAATTGTATAGTCCAATACCTTTATCTAACAGCAGTGAAATTAACGATAGCCTCTCAGATAAAGACATTCCCACAGGTCAAGGTGGATTTGCCCGTGATTACACTGTGAAGTTGCAGAAGGGCGATAATTTAGCAGTTGACCTGTCATCAGAAAACTTTGACAGTATCATCACACTACTGGCACCTGATGGTTCAACTCTAGCAGAAAATGATGATGGTCCTGATGGTAGTAGCAATTCCTTACTATTTACTCGCATCGTAGAGACAGGGAATTATGTTATTCGTGTCCGGTCTTTTGGGGAAACTGGGGTTGGGGCTTTTAAACTCAAGGTGACAAAGTTGCAACCGATTAAGTGAAGCGGGCGTGGCGCGTGGGGCACAAGAGGCGGAGGGGCAAAGGGGCAGAGGGGAAAAACTTACTGCAACTTCTTTTGTGCTCCCCTGCTCCCCTGCTATTTCTTAAAAAACGGTCAATACACAGAGAAATAAGGCTTCAGTCCACTCAACGACTGCACCGTAAGTATCTCCAGTGTGTCCACCTAGTTTGTGGTTGAACCATGCGCCAGTTAAAGTGGCGATCGCACTGCCAACAACTATCATTGTCAGTGCGAGAAATAGCTGCTGTTTATCTATCAGCCAAAGTAAACCACTCAAACTAAATAACAACACTAATCCCGGTAACAAATCTTTATAAGAACAAATGGCTTGTTTGTGAAATGCGCCTTTACCAATAGCTTTCAGATAAGGGTATCGCGCGATCGCTAGTTGCTGCCCCCAACGTCCCCAGCCACAAGCAGCCATTAGCAATAACCAACGGTTTTCTGGCATATCCACTAAAGCTGTTATTTTTAGTATCACCAAGGCGATCGCAGCCATTGCTCCAAAAGCACCTGTAGCACTATCTGCCATCACCTCCAGTCGCCGATCTGGGTCGCCCACTGCTAAACCATCGGCAGTATCCATTGCCCCATCTAAGTGCAATCCTCCAGTTATGGCAATCCAAATACTCACTACCAAAGCACTACGAGTTAGCACGGGCATACCAATATAATCCATCCCTGTATCCAGTAATCCTAAAATTCCCCCAATTATCAACCCAACAAGCGAAGCAAGATGTGCCACTCCTCGAAAGTCTAATCCGTTCAAATACGGTAGTGGAATACTAGTGTAAAATATAATACTAGCTGCCAGCTTTAACAGCAGCATTCTCCACCACTGTTGCCGTTTCGTCATCTGAATTACATTAATATTTGGTAAACTGCTGGATAATAGTCTTTATTTCAGTACAACATAACCAGACTTTAAAACTTTAAATAAGATTTACTTCTATCAAACATTCTCTTAGAAAATTTTGTTATGCTGGTCTAAGTGGCAAGTCAGTATTTAAGAGTAGTTTCTTATACAAAAAAAAGCGATTTATGAAGTTAAAATTCCATCAAGGAGCAAAATTTGTGTTTTGTATTCGTTAACTAAAAACTTACTCTAAATTATTAGACGATTGCCCCAGAAAATTGATATTTTTTTAAATGTAGGGAGTAAACAAGCTATTCAATTATGACAGTTTAGCTATGTTGTTGCTCTCCTTAGCTCAATCGCAATTTTCCTATGAGTTATCATCTACCCGACACCAGGATACCAGCTCCGTGCATTATCAACACGGGCATCATTGTGAATAAGCTCGACATCCGGCGATTGCTAGCGGATTTAGGTCGAGTCCACTACATCTACACCCAAGAAGATAAGGTACTGAGCGAGGGTGAAGGGGATGTGATGGAAGTTTTTGCCAATCCGCAAAGGTCTACCTTAGTAGCTAACCGCGCGCTATATCTGAATGTTTGTAGTTTTGATTACTTGGAACTAAAACAGTCGTCGCAACAAGAAACCTACTTTGATTTGATGCAAGAAGGAGTGTGTCTGCGGTTAATTCCCCGATCAACACCTATACAAGAGCGACGAGAGCGAAGCTTCAATGTCAGCGCCATAGAAGCGATGATGGAACAAGTACTCTCAGCTAGGTGGGATGCAGAAATTGACGATGACTGTTCTGATTCTTTCTAAATAACAATTATTTAGAGTATATACTCATAAAGTTGGTAACTAGGTTAGTAATGAATGCTTAAGTGTTCGCTAAAACTCAATTACCAATCTTGATGTTGGTTCATAATTTAGTTAAATAAGATTAATTTTGCCTTAATACCATTTGGTTTTATGGCTGCTAGTACGGCAAGGCAAAAGTCAAAAGGAGCCAGTGCGCCCTTGCGGTTCCCCGACTTGTTCGCTTTTAGCGTTCCCGCTTTCTTAGCAACTGGCTCTCAAAAATCAAAAGTTAAAAAGCTTTCATTTTGGACTTTCTGGCTGTAATGAAATGGTAGGTTTGTTTCTGCTGTGTTGTCTAGTTATGGATTTCTGAAACTCTTTAGTGATTAGTGTTTCACAATCCAAAATCTGTTTTGAAAAGTTTGAGCAGAGGGTTTCCTTTGCTCAAACTTTTCGCAAAATCTAAAATTCCAAATGGCATGAGTGCGAATTTTTCTTTTCAATGTCTTGCTTGCTGTAGTCAGACAAAAGCTAGAGCAGGAGTGCTTTTCACCCCTCACGGTCTTGTAGAAACCCCCAGATTTATGCCAGTGGGAACGTTGGCTAATGTCAAAACTCTTACCCCAGCCCAGCTACGAGATACTGGGGCACAAATGATATTATCCAATACTTATCATCTTCATTTACAACCAGGGGAAGCGATCGTGGCTGGGGGTGGTGGATTGCATAAATTTATGGGTTGGAACGGTCCAATGCTCACAGATTCGGGTGGGTTTCAGGTCTTCAGCTTAAGTGAGATACGAAAAATTACTGATGAGGGCGTAACTTTTCGCTCGCCTCATGATGGACAAATTATTAACTTAACACCAGAGCGCTCCATTGAGATTCAAAATACTTTGGGGGCCGATGTGATTATGGCCTTTGATGAGTGTCCGCCCTACCCAGCAACTCGCCAAGAGGTAGAAACTGCAACTGAGCGCACTTACCGCTGGTTAGAACGCTGTATAACAGCTCATCAACGTAGCGATCAGGCGTTGTTTGGGATTGTGCAAGGGGGCGTGTATTTGGATTTGCGTTGCCGTGCGGCAGAAGCTTTGGCTAAGTTGGATTTGCCTGGATATGCCATTGGTGGCGTGAGTGTGGGAGAACCGCCAGAATTGATGGCTGAGATTGTGAAAGTCACAGCACCGCTTCTACCCCCCGAAAAGCCGCGTTACTTGATGGGTGTTGGTACTTATCGGGAAATGGCGATCGCGATCGCATCTGGTATAGACTTATTTGATTGCGTCATTCCCACCCGCTGGGCAAGACATGGTACAGCGATAGTCCAAGGTGGACGCTGGAATTTAAAAAATGCTAAGTTTCGTGAAGATTTTACGCCATTAGATGAAACTTGTTCGTGCTACACTTGTCAAAATTTTAGCCGTGCTTATATATCTCATTTAGTGCGATCGCAAGAAATTTTGGCTTATACCTTGTTGAGCATTCACAACATTACCGAACTAATTCGCTTTACGCAAAAAATTCGAGAAGCAATATTGAGCGATCGCTTTTTTGCAGAATTTGGTCACTGGCTCAACTCATCTAAATCAGCACCAGATAAGGATGAAATTATAAATGACTATTGACCAACGATCAAGACTCAAACCATGTTAAGATACTTCTCAATTATGAAAGCTGTGTTGGATAGGTGGATTTAAACAAACATGGAAGCAGCACTTTTATTAGCAAAACTGCCAGAAGCTTACCAAATCTTCGATCCTTTGGTAGACGTTCTCCCAGTTATCCCCGTATTCTTCTTGTTGCTTGCTTTCGTTTGGCAAGCAGCTGTGGGATTTAGATAAGTTAATCTATTGTTCAATTTATAGGACAGGTACTCTACCTGTCCTATTTTTTTTGCAGCGCTGTGTTTGATAAAGTTAATATTTATTAATATTTTGCAATAAATTATTATAATAAATAAGATGTTAATCAAGCTATGTCAATATGAAGCCTTTAAAGCCAAGCTTATAGTTAAGGAGGAATTAGTTGTGGGTAATATCAAATTCATCAAAGAAAATAAAGAAGTAGTGGCGGCAGATGGTGCTAATCTGCGCCTCAAGGCGATACAAAATGGTATTGACATATATAAAATGATTGGTAAGATGACCAATTGTGGTGGTAATGGTCAGTGTAGTACTTGTGTTGTGGAAATAGTCGAAGGACTAGAAAATCTTTCCCCCCGCACAGACGTAGAAAACCGAAAATTCAAGAAAAAGCCAGAAAATTACCGCCTTGCCTGTCAAACTTTAGTGAATGGCTCAGTCAGCGTAGTCACGAAGCCTTAAGTTCTCAAATCTGTCATGTATATATCCAGTCAGTAGTCAAAATACTTACTAAAATTGAGTTTCCTCTCTACAAGACGCTATGCGAATATTTTGAATTTTGAATTTTGAATTGGTATAACTCTGTCATCGTTGATGCTATCCTAATGTTGTTGACTGGAAATTTAAGAGAGGCTTTCTTGCCATGCAAGTTAATGACCTGGGGTTCATAGCGAGCATTTTGTTCGTACTAGTCCCTGCCGTGTTTTTACTCATTCTGTACATCCAAACTGCTAGCCGCGAAGGTGGAAAAGATAGTTAAGAGTTTGTCTATAAAATAAATAACCCCTGCACCAATAGTGTAGGGGTTTTTATTTATCAACTATCAATTTAGTGCTGTTAGCATAGCCTGTACTAGGTGCTGAATAGTAAAGACAAGATAAATCTTACTTCTTTACTATTTTATGACAACAATTATTATACTCAGCACTGTTTACTTTAAGCGATTGTCCGCGCCAACAATACTGGGCAAGTGGCATTGACTCGAACATAGTCAGACAAGGAAGATCCGATGAGGCGATCTATGTCAACAAAACTCTTAGCGATCGATGGACGACGATCTGGAGAACCGAGCAATAATAAGTCTATATTCAACTCTTCTGCCAATCGACAAATTTCTTCACCAGGCTTGCCACTGCTGATATAAGAACGAGCTTGGATACCTTGTTTTTCAGCTTCTGCAACAGCTGCTGCTAAAACTGGATTTTTATCTGAGTTAACCTGGGTTATTTCCGATTTTTTACCCCCAAAATCTGTAATAATGTTTGCCAAAATTAACTCACCACCTGGAATATCTCGGAGTATAAACAATGCTAATTTCAAGCAATTTTTTGCTGAATCAGAATTGTCTATTGCCACCATAATGCGCTTAATTCTTTTAACATAAATGTCATCTTTTACCAACAACATGGGGCGAGAAGATAGTTGGAAAACATACTGACTGACTGAGTTCGATAAAATCGATTGCAACCGCTTCAGTCCGCGTGAACCCATAATAATCAAGTCAGCGTCGATTTCATCAGCGACTTGGCAAACCACATCTTTAGGGTCACCTTCACGCAAAATTGAAGAAACTTGGCTAGGATCTAAGTTCAAGGTTTGAATAGCATTCGCCAGAATTCTACCACCATTTTCCCATTTAGCTGTCATGGTAGTAGCAGTTCTTTGTGCAGGAACAACATGCAAAATCGTAACTTTTGCAGATTGAATTGAAGGGATTTCTTTCAGGGTTTTGAGCATTTCCTCTGCGTGTCCCAATCCCGATACAGCCAGCAAAATTCTTCTGATCATCTTACGTAATTTTTGTGAAGTTTACTTTTGTTTTCGCTGTTGGTACTTGGCTCTGGTCAGATTTTCACCACCTTGCTTGACAACCTAGTTAGTAAATCGGCACAAATAAACTTTGTTTTTAGTATTTAACACTCAAACAAACAGCAAAGTATAAAAAACTAAACAAATGTTTAAGTTTATTTGCACTTATTTGCTGAAATTTTCAACTAAACTTCAACTATTAAGCATACTCTCAATTTAGTCTGATGAACTTAATAAATTATGATGTTAGTTATTATTTTTAATCTATGTTTACTTTTGTTAATTATAGGTTAGATAAGTATTGCAAAGAAATGCCAAAATAACTCTATAGGAAAATTGATTCAGTATAAGCTTTAACAGGCGATCGCTTATGGTTTGAATAGTTTACACTCCTCCTAAATTTACCGTGTTATCGAGCTCTTTTAAGTCTTTTGCAGTTTTGGTAACTCAGATAGGATTGCGATATCGGAACATCCGCAAAATGTGGGATAACAAGATCCGAATTCGGATATTCTAAATAATCGAAATTATATTTAATACTATATTAAAACCCCCCAGATTCTATTTTGAGGGTTTGTTTGATAACTTGTGAGATTTGCTTAACTTAGAAGTGCCCCTGGCTGTCCGTTTGTAGACTACAAACGAAGCTAGGGTTTTGACTGAGGTATTCAGCACCGTTAAGGTGTGGGGAATTTAATTATTCACGGTGATTTGAGATAGTTTTACTTCAAAATTCAGAATTCTACTGTATTAAATTACGAATTATTTAAAACCTGCCATTTCCCTGAACAATGTGCTTAACAGTGGTCAAGGTTTCCAGGCTGATAAATCCCCGACGATGACCTTTTTGATTAGACATACCGAGAAACACTGAATCTCCCCGCGAGGGGTTACGCGAAAAACGCGGGGAAGTGTTGATGTAGGTAGAGGCACTGGTAACTCCCAAGGCAAACTGCCGACTTTCCTGGTAGGATTCAGTCACGATGGAGTCAGCATGACCACTACTATATTCATTAATCCAGGCGATCGCAGCCTCTAAGCTATCCACCAGTTTAAAAGCTACTGTCCTCGTTAAATAAGGGTTTCCCCATTCGCCTTCCTTTACCAGTTGCAACCGAGGAAAGGCTTGTACTAGTTCTGCATCACCTTTAATTTCAAAGCCTTTTTCCATCAAGCTGTTCCATAAAACGGCTATTGATGATGGCAAGGCTTGACGATGAATTAGTACCTTTTCAATGGCATTGACTTGATCGGGTTCACTTTGATGGCTATTAAGAATCATCCAGCGCACCATTTCTAAGCTACTATTCAGCGACCAGTAAAGGTAACAGTTACCCATCGCTGACTTTAAAACTGGGCAAGTTGACTGTCGGACTACCTGCTGTACTAAGCTAGAACGTCCGTAGGGAATCACTAAATTCACGTACCCGTCTTGGGTGACGAGATCCCGAATCGAAGCACCATGTTCGGCTGTAATCAGTTCTACACAACCTGGAGCTAGACCAACTTCTGCGATTGCATTTTGCAGTGCCTCAGCGATGGCGGCATTGGAATGGCTAGCTTCAGTGCTGCCTTTGAGAATTATACAATTACCAGTTTTGATACAAAAACCTGCTGCGATCGCCCCTAAATCGGGAAATGCCTCATAAATAAATCCAATCACTCCCAAAGGCATTAATTGGATGTAACTTTGGGAATCTTCCAGTTGATAATCAGCAGTTCTGACGCGTCGCAGCGGATCTGATAATTCCCCCAACCTTTGTAAAATGTCTACTGTCATCTCTAGCCTTGTGGGAGTCAATTTCAGCCAATCCAATATCAGCTCAGGCACAGCCATTTCCCGACTGGCTTCTAAATCCAAGGTATTGGCTTCTAGAATGTCATCAAATGAGCGCTCAATCGCCTTGGCCATTGCCAATACTGCACGACTGCGGTCTACTCCCTTTGTGAGTCCCAACTTTTGGGAAGCTTGATAGGCTCGTTGGGCACTAGTAATCGGTTCGGGGTGGTCATCTAAAACTTCAACAGTCATTGAGTTAACGTCTGTAGGTAAGCCAGACCATTAGTGCTGGTAAGATAGCCAATAGCACCGCCACTATTGCCCAAGCAATAATGCTGGAACCATTTGCCAATCGCAGTGCTAATGGCAACCATATAATCACTAGCACGAAAATAATGCCAAGTGCTATAGGCAGATAGCTTTCTCCCAAGCGGGGATGGACAACATGCCAACTATTTCCCATCCAACGCCAAGCTCGTTTGTAGGGATAGGTGGTAGAAAGCTGTTCTAGGACATGACCATTATCCTCTACCACAAAGATTTGCTGACAGCGATCGCAACCAAATGCTTCTGTCAGCGTAATCGGAATTAACTGACCCCGGCGACGACAAGGACAGGGGTATTCGGTATTGAAATCGATTTTTTCGGGTTTTTGAGATTGCACAAGCGTTCTAATAACTTGAGCGTGTTTTACATGAACTGCGAGAATATGATGCCTTAGAGGCTTCTGTGTTTATATACATAGAAAGGCAATACAAACATTGTCCTGATTAAATATAGTAGATGCAGCTAACTTTAAGTATACTAGTTGCCAAATTAGTACGGAGTTATCTATTTGTAGTCTTTCCCCGTAGCTGGCGATCTTGTTTAAAAACTTTCTTCTTTTCATCTGTCGCTTTCAAGGTAATGTGGTTGCGTTTTTGGGGATTTATTATGCTGACACACCTGGTACAATTTTAAGCATAGGTGGCGACTACTTCGAAAGCAAACCCTTTGGGAAGGCTACGCTCGTAAACAACACACATTAATAAACCCGCTAATTTCCCTTTGGGCCAATAAATATTACTATTGGTTCTCAAGATTACATCGGCATTAGATCCAATCTCTATTCCTTAAAGTTCACAAGTGTTTGCAAAGCGGGAATTGCTAAAACATCTATTGTAGTGTGTAACTCTTTGTCCAAATTACAAATTATAGATTGTGGCTAATCTTGACTGAATCTGTCCACATTTGGAGTGGTTTACAAGAGTGCAGAGCTAATCTACGAATACTTCAACGCACCCTAAAAACATTAAACCTCTTCGAATTGTTAAATTCAAGAGGTTTTATTTGGAAGCGGGTAACGCGATTCGAACGCGCGACATTCACCTTGGCAAGGTGACGCTCTACCACTGAGCTATACCCGCGATCATCACCCAAATATCAATATCTCAGATTTATCCGTAATTGTCAACCCCTTAATTTGGTCATTGGTCATTGGTCATTCGTCATTAGTGAATAACAAAGGACAAAGTGCAAAGTCGAGCCAGCCGCACAGGAAGGGTTTTCCAACTTGGGCTAACTGGCGTTGAGCGGAGGTTTCCTCCGTTGGCGCAGCCCACCGCAGGCATCAGACGGCAGTTCCTTTAAGCGGGGGAACCCCGCCAACAGACTGCCTCAACTTTGTAAGAGAGGACTAATGACGGATTAGCCGAGTTCTTCTGACTCCACAGTTAAATTGCCGACGCTGGTACTTTGCAAAGAGGGTGGTAAAGACTGGCTATTACGAGAATATGGCTCTGCCAGGTTAGAACGCAGTTGCCGCATCAGGCTAGCCATTTCTAGGGCATTCAGAGCGTAATCCCAGCCATGATTACCTTTTATGCCTGCCCGTTCTAGGGCCTGCTGCATAGTATCTACTGTCAAAATGCCAAAAATTACTGGCACCCCTGTTTGAAAGCTAGCGGCGGCAATGCCTTTAGAAACCTCTGAGGATACATAATCAAAATGGGGGGTTTGTCCTCGAATGACTGCGCCAAGACAAATTACAGCATCATAACGATGAGAAATTGCTAATTGGCGAGCTACTAAAGGTACTTCAAAACTTCCCGGAACCCAAACATAGTCTACCTGATTACCTTGGGGATTAGGGTCTACACCGTGACGTTTTAAACAATCTTGACATCCCTCTAGCAGCTTTCCGGTAACGAGGTCATTGAATCGACCAATCACCACTGCAAACCGCAAAGGCTCCGTTTGGGTAAAAGTTCCCTCGAAAACTGCCATGACTGCCTCTTTATCAACTATACTTCTGGCCAATATACATTTCTTATTTAAATGTAGAGGAGCAGGAAAGCGCGGTCAGGATGAAGTTATCAGGAAAAAGAAAAATCCCTTGTTTCCCTTAACCTTTGACCTTGGCTTTTCTGCCCCTCTAGTTCTTATATTATGTGCCTGCGTCAGAGCGAAGCCGTCGCCTACACGACAAAAAAGTTTAACAAACCAACTAAAAATACCAGACCAATCCAGACACCAGAACCAAGCCAGAGCAGTTTTTTAGATTCACCCCAATTTTGGGGAGTGGCGTAAGCAACCGGAACTCCAACAACGAGGACAAAAGATAACACCACTAAACCTATCAAGGCAAATTGGAATATTATGGTCATTTTTGCTTCTCCCAATACAGCGAAATACTAAGGTATAGAATATCCTAAAGGGCGACACTGACACTTTCTTATTATTTTTAAGCTAGCAGAAATTGCAACATTTTTGTCATTTGTCCTTTGTCTAAGTATCAATGACTAACGACTAATGACTGTAAAACTATGGATTTAATTCTTTGCCATACAACAGCAGATTTTGACGCATTAGGAGCAGCAGTAGGATTAACGCGCCTACTATCGGGAAGCAAGATTGTGCTAACTGGCGGCTCTCATCCTACGGTACGGGATTTTTTAGCATTGCATCGGGATGAATATCCTTTGATTGAACGCCGTTCGGTGAATCCAGAAAAAATTCGCTCTTTGACTGTGGTGGATACACATCAGCGCGATCGCTTGGGTAAAGCTGCTGAGTGGTTAGATTTACTTAGTCTAAAAGAGATTATAGTTTATGATCATCACTTAGGACAAGAATCAGATATTCCGGCGACGCGATCGCATATTGACTCAGTAGGAGCCACCACAACTTTAATCGTCGAGCAATTGCAACAACAGGAAATTTCCTTGACTGCTGCCGAAGCGACTGTAATGGCTTTGGGTATCCACGTTGACACTGGCTCTTTGACGTATGACCAGTCTACAGCACGGGATGCTTTAGCTTTGGCTTGGTTGATGCAACAAGGTGCTAGTTTATCAGTAATTTCTACCTACCGTGACCCCGGATTATCTCAGCAATTGCAGCAGCTATTAACTGAGGCACTGGAACGTTTAGAATATCTCTGTCTACATGGATATACGGTCGCTTGGGTAATTTTGAAAACAGAAGCTTTTGTGCCAGGGCTATCGAGTTTAGCTTCGGAACTTGTGGAATTAACCGAAATTGATGCCCTACTATTGGCTAATGAGTATTCTTTAGGTGAAGAGGATTCACGCTTGACTGTAATTGGGCGATCGCAAATTCCCAAAACGAATCTTAACCTATTATTCCAACCTCTAGGAGGCGGCGGTCATTCGCAAGCCGCATCGCTAAATCTAAGGGAAGTTAATTCCCAAGCAATATTAAAACAACTTCTTGATGGGATAAAAGCACAAATTCCTCATCCCCTCACTGCTAGGGATTTGATGTCTTCTCCTGTCCGCACGATTCTGCCTGAAACGACAATTGCCGAAGCCCAGCGTATTTTATTACGCTATGGACACTCTGGTTTATTCGTAGTCGATACTCAAGGGCAACTAGTAGGTATTATTTCGCGGCGGGATATTGATATCGCCTTACACCACGGATTTAGTCATGCACCAGTCAAGGGCTACATGACCAAGAATCTCAAAACGATTACACCAGATACGACATTGCCACAAATTGAGTCACTGATGGTAACTTATGATATCGGACGCTTACCAGTATTGGAAAATGAGCAGTTAATGGGCATTGTCACCCGTACTGATGTCTTGCGGGAATTACATCAAGAAAGGGATGAAGACCAAGAGAAAGAGCAGAAATTCAAAATTCAAAATGACGCTCATAGACTCGCTAACGCTGCGCTAACAAAATTTAAGATTCCTCTTAGCATTGAATTGCAAAATCGCCTTGCTCCGCAACTGTGGCAATTACTCACTACAGCATCGCAAGAGGCAGAAAAACGGGGTTGGCATCTTTATCTAGTGGGCGGTGCGGTGCGGGATTTGCTGTTAGCTGAGGCAACATCAGGCACTTTGATGATTAAAGATATTGATCTGGTGGTTGATGGCTTTCATAAATCAGCAGATGTTGGCGCTGGTGTGGAATTAGCAAAAGCACTCCAACAACTTTATCCTGCTGCCCGCTTAGAAATCCACGGGGCTTTTCAAACTGCAGCTTTGCTGTGGCACAAAGACCCAGAATTAGATTCTTTATGGGTAGATATTGCCACCGCTAGAACAGAATTCTATCCTTATCCAGCCGCAAATCCAGAAGTTGAGGCGAGTTCTATTCGTCAAGATTTGTATCGTCGAGATTTTACGATCAATGCCCTTGCCTTGCGCCTGACTTCTCCTCGTACTGGTGAGTTACTCGATTTTTTTGGGGGATTACTAGATTTACAAGCTAAACAAATTCGGGTTTTACACGCCAATAGCTTTATCGAAGACCCTACCCGCATTTTTCGTGGTGTGCGCTTTGCGGTGCGCTTCGGATTTCAGATAGAATCGCAAACTGAAGAGTTTATCCGCTATGCCATCAACAGCGGTGTTTACGATCGCACTGCTCAAGAGAATAGCAGAACTCCAGCCCTGCAAACTCGACTGAAAACAGAACTAAAACACATCCTAGAAGCCCCCTACTGGAAATCAGCTTTACAGTTACTCGATAACTTAGAGGCATTGCAATGCATCCATCCTACCCTGAAGCTAGACACAGAACTCTTGCGACAATTACGTTTGCTAGAACGCTGTTTGCGGCGATTTGACCCGCAACCAACCCTGATTCATTGGGAAATGCGTTTAGAAGCGTTAATCGCCCATCTTGCACCACAATATCGAGCAAAAGTGGCAAAGAACTTACAACTGCAAGAAGATGGTGTTAAACGTTTGCAAAACTTGGCTTCTGCTCAAACTGAAGTAATGGAATCTTTACCTAAGTGTCAAAATCCTAGTCAAGTAATGCAGTTGTTGCGACAGTACGATTTACCAATGCTGATTTTAATCGCTGTGCAAAGTCTGCGATCGCTTAGACATCAGATTTGGGAATATTTAACTGTTTGGGCTAATGTGCAGCCACTATTGAATGGCAATGATTTAAAGAAACTGGGTTACAAACCAGGGCCTCAATATCGACAAATATTAGATGATATACTTGCTGCTACCTTGGATGGAGTAATTAAAGATAAAACTGAAGCTGAGGAGTTTTTAGTACAACACTATCCTAAATGAAATAGCTCTGGTCTAAATTGTATCTGGATTGATATTTAACTCCCGCAGTTTTGCTGCCAAACGTTCAGCCTTTTGTTCTGCTTGTTCAGCCTTTTGTTCTGCTTGTTCAGCCTTTTGTTCTGCTTGTTCAGCCTTTTGTTCTGCTTGTTCAGCCTTTTGTTCTGCTTGTTCAGCCTTTTGTTCTGCTTGTTCAGACGTTTCTTCCGGTGTTGGTACTAGTTGCCCATCTCGTGTAAAAAATCGTAATAAACCGTCATAAACTCCCAAATATAAATCTAGCTGATGACTCCACAAATATCCTTGTTCGCTTGCTTGTAGAGGTTGATATTCTCCATCTACTAAATGAAATCCCGCAAATTCTTGTGTGTAAGGGTCAAACCAAAAATAGTCGGGTGTGCGGAAGGTATCTTGATAAATTGTTTTCTTTAAATCTTTGTCAGTATTCGCTGTTGAGTCAGACAAAATTTCTAAAATTACATTCGGATATTTGCCATCTTCTTCCCAAACTACCCAGCTTTTACGGGTTTTACGTTCACATCCCAGCACAACAAAAAAGTCTGGCCCCCGGAAGTGTTCTGATTTGCGTTGGCGTGGACTGTAGTAAATAGTCAGATTTCCAGCTGCATAGAAATCGTTTCTATCTCGCCATAGCCATTTTAGACATTTGAGTAAGAGCATGATTTGCTCTAGATGAAGTTCGCTTTCCAAAGGAGGCTCATCGCTATATAAATCACCAGGAGGGAATATAACATCTTGACAGATGCCTTCTTGAGAATCTAATTCTTGAGCAATAGTCATAGAATGCATACGGCATCAAGTAGTTATGGATTAATTTTAGCAGTGTTATGGTTGGCGATCGCGTAGCGTACTGTAGGTAATCGCCTATTATTAGGGTAATGGTAAATAAACTATTCTGTCTTAATATTCATTGTCTTTTGATGCAAAAGCAATTATTATAGGTTCTTCTATATTTTCACCAATACTTAAATTTGGATTGAGGATGAAAATTCCTGGTACGTGACGATTAACAGCGATATGATCAGCTAAATGTACTGGCATAGAAGTTCGGTTATTTGTCACTAAGACAAAATTATTATCCTCACACCAACATAGGATTTCTGGATCAAGTGTACTTTTTAGTGGAGTTCCTGATTCTCCTACCACTTTGCTCACAATATCAGGTTCTCGTAATCTAATTTGATTTGGATATACAGGATTGACATTTTCATCAATCAGATATTGCAGTGTCATGCTTGCTGTTTTGCTTGTCTTTCAATTCGGAGTTAACGCAGTTTTTCTGACACTGGCGGGGGATTAAGCCTCTGTTGTTCTCGCATTCTCTGACCATGTTCTATCCAGTTTTTCATGTAAACACTGACAGTTTCTTTGTTTTGCAAGTAATAAAGAATTGTTGCATATACTTGCTCTAAAGATATTGTTTGATAGATTTGGGCAATTTCTTCTGAAGAACGTCCACAATCAATGTATTCATAAAAAATTGTTTCAATCCCAATTCTTGAGTCTTTGAGTCTAATATCTTCAGAAGATAGGAAGTTGAAATATTCTGTAATTTGTTTGGTAGGCATAGATTAACTTATTTTCGTTGTGTTATATATCGTAAGCTTTTTGTGAAAGCGATCGCACTACATGAAGAGGTGGCAAAAAAATGCGATGTCTAGCGACAAGCCGCTTTGCATCTACGGACTCTTTAGCCCAAACCACAGCCCCACCCATAAAATGTATTTAAGATAGAATAAAACTGCTGTAAGTCTTTCTAGTAGGGCTGGGGAGTGTGGAAATACAAAAAGCGATCGCATCCTCGCTTTCCGAAATACCTTAGTGCTACACTGTAGTCAATATCAAACCTCATCACAACTCCAATGAGATAGCACAAATGAAGTAGTACCAAACACTTGTTGCACTAAAGCAACAAATGTCAACGAAGAATAAACGCAACTAGTTTGACAGGGTTACTTCACATAGTCATGCACTAAAAATATTGTCATCAATCCTATCTATATAAAATCGCTTGACAAGTGTCTGTGGCTGAGTTTTTTTGTGTCTAATCTACCCGTAATTTTTGGAGATACGCGGGTGGAAGTTTGCGAATTGAGGTTTGAGAAAAATGCCAAAAAAATCAATATTGTTAGCAGAGAATTTAGCCTATGACCTCAGCGTAGATAGAACTTTGTTTCAAGGAGTTCAGTTAGAGTCGATGGTGGGTATTATCCCACGCACCTCTCTGTTAGAACCGTGCGTGCCACTTTCATGGCACACGGCTCCCGATATTCTTCGGGT
>NZ_JBALDE010000101.1:0-74731 GCF_036917515.1 Nostoc sp. | reverse complement strand
ACAAATGCTCTGAATGCGGTAACTAAAAAAGACATTATTGGATGGTTCACCCACTGCTGTTACTATATTGCACCCAACTGAGAACCGCTATATATAACCTGCCATT
This sequence comes from Nostoc sp., assembly GCF_036917515.1. GTDB lineage: Bacteria > Cyanobacteriota > Cyanobacteriia > Cyanobacteriales > Nostocaceae > Nostoc. Next base: position 74,625 of record NZ_JBALDE010000101.1, on the reverse strand, counting down.
TTTGTCTTTCCCAATAGGATAATGCCGTCTTTACTTTCTGCTTTACCGTTTCTAAATCTAGATGAGGAAAGGCTTGCGTCACTTGAGCCATATGCACCCACAGAATTTTATTTTTATTTTGGTTATCCCCTCCAATACCCTACTACATCTGACTGCAACTTAGTATGAGAGATGTATCCTCTGTCACCAAACAGTTTACCAATTAAGTCTTTAGTCATATCTGGGACTAGTTTTCGGTCATCCACATTGGCTGAAGTTAGCTGAAATGCTCAAGGTTCCGCAATCATTAATAATCAAATGGAGTTTAAACCCAAAGTGCCAGCCCACAGAATTTTTGCCCCATTTCACTAATCCTTTAAATACAAGAGTGAGAATGCGCCCGACAGTTGTGACAAACATTAATTGGCGTGGAATCGATAAAGCTAATTCCTGTAATTTCTCCCGTTCTTGTATGCAAAAAACAACACAACAACATCAAACACCAAGGTATCAGTTCCACGAATCTGGTATAGCTCACCAAGTTGGGAAACGCTCCACACCAACTTTGTAGTACGTGCAACGTGTAGAACTCCTTGAAAGTCTTATAACCACTACCATGAAATGCGATTGCAATTGTCATCACCTCTGATAAATGCATTTTTGATTTACTGCGGCGCTTTCCCCTTATGGATGGTAACTGTGGTACTTGCTGCCATAGATTTTCCCATTGGTTACAGAAATCATCTACGTCGCAAAAAATTTGCGTGACGTCGAGGCGAGATACAATAGTGGACACAGCCGAGACCCCTATTTTTATTAGATATTCTTAATCTCGGCATTTTTTTGTGACTTTTTTGCTGATTCTCAATCAATCGTAGCGATGGCACTTCACCTCCCCAGTTCAGCCAATTCCCATCTAGCGGGCTTTTTGGGCTTTTCTATCCGTCGAACTCACGTTAAAGTAGTTGCAACGACAAACTCATAACTTACTTTGCGATCGCAAGCGTGGTAAAACAAACTGCTGTATCGAAACAACTTGTCAATCGCAATTTCCAAGAACTCTGTCAAAGTATATTGGTTGCTTCCCATTTTTTTATTGGCGTCACAGCCCTTCTTAAACATTGCATTTTATTATGTGTAATCTGTCTTAAGCTTCTTAAAAAACTACCGCTATTTCCGGTAAAATCAAGTTCTAAGGAATGTGGATTTGGGAGAAATTTGGGGTGCCTACACTTGGCGTTAACATTGACCACATCGCCACCATCCGGCAAGCGCGGCAGACGGTGGAACCAGATCCGGTAGCGGCGGCGGTACTGGCAGAATTAGCGGGTGCTGATGGAATTACGGTGCATCTGCGCGAAGATCGGCGGCATATCCAAGATCGGGATGTACTACTGTTGCGGCAAACAGTGCGATCGCATCTGAATTTAGAAATGGCTGCTACAGATGAAATGCTAGCGATCGCTCTCGATATCAAACCAGATTACGTGACCTTAGTCCCGGAAAAGCGCGAAGAAGTAACAACAGAAGGCGGACTAAATATTGTTGGGCAAATTGCTAGAATAGGTGAAATAGTCGATAAATTGCAAAGCGCTAACATTCCAGTTAGTTTATTTATCGATGCCGAACCAGCACAAATTGAAGCATCTGTCAAGATACAGGCGAAGTTTATTGAATTGCATACCGGACAATATGCTGAGGCTAAGGATGAAACAAATCGCCAGCGAGAATTTGCCATATTAGCTAAAGGTTGTGAGCAAGCGATTCAAGCCGGATTGCGAGTCAACGCTGGTCACGGACTCACTTACTGGAACGTCTATCCGGTGGCTGCGCTTCCAGGTATGGAAGAACTGAACATTGGTCATACCATCATCAGTCGGGCAGCATTAGTAGGTATGGAAAGAGCAGTCCGGGAAATGAAACAAGCTATAAGAGGGAATGGGGGATAGACATTGGGCATTGGGCATTGGGCAGAGGGGAAAAACTTACTGCAACTTCTCCCCTGCTCCCCAGTCCCCAGTCCCCAACATTTAGAGGGGTTGTCACTGCGAAATCTAGAAATTGGGATCAAATCTTCAGCAAAAACTTCTATGAGCGCAACACAATCTAACAACCTGCCACTTTGGGTACAGGATAGAAATAAGGTGATAGCAGAAAGTACTGATGTCGAGTGGCGCTATCAGACACCGCCTGATTATTCCCGTTCAAAAGAGAATCTTGCAAAAGAAAGTACCTACAATCATCTTGAAGGAACACTGGAAGCGATCGTACAAAACTTGGTGCGAACCTTTGAGATGGAGGTATCATTCAAAGCTAACCCGCAACAGTGGTTATCTATTGTTAATGAACAGTTTCGCGTCAGTACCAATGGTGGAGTAGAGTACACAGCAGCAGATGTATCAGCCCAAGGTACTTACAATTTATTTATGGCTGATTCAGAGCATTACAAGGCTTCAGAAGAAAGCTTTGAATCATCCGCAAAAGTCTTCCACACAACATTTCCCCAAGGATTTCCTTGGGAAGTGCTGGAAGTTTTCTCAGGACCACCGAATGTAACATTTAAATGGCGGCATTGGGGACATTTTAACGGAGAATACAAAGACCATGCACCTACTGGAGAGACACTAGAAATTATCGGCATGAGCATTGCAAAAGTTACCGATGACTTGAAGATTATTTCTTTAGAACACTACTTTGACAATAATCTGTTCTTGGAAAAGCTAACATCTGGTGGCAAACAGATAAAATCTGAAAACCAGAAGAGTGCTTGTCCGTTCAGTTCTTGGTTCAAGAAATCTCAAAAAAGTTAGCTTGTAAGGGTACAGAGTCACTGTGCCCTGAAATTATTCACATAACAACCAAAGGATGAAAATGCAAACATACCATTACGTTTTGGCAAGTAAACGCTTTCTTCTCCAAGAAGAACCTATACATGAAGTTCTCAAAGAACGCACCCGTAACTACCACGAACAAGAAAAACAAATAGATTTTTGGTTGGTCGAGCAACCAGCTTTCTTGGAAACACCAGAGTTTAAAGAGCTAAAGGCAAAGTGTCCCCAACCATCTGTAGCAATTATTTCTACAAATCCTCAATTTATTACTTGGTTAAAACTGCGTTTAGAGTATGTCATCACTGGAGAATTCCAGGCTCCTTCTGAGGCAATACCTGATGCTTTAGCATCGTTAGCTACCGTATCTTAGGCATAGCGCATTGGGCACTGGGAAAGAGGCAGAGGGTGCAAAATTTTCCCCTTGTTTCTTTGAATCCTCTGCTTTTTCCCCATTCCTGATTAGGTTGATCAATGTAGTTTTTTACTGACAGTATTAGGAATAATTGCTGCATAGTGTTTGGCGGTGAAGATGCCCAGACAATCCCTCAGAAGTAGACGTGCGATGCGATGCCTTCACTTGATGAAACGATTTAACTTCTGCTTTAGTAGCCAACTTGGCATTGCTGAAACTGTAATGATTTAAGCCGGAAGTGGAACAGTTTTGTACTTCAAATAGTGCAACAATAAACGGACGGATAATCGCAACATTTCAACCGACTTGGAATAACACAGGGAAGAACGATGTAACTGTGCCAAGTAGTGGCTAACCCTTGTGTTTTCACTTTCCACCCTGGTTATGTAAGTTTTGCTGACAAGGTGGTCTGCATCGTTGATAAAACAAGGATAAACAGCAGAGCCTCGTGTGACATAAAAGAGGCTATGCCAGGTTTTTACCTTTTACCATAGCGGTTTAAATGTTTCACTACTGCGTAGACGCTTTGCGGCTTGTCGTAGACATCGCCTAAAACCCAAGCGAGAATACCAGGTGTTCACTTGTTTGCTATAGTCCACAACCAGAACTTGTTTTTCTTGTTGCCGACAAAAGTTTGTAGTTCATCGATTTGTGTTACCTCCGGTATTTCCAAGAGACTCAGGCACGTCGGGTAAGTTAATACCCGCTTGCCGAATCCAATGAATCAGCGTGGTGTGGTGAATCTGAGTCACTCTTTCAATTGCCCGTAGTCCCATCCCATTAAGGTACATTTTCATGCACAGTTGTTTGACATCATTCGAGTAGCTCCAAGGTCGATAAGATTCTAGAAACTGACGACCGTACTGCAAGACTTGTAGCACTGTCGGTCACGACGACCATTCTTGAGTAGTTGGGTAGAGCTGCATTCAGGACATTTCATTTGTCCATTATTGCACTCATTTCATTACCTTTTCAGCAACGCCAAAAATTATAATTCCACTATACGCCTAAGCATGGGAGTTGGCTAAATCAAATTGAGATTGAGTTATCCGTTTTAGCTCGTCAATGCTTAGAAAGACGAATTGCTGACGTTCAAACACTATCTCAAGAAATCGCTTCTTGGTAGAGCGATCGCAATTCTCTAAAAGCAAGTGTAAATTGGCGCTTTCAAATTACGGATGCACGCAATAAAATGGGACGATTATATCCGGATATCTCACCAAGTATTGTTGACTTGCCAGACTACTAGTAACCTGATAATCAGGCAATTCGAGTTAATTGAACCTTTCATTCCCAAGGTTAAACCTGGTAGTCATCCAAGAAAAGTGGATATGTGGGCAGTGCTAAACGCCATTTTTGATGTTCTAGTCCAAGGCTGTTGGTTGATGGATTTATACAGTTGGATTATGCAAGTTGTACTGCAACCTCAACAACGTAAAGGATTCGTTTTATTTCCCAAGCCCTCGGTGGTTGAGTGTACTTTCCGTTGGCTCAACTGGTGTCGCTGACTTAGCAAAGAATATGAGCAATTACCCGAAACAACTGAAACTTTCATTTACTTTGCTATGATTCGGCTTATGGTCAGATGACTTGCATGATTTTTTACCGACTTGGACTTTTCAAACATCCTCTAAAGACATTCAAGAGTTATCAGCCATGAAATTGATTTCCGATCCACCGATTCCTGTGAAAATTCAAAAGATGAAGGAACGGGTGCGGTGGATGCATCCAAGTTTTGTGCAACGGGGAATTGACCAAACTAGTATAGTTATTGACGATCGCAGGCAAGATAATCCAGAATTTTCCTTTATGGTTATCGGTGATTCTGGCACTAAATCTCATTCTCGACACCACCCCCAACGAAAAGTTGCCGAACTAATGCTGACTCACCGTGATGATTGCAGTTTTGTATTGCACACTGGTGATGTCATCTATGTGGTGGGTTCCCAAGAATATTACTCAACAAACTTTATTGAGCCTTACCACGAATTTCTTGTCGGTGGCAACAACCCGAACAGCATTCCTTATGATCGCATGGTGTTTAATCTGCCGTTCTTGCCAGTACTCGGTAATCATGATTACTACGATGTGCCGTTGATGTACCGTTTATTTACTGGTACAACATCGTCACTACGTCGCCTGTTCCGCTATAAAGATATCGAGATTGGCTGGCATGGATCGTATCAAGGTAATGCTTATGCACGAGCATTTATGGACTATACCCAGGCGATATCTCCACAAGAGTTAGAACATCATTTAGATCGGCACTACACAGCTAAGACCGACAAAGGGCGCTGTTTGCGTTATGAACCTGGACAGTTTACCCGTTTACCCAATCGCTATTACACCTTTCGTTACGGCGGGATTGACTTTTTTGCATTGGATTCTAATACTTTTAATACACCATCACCTTTACCTGCAACTCAAGAGGGGGAAATTTACCGTCGGCAATTACAAAAGCGTCGCCAGGAAATAGATCGGGAAGAATTGGAGATTTTGGGAATATATGATCGCCTCAACCCAGATAAATCCACCGAAGCGGAACAACTTGATGACCTTAATGCTAAATTAGACCAAATCAACGAAATCAAAATTGATATTGAAAAACAACTAGCATCCCATCAAACGCCTGCGATCGACTTTGAACAACTTGAATGGTTGCGAAGCAGACTAATCGAATCTTGGAATACGTCCCAAGTGCGCGGACGTGTCATCTTTTTCCACCATCCCCCCTACGTTACAGAAGCTACCAAGTGGAATCAGGCACAAACCTTGGCGGTTCGCCACCGCTTGCGCTGGGTGTTTGAACAAGTAGCAGAAACTCTTGGTTCTCTAATTAAAGAACGTCCCATAGTCGATTTGATTTTAAATGGACACGCTCACTGTTTAGAGCATCTTTGCACAACTGATACCGGATTTGCAGACTCGCACATTAACTGTATTATCTCTGGTGGTAGCGGTCATCGTCCCCGCTATCAAAGGCGAGAAGGAACTGAATTGATGGAAACTTTTGCTGAGATTGCAGGTAAATCCACTCGGAAAGTTGCGGATTCAACGCTATTTGTGGGCCGTCATAATTACAATTTCCAGAACCGACTACCTTATTCATGTGTGCGGATTGATGTTCTAGATGGCAGCCCGCCCAAGTTTATCATCAGACCGTTGATTACTGAACGGCTTGAACAAAAGTGGCATAACACAGAACTTGAATCTTTTGTTATCTAAACGGGATGCAAAGTCATTGAAGACACCATTCCTCATCTCACTTGAAAATCAAATCTCAGTGCTGCATCTTGGCGTTTTACCAAATGCACCTTTGCATTAAGACAAAAGCTAGGTATATCCTAATCTTGAATAGAGTTATGATAATCTCAAATTATGGCAGGACATAGTAAATGGGCAAATATTAAACGCCAAAAAGCTGTAGTAGATGCAAAAAGGGGAAAAACCTTTACTCAGTTATCCAGGGCGATTATCGTGGCGGCTAGAAGCGGCGTACCAGATCCAGCGCTGAATTTTCAACTTCGCACGGCAGTTGACAAAGCAAAGGCAGCAAGTATTCCCAATGATAATATTGAACGAGCGATCGCAAAAGGTGCAGGCACTTTTGACGGCGATAATGCTATCTTTGAAGCCATTCGCTACGAAGGCTATGGCCCTTGTGGTGTAGCTATTTTAATCGAAGCCTTCACAGATAATCGTAATCGTACTGCTGCTGACTTGCGTGTAGCTTTTAGTAAAAATGGTGGCAATCTTGGTGAAACAGGTTGCGTTAGCTGGATGTTTGAACAAAAAGGCGTTTGTGTAGTGCAAGGTGTACTTGACGAAGAACAGCTTTTAGAAGCATCTCTTGAAGGCGGTGCCCAGTCTTATGAGATGACTGAAGATGAGATGGCTGAGGTATTTACTGATTTTGCAAATTTAGAAACCCTTAGTCAGACACTCAAAAATCAAGGCTTTAAGGTAGCTGATGCTGAATTGCGCTGGATTCCTAGTAATAGTGTAGAAGTTACCGAGCGCGATCGGGCGCGATCGCTTTTCAAGTTAATTGATACTCTAGAAAGCTTGGATGACGTGCAAAATGTCACAGCTAACTTTGACGTAGCAGAAGAATTGATGGCTCTCAGCATTTCCTAATCAAAATTAACCCAGGTATCATAGCCAAATTACAGTTATTTGGATGATATCAAGTCCGGCCAATTAGTTATGATTCCCGAATCTATGCAGAAACCCAAAAACCTTTCCCCTCTGCCCCCAGCCCCTCTGCTGCCTTAATGATAAGTCTTTAACCGGACATGATATGATATCCAAATTGTTACATTTAAAATTGAAATGCTAGTAAGTGTTTTTTAGCTAAGTATTCCCTGAACCTATCCTACTAATAATATTTGTGCTACAAAACTTAAACTTCTTGAGCAATGAAAACGAAAAACTAAGGTTTTGAAGTGCATTTCACGACAAAAAGTAAGGATTTTTAGAATAGTGGGATAGGTTCACCTAAGCTCCAATACGATTTAGTTAAAATTTTTGATGAAAATTTTAGCTTGCTAAAGATGCGATAAATCATCATTGTAGAGACGGCGATTCATTGCGTCTGTTGCCTTACCAAAACAGTATTGACGTAAGTCCTGTATTTGACGGATATATAACCGTAGTCACTAATGTTAGGACAGTGTTGATCGCTCAAAGCCTTGATAAAACTAGGTTTTGACTCAGCAGGGGTTAAACGCCCCGCTTTTGCTAACAGCACTCAGCACTCAGCACTTTGCTATAAAAATAGACATGAAATATTCATATCAATTACAAACTTATGACATACGTCTATTGGATAGTTGATTTGTTAATTACCTGATGAGGATTTTCAAGTGAATAAGTTCGCTAAAGCTTTACTTTTGGCTCTAATTTTTGCTGCACCTGTAACCGCTTTTGCATCTCAAGCTCAAGCTAAAACTATCTATCATCCTGGCATAAAATCTGCTAAAGTTCATCATACTAAACATCACAAACATCATGTGAAAAAACTAATTCGTAAACATTCATAAATAGTTACTATTAGTCGTAAAAGTTTCTAGTAGCTCTGTAATTAAGTTGAGTGTTGGTTTCTCTGAAAAAACTGTATTATTTAACCCCGCTGGAATTCTACCCCAATCAGCGGGTTTTTTTATTAACTTGCTCAAGGGTGCGATCGTATAAAAATTAAAGTTCAAAGCGATCGCCTAATCATACCTGCTACTATTCAATTTAGTCTTCAAAATACATATGAAAACAGACTATTTAGAAGAATCGCTTTTTCGGAAGTTAGAGGAGCGTTTGCTTCAACAACATATTTTTAAGAATAATAATTATTCTTGGTAAGAGCATAATTTATTTTTTGGAAGTCCCTTATTCCACATCTATCTGTGCAGTTTACTGCAAACATAAATCGTCAAAATTGCCTTGATTGCAGTTCACAACAGGTATTATTCAAATAACTAGATTTTCTGTCACCTTGGTTATATAACAGAGAATTAAATCAAAATTTTTGCGTACTTCTAATAATTCTTTAACCCAAGTATTAGAAGCTGCGATCGCATTTTCTTCTTGCTGACGATCTGTTGCAATTTGCTGTTCAATTTCTCCGTAAACTTGTTGTTCAAATTCTCGTAGTTGTGATTCAATCTGATGTCAAGCAGAAAACTAATAAATCTGCCTTATTTATAGCGTCATAGGTAATCTCATCATGGTCTTTACGGTCTGTAAAAAGCCGGGGCGTATCTACTAATGCTATTCCAGTCATAACTAGCAGTTTTGTCTGTTGCAATATCAGAATCAATGCGAATATCACGCCGTCCTGTAAGAGCAGAAATTGTGGTAGATTTACCAGCATTATATTGACCAATAAAAGCTAATGATAAGATTCCCTCCTGATAATAAGCTTTTAATTCATCACGCAACTTTTTACGAATGGCTGATAATTCAAGGTGCTCGCGTCTCTTCTGTTCTTTAGATTTTGTCCACCCAGAAATTTGATTAAGAGCAAAACTTATAATTCCTGCAACTGCGGCTACGGGGGCAATGGCAGGAATGAATAAAGCTATAATAGATGCTGCTATGACAAGGATGTTACCACCTATTTTCATTAGGTCACGCAGGAATAAATCTGTATCCTGTTCTTGAAATTTAAAATTATTATTAATTAATCGAGCAACGATTTGTAATTCATTACCAACTTCCTCAAGAATCTCTCCAATTTCTTTATTAAAATTTTGGCTACTTTCTTCATAAGCGATTCTCAGCCGTTGTTCAAACCGAATAGTTTTAAGCTTTTGCTCCCATCCTTGGTTTGCTTGGCTTTCGCTTGCATCCCAATGTTCTTCTGCAAAAGATGGAATAGAGTTAAAAGCATCTTGGAAAACAGCTTGAATTTGTTGCAATAAGTATTGTTGATTGTCTCTTGCTGCTTTTTGAATGTCTTTGCGGATAGTTTTTTATTTATCTTTCAAGGTATCTGCAAATTTTTGATATATGTGACTTTGTTCTGTTACCCATTGATTAGGTTCGTTAATTGCACCTATAGTAGAACCTAGTAATGTTTGCGTTCGCCTAATTTTCCCATACTCAACTAAAGGTAAGCGAATAGAATCCAGAAACTTATGCATCTGACTTGCTTGGAATAGTTTATCTTTAATCTCTTCATGTTCTGGTTCGCAGGACATTTGTGCTGCCAGAAGCATTATAGGAATAATTTTAAAGTAGTCATTAGCGTAATGTTGTTTAGCATAACGATGAATACGCTCAATATGTCCACCCAAACTATTTTGTCCATCCATAATAAAGAGTTTTTCTGGGTTAGCTAAGAAATGCTCCAAGCGCCGAGAATCACGCAAGTTATTTTTGACATTCAGCAAAATAATTAATGGCTTGGCTTTTTCTTTTAAAAGTTGTAAAAACTTAAATTCTGTATCTTGAATACTGTCATTTGTGACGACATAACATATTACATCCGATTCTTCAATTACACTTTCAGCGATTTCTTCATCTGTTTTCCCCCCAGGTGCACCGATTCCGGGGGTGTCGATAATCCGATCCGAATATTTTTCCACTCATATACTCTATTAAAACGAGTAGTACGCTGTTTACCGACACCAATTCCATCCCAACCATCCCCTGTAATAATGGCGTGGAGAGTACTTTTTCCTGCTTTGGTTTTACCCATAAATGCGATGCTGAAATGATTAAGAGCACGTTGTTTAGCAGCAAGTGACTGACGCACGCTTTCAATTTCTTTAATAATTTTTACTGTGAGAGCTTTCTTGGTATCTTCAAGCTGTTTTGCTACCTCTGCTGCGGTTTTCGCTTGTCCTTTACCAACCGCTTGGCGCTGAATGACCGTAAGTTGTTCTTCGATACCTTTTCCCAAATTGTAAAGCGTTTCTCTAGTTCCTGTGAGACCTAATTCTGCAAACTTGTAATCTTCAGTGGCGATCGCTGCACATTCTTGAATAGCTTTATTATATTCTGGACCTGATAATAAAATTTCTTGACGTAGTTGCTTAATTTGTCGTCCTACATTCTCAGGAGCAATTTTTGTTAAATTATCCACCAATACGCGGGACAATAAAGAATCTGCTTCCTTTAAGATGCGCGCACCAAACGATAGTGCTGACTGCTCTTGAGGGGTAGCCTTAGTAGTACCAAAGCTTTCAGCTTGTTCAATTAGTCTTTCTATCTCTCCCTGAGAAAAACTCCAAATTTATGCTATCTGATCAACCATTTCTCGTTCTAAAGGAGAGAAGAAACCATCAAGATAAGCCAGTGCTAGTATTTGTCGCATAGCTTCACTTTGCTTACCAGGTGGAACTTTCCGCGCTACATCTTCTACCGATAAAAGTCTTCTGCTTGCGCAAGGATTTTCTCCATTTCCTCAATAGTGCGTTCTCCCATTTTGCTATTATTAGCTAGTTCCTGTAGGGCCTTTGCTTCTTCGCTGTGAATTTGTTGGTCGGCGCAGACTATGTGTGTGAGGAGTAAAAAGCCATAGTCTAAAGTCTAATTGCTTAGTGGCTAAAACTGTTTGGTCAGACATCTTTCTCTTTATCTGAATTCTCTACCTAGCCTAAGCAATAACCGAGCAAATTATGTCAGTAATTATACTTGTTTATCAAGACTTTGGTCAATTTACGAAGGTAAGTTGATGTACAGGTTATTTAGTACAACTTTTTTGTACGACACAGTAAGGATTTGAGGCTTTGAAATTTCAGACAGACCAATTGATACAGGTTTTTAAGAGGCGATGCCTGCGGCGGCAAGCTACGCAATATTCAAAACGGCTAATCAATTCCTTAGCTTAAGTTTCTTTTCGACTGCTAGAGTGGATGGCAGGTATTAGGGACTTTTAAAGAATCAATCAGTGCGGTATGAGAAGTAATTGCTTAAAATTATTTAAAGTCAAAGTTTTGCATAAAAAAGACTCAAGCATTCCTGCCTGAGCCTTTTCTAAATTTAATTAAGCTTAGTAGCGGTTATTGCTACGGTTGTAGCCGCCGCCACCACCACGGTTCCCAAAGGAACCACCACTTCTGTCTTCTTTAGGCTTGGCTTTATTTACTTTGAGGTCGCGACCAAGCCATTCAGCACCATCAAGAGCTTCAATAGCTTTTGATTCTTCATCTTCTGAACTCATTTCCACGAAAGCAAAGCCGCGTAAACGACCTGTTTCGCGGTCAGTGGGTAATTGAACGCGCTTTACAGAACCATATTCTGCAAATACAGCACTCAACGCATCTTGTGTAACATCATAGGAGAGGTTACCTACGTAAATTGACATCAAATGTCTCCAAAATCATAAGTTTGTAGAGATTTAGATTTCGGAGAGAAGTCTGTAATACCAAAAGGGAAAAGCCTGTCAATACTAAAAACAAACACTGTCGCCGAATTAATTCTCATTTCACTTCCCATGATGACATCACAACCAATCTTTCTGGGAAAAAGCTTGAAAAACTGTTATAAAAAGTTATATAAGCGGTTAATAGCTAGATGATGGCTAGTCTCAAAATGGGTGAGGCTCTAGTGAACCACACCCACGAGATCGACTAATCTACTCTCTTTTCTAAATGTTGACCAATCAATTAACTGCTCGCAAGCACGGGAGATAATGGTTTGTCTGGTACGGTATTTGCTGCCAATTAGCTTGAACTCTTCTTTAAAGACTGAACCATTGTACTCAATTGGCAAACACATTGTTTTAGGATTTGAGAAATAATACTGAGCGGTGACTGGTTTGGATATGGCAAAACCGCGATCGCGATACAAAATAGTTTCCCATAGCCCCAAATATCGTTGAACCTTGCGACTCTTTCCTTTAGTGCATCTGTACTTTGCCATGTAACTGCTGCACCACAGATTAAGCTATCTCTATCAGGCAAATCGTGCATCTGAGCTAGGTTTTGCAATTCATCACAGCCTTGCTTGAGAAAATCGATTGTAATTATACTTTCCATCTCCTTGGTTTGTCCCTCCAGTAGGGTGTAGTAGCGCCGTTGCGATCGCCACTTATCCGCCGATTCCTAGAAAAATTCCAAAATCTAGGCTTTATCAGCAGTTTGTGTAATTTTGAGCAATGATGTCACTTGTAACTTTTCTGACCTGATATTTGGTGGCTGTAATATACATCACCTTTTTCTTTGCTTTATATGCGATCGCCCGATTCATCTATTACAGCCTCAAAAAAAGCAACTTATGTTTACTATTTTTAATATATTTGCTTGAGCGTAAAAATTACTAGGCATTTTGCTACATTAAATCTACTTATGTCAGCCTAAATATAGCTATTTATTAACACAGCCCATTTTAGAAGTAAGGGTGTGAAAGTCCAATATCTTCAGTAAATACAAGTTTTCTACTAAGGGCAGATTGCAAGAAATTTAAAAATATTTATACTGAGTTAAGAATTGCATCGTCAGCTAAAAAGCTGCCGACTCAATGTCATGAGTTAAAGTGGTGAGAAATTTTTTTAATGAAAAGTAATTTTTGATACAAAATTCTGCAAGAAGATAGCTAATTGACTCTCGCCGCTTTTCACTATTCATAATGTCTCAAAATTACTTGGTAATGCACGGCTGTTTAACCCAAAAAGCTCCCCAAATACAAGAAAAATAAATGATTTTGGACAGAAAGAAGCCGCACAAGCAGGCGAAATCACCTTTGGCAGCCGCTAACCAGGTAATTAGTACCCAGTTAGATTCAGTTATGAAGACTGATGTGGCTGTTACAGATGTAAAAAATAGTTTTGACACAAAGGTGTCTTCCCCTTTTGCATCCAAATTATTGATTCCCTGTCTGCTAGGCATAGGACTGCTGATAGCGAATTGTGGAACGCTACCCAAGGAAGAAGCGGCTGACGCCCAATCTCAGAGTCCTGGTAGCGGGCAACGTGGTGGTGTGATACCTGTAGATGTGGCGATCGCTCGAACTGATACGCTACAAACACAACCAGAATACACAGGTAATACAACACCCTTCCGAATTGTGTCACTGCGATCGCAAGTAGAAGCTCGGTTGTTGGCTTTGAACCTTGATGTCGGCGATGCAGTGAAGCTTGGGCAAAACGTTGGGCAGTTAGACGATGCCATACTTTCCACCGAATTAAAGCAAGCAGAAGCAGAGCTAGCAGCCCTCAAATCAGAAGTAGCTAGGGCAACAAATCAGGTAAGCAATGCTCGTGCAGACGTTGAACGGGCGCGCCTAGAAGTAGTACAAGCTCAAGCAGACTCAGAGCGGCAGCAGAGATTGTTTAAGGCTGGAGCGATCGCTGAACAAACTGCCCAGCAAGCACGTACCCAGGCACAAACAGCCGCCCAGGCACTCCGGGCAGCCCAAGAACAAGTTCGCACAGAACAGCAAGCCGTTGCTGCCGCCCAAGGTAGAGTACTTGCTCAACAGGCATTGGTTGCCCAAACCAAAGAGCGCAGGTCTTATACTCGGCTGGTATCTCCGATCACTGGCGTAGTCACACAAAGGGTGACAGAACCAGGCAACCTGCTGCAAGCAGGTAACGAAGTCTTGAAAATTGGCGACTTTAACCGTGTCAAAGTCGTAGTCCAAGTTTCCGAATTAGAACTGGCACAAATTCAGATTGGGCAGTCTGTACAAGTGCGCTTAGATGCCTTCCCCAAAGAAGTATTAACTGGTAGAGTTACGCGCATTTCTCCAGCTGCCGATGCCACAGCTCGCTTGATACCTGTAGAAGTATTGATTCCCAACACTCAAGGTAAGATTGGCAGTGGACTACTAGCGCGAGTCAACTTTGAAAACCAGACTCAACAGCGGGTAGTAGTACCGCAAACAGCTATTCAGAAACAAGCAGGCAGTAAGAACTCCAAGGGTACAGGGGAGACGCAAACAAATGCACAGCAGAATTCCCCATCTAACACATCTGGTACAGCAGAGGCAAAGTCGCAAGACCAAAGTGGGACAATATTTGTTGTTAAAGATATAGAAGGCAATACGAAGGTAACAGCACGAGCCGTAATGTTGGGAAAAAGGGCTGATAGCAAAGTGGAAATTTTATCCGGTTTGCAAGCGGGAGAGCGCTATGTTGTTCGTAGTGGTAAGCCGTTAAAAGAAGGTGACACTGTAAGTCTTTCAATTCTTTCAGAAAAGTAATAGTAGGGTGAGCAATAATCACCATACCAATGAAAAAAATACTCAGTAGTCAGCATTTAGCACTTATCACTTAGGATCATGCAACAAGCAAATAATAATGGCAATAGCGGATTTAGCCTGAGTGCGATCGCTATCCGCAAACACATTGGTACACTCATGCTCACTGTGGCAGTAATTGTCATTGGGGTATTTTTTCTCACAACGATTCAAGTCGATCTCCTGCCATCAATTACTTATCCCCGAATTGGGGTTCGGCTAGAAGCCCCTGGTATTTCACCAGAAGTAGCAGTAGATGAAATCACCAGACCTTTAGAAGAAGCTTTATCAGCAACCGAGAATGTAGTGCAAGTTTTCTCCCGCACCCGTGAAGGACAGGTAAGCCTCGATTTATACTTCCAACCAGGGGGCGATATTGACCAAGCTCTAAACGATGCAACTGCTGCTTTTAACCGAAATCGAGGACAACTACCAGATACAATAGAGGAGCCGCGATTATTTAAAGTCGATCCTTCCCAATTGCCGGTTTATGAATTGGCGCTGACCTCTGCTTCATTACCAGGTAAAGAGTTACGCGTATTTGCTGATGAAGAGTTAACCCGTGAACTCAGTGTCGTGCCGGGAGTCGCTTCCGTTGATGTATCTGGTGGCGCAGAGGAAGAAGTACGAGTGCTTGTTGACTTAAACCGATTGCAAGCTTTGGGTGTCGGGTTAAATGATGTCTTAGATGAATTAACAGCCCGTAACCAAGATACTTCTGGTGGTCGGATTCTAGGGCAAAATTCCGAGCCATTAACTCGGACTGTCGGACGTTTCCAAAATGCCAAGGAAATTGAAAACCTTTCCCTAGAAGTTTCCTCCTCTTCTCCTGCTAGTGCTAATACCACTAATAACAGTAATACCACTACCACTACCCCAACTACCACTACCCCTGCACCTTCCCGCCGCGTTTATTTACGAGATTTTGCTGAGGTAATTGATGATACAGAAGAACAGCGAGTATTTGTTTATCTGAATCGTCAGCCTGCGGTGAAATTTTCAGTCCAAAAGCAGCCTGAAGCCAATACGATCGCAGTTGTAGATGCTGTTAAGCGGCGAATTGAACAATTACGACAATCAGGTTTAATTCCAGCAGACATGACTTTGAGTCCCACCACAGATGAATCTGTCTTCATCCGCAATTCTTTAAATGATGTCATCTTTTCGGGGATTTCTGGAGCATTGTTAGCAGCAGCAGCAGTGTTGTTATTTTTAGGATCGTTCAGGCAAACATTTATTATCAGTTTGACGATTCCGCTGTGTACTCTGGCGGCGATCGCTTTAATGAGAATATTTGGTTTAACCTTGAATGTTTTTAGTTTGGCAGGTCTGACATTAGGAGTTGGTCAAGCAATTGATACATCGGTTGTGATCTTGGAGAACATTTCCGAAAAAGCGGGGATGACTCCCAATCAAAGAGAGATGGAGGCAGGAGAGCAAGGGAGCAGGGGAGCAGAAAAGAAAGGGAGAAATTCTAAATTCTTTATTGACACTGCCATTGATGCTTCCCAAGAAGTAGAATCTGCTTTAGTTGCTGCCACAGGTGCTAACTTGGTTTCTGTAGTGCCATTCCTCTTAATTGGCGGCTTTATTGCACTGCTATTTAATGAACTGATTCTAACAATTAGCTTCGCAGTCGCAGCATCTCTGGTTGTCGCCATTACAGTAGTACCGATGCTGTCTTCTCGACTTTTGGGAATCCGCTGGTCTAGTCGGATTAGTGAATTTTGGCTGCTTAGACAGTTTAATCAGCGATTTGAAGATGCTACACGAGGATACGGTAACTTCTTAACCAAGGTCTTACACTATCGGTTTTTTGTAGTAACTGCTGCTTTAGTAATTTTAGGCGGCAGTAGCTTCTTCATGTTTGGTCAAATTCCCCAAGAAATTTTACCCCGGATTAGTACCGGACAAGCTACCTTGAGAGCGCAGTTTCCTCCCGGTACACCTTTAGTAACTTCTCAAAAAGTTATGCAAATTGTCGATGACATTTTGCTCAAACAACCAGAAACCGAGTCTGCTTTTACAACTGTGGGTGGTAATTTATTTGGTAGCAGTACTACAGAAAATCCTTTACGTGCCAGTAGTACCATCAATCTTAAACCAGGCACAGATGTCGAAGCTTTCGTCAAAAAAGTAACTCAGGAATTTAACAAACTCAACTTAGCAGGAATTCTGCTACGCCTCAATCCTGGTCAGGTACGGGGTTTAATCTTGAGTAATTCTCCAGTGCAAGGGTCAGAAGTTGACGTGGTTCTGCAAGGTGAGAATGAACAAAACTTAACGCAAGCAGGCACTCAAGTACTGCAAGCATTACAAGAAAGGGCAAAATTAGCAACATTCCGACCAGATGCCGACCCCCGACAACCCGAAATCCAAATTCGCCCAGACTGGGAACGGGTTTCAGCTTTAGGGTTGAGTGCTCAACAAATTGGTGCAACAGTTCAAACAGCAATTGAAGGTTCAGTTCCCACGCAAATTCAACGCGGTAATCGTTTAGTTGATGTGCGGGTACAGCTAAATAAAGAGGCCATTCAGCGTCCTTCGCAGTTAGAGCAATTACCGCTATTTACAGAAAACAATCAACTAATCCGCCTTTTTAATGTGGCGAAAATTCAAGAAGGTCAAGCGCCTGGTGAGGTGCAACGGATTAATCAGCGCCAAGCTTTTATTGTCGCCGGAAATCTCAGTGAGGGAGCTAGTCTTGGTGAAGCGATCGCAGAAGTCAACGAGGTACTTAAAGATGTAGACTTACCTGATGGCGTTTCCATTGTGCCTAGTTCTGCCGAAGAAACGAATCAGCAACTTCAGGATGCTTTAAAAATTTTGGGGGCGTTAGCGACGTTCTTAATCTTTGTAGTCATGGCAGTACAATACAATTCGCTGATTGACCCATTGGTAATTATGTTCACCGTACCACTAGCGTTAGCTGGGGGAATTTTTGGACTTTACATTACCCAAACTGCAATTGGCGCAACTGTAATTGTTGGTGTCGTCCTGCTGGTGGGAATTGTGGTGAATGCAGGGATTCTGATGGTGGAACTGGCGAATCAAATTCGGGAAGAAGTTGGTTGTACTCGCCAAATTGCGATCGTGAAAGCTGCTCCTCAACGTTTGCGCCCAATTATCATGACTACAGTCACTACTATCTTGGGACTGTTTCCTTTGGCATTGGGTATTGGTGAAGGTTCAGAGTTTTTGCAGCCTTTAGGGATTGTAGTTTTCTTTGGGATGGCGATCGCAACGATGCTGACATTATTTATCATCCCTTGTTTTTATATTCTGCTGCACGATTTGCTAGGTGGAAATTGGGCAAAGCCAGTGTTAACCCGATTGCGTGGAGTTACGAAAAAACTTATCAGCTAATCAACATTTAGTTGCACATAGCGCAATACCGATTTTGCTGGTGCGATTGCTATTTCTTTCTGGAATGGTTATAAATAGACAGCCTTTGCCATAGTCTTTAAACCTTATAACCATTTCAGATATCCACTTAGACATCGCCCCTGTTCTAACCAAGCCAGCTTTTCCCCAATGCTGAAAACAAAGTTTTCCAAAGTTTATGATGCTCAGGGTCAACAAAACGATACTCTTGGCTGAGTAAGTGAATAAAAACTAATACCTCACTGCAAGGCATTCTTTCTTGTTTGTGCTTTTTGTGCTTGAAAGCTTATGCTGATCCGCCCCGCTACAATAACTGACGTACCCGCAGTTTTACCAATGGTTGCCAAAATTTGTGCTTTGCATGAGTCTTGGGATTCCGCCAAGTATGGTTTTCTACCGCATCCAGAACAGCGTTATCAGCAATGGTTGACGCGTTTGGCAAATAGCGATGGACGCAGTATATTTCTAGTATCCGAAAATGAAGGGCAAATTGTCGGGTTTCTGGTGGCAACAGTTGAGCAAGAAATACCAATTTACCGATTACAGGAATTTGCTTTTATTCATGATATCTGGGTCGAGCCGGAATATCGCCAAAAAGGAATTGCGCGGCAGATGGTGATGCTAAGTGTTGAACGCTTTCATAATATGGGTATCAAGCAAATTCGTCTAGATACAGCAATTGCTAACGAGGCTTCACGGCGGTTGTTTGCATCTTGTGGTTTTCGATTCAGCATTATTGAAATGCTGATTGAATTGAGTCATTAGTCATAAGCTTATGACTAATGACAAAGGACTAACTAGCTAACAAAGTTTTTTCTAGAGAAGTCCAACGGAAAGAGCGATCGCCACCCCTCTCAATGATTACTCTTACTCGTGGTTCTAGTTGAGGCAAATTTGTCAAATACTCGAGTTCCTGATTGGAAAGAATATGCCCTTCAATAATCCACAAGACCAGCCCCTTAGACTTTGGTGGTAGCTGTTCTAAATGAGAATTGAGAATTGGTGGAAGATAGTACACTTGACCTACTGCCGCACCGCTACCAGTACTTTTTTTACCAAGATGAGGAGGTCTAACTCCATGAATTCTTGTGAGATACGCAGCTACATCACCTAGTCCTTTAGCAGTAATGTGGAGGGTAGTATAGCCAGCTGCCCGTAGTCGGCGCTGATATCGACCTTCATAACCCCCTTCTAGAGGTACATACACCCCAAGAGCGCCAAATTTTTCCAGATCGCGTATTAAACCGTTGCCAGTGGTAATTAGTGCCATAGAATTTCGTTTTATTCCACTTAGATATCTCTATTATTTACCCTGAACCGATAGATTAAAAGCATTTTCTTTGGTCATTAGTCATTAGTCATTAGTCATTAGTCACTAATTATTTCTTATTTTTCCTCTGCCTCCCCTGCTCCCCCCACTCCCCACTCCCTAAAAATAGCTCTAGAAATTACTGGACAAACATAAATAAATAATTTATATTATTAGATTGTGACCAAAAACGCAAATTAGGTTGACTTTTTACTGTCATTCTGAAGTAGTGTTAGCATCAAAAGCTGATGACTTAATCCAAATTGGATAATCTAACTCAGAGTGATCGTAGACTGGTAAACTAAGAAAGCTTTCAGGTCAACATTAGGGCTTATGGAAGAATAACAAAGTTAATCCTGAGCTCCAAGGTACGTTTACTCCTGTGCCTCCAAAAAAGCAGGCAAAAGCTTAAACAATAGTTTAAGGTGTTTAAGGAAGTAAAGACTGAGCAGCAATGTTGGTTTTATGGCATTACGTCAGTCTCAGTTAACGGATACTGGGCGGTAATAACCGCTTAAGTCCAACTGCAACACGGCAGTAGCCAATCTCCGGGAAGCCGCCCTTCAGGCGTGTAAAAATCGGAAAACCCGCCGACAGCGCTGCCTTCAGAAAGTGCCAGAGCAATTGCTTGGACGAAAGCATTGCTGCACACAGCTTAAAGCTGTAGCGCCTTGCATTGATTCCAGAAGTTACTCCTTCCCAACAGGAAGAAACTTGTGGCTGTTCTGGTGATCTAATGAGTGAGCTAAACAGATTCACCAAGCAGTAAGGACACGGGTTGTTGTGTCCGAAAGCACTTGGAGCGGTTTACTGAAGCCATTCCAAATTTCGCAGGCTAACCCAGCCTAAACTGATGCGTACAAAGCGTGTCCTCTAGAGTCCAATTTCAAGGTCAGCAAGTAGAAAGGAGAACCAGTTACTGTGTCTGTAGGTATTCTCGGCACCAAGCTGGGCATGACCCAAATATTTGACGAAGCAGGAGTGTCTATTCCCGTAACTGTCATTCAAGCAGGTCCATGCACCGTTACACAAGTTAAAACGAAAGAAACCGACGGTTACTTTGCCATTCAAGTTGGTTATGGCGAAGTCAAACCCAAGGCATTAAACAGACCATTATTGGGTCATTTGGCTAAATCATCTGCCCCAGCATTACGTCACTTAAATGAATATCACACCGATAGCTCTAGTGATTATGCTTTAGGTCAAGAGATTAAAGCAGATATTTTTAGCGCTGGTCAAATTGTCGATGTCGTCGGTACAAGTATCGGTCGCGGCTTTGCGGGAAACCAGAAGCGCAACAATTTTGGTCGCGGGCCAATGTCACACGGTTCCAAAAACCACAGAGCACCCGGTTCTATTGGTGCTGGTACAACGCCCGGTCGTGTCTATCCAGGTAAGCGGATGGCAGGTCGCTTAGGTGGAAAACGTATTACAATCCGCAAACTGACCATAGTGCGAGTTGACCCAGAACGCAACTTATTGCTAATTAAGGGAGCCATTCCTGGTAAACCAGGCGCTCTAGTAAGTGTTGTGCCTGCAAAAATAGTGGGATAGTCAAAAGTCATTAGTCAAAAGTCATTAGTCAGTAGTCATTGGCTAAGGACAAATGGCAAAAGACCAATGACAAATTGACCAATGACAAAGGACAGATAAGAAAGATGGTTGAAAGCGTAGTTAAAAATTGGCAAGGAGAACAGATCGGCGAGACGACTTTCGAGTTGCGCGTTGCCAAGCAAGAAACAGCGTCTCATATAGTGCACCGCGCCTTGGTACGGCAATTGACCAATGCTCGTCAAGGAAATGCCAGTACAAAAACTCGTGCGGAAGTCAGAGGTGGCGGTCGTAAACCTTGGCGACAAAAAGGTACAGGTCGCGCTCGTGCAGGGTCTATTCGTTCGCCCTTATGGCGTGGTGGTGGTGTGATCTTTGGGCCAAAGCCCAGAGACTTTGACCTCAAGTTGAACCGCAAAGAGCGACGTTTAGCACTGCGGACAGCATTTGTCAGCCGGATTGACGACTTGATCGTAGTAGAAGAATTTAGCAGCGAGCTATCTCGCCCCAAAACTAAAGAATTAGTGGCAGCACTTGCCCGTTGGGGAGTAGTACCAGAAAGCAAGTCCCTGTTAATTTTGTCTGAAATTGCGAATACAGATAACGTTTATTTATCAGCCCGCAATATTGAAAATTTAAAACTAATTGCAGCTGACCAGCTAAATGTTTTTGATTTACTGCACGCTGACAAGATTGTAGTTACGGCATCAGCCCTAGAAAAAATTCAGGAGGTCTACAGTGCCTAGCTTTGACCCCCGCGACCTTGCCGACTTAGTGCGTCGCCCAATCGTCACCGAGAAAGCGACCATCTTGATGGAGCAAAACAAGTACACCTTTGAAGTAATTCCAAAGGCATCTAAGCCAGAAATCAAGGCTGCGATCGAAGACTTGTTTCAGGTCAAGGTTATAAAAGTCAACACCACCTTACCACCACGCAAAAAGCGGCGTGTTGGTAAATTTATTGGTTATAAACCCCAATATAAGCGAGCCATTGTCACCGTCGCACCTGGGGATGAAGACAAGATTAGACAAGTTCTATTCCCAGAAGTCTAAAAAAGTTGTGAGTTAGAAGTTATGAGTTATGAGTTACTACGCTCAAAACTCAGCACTTAAAATTTCAAACTCAGCACTCAGCACGGGCTAAACACTCCGCTATCGCTAACAGCACTCAGCACTTAATAAATATGGGTACTCGTTCTTATCGCCCTTATACCCCCAGTACTCGCCAAGTTACAATCTCTGACTTCGCGGAAATTACTAGAACCGAGCCAGAAAAATCCCTAACAACCTCGAAGCATCGCGCCAAAGGTCGGAATAATCATGGGCGGATTACTAGTCGTCGCCGGGGTGGCGGACACAAACAGCTTTATCGGATCATCGATTTTAAAAGGGATAAACATAATATTCCTGCCAAAGTCGCAGCAATTGAATATGATCCTAACCGCAACGCCAGAATTGCCCTTGTGTATTACCAAGACGGCGAAAAACGGTACATCCTTCACCCCAACGGGTTGAAAGTTGGAACAATAATTATTTCTGGCCCTGAGGCTCCTTTTGAGGATGGTAATGCCTTACCGCTCTCAAAGATTCCTTTGGGTACTAATGTTCACAACGTAGAATTTACTCCTGGTAAAGGTGGTCAAATTGTACGTGCTGCTGGTGCTAGCGCCCAAGTCGTGGCAAAAGAAGGTAGTTATGTAACTCTCAAGTTGCCTTCAGGAGAAGTCCGCTTGATTCGACGTGAGTGCTACGCCACCATTGGGCAAGTAGGCAATACCGATGCGAGAAATCTGAGTGCAGGTAAAGCAGGACGAAATCGCTGGAAAGGTCGCCGTCCTAAGGTTAGAGGTAGTGTCATGAACCCAGTGGATCACCCACATGGTGGTGGTGAAGGTAGAGCGCCTATCGGTAGATCGGGTCCTGTAACACCTTGGGGTAAACCTACATTGGGTGCGAAGACACGCAATCGCAAGAAACTTAGCAGCAAGTTGATTGTGCGTCGTCGTCGCAAGTCTTCTAAACGCGGTCGCGGTGGTCGTGAATCTTAAAGAGTTAGAAGTTAGGAGTTATAAGTTAAATCTAACTTAATAACTCATAACTCCTAACTCCTCGCTCCTAATTCATAAATCCTAAATCCAAAATTGAACTATGGGTCGTTCTCTAAAAAAAGGTCCTTTCGTTGCGGACCATCTCCTAAAGAAAATTGAAAAGCTCAACGACAACAACAGAAAAGAAGTTATTAAAACTTGGTCACGAGCTTCAACAATTTTACCTCTAATGGTAGGGCATACCATAGCTGTTCACAACGGACGCCAACACGTTCCTGTTTTTGTAAATGAACAGATGGTAGGACATAAGTTGGGTGAATTTGCCCCGACACGCACCTACAGGGGTCATGGAAAAAGCGACAAAAAAGCAGGTAGGTAGTTATTAGTCATTGGTCATTTGTCATTAGTCATTGGTCATTAGTTATTAGCTTTCGACAAAGGACAAAGGACAAAAGATAAAAGATGAAGGACAAAATTGGAGAAAATTATGGCTACTAATACTACTGAAGTAAAAGCGATCGCTCGTTTTATCCGCATCTCGGCTTACAAAGTGCGTCGAGTACTCGATCAAATCCGGGGGCGATCATACCGAGAAGCGTTAATCATCCTGGAATTTATGCCCTATCGCGCCACTGAACCCATATTGAAGGTTCTTAGAAGCGCTGCTGCCAATGCCGAACACAACGCTGGGTTAGATCGGACTCAACTAGTGATTACTCAGGCTTATGCCGATCAAGGTCCGCCATTGAAGCGGTTTCAGCCAAGAGCGCAAGGTAGAGCTTACCAAATTCGCAAGCCGACGTGTCATATTACTGTGGCTGTTGCAGCCGCCCCAGAAAAATAAGTTTTTTACACAATAAATTATTGCGTAAAATAAGAAATTTTAGAGGAAGCATTCGTGGGACAGAAGATTCATCCAGTTGGTTTTCGCCTGGGTATTACACATGAACATCAATCCCGTTGGTTTGCTGTTCCTGATCGCTATCCAGAACTTCTACAAGAAGACCACAAACTCCGTCAATACATAGAACAAAAGCTGGGTAGACAGGCTCAAAACAACGCCGGAATTTCCGAAGTGCGGATTGAGCGTAAAGCTGACCAAATCGACTTAGAAGTACGCACAGCTAGACCAGGCGTAGTAGTGGGTCGTGGTGGACAAGGTATCGAATCCTTACGTACTGGACTCCAAGGATTGTTGGGTAGTAATCGTCAAATTCGCATCAACGTAGTTGAAGTTCAACGGGTTGATGCTGATGCCTACCTAATTGCCGAATACATTGCTCAACAATTAGAACGTCGGGTTTCCTTTCGGCGGGTAGTACGGCAATCGATTCAACGTGCCCAACGCGCTGGTGTCCAAGGTATTAAAATCCAAGTTAGCGGTCGCCTCAACGGTGCAGAAATTGCCCGGACAGAGTGGACTCGTGAAGGTAGAGTACCTTTACATACCTTACGGGCTGACATTGACTACTCTTATTGCACAGCAAAAACTGTTTACGGCATTTTGGGTATTAAAGTATGGGTGTTTAAGGGAGAAATTATTCCTGGACAGGAAGAAACTCCGTTACCACCAGCAAGCCGTGATCGCGAACGCGAACGCGATCCCCGCGAACGCGAACGCGAACGCGATCCCCGTCGTCGTCAACAACAACGTCGTCGCCAGCAATTTGAAGACCGCTCAAATGAAGGATAAATCGTCATTAGTCATTAGTCATTAGTCATTATTAAATGGTAGATGACAAATGGCAGATGACAAATGACAAATGACAAGTAACAAACCATGTTAAGCCCAAGAAGAACTAAATTCCGCAAGCAACAGCGGGGACGGATGGAAGGACTAGCCAGCCGTGGTAGCACCCTCAACTTTGGTGATTTTGCACTCCAAGCGCAAGAACCAGCTTGGATTACCTCCCGGCAAATCGAGGCTTCTCGTCGGGCAATGACCCGTTATATTCGTCGGGGTGGACAAATCTGGATTCGGATTTTCCCTGATAAACCTGTAACTATGCGTCCTGCTGAAACTCGGATGGGTTCCGGTAAAGGTTCGCCAGAGTTTTGGGTAGCTGTAGTCAAACCAGGGCGAATTTTGTTTGAAATCGCTGGAGTTTCCGAAGAAATCGCCCGTGAAGCGATGCGTTTGGCTTCATTTAAACTGCCTATAAAAACCAAGTTTATTGTGCGCTCTCAACCACAGGAGCAGGAGTAGCTTATGCCTCTTCCCAAGATTTCAGAAGCTAGAGAATTAAGTGACGAGAAGCTCTTTGATGAAATTGTCGCGATCAAAAGACAACTATTTCAGTTGCGCTTGCAAAAAGCCACCAGACAATTAGAAAAGCCCCACCAGTTCCGACAAATGCGCCACCGCTTAGCCCAATTGCTGACGGTAGAAACAGAACGCAAACGGGCAGCAAGTCAATCGGCTAAAGAAAAAAAGTAGGAGATTATGGCAGTTAAAGAACGAGTTGGCTTGGTAGTGAGCGATAAAATGCAAAAAACTGTGGTAGTCGCCATAGAAAACCGCGCTCCTCACCCCAAGTACGGCAAGATTGTGGTTAACACCCAACGATATAAGGTTCACGACGAAGAAAATCAGTGTAAAGTAGGCGATCGCGTTCGCATTCAGGAAACTAGACCCCTGAGTAAAACCAAGCGCTGGAAAATCACAGAAGTTCTGAACGTCAAGCCTACTTAAACCTCATCGTTGTTAGGAACTAACAACATTACAAGAGAGAATAATTGTGATTCAACCCCAGACTTACTTGAATGTCGCAGATAATAGCGGCGCCCGCAAACTAATGTGCATCCGCATCTTGGGTGGAGGCAACCGTCGTTATGGTTTTATCGGCGATAAAATTATTGCAGTTGTCAAAGATGCTACACCCAACATGGCTGTAAAAAAGTCTGATGTTGTGGAAGCAGTAATTGTCCGAACTCGGAAAGCTGTAAATCGTGACAGCGGTATGAGTATTCGCTTTGATGATAACGCTGCTGTAATCATCAACAAAGACGGTAATCCCAGAGGTACACGGGTTTTTGGCCCAGTTGCACGGGAACTGCGCGATAAAAACTTTACTAAAATTGTTTCTCTGGCTCCGGAGGTACTTTAATGGCAACCAAACAGGGTACGCCCAAAGTATTCCACAAAATGCACGTCAAAACTGGCGACACCGTACAAGTGATTGCTGGTAAAGACAAAGGAAAAGTTGGTGAAATTATCCAAGCACTTCCCCAACTGAGTAAAGTCATCGTCAAAGGTGTCAATATTAAAACCAAGCACGTCAAACCCCAGCAAGAAGGAGAATCAGGGCGAATTATTACCCAAGAATTCCCAATTCATAGCTCCAACGTAATGCTTTATTCCACCAAGCAAAACGTTGCCAGTCGTGTTGGTTATACCTTTACTTCAGAAGGCAAAAAAGTCAGAAAACTCAAGAAAACTGGCGAGATTCTGGATAAATAGTTAGAAGTTAGGAATTAAGAGTTAGGAATTAAATTTAATTCATAACTCATAACTCATAACTCATAACTCATAACTTTGTTCCCTGACCAAGCCCAGGGATATCAGGACAAAAAATTATGGCGACAACAAGACTTAAAACCTTATATCAAGAGACAATCGTCCCCAAACTGATTAATCAGTTTCAATATACCAACGTTCATCAAGTACCGAAGTTGGTAAAGGTTACGATTAACCGAGGTTTGGGTGAAGCAGCTCAAAATGCGAAGTCTCTAGAGGCATCCATCAACGAGATTGCCGTGGTAACAGGTCAAAAACCAGTGGTGACACGGGCGAAAAAGGCGATCGCTGGCTTTAAGATTCGTCAAGGGATGCCTGTAGGGATCATGGTAACTCTCAGAGCCGAACGGATGTATGCCTTTTTCGATCGATTAGTTAGCCTGTCACTACCCAGAATTCGAGATTTTCGTGGCGTTAGCCCTAAAAGCTTTGACGGACGCGGTAACTACACTCTGGGTGTCAGAGAACAGCTAATTTTTCCAGAAGTCGAATACGACAGCATCGATCAAGTGCGTGGGATGGATATTTCCATCATCACCACAGCAAAAAACGACGAAGAGGGACGCGCCTTACTTAAAGAATTAGGAATGCCCTTTCGTGATCAATAAGTTCATCTATAGAGGGAACGATGGCGGCTAACGACACAATTGCAGATATGCTGACGCGCATCCGCAATGCCAACCTGGCACGGCATCAAACTACACAAGTGCCAGCGACAAAATTGACTCGGAGCATTGCCAAAGTGCTACGGGAGGAAGGCTTTATTGCTGAAATCGAAGAGGCAGAAGAAGGGGTAAAACGCAATCTGGTGATTTCCCTAAAATACAAGGGTAAAAACCGTCAGCCTCTGATCACCGCCTTAAAGCGGGTCAGTAAGCCTGGCTTGCGTGTTTATTCAAATCGAAAAGAATTACCAAGGGTACTAGGTGGCATTGGCATTGCCATTATTTCTACATCCAGTGGCATTATGACTGACCGCGAAGCGCGGCGTCAGAACTTGGGTGGCGAAGTACTTTGTTACGTTTGGTAGTCATTGGTCATTAGTCATTTGTCATTAGTCTGTTATTAGTAGAAAGACAAAGGACAAAGGACAAATAACAAAGGACAAAAAGTCATGTCTCGTATTGGTAAACGTCCAATTACTATTCCCGCCAAAGTTCAAGTGGCGATCAATGGTACAAATATTGTGGTGAAAGGCCCGAAAGGAGAACTTTCTCGCACTCTAGCAGCGAATGTATCACTCTCCCAAGAGGGAGAAATATTACAAGTAAATCGTCGGGATGAAACTCGCACCTCAAAGCAACTGCACGGCTTGAGCCGCACTTTAGTTGCCAACATGGTCGAGGGAGTTTCCCAAGGTTTTCAGCGCCGTTTGGAAATTCAAGGTGTTGGTTACAGGGCACAAATTCAAGGACGTAACCTAGTTTTAAATATGGGTTACAGTCATCAGGTGCAAATTGAACCACCAGATGGAATTCAGTTTGCAGTAGAAGGTACCACTAACGTCATTGTCAGTGGCTATGACAAAGAAATTGTAGGTAACACAGCCGCAAAAATTCGTGCCGTTCGTCCACCAGAACCTTACAAAGGTAAAGGCATTCGCTATGCCGGTGAAGTGGTCAGACGAAAGGCTGGTAAGACTGGTAAGGGTGGTAAGAAATAGAAATGAAACTTACTCGTAGAGAATCAAAAAACCGTCGTCATCGACGTGTTCGTGGCAAAGTGATTGGCTCCCCAGAACGTCCGCGTTTAGCGGTATTTCGTTCTAATGAACATATTTATGCCCAGATAATTGATGATACTCAGCATCAAACCATCGTGGCTGCATCGACTGTAGAACCAGAGTTGAAATCTAGTTTAGCGTCATGTGCAAACCGCGATGCATCGGTACAGGTTGGTAAGTTGATCGCAGTGCGATCACTAGAAAAAGGTATTACCAAAGTAGTCTTTGATCGCGGTGGTAACTTATATCATGGTCGTGTCAAAGCACTAGCTGATGCAGCACGCGAAGCTGGTTTAGATTTCTAAAGTCATTGGTCATTAGTCATTAGTTTTTGGACAAATGACAAAGGACAAATGACAAATGACAACTGACCCTTCGGGTTCACCAGTTACTCATGGGGGAGACCCCCAAGACCGCACTGGCTCACAAATGACGTTCACCAGAGCAGAAATTATGGCAACAGAGCGTAAAAGTAGAACAAAGCGTGCCAAAAAAGAAGAAATCACTTGGCAAGAGCGGGTTATCCAAATCCGACGCGTAAGTAAAGTGGTCAAAGGTGGTAAAAAACTCAGCTTCCGAGCGATCGTTGTCGTTGGTAACGAACGTGGTCAAGTGGGAGTCGGCGTAGGCAAAGCTTCAGATGTAATAGGTGCCGTCAAAAAAGGCGTAGCTGACGGCAAAAAACACCTCATTGATATTCCAATCACCAAATCCAACTCCATCCCCCATCCGATTGATGGTGTCGGTGGCGGTGCAAAAGTGATTATGCGTCCAGCCTCACCTGGTACTGGGGTAATTGCTGGTGGTGCAGTGCGAACTGTGTTGGAATTAGCAGGAGTTCGTAACGTTTTAGCCAAACAACTAGGCTCCAACAATCCGCTCAATAATGCTAGAGCCGCAGTTAATGCCTTATCTACATTGCGTACCCTTTCTGAAGTCGCCGAAGATCGCGGTATTCCTATTCAAAATCTCTACATCTAATTTAGTCATTAGTCATTGGTCATTAGTCATTAGTGAATAACAAAAGACAAATGACAAATGACAAACGCCCCTCCGGGTGACGCTCCTACGTCGCTACCGCTGCGCTAACGCCAGTTACTCATGGGGGAGACCCCCAAGACCGCACTGGCTCACAAATGACAAACGACAAATGAAAACTTGATAAATTATGAGACTCCATGATGTTAAGCCGCAAAAAGGCTCAAAGAAACGCAAGCGCCGTGTAGCCAGAGGTATTTCTGCTGGTCAAGGTGCTAGTGCTGGTCTAGGTATGCGGGGTCAAAAATCTCGTTCTGGTAGTAGTACACGACCAGGTTTTGAAGGTGGTCAACAGCCATTGTATCGCCGCTTACCTAAGCTGAAGGGCTTTCCGAGAATTAATCAAAAGATTTACACTACGATTAATGTAGAGAAGCTAGCTTCCCTTCCCGCGAATACGGAAGTAACTTTGACCTCATTGAAAGCCGCAGGTATCCTGACTGCTGTCAAAGGGTCATTGAAAATTTTAGGTAATGGGGAATTGAGCATTCCGCTCAAGGTACAAGCGGCAGCTTTCACAGGTTCAGCTCGTAGCAAAATTGAGGCAGCTGGTGGTAGTTGTGAAGTCTTATGAGTGAGCCGGAACAGCGCACTTAAATGCAAGCCAACTCGCTGCCAGTGCTAGGTTCACTATAAAGGTAGTACTCTATGATCAGTCGAGATAAAGCCCCAACGGCTCAAGAAACTTTTATGCAGATGGCACAGGCAGCTGGCCTTAGAGGTAGGCTGCTTGTCACTGTCGGTATTTTGATTTTGGTTCGCCTGGGTATCTTCTTACCTGTACCAGGGATTGATAGACCGAGATTTGCCGAAGCCATATCGGGCAGTAATTCCATATTTGGCTTATTGGATATATTTTCCGGGCGAGGACTTTCGACTTTGGGAGTCTTTGCTTTAGGAATTTTGCCCTTCATTAATGCGTCTATTATCATCCAATTGCTCACTGCGGCGATTCCATCTTTAGAAAATTTACAGAAAAATGAAGGGGAAGCCGGTCGGCGAAAAATATCGCAAATTACCCGCTATGTCACTGTAGTTTGGGCAATTCTTCAAAGTACGGCTTTTTCGGCATTATTCCTCCAGCAATTTGCCCTAAAGCCAGGGCCCATATTTGTAGCTGAAACTGCGATCGCTCTGACTGCTGGTTCTATGTTCGTCATGTGGGCATCAGAACTGATTACAGAACGGGGCATTGGTAATGGAGCATCATTACTGATTTTTGTCAACATTGTTGCGTCATTACCAAAAGCTTTAGGCGATACTATCGACTTGGTGCAAGTCGGTGGTCGAGAAACAGTGGGCCGTGTGATCGTACTGATCTTAGTTTTCCTAGCAACAATTGTTGGTATTGTGATTGTGCAAGAAGGAATGCGCCGCATCCCAATTATTTCGGCTCGTCGCCAAGTAGGTCGGCGAGTATTAGCAGAGCAGCGTAGCTATCTGCCCCTGCGGTTAAATCAAGGCGGCGTGATGCCAATTATTTTTGCTGCTGCCATCCTCAGCTTGCCATTGCTAATTGCCAATTTTACTAAAAATGCCGAATTGGCGAATATAGTTAACACTTATCTGAGTCCAGGCGGTTCTAGCTCCTGGGTCTATGCCTTGGTATACATGGTTTCCATCGTTTTCTTCAGCTATTTCTATTCTTCGTTGATTCTCAACCCAGTAGACGTAGCGCAGAACTTGAAGAAAATGGGTTCTAGTATTCCTGGAATTCGTCCCGGTAAGGCAACTAGTGAGTATATCGAACGCGTTTCTAACCGACTCACTTTTTTGGGTGCGATCTTTTTGGGCTTCGTTGCTATTATCCCTACCGCAGTGGAAAGCGCTTTGAATGTAAAAACTTTCCAGGGAATAGGTGCTACCTCTTTGTTAATTTTAGTTGGTGTGGCAATTGAGACAGCCAAACAAGTCCAAACTTATGTAATTTCTCAGCGCTATGAAGGAATGGTGAAATAATAGTGACGCGACTAATCTTCTTGGGGCCACCTGGAGCGGGTAAAGGAACACAAGCTCAAACCTTGGCTGAACACTTGAATATTCCCCATATTTCTACTGGTGAAATATTAAGACAAGCCATGAAAGAGCAGACTCCTTTAGGAATTAAGGCTCAAAGTTATGTTGATAGCGGCGAGTTAGTACCCGACCAGCTAGTGCAGGACTTGGTACAGGAGCGCCTCGATCAACCAGATGCCAAAAATGGTTGGATTCTTGATGGCTTTCCCCGAAAAGTGACCCAAGCAGTTTTTCTGGAGAAGTTACTGGAAGCAATACATCAAGGTGGCGAAAGGGTAGTCAATTTAGATGCACCAGATGAAGTTGTGATCGCGCGTTTGCTAGCTAGAGGACGAAAAGATGATACCGAAGAGGTGATTCGTCGTCGTTTAGAAGTGTATCGCGCTGAAACTGCACCTTTAATTGATTATTATGGCGATCGCAAAAAACTCATAACAGTCAATGGCAATCAATCCCAAGAAGATGTCACTGGTGAACTACAAAAGGTAATCGCTTCCTGAAAAGAAGGAGAATAGGGAATAGAGAATTCCTTACTCCCTACTCCCCACTACCAAGAAAAAGAGCAATTTTAGCTAAGATATATTAATAAACTGTTGATATATTTCTTAAAATGTGTTTTTTTGCAGAGGAAGCGCTGCAACTGAACACGAAATTGTTGAGTTGAGGAAAAAACAAATTGTCTAAGCAAGATTTGATTGAAATGGAAGGCACGGTTACAGAGTCCTTGCCCAATGCGATGTTTCGCGTTGACTTGGACAATGGTTTTAACGTGCTAGCACACATTTCCGGCAAGATTCGCCGAAATTATATCAAGATTTTGCCTGGCGATCGCGTCAAGGTGGAGTTAACTCCCTACGACTTGACCAAAGGCAGAATTACCTATCGACTACGAAAGAAGTAAGTATATGTAGAGGATTTTACCATAAAACCATTTTTTTGACTGTTTGCTAGTCATTTAACTGGATTAATTTTCCTATAAATGCTATAGTTTTATATTTGGAGTTAAAAAATAAAAGGCATGAAAGTTAGAGCCTCAGTCAAGAAAATTTGTGAAAAGTGTAACGTGATCAAACGTCGTGGTCGCGTTATGGTAATTTGCGTGAACCCCAAGCACAAACAACGTCAAGGATAATACTCTTACCAACAGAGTCAGTTGCAGGACGCATATCATCATTAAGACGAAAAGACGCGATCAATCACGTTTTTCCAACCAACAGTAATTGCAAGAACAATAGGGAGAGTTCATTGTGGCACGTATTGCCGGAGTAGACCTTCCACGCGATAAGCGCGTCGAGATTGGTCTGACTTACATCTACGGAATTGGATTATCACGCTCTCAAGAAATTATAGCGGCTACTGGTGTGAACCCAGACACCCGCGTTAAGGACTTAAGTGATGCCGATGTGACAGCCCTACGAGGGGAAATAGAAACCAATTATCAAGTTGAAGGCGATTTGCGGCGCTTGGAAGGTTTGAATATCAAGCGCTTAGTTGATATCGGTACCTACAGAGGTCGTCGTCATCGTATGGGCTTACCAGTCAGAGGTCAAAGAACTCGTACAAATGCCAGAACCCGTCGAGGCAGAAGGCAGACAGTGGCAGGGAAGAAGAAGGCTCCAGGGAAATAATTTTGCAACGCTTGCTAATCCGAGCAAGTTTCACCTTAAATTAACTAAACAAGTATGGCGAGACAACCAACTAAAAAAACCGGGAGCAAGAAGCAGAAACGGAATGTACCCAGTGGGATGGCCTACATCCAGTCTACTTTCAACAATAGCATTGTCACCATTACCGATCAAAATGGAGATGTCATCTCCTGGGCTAGTGCTGGTTCTAGCGGTTTTAAGGGAGCAAAAAAGGGAACTCCCTTTGCAGCGCAAACCGCGGCTGAAAGTGCAGCTCGCCGAGCTATAGATCAAGGAATGCGCCAAATCGAGGTAATGGTCAGTGGGCCAGGAGCAGGTAGAGAAACCGCTATCCGGGCACTCCAAGGAGCAGGACTGGAAATTACACTGATTCGGGATATTACCCCGATTCCTCACAATGGTTGTCGTCCACCCAAGCGCCGTCGAGTTTAAATACCAAGACTTGGGCAGTAAGGACGAAAACTTACAGTCAGCAATGACCGCTTGGGCGTCAACGTGCAAACTGTTATTGAGTCAAAGCTTGGGCAACCAGAAGCGCGTCAGATTTTCCTGCTGGGAAAGCTGTTAAACTTCAGGCTACCCAAAATATTATTAATCAATTTTGGATTTTAGGTTTGCGATTTTAGATTGAACCCGACTATAAGGGTGCTGGGCCTCGTGGATTTTAAGTTGATTATTTAAGATTTGTTCCGCCAATAAGAGGCGGAGCATGAACGAAAGAAGCACAATCCAAAATCCAAAGTCCAAAATCGAAAATTGGCAATCAATTCTGGAGGCAATTGATTTGTCTGCTAGCAGCACCTTAGAAAAAGGGAGGCTCATCCGTGGCGCAGTTTCAAATTGAATGTGTAGAGTCGAATACCGAAGAAAGTCGGAACCATTACAGTAAATTTGTTCTAGAACCTCTAGAGCGTGGTCAAGGAACAACTGTTGGCAACGCACTGCGGCGGGTTTTACTGTCTAACCTAGAAGGTACAGCAGTTACAGCTGTGCGGATTGCAGGCGTTTCCCACGAGTTTGCTACAGTTCCAGGCGTGCGGGAAGATGTACTGGAAATCCTCATGAGAATGAAGGAAGTTATCCTGAAAAACTATTCTTCGCAGCCTCAGATTGGTAGATTACTCGTTAGCGGTCCAGCAACAATCACTGCGGCACATTTTGATTTACCCAGTGAAGTAGAAGTCATCGATCCTACCCAGTATGTAGCTACCATCGCTGAGGGTGGAAAGCTGGAAATGGAATTTCGGATCGAGAAAGGCAAAGGCTATCGCACTGTAGAGCGAGGACGTGAGGAAGCCACATCGTTGGATTTTCTCCAAATCGACTCGATATTTATGCCTGTGCGAAAAGTCAACTACAGTGTTGAAGAATCTCGTGGGGAAGGCTTGATTCCAAAAGACCGACTATTGTTAGAAGTTTGGACAAATGGCAGTATTTACCCTCAAGAAGCACTATCTTCAGCCGCTGCAATCTTGGTAGATTTATTCAACACGTTGAAGGACATCTCTATAGAACCAACAGACACAGGTTCGGACATTCCAGACGACCCAACTGCCCAGATACCCATCGAAGAGTTACAACTTTCTGTACGGGCATATAACTGTCTTAAACGGGCACAAGTTAACTCTGTGGCAGATTTGTTGGATTATACCCAAGAAGACCTCTTAGAAATTAAGAACTTTGGGCAGAAGTCAGCAGAAGAAGTCGTGGAAGCTTTGCAGCGACGCTTGGGCATCACCCTGCCAATGGAAAGAGGCTCTAAACACCCTTAAGAAAAACCGTTCATAATTCATAGTGCATAATTATGCGTCACCGTTGTCGCGTCAAAAAACTTAGTAAACCAGCCGATCAACGCCGTGCTTTACTGCGATCGCTCACCACTGAGCTGATCCGTCATGGTAAAATCACCACCACTTTAATTAGAGCAAAAGTTCTGCGAAGTGAAGTGGAAAAAATGATTACTCTAGCCAAAAATGGCTCTTTGGCAGCACGTCGGGAAGCTTTTGGCTACATCTTCGACAAACAACTGGTTCACGCTCTATTTGAGCAAGCTCCAACTCGATATGGCGATCGCCAGGGCGGTTATACCCGCATCCTGCATACCGTACCGCGTCGGGGTGATAATGCAAAAATGGCAATAATTGAATTGGTTTAAGTCATTTAGTCATTGGTCATTGGTCATTAGTCATTGGCCTTTAGTGAATAACAAAGGACAAATGATAAATGACACAGACAAATGACAAAGAGAGAAGTCTGAGCTAAGGCTTCCTTAGATCAGAACTTCAAAGACAAAATTTGTATGTTAGAAAGCCACCAGCCGACACAAACTCATCGAGTAGCCTTGGTAATTCAATACCTGGGCACTCATTTTCATGGCTGGCAACGGCAAAAAAACCAACGGACTGTCCAAGAAGAGATTGAAATTGCGATCGCTACTATTCTTGGGCATCATGTAACATTACACGGTGCTGGGCGAACCGATTCTGGAGTTCATGCTGCTGCTCAAGTAGCCCATTTTGAAGCTACAGGTTTAATTCCGCCTCACAAGTGGGCAACAATCCTAAATAGCTATCTGCCACCAGATATTTTAATCAGGGCTTCAGCTAGTGTTGATAACCGTTGGCACGCTCGCTTTAGTGCAGCCTATCGACGGTATCGCTACACAATATATACTGAGGATCGGCTTAACTTGTTTATAAGACCCTTCAGTTGGCATTATTATTATGCACCCCTGAATGAATCTTTAATTCAAGCTGCTTTGAAACCTCTGTTGGGAAAGCATCACTTAGCTGCTTTTCATCGTGCAGGCTCAAAGCGATCGCATTCTTGGGTAGAGGTGCAAGCAGCAGAGTGTCGTCGCAGTGGGCCATTTATCCATATTGAAATACAGGCAGATGGCTTTTTGTATGGCATGGTACGGCTGTTGGTAGGGATGCTAGTAGAAGTAGGTTCTGGACAAAGAACACTTTCTAGCTTCACCCAACTCTGGAAAGAACAACGCCGGGAAGAAGTGAGATACGCCGCACCACCTCAAGGCTTGTGCTTGTTGCGAGTCGGCTATCCCGATTTTCCCTTTCCAAAAGAGATTTGGTACGACACCTTACCAAAGTTCGTCACTAGTCAAGAGTCATTAGTCATTGGTTCTTAGTCATTAGTGAATAACAAATGACAAATTAAAAATGACAACTGACGAAGGACAAATAACAAATGACTAATGACAAATTAAAAATGACAAAGGACAAATGACAAATGACAACAGTTAAAACATACCTTCCTTCTCAAGCGTCCCTTGAGCATGAGTGGTACATAGTAGATGCCACTGATAAACGTCTCGGTCGCCTTGCTAGCGAAATCGCTCAGGTATTGAGAGGCAAAAACAAACCCGAATATACACCCCATTTAGATACAGGTGATTTCGTAATCGTCATCAATGCCGAGAAAGTAGCAGTCACAGGCAAAAAGCGCACTCAAAAGCTTTACCGCCGTCATTCGGGTCGCCCCGGTGGAATGAAAACGGAAACTTTCGCTAAACTGCAAGAGCGGATACCAGAACGGATTTTAGAACAAGCTGTTAAAGGTATGCTACCTAAAAATAGCCTCGGTAAGCGGTTGTTCACCAAGCTGAAAGTTTACGCTGGGCCTACGCATCCCCATGATGCTCAAAAACCTAAAGAACTAAAAGTTAGTACAATTCCTGGAGAAGAAAATTAATGGTAGTAGCAGATGCTAATAGCGGTCGCGCCGTATACTGGGGTACTGGTCGTCGTAAGAACGCAGTAGCAAGGGTACGCTTGGTTCCAGGCACCGGTCAACTGATTGTGAACGGTAAAGATGGAACCTTGTATTTCCAATTTAATCCCAACTATCTGGGAGTGATCAAAGCACCCCTGGAAACTCTAGGACTAGAAAACGAATATGACATTTTGGTGAAAGCAGAAGGTGGCGGCTTGACCGGACAAGCTGATTCTGTTCGTTTGGGAGTTGCTCGTGCTTTATGCCAACTAGACCCAGACAACCGCCCACCTTTGAAAACCGAAGGTTATTTGACTCGCGATCCCAGAGCAAAAGAGCGGAAGAAATATGGTTTACATAAAGCTCGAAAAGCACCTCAGTACTCTAAGCGTTAGGGAATTGGGCATGGGGCATCTCCCTACTTCCTAGCTTCAACTGAAAACTGAAAGTTATAATTGATATAGATTGATCACAAAAAGAACAATGGCTAAATCTGATATTCACCCCAAGTGGTATCCAGATGCTAAAGTTTACTGCAACGGTCAAGTTGTTATGACCATTGGCTCTACTAAGCCAGAATTGCACGTAGATGTTTGGTCTGGAAATCACCCATTTTACACCGGTACTCAGAAGATTATTGACACTGAGGGTCGAGTAGAGCGCTTCCTCCGCAAATACGGCATGAGCAGCACTCAAACATCTGGCGACGATCAAAACAAAAAGTAGCGGGTTGGCTCTGCTGTTAACGACGGCCCTGCACCAGCTGGGTCGATTTTCATTTATATGCTCGAGCCAACTTGTTATTTTTTTAAGGAGCAATCGCACTCGTCATGGCTGAATCATACTTACTGGACAAACTCAAATCTGTTGAACAAACCTTTAATGAGTTAACACGTCGTCTTGGCGACCCCGATACCGCTAGCAATCCTGATGAGTATCAAGAAATTGCTAAGTCTCGTTCTTCTTTGGAAGAGGTAGTTAATACTTATGAAATTTGGAAAGCAGCTCAAGAAGACTTAATCGGAGCGCGTGAAGTTTACAAAGAATCTGCGAGTGACCCAGAGTTGCAAGAAATGGCAGCACTGGAAGTAAAGGAACTTGAAGAAAAAATAGAACACTTAGAGTCTCGCTTGAAAGTTTTACTGCTACCACGCGACCCCAATGATGAAAAGAATATCATGTTGGAAATTCGCGCAGGTACTGGTGGCGATGAAGCAAGTATTTGGGCTGGCGATTTGATGCAGATGTACACCCGCTATGCCCAGACTCAAGGTTGGAAAGTTTCTCTAGTGAGCGAATCTCGTGGAGAAATGGGTGGCTGGAAAGAGGTCATTCTCGAAATTAAAGGTAATGACGTTTACAGCCAGTTAAAGTTTGAAGCTGGAGTGCATCGTGTGCAGCGCGTGCCGGCAACTGAATCCGGGGGACGGGTTCATACTTCCACAGCTACCGTGGCGATTATGCCAGAAGTGGATGATGTAGAAATTCATATTGATCCGAAAGATATTGAAATGACTACAGCTCGTTCTGGCGGTGCTGGTGGACAAAACGTCAACAAGGTGGAAACAGCCGTTGACTTGATGCACAAACCAACGGGAATACGTATTTTTTGTACAGAAGAACGCAGCCAGTTGCAAAACAAAGAACGAGCGATGCAAATTCTGCGGGCGAAGTTGTATGAAATCAAGTTAAGCGAACAACAAGAGGCTGTAACTTCTATGCGGCGATCACAGGTTGGTACAGGATCGCGATCGGAAAAGATTCGCACCTATAATTATAAAGATAACCGAGCTACCGATCACCGCTTAGGTCAGAATTATTCCCTTAACCCTGTTCTGGAAGGTGATTTAGAGACGCTGATCCAATCTTGCATATCTCTAGACCAGCAAGAACGTCTCGCGGAGCTAGCGACTGCTGCCGCTAACTAATTTTTGCTATTAATATTCCTGTAAAACCACTTGTTGTATTGTCCCTTTTAACACATAGGTGGTTTTCTGATATCGCGTCGAGTGCATCTTCTATTTCACTAAGATAATGATAATAGGCAAATTTGTATTTCATAAGGTAATTTAGCCTCGCCCATTCCTTCAGAGTTTGGCAGGTATAAATTATATTTTCTACTTCCCTTTGCCAAGGCGTAAAAATCCGGTAGCTTTTTTAAGGGCGATTTAGCGCAAAATTGGATCGAACTAGCTCATGGTTTCTTGCTGTCAAGATTCAATATGGACAAACCTTTTTATACGATCAAGACTTCTATGGCTGGACACAGCAGCAGGCTAAAGCGTTAGAGCAGAGGCTAGTTATGGAACTAGACTTCAAGCTTTGGGGAGACAGGAGTATCGGGAACTTGTGAGTCGTCTAAGTGTATTACTTGGTCATCTCTTGATGTGGAAGTATCAACCCGAACAACGCTCTCGCAGTTAGTTTTTAACAATTCGAGAACAGCGTCGCGCCATCCATAGGCATCTGCGACAGAACCCTAGCTTAAAGTCTCGAATCGAAGAAGCCTTGTTAGATGGCTTTGAAGCAGGAGTCGATTTGGTGCTACGAGAAACTAACTTACCATTACGAACTTTTCCAAAGGATTGTCCCTATTTATTTGATGATGCGATCGCAGACAACTTTCTATGCGATACTCGTCAAGACTGGGAAGGATAACTTCTACCATTTTTCTTACGCTCATTTATTACTTGGTGACACGTTTTATTTGTCAATAAGTAATAGAAACTAGCTTTTCAAAATCTTGATAATTAAAGCTTTGTTGCTTTTTAGCATATTTACCATATATATCGTAGTACACCTTGTTATCTTGAAATCTGAAGAAACATCCTGCTATAGGTAATTGCTCACCTTTAAGTCTAAAAATTATTGTGTTTAAAGCATATTTTCCATACTTATTGGCAAGGTAAATAAAGCTATCAAAATTTCCATATACAGCTTTTTCAAAGTCTAGTGTGTCTTTCTCTATATTATTAGAACTTTGCAACACTAAAGGTGGTATTTCTATAAGACTATTAAGATAATTACTTGTAAATATTGCGTCTTTGTTCCTGTAGACAATGATTTGATGATAATTATATAAAATACCAATTTCTGAACAAGATTTTTTTAGGTATTTTTCAATTTGCTTTTCGTGATTACGTAAGTTTTCTTCTTCACGCTTCACTTCTACAATCATTACGGGAGGGCAATATGGTTTAAAATATTCATTTTTTACGTTTTTATATAATTCTATATCATGATGAGCAGATTCTACTTTAATGTCAATTATATTTGGAAATAAACCACTTTTTTTTACTAGGAAGTAGATAAATAATTGTCTAACTTTTTCTTCTGGTCTTCCTTCAAGAATAATTTCTTTACCTCTAATCAAGCATTTTGTATATTC
Organism: Nostoc sp.; assembly: GCF_036917515.1. Lineage (GTDB taxonomy): Bacteria > Cyanobacteriota > Cyanobacteriia > Cyanobacteriales > Nostocaceae > Nostoc. Next base: position 34,372 of record NZ_JBALDE010000101.1, on the reverse strand, counting down.
TGTATAATTTTTCTTATATATATTTAATGTTCTGGATATCTCTTCAGTTAAGCTAGTCATATATAGTATATTTATGTAGTTAAAAAGTAATTTAAGGGATACAATAAAATTGCATCCCTTTATATTTGGCATATATTTTAAAAATTATTGTCCGAAAAACTTTAATATTTTAGTAATTAATTCTGCCCAATACTGTCCTGCTTTCATTTCTAGAAATATATTTAGACTTGGCTCAGTTTCAAGTTCGCGCTTCCAAGTCTGACACACGTTATCTCCATATTTTTCTCCCTTACGCTTTTCCTTACCCTTTTCATTAATTAGAGCCATCCAGAATTCGGAGTCTTCGCTTTGAGGTGACAGTTTTTTCATAGCTTCATGTTCAATTTCTACCCCTACTTCACTGATAAAATTGTCATACAATGAGTTAAATTTTATGACTAATTCCGGGATAAATGTGTTTAAAGATTCATTTGCAGATGTAAGCTCATTAAGAACATTTTCTAATTCCTGTTTAACTTGTTTAGTAAACTTTTTTAACATTTCATCTTCATCTGTTCCCTCAGCAACAACCCTCATATCGTAATATATGTTTATATTCCTTGGCTCATAATAACCAAAGTTTCTGTGGATAGCATGTTTAGTATTCCATGCCCGATAAACAGTACGATAATATTCAATATATTTATCAATAAAATCTTTATAGACAAAACTAGGTACTCTTTTATTTAAATACCGTAAATCTTTTATCTTTTTAATAGCATTTTCAATAGCTTTGACTTCTGATTTTGTCAAAGCATTACCATTTTTTATGTTTGTAAAGCTTTCTGTAATATCTTTAATTTCATCCAATAAAATATTGTGTCTACGTTTTATCACACCTGTTATAGCTTCAATCAATTCATTTTTATCTTCCTGTACATCTTCTTTATCATACATTTCATTTATCTTGACTATATCATCACGGTAGTACCTCAAAGAATCATAAAACAAAATATTTTCTAAGAAAAAATCTAGGTTCAACCGATTGAATGTAGCTTGAATTTCTTCTTTTCTAATTTGAATTCCTATATCCCGATCTCCATCACATCCATGCACTCTTTCAGGTTCATTTTTATGAGGCAATACCAAAGTTACAAATCTATGATGAAAATCTTTAGATTTAGATGTTAGATGATAACCTATTAATTTGCTAATATTTACTTCAGGAGCAGCATTGAATGGAGTTACAAACAGACAGATGGTATTTTGACTCTCAATATATTTTTGTAAGTCTTTACGAATTGGATTTTCATCAAGTCCTTTAGTATCCACAACTGAATCAAACTGAGACAAGTTTGAGCCAGATAAAACATCATAGCTCACATAAAGATATATTTTTCTGGGAATAGCAAATTATTGGAACTCAACATTATTGATAGCAGCAAAGCTATTTTTTATCCATTCTTGCTCATTATTCTGATTATGAAATTCAATGTTAGTCGTAGTTCTAGATTCAAGTTTTGCATTATTCAATGCAACTTTTTTGAGTTCCTCCAATCCTAATTCCTGAAAATGTTCTTTAGCTGGATCAATTATTTCAGTTTTCTTTCTTTCACCATCATTTATTGTTTTAGACCGTAACTTCATTTCTGTAACATTTCTAATAGCCCTTTCAATTTCCTTAGAAATGGTTATATTTCTATCTGGCTGAGGGTTATCTTTATTGGCAATAGACTCGCAAAATTCAAAAATAAGATTTTCCATCTCGTCAACTGGATAAGGCTCTATCTCTATGTAAGTTTTTTCCGCAGCTTTGATAATTACTTCGCATATAGTAGTTTTACCTGATCCTGTTGATAGTAACTCTTTAGTTTCGATTACATTTCGAGACTTATTAGCAATAGTTTTGTAAACGTTGAAGTCGCCTATTAAATTAAAAATATGACAAATAGCTGTGGTCTTTCCTTGTCCAATAGTACCTATAAAAGCAATTTGATATTTATCTATACTAAGAATTTTTTCAATTTCGTTTAATCGCTCTAACTTTGATTTCAAGTTATTTATGCAAATATAATTACGTACATTAATATCAGAATTACGTGAAATTTTATTTATTTCCTTGTTCAAATCTTGTTTCAAGGATGCAATCTCTTCTTGCCACGTTATCGTCAACATATTGTCTTCCCTGTTTCTGTGCTTACTTACTTGATATTTTCAGTATGCCCATTATGGTTAAATATATAACAACAGCCTCATAAGACTACCAACCCCCTCTCTGGCGAGCCTTTAGCTACTTGGTGATGAGGAAGGCGATCGCTAATTTTAGTTGAGTTCAAGGTTCTGGTAGAAATACATGACGGCTACACAAACTATGTCCGCCTGCACGGACTTCAGGAAGTTGAAACCCACAGAGATAGGTTTTGTCTGTATAGCTGCGATTTATAATTGCAACGGCTAGGATATTTTTACTGGCAGTTAAGGAATAAATGGTTTTAAAATGGTGCAATCTTTAATGATTTAGGGATGGCAGCTATGTCTCTACGCAACGAACCATTAGATTGGCATTTTGAATCAAATGAGCCTTATATTCCAATTTACCATAAAGGTGATTTGGTAGGATTTTTTAAACCAGAATATGCTAGCGAAATTATTAAGTTTCTGAATGAAGAAGAATTTTTAAAAAAAGCACTAAAAATGGCTTGTACTGATTTAATTAAAAAACTGGGAGGCGATACGAGAAAAGTATATTATTTAATGGAAAAATATGTAAAAAATAGTGAACGTCCGAAGCATGGAACTAGAGCGATCGCAGTTTTACTTCATGATAGGCAAAAAGAGCTTGACTTGAATAACCAGGAGTTTACAAAATTCTGCGACACCTTTAAATTATCTCCCACAGAACTAAATAATATTTATGCTGGACAAGTATTTGATGATAGTTTATTAGTGTCCCTTTCACGTATATTAGGGATGGCAAAAGAGCAATTGCTGAAAGTACGAGATGGTTTTGAAGAATCAAACAACATATAAGCAGCAAATCAAAATATTCAAATAATATAAATTTGAGAAAACAGACATCATTTTTTATCGGCTGTTTCAAGAATTTCCTGATATATTCTTTGAACTTATTGGTAATCCTCCAGTATCAGCTAGCCTTTATCAATTTTCATCAGTTGAAATCAAACAAACAGCCTTCAGAATCAATGGTGTGTTTCTACCGACACAAGGAAGCGAAAACCCGATTTACTTTGTTGAAGTGCAATTTCAAGCTGATGGGGAAATTTATTCACGGCTAATTGCAGAAATATATTTATATATCCGTCATAATCAACCATCAAATGACTGGTGTGCTGTGGTTTTATACCCAAATAGGAATGTAGATATAGGCAATATCAAACATTACCGTGAGTTTTTCACAAGTGGGCGCGTCAGGTGCATTTATTTGGATGAATTAGGTGAAGCTGCATCGCTTCCAATTGGCATTGCAACTGCTAAATTAGTAGTTGCAACCGACGATATAGCGATCACTAAAGCAAGGGAGTTGATAAACAGAACCAAGTCAGAGATAAACTCACCATCAAAACAGCAGTAATTATTACAATTTATAGAGACTATTTTGGCTTACAAGTTTCCCACAATGAGTAGGGAGGAGATGGAGCAAATGTTTGGCTTAAGCGAGTTAAAGCAAACCAGATTTTATCAGGAAGCCTTTCAGGAAGGTGTTGAACAAGGTGAGCTTAAAGGGAAACAAAAAGCAGCACCAGCAATGCTGGCAGCAGGGCTGACTGTAGAACAAGTAGCACAAGCCTTAGATTTGAGTGTCAAAGAAGTGAGACAAGTAACACAAAGCCAGCCTTGAGATAGATGTGGTAAATTTTATCCGTGACTCAAGCCAAATTTGGTTTGCGGCTTCCAAACTCAATTGCGACAAATTTATAGTTAATTTTTGTTAATATTAGAGGCGGTATTAGTACTTCGTCCTCAACCACCCACTCCCTACCTGAGAGAAACTTAATGCTGCGACTAGAACATATAAGTAAAATTTATTCCACAGGCGAAGTTCTCAAAGATATCAACTGGGAAGTTAAACCAGGCGATCGCATTGGCTTAGTCGGTGTCAACGGTGCTGGAAAATCCACCCAACTGAAAATTATCTCTGGGGAAATTGAACCCACCTCTGGCGAAATTATCCGTCCTAATAGCTTACATATAGCCTACCTCAACCAAGAGTTTGAAGTAGACCCCAGCCGCACTGTTAAAGAAGAATTTTGGACTGTCTTCAAAGAAGCCAACGAAGTACAGTTATCTCTGGCGCAGGTGCAACGCGACATGGAAACGGCTACCTTAGAAGAACTGGATCGACTGATCGACAAGTTAGATCGCTTGCAACGCAAATTTGAAGCTTTGGATGGCTACAACTTAGATGCACGCATCGGGAAAATTTTACCAGAAATGGGGTTTGGGGTAGAAGATGGCGATCGCCTCGTTAGTGCCTTCAGTGGTGGTTGGCAAATGCGGATGAGTTTGGGTAAAATTCTCCTGCAAAAACCGGACTTGTTGCTGCTGGATGAACCGACTAACCACCTAGATTTAGAAACCATTGAATGGTTGGAAAATTACCTCAGAGGGCTGGTTACACCGATGGTAATAGTCTCCCATGACCGGGAGTTCCTTGACCGCCTTTGCACCCAAATTGTGGAAACTGAACGTGGCGTTTCCAGTAACTACCTCGGTAACTACTCAGCATATTTGTCACAAAAAGCTGAAAATCAATCAGCACAACTTAGCGCCTACGAACGCCAACAGAAAGAATTAGAGAAACAGCAAACCTTTGTTGATAGATTCCGCGCCAGTGCTACCCGCAGTACTCAGGCAAAAAGTCGAGAAAAGCAACTCGAAAAAATTGAACGTATTGAAGCACCCATTGCTGGGGTAAGAACTCTACACTTCCGTTTTCCGCCTGCACCCCGCAGCGGACGCGAAGTAGTAGAAATTAAAGACTTAACTCATATCTATGATGATAAGATTTTGTTTTTGGGAGCAAATCTCCTAATTGAAAGGGGCGATCGCATTGCATTCCTTGGCCCTAACGGTGCTGGAAAATCTACCCTTCTGCGCGTAATTATGGGTATGGAACAACCCACAGAAGGTAGCGTTAAATTAGGCGCTCATAATGTTATCCCGGGTTACTTTGAGCAAAATCAAGCTGAAGCTTTAGACTTGAATAAAACTGTCATGGAAACTATCCATGATGAAGTTCCCGACTGGGATAATCAAGAAGTGCGCACACTTTTAGGACGTTTCTTATTTACTGGTGACACAGTATTTAAGGCAGTTGGGGCATTAAGTGGAGGAGAAAAAGCTCGTCTAGCGTTGGCAAAAATGCTCTTACGTCCCGCAAACTTACTAATTTTAGATGAGCCGACAAACCACCTAGATATTCCAGCTAAAGAAATGCTGGAAGAAGCGCTACAAAACTATGATGGCACGGCAATTGTAGTCTCTCATGACCGCTACTTTATTTCTCAAGTAGCAAATAAAATCGTCGAAATTCGTGATGGAGAATTCCGTGTCTATTTAGGAGATTATCATTACTATCTCCAGAAAATTGCCGAAGAAAAAGAACAGGCAAAGTTAGCTGCAATAGAAGCCGAAAAAGCAGCGAAAAAAGCTGCTAAAGCTGCCAAAGCTTCTACAAAAAGGAAATGAAAAACTAGAAAAGGACTTAGTAGTAGCACAAAAATGCTACTACTAAGTAACAACTCTTTATTAGCGTTTAAAAATATTACAAGAAAATTAGTAAAATTAAAAAAATATTTCAAAAGACTGCAAGTCCTTCATAAAAAAAGTTAATAAGCAAAAATTCACTTGCAGCGTGGATTAGCAGTGGTATCATTCGGGTATTACAAAAAGTAAAGGGCAATTTTACTATGACCAAAGCACCTGTTGCTCCTGTGGTGCTAGTCATTTTAGACGGATGGGGCTACTGCGACCAAACGCGAGGAAACGCCATTATTGCTGCTAAAACTCCCATTGTGGACAGTTTATGGGCAGCTTACCCGCATACCCTCATCCACACATCAGGAAAAGCCGTAGGGTTGCCAGAAGGTCAAATGGGCAACTCGGAAGTTGGTCATTTGAACATTGGTGCTGGGCGAGTGGTACCGCAAGAACTTGTACGCATCTCCGATGCAGTCGAAGACGGTTCTATTGCCTTAAACCCAGCACTTGTCAAAATTTGCCAGGAAGTTCGTTCTCGGAATAGCAAGCTGCATCTAGTCGGGCTTTGTTCTGAGGGAGGGGTACATTCGCATATCACCCATCTATTCGGACTACTTGACTTAGCCAAAAACCAGCGAATTCCAGAAGTTTGTATTCACGCTATCACCGATGGTCGTGACACCGCCCCAACTGACGGTATAAGAGCGATCGCGCTGCTACAAGATTATATAGACCGTGTAGGAATTGGGCGCATAGTCACCCTCAGCGGTCGCTACTACGCGATGGATCGCGATCACCGCTGGGATCGGGTCAAATGTGCCTACGACATGATGATACAAGATAGTGTTGGTAATGGTCTCAAGGCTGTAGAAGTCTTGCAAGCATCTTACGATCTAGGGATAAAAGATGAATTTGTCAACCCAATCCGAATTGCTCCCGGCGCAATACAACCAGGGGATGGGGTGATATTTTTCAACTTCCGCCCCGATCGCTCCAGACAACTGACTCAAGCTTTGGTCAGTCCCACATTTCACGGTTTTGAAAGACAGCAAATCACACCGTTGTCCTTTGTCACCTTTACGCAGTATGATCCAGACTTACCCGTGGCTGTAGCCTTTGAGCCTCAGAATCTCAGTAACATTCTGGGAGAAGTTATAGCCAATCATAGTTTGAATCAGTTCCGCACCTCCGAAACAGAGAAATACGCCCACGTCACCTATTTCTTTAATGGGGGTCTAGAAGAACCTTTTCCCGGAGAAGATCGGGAACTAGTAAGTAGCCCGATGGTGGCGACTTATGACCACGCCCCAGCAATGTCAGCAGCAGCAGTTACAAATGTAGCGATCACTGCGATTCAAAAGGGTACATATTCTCTAGTCGTGATTAACTATGCCAACCCAGACATGGTAGGGCATACTGGTCAAATCGACGCTACCATTACAGCAATTGAAACAGTCGATCGCTGTTTGGGACGCTTGTTAGAAAGCGTTATCAAAGCTGGCGGTACAACAATTATTACTGCTGATCACGGCAACGCTGAGTATATGCTAGATGAAGGGGGTAATCCCTGGACGGCTCATACCACTAACCCAGTCCCCTTCATCTTGGTGGAAGGAGAGAAAGTTAAAATCCCTGGATATGGTACAAATGTCGAACTGCGAAGCGATGGCAAGCTATCCGACATTGCCCCGACAATTTTAGAGATTTTACACCTACCTCAGCCACCAGAAATGACTGGGCGATCGCTGCTAAAAACAGCAGAATACGAGCTACAACGTACTCGCACTACCGTGCAAGTAGGGCTGTAAAAGATTGCTGAGTACTGAGTTAGGAGTTTACTAAAACTCCTAACTTCTAAATTCTGAATTCTGTTTTTTAAAACTTGTTATAAATGAGATTCCTACCATGACAGTTACTAATATCGTGCAAGGCATTTGGGCATTTTCCGCCGTTGGTTTGATTATCTTAGTTTTGCTGCATAGCCCTAAAGGTGATGGGATTGGGGCTATTGGTGGACAAGCGCAGCTATTTAGTAGTACCAAAAGCGCAGAAAACACCTTAAATCGAATTACTTGGGCATTGACAGTAATTTTTCTCGGTTTGACAGTAGTTTTAAGTGCTGGTTGGCTGCCTAAATAAGGATAGGTAAATGGGGAAAAGAACCCAACACCCGATATTTAACACCCTAATAAATTTAATTTTACGACGGTTAATTACAGCTCTTGCCTTATTTATTGGCACAGGGCTATTAATCGTTTTTATTAATTTTCAGTCGAGTAATGGGTTTACAATAACACCAAAATATGCGTATTCAGACTTAATAATCTCTCTCCCTCCATCATCTCCCCTAAAATCCCATCCTTTACCGCCTACACTTGCACAGTGGCAAGATAGCACTAACAGTGGTGACTACTTTTCCCAAGTTACAACAACCCAAGTTGGTTATTTAATCTGGTCAAAATTTCCTGTTCGAGTTTATGTAGAACCACCAAAAGCCATCAGTGAAAAACAAGCTCAAGCATGGGTTAATGCTGTCTTACAGGGTGTACAGGAGTGGAGTACTTATTTACCTTTAACAGTAGTCGAACAGCCAGAAATTGCTGATATTACGATTGTGCGAAAAACGCCACCTCTACAGATTTCTTCTGGTAGTAATATACCTCGTGCGCGCTCGGCACAAACTACTTACGAGTTATACACCAGTAACAGAGTTTTATCCCACCGCTTCACCATCTTGCTAAGTCCTAGTCAAACAGGTGAGTATCTCATCGCAGCTGCCCGCCACGAATTCGGTCATGCGCTAGGAATTTGGGGTCATAGTCCGCTACAAACTGATGCTTTATACTTTTCTCAAGTTCGTAACTCGTCGCCTATTTCTGCTAGAGATGTACATACTTTAAAGCGGGTTTATGAACAGCCAACCAGTTTAGGATGGTCTTTAATGGATAATTCAGCGACTTAATTTTATGGTGTTGCTGAGTTAAAATCTGAATATGTTTTGTGTAAAAAATCAAAATTTAAGATTAAGGCAACCAATTTTTATCCAAAATTTGCTCTAAGGTATAAGGACATAATTCAGGTAAATTGGTTAAATTTGTTTTAGCTTTAACATAATCTAAGCCATTGCTATAAATTATTATGCTGAAATTTTCCTCTAAATAATTGCGTAAATTGGCACTTAAATCTTCATTTACTTGGTTTCGAAAACTAATAATTTCTGCAGTCCAATGATTAGCATTTCTTGGCTTTTCTAAATCCTAATATTGATAAAGTAGTAAATTTACAGTGCGATCGCACTTTTTCCCTTTCCCTACGCTCTACGACTTAATGGTAAAGGTCGCTGTGCTAAAACTTCTTTATAAAGTTCTTCCAGCAGACTAATATTTTTACTAAGGGTATAGCGGTCTAATACACGCTGTCTAGCTTTTTGCCCCAGTAAGGTTGTTAATTCTGGATGGTCTTGCAACACTGGCAAGAGGGTTCTTAATTGCGAGCGCGCTGTTTTGGTACTAATAACTACACCTGCACCCTTTTCTAATACTTCTCCATCTGCACCCACATCTGTTGCTAAACAAGCCAACCCACACGACATTCCTTCTAACAGAGATAAGGATAAACCCTCAACCAACGAAGGTAAAACAAATACATCTGCGCCCCGCAAAATTTCGATGCGTCGGTCTTCTTCAGCGACAAATCCTAACCAGATAATGCCATATTCTGAACCATAAAACGGCTCTAAGGAAGACTTCAAAGGGCCATCGCCAACAATTAGTAACTTACTACCACGCACCATTGCCGACTGCTTCCAAGCGCGGAGGAGAGCTTCAACATTTTTCTCTGGTGCTATGCGACCCTGATAAACAAATAAGCGTTCGGCTTTAAATTCTGCTTTGATTTGAGAAAATCCTGGAGAATACTTAGCGGTATCAACACCGTTGGGAATTACGGCAATATTCTCTTCTCTTACGCCCATCCCTGCCAATAATTCTCGCTGAATTTGGGAAAATACAATCACACGATCGTAGTTAACTAAAAAAGGCGCGTAGAGCTGATAAGCCAAAAGTTGTGTTCCTGATACCAGCTTTGCCCCTTTGCCAGCAAACGGTGTGTGAAAAGTGGCAACTAGAGGCAACCTCAGCTCCTCACAGATTTCCGGTAGAAAAAAGTCTAGAGGAGATAACGTTAAGGAAGCATGGACTACATCTGGTTTGATTTCCCGCAGTGAATCGGTTAAAACTTTGGTAGCTTTAAAAGTGGGAATTGTGTAAACCTGGGACTTGTAAATGAAAGGTAGGGAAACCTCTCGAAAATTTGGCCAATTATCAGGTTCAGACTCTTCCTGGGCGAAGTGAAGAAAGCTAACTTGGTGTCCCCTATCTAGCAAGGCATTTGTAATTTCTCGACTGTAGGTGACATTGCCGCAAAATGGTGATTTTTTTCCAATCCAGGCTATACGCATTCTTTATTTAGCTGTAAGAAAAGCGGGTTAAATCTATTACTTGTGTGTCCTTTGTGATTTTTAGTTTATCTAGCTATACTTGCTGGCTTTCTTATTTATTAAAAATTTCCACAACTTTCTACTGGCTTAAAAGCTTATTATCAGCTGATTAAACCAGTCGATGGCTTTATTTATTTTAGTTATAAGTTGTTAATTTCTGATATTTAAACAACTTATTCTGACTAATGTCAGATTCATATCCAGCAAGTATGTGATAAATTTTCACTGGCAACAGTTTACCATGAACACAATAGCTTTAAGTAAATTATTAATTACATCAAGGTAATGAATAATAACTCCTGTTAGCTGATAACTATTTGTGTGAGTTATACCAAGTTAATATACCTCCTGAAAAGACGATCGCAGCTAATCCCAAAAAAACTATCTGTAATCCCAGAAAGGTTTCTGCAACACCAGCTAATGCTAAAGGTAAGGAGAGGGCAATATTAATGACATTGTTCTGCAAGCCAAAAACTTTACCACGCATTTCTGGAGGTGTTTCTGTTTGGATTGTAGTTTGCATGGGAATTCCTACTAGTGCCCCAAAAATACCTACAAGTGTCACTAGTAACAAGACAAGCCACAGTTGAGTTGTAAATACTGATAGACCAATTAGGGATGCGGCCATACCCATACAACCACACAGACTTAGCTGAGTATAAGAGAAGCGTTGACCAAATTGACCGAGAATTGTTGCTCCACCAGCGATACCAACACCGCCAGCTGCTAGTAAAAAGCCAAACTGGGAAGCTTTCATGTTGGGAATTATTTCCGCCATCCGAACGGCTAGAACAGTTAATGCTGCAAAAACAGAAAACAAGATAATCAGTTGAAGCAAAGCATTGCGGACGCGATGATTCGCTTTGAGATAGGCAAAACCGTCTCGCAAGTCAGAAAATACGTGAGGGAATTCTGTATCGGGGTGGTGTTTTTCCTTAGTTGCCATGAGGAACAAAATTAGTCCAGCGATCGCATAACTGCCACCAACTAAAAGTTTTTTGCCCAAACTACCACTACCACCAATTTGCAGCCAAAGTCCATCAGCGAGCGCTAGTAATGGTTCCCCAACAGCAAACCCAACAATCACCGATGCCATCATCGTTGTTGTATAAAGCGAATTTGCCGAGAGTAAATCCTGTTCTTCTACGATTAAAGGAATTGCCGCCTGTTCCGCCGGTGCAAAAAACTGCGTCAAAGTCGAAACTAAAAAAGTCACAGCCAGAATGATCAAAAAACCCACTGGCAGCACTCCTATGGGTTTCCAGTCATGAGTCAACCACAGCAGGAAGGGAATTGACAAAACCAGGATGCCACGCCAGATATTTGTTGCCACCAGCACAGCCTTTTTCGACCAGCGATCGACAAACACACCAGCAACGGAACCAAACAATACGGCTGGAATAGTAAAAGCCATCATCAAGACTGATACCCAACCACTAATACTCTGATTGCTTCCTTGAAACTGAGTATTAATCAAAGCAATCATCAGCACCAAATAAACTTTATCTGCTAGTTGGGAGAAAACTTGACCGCCCCAAAGAGCCAAGAAATTAGGATTTTTTAGTACAGGTAAAAATCCTAGCTGTTTTACATTCCCTGCAATAGCTTCTCCACTTGAACCAGAGGCATCTAATTTCGGTAATTCTTTTTCTGGAATAGTGGCTATTGGCAAATTCTGTCCATTACAAACGCCATTGCTATCTACCTCAGCAGTGGTTGATTTGTCCTCAGATTGTGTTTCTGATTGGCTTGGAAGATCAGTTTTTGGGCAATTTTGATCGTTTTTAGAAATATCTTTTGGGGACATTTCTTGGCCATTTATTTGACTAGATGTACACTTGGGAACAGCACTCAAGTGATTCTTGACTGTAGGATCTGATACTCTATTCTGTTTTTTGGCGAGGCTTGGTGACAAAGGCAGGATTTTTTTATCCAAATCAGACGGTTGCATCATGGTTGGCAGCAAAATAAGAGTCGATTAAGGTAGCAGAGCGAATAGGGCGACCTAATTGATATTGAGCATACTGGCGCAAAATCTGCTCAACAGATAACCAGTCATAATCTCTAGCACTATCAATTTGCATTATCTCTGGTTGTGACAGCTGTTGAAGCAAAGCTAGTTCCATAGCACCCAAACGACTAGAAATCACAGGTATTTCTTGCCGATGCACAACAACTATTTGGGTATTGGGCATTGGGAATGGGGCATTGAGCATTGCGGATGGGACATTGGGCATTGGGTATTGGTTATTAATTCCCTCCTCCCCTGCTCCCCTGCTCCTCTGCTGCTCTGCCCTTATCTCCTTTTCTCCTTCTTTTCGTAAACGTTCTCTAGCTTCTAAAGAAACCGTTCCACCCGCAGGGATGCTAAATCCTACCTGCCAGTTGGGGTCTGTGAAGTTTGGCTTCAGGGAACGTTGAGATAGGCAGCAGATTTGCACTTGTGGCGTCAGTCCTGCTAAGGCTAAAAGGTGAAATACAGCATGAGCCAGATGAGCCAAAACACCAGATGGATTTGCACTTGACACCGCCTCTAAGCGATGGAGATGTTCATTGAACAAATCATAAAGTTCTTCTTGGGGTTGTTCGCTCAAAGCTTCACACAGAACTATTTCTGCTAAATATTGACTGGCAGCCAGTTTTCCCAAATCTTTAGCTAAACCAGGATAGGTTTTTAACGTCTGTGCTTGAGTAATTTTATCAAGCGATCGCCCTTTGGCAATCAATAGTTCATTCACAACGAACATTCCACTCCTACCGCCCAGGCTGGAGTTGTGTTTACGTGACCCTGGAGCCACGGCTCGAATTAGACCGAATTCTCGTGTCAAAATCGTCACTATTTTATCCGATTCTCCTAGCGCCTGGGTTTTAAGATTAATACCAGTTGCTTTGTAGGTTCTACTCATTAGTCATTAGTCACTAGTAATTAGTAATTATTAATCATTGCTCAAGGGTCATTAGCTTATGACAAATGACAAAGCGCAAAGTCTGAGCGGAGGTTTCCTCCGCTCAGAACTTTGTAAGAGAGGATAAATGACTATTCACCCTTTCCCAAGTTATCGCGCTGGCGGATCAAATCCATACCGCGAGATGTGCCTAATCTAGTAGCACCCGCTACGATTAAGTCTAGGGCTTGATTGATAGTGTGAATACTACCTGAAGCTTTAATTCCTACCTTTTCTTTTGCCAATTCTTGCAAAAGTCGCACATCTGCTACAGTTGCACCACCATTCCATCCTGTACTAGTTTTTAAGAATGCTGCTCCTGCCTCCATAGCTATTTCAGCAGCTATTTTTTTCTCTGCATCTGTCAACAGGTTAGTTTCCAAAATTACCTTGACCGTTTGCCCAGTCTCTTCACAAATTTCGGCAATCTCTCGGTGGACTTCTTCAGTTTTGCCAGCTTTCAACCAGCCCAAGTTCATGACCATATCCAACTCAGTGGCCCCACTATCTACAGCTTCTTGAGCTTCATACAGTTTCACTGTTGAAGTCGTTGCACCAGAAGGAAAGCCTATCACCGTACAAACTTTTGGGTTTTTACCGTGGAGGAGTTCGACTGCTTGCTTGACATTAGCGGGGAACAGACAAACTGCTGCAAAGTTGAATCTATATGCTTCTTCACACCATTGCTCAACCTGCTCTGGAGTAGCCGTTGGCATTAACAAGGAGTGATCGATAAATGGCGCAATATCAATGTCTGGATAGTCTGCTGCCATCGTGTCTTCTGCCAGTGAGTGATTGATTATTAAACTTTATAAAAAATTAAAACATTTCTTATATATATATTAAACCACATTTATTACGAGTTTATCCTGAAAACAAGCTGCTGAATTGTCTTTAATATCAGCTTTACAGATATCTCAGAATTACTACAAGTATTGAAGTTGACGTTAAGTAGTAATAATACTAGGAATATCAACAGTGTTTTTTACACTATTTCCTAAGAAGTTAATAATAGTTTGAGCTAATGCCTGTGATGCCAGATATGGGACACCATTACCAATAGTTTTAAACATGTTAGTGAGTGACATATTTTCTGGAAGTACAAAATTTGTAGGCAAAGATTGTATAGCTAAAGCTTCTGCTACAGAAATTCGCCGGACTTTGTAAGGATGTAAATGTACTTCATTATTTCCATAACAAGCTGTCGGAGAATAACGCCATCTATGCAGACGCTTGAAAGACTTTTTAGAATCATCCCCTTCATCAATAGCAGCAAATTTTGTGATACCTGCTCTTGGTTGAAAATAGTTTTCAGTATTAGGGTGCTTAAGTACATTATTTTTTCTAAACCAGTATTCAACTGTTAATTCTTTAGGTATACCATCAGGGCAAGGGATGATGGAATTTTCTTGGAATGGATCGCACTTACGCCAGGGGTAAGCAAAAACTTTTTCGTGAGGAAATAAAATATAATTATTCCAAGGAAAACACCTCTCAGTTAGTAACTTTTCAGTACCAACTTTTATTCCTATATCCTGAAGAAAATTATTTTTGAAACCAATTAAAATAATTCTTTCTCTATCTTGAGGTACGCCATATTCGATAGCATTAATTAATCGCTCTGTTAATATGTAGCCTGATTCCTGCAATTTTTGCTTGAGCAACTCAAAAAATAAACGGTGTTTTGTTGTCTTCCATAAACCCTTAACGTTTTCAAATAAAAAGAAATCTGGAAAATTGCGGCAAATTAATTCAATATATGAAGCGGAAAGTTTACCATTATCTCCTAAACTTCCTCTATTTTTTCCACCAATAGAAAAATCAGGACAAGGAGGCCCACCGATGAAACCGATTATATTATGAGATTTGTGGCAATCTTGGACTAATTCTTGAAGGTGTTGTGCTTCTTTTCCAACAATAAGTTTTGTTACATCTGCTGCTTCCCCGTGATGATATCCATATTCAGGTGATCGCATTTTCAGAACTTCCCGTGAATGGCGATAGGCAGCGATGAATGGGGCGAAGATTTCATTAACATAAACAATATTAAAACCGCTGGTTTCAAAACCTAAATCGAGGAAACCTGAGCCAGCAAAAAAAGAGAAAATACAAGGGCGATCGCTCATTGAATTACTAGTACGATCAAAAAGTATTATTAGTATTCAGATTATCGGAAAATGGGTTATATGCGTCACTTATAGAGACAGTTAATATTAACTATCCAATTCGGTTTTAAGGGTTGGTAAAACCTGATATATTAGGGCTTCTACGTAAGTACCAATCAAAAAATAACAATTGAAATACTACTTAACATAGTAAAAAAAGTTTACAGTTAACCTAAGTATTACATCTTAAAGTTTACTCAATCTTTAAGGAAAATACCTGACATCAAAAGAGTCTGGAGTCACAATGAAATATAGGGGTTTCTAAGCCCAAATGATATTTCAGACAAATATTTGTCATTAAATAAAGAGCCGGGGTACTTCGGACTAAATTTTATGCGGATTTTAATTTACTCCTA
This sequence comes from Nostoc sp., assembly GCF_036917515.1. GTDB lineage: Bacteria > Cyanobacteriota > Cyanobacteriia > Cyanobacteriales > Nostocaceae > Nostoc. The sequence continues at coordinate 18,708 of NZ_JBALDE010000101.1, read as the reverse complement.
CAACTACTATCCAGAACCGATTGGTATTGCCCCACTGATGACTGAATTAGCAGAGGGACTAGTGAAACGTGGGCATGAAGTGCGTGTAGTAACCGCTATGCCCAACTACCCTGAGCGGCAAATTTACCAGGAATATCGGGGCAAATGGTATGTCAACGAATATAAAAATGGCGTTCAAATTCAACGCAGTTACGTTTGGATTCGTCCACAACCCAACCTATTAGATCGGGTGTTATTAGATGCTAGTTTTGTAGTCACTAGCTTTGTACCCGCCCTCATCGGTTGGCGCCCAGATGTGATTCTCTCAACATCGCCATCTTTGCCAAGCTGTGTACCGGTTGCGCTTTTAGGATGGTTACGTGCTTGTCCTGTAATTTTAAATCTACAAGATATCTTACCAGAAGCAGCCGTCCATGTCGGTCTGCTGAAAAATAAATTACTTATCCGGCTGTTTACATTATTGGAAAAATTTGCCTACCGCACAGCTACTAAAATTAGCGTCATCGCCGATGGGTTTGTAGACAATTTGCGATCTAAGGGCGTAAAAGCTGACAAAATTGTGCAAATTCCCAACTGGGTTGATATAAATTTTATCCGCCCTTTACCTAAAGAAAATAACCCTTTTCGCACAGCACATAATTTAAACGGCAAATTTGTAGTACTGTATTCTGGTAACATTGCCCTAACTCAAGGCTTAGAAAGCGTTGTCAAAGCTGCTTCTGTCTTGCGCCATATCCCAGATATTGTCTTTGTCATCGTTGGAGAGGCAAAAGGTCTACAGCGATTGCAACAGGAATGTCTAGACTGTGGTGCAGATAATGTGTTGTTACTGCCATTTCAACCCCGCAAAGATTTACCACAGATGTTAGCAGCTGCGGATATTGGTTTAGTGGTGCAAAAGAAAAATGTTGTATCCTTTAACATGCCGTCAAAAATTCAAGTGCTACTTGCTAGTGGAGGGGCCTTAGTTGCCTCTGTCCCCGAAAATGGTACAGCAGCGAGAGCCATTAGGCAAAGTGGCGGCGGAGTTATTGTTCCTCCAGAAGATCCTCAAGCTTTAGCGATGGCAATTTTAGATTTGTACCAAAACCCCGAAAAAGTCAAAACTCTGGGTTACAAAAGTCGCCAATATGCAGTTGAGCAATATGCTTTTGAGCAAGCTTTAAATCAGTATGAGTCCTTGTGTTACTCATTGACAACAGAACGTAGAACAATTCAATCTACAGGCATAGTTACGAAACAAGAAGTTTAATTTTTGTAGCAAAGTTATGGTGCATCTGTCGAAATTGCAATTTGCCCTCATATATAAGTAACATAAAATCTTGAGGGTAACTAATTTGACTAATAAAAATACAGCGATAGACAAGCAAGTTTTCAGGTGAATTGTTGAACTAAAAATCTCACGGTTTCACTTCATTCAACCGTGGGCAATTAAAAAGTATTTTATTATACTAGTGAGTATACGTATAAAAAGTGTACTTTTGCTAAACCAGTCATTAGTATGTCGTGTTGTCTCGTAATTTAATCGTAGATAGACAAGTATAAAGCATAGATATATAGTTAACTGCAAATTACTAGCTTTACATAGCTATGCTGTTTGATGAATCTGCGATTATTTTCGCTGTCAATTCCTGCTGGAAAGCTATTGGTTGATTTATCGCTGCACAATAACCATCAGCAATCAGCTGTTGCGGATATCAAAATCTAAACAGCCAATTATCAAACTAGGCCCATAGACACCTGTTTTTTTGTTAGTATTCAAAAAAACCTATTGACACATTTGTCAGATCAATTGTTTGTTGTTTGTAAGTAAATGTCAACAATTGTTTCAAAAGGAAGAAAGCACCTGAGGTTTAATGACTGATTATTTCCAAGGAAATTTCCCATTGCAATCTGTCCCACTGATGAAGAGTGCAGTAATAAGCCACGGCCAAACCGAAGAGGCAAGCGAAAAATTAGCTGCAATGATCGCGATTGCGGCATCAGACCGCAAAGCAGGTGAGATTTTATTGCTTAAAGTAACAGAGGTATCTTACCTGGCTGATTACTTTGTGATGATGACTGGCTATTCTAAGGTACAGGTCAGGGCGATCGCTCAAGCAATTGAAGGAAAAGTCGAAACTGAGTTGCAACGCCGTCCCTTAAGGATAGAAGGAAAAGCCGAGGGGAGTTGGGTACTACAAGACTATGGTGATGTGATTGTTCACATCATGATGCCCAAAGAACGAGAGTTTTATAATTTAGAAGCGTTCTGGATTCATGCAGAACGTATTTCCCTTCCAGAATCTGATGAGGGTGAGGGTAAGCCAACATGATTAGGTCTTCGGTTTCTAATTGCCCAGTTCCTACAGACCAACAACCACTCAATGAATACGAAGAGTTAAAAACTTCCTGGCTGTTTCGCGATACCACTTTAGATTGGCGCGAGTATATCACCAAACTCGTTTGGATTTGGGGTTTATCTTGGCTTTTTGCAGGACCGATAGCTGCGGCAAGTTTTCCCCCTCACAAGTATATTGCACATTTTATTCTCTGTGGTGCAGCCGGAGCGAGTGTCGGGGTAGTGCTGGTACTGGTAAGATTGTACTTAGGTTGGTTCTACGTGTGCGATCGCCTTTGTAGTCCCACAGTATTTTATGAAGAGTCCGGTTGGTATGATGGTCAAACTTGGACTAAACCACAGGAAGTTCTCAACCGCGATCGCTTAATTGTTGCATATGAAATTAAACCCATTCTGCGGCGATTACAATTTACCTTTGCTGGCTTGGCGGGAATGTACGTTATTGGTACTATAGGTTGGCATTTGTTTTAAAAGTTAGGAGTCAGGAGTTAGGAGTGATTAGTTAATAATTCATAACTCTTAACTCCTAACTCCTAACTAAAAAAAGGTGATAAATATAAACCCATGACAATGGGAAAACGAACTCAAGCCACAGCACTGGAAGTCCGGTTGCTGCGGGAAGGTATTATTGAATCCAGGCATATAGTCCAAGCTGTTGTCTGCGACGAACGAGGACGGGTTCTAACCGTTGCCGGAAATTCTGAAACTGCTGCATTTATCCGTTCAGCTCTCAAACCATTTCAGGCACTTGCTGTCACCACAACAGGCACACTGGAACGCTATCAACTCAGCGATCGCGACTTAGCAATTATTACAAGTTCCCATAAAGGAAGAATAGATCAAGTCCGACAGGTATTTAACATCCTTTGGCGGGCCGATCTTGACCCGACTATACTCCAGTGTCCAATTCCTGAAGATAAGCACAGTCCTCTGGAATACAACTGTTCTGGAAAACATGCGGGAATGTTAGCCGTTTGTCAGCAACGTCATTGGCCCTTAAATAACTACTTGGATCGCAAACACCCAATACAGCAGTTAATTTTGGGCAAGGTAGCAGAGTTGCTGCGAATGCCAGCAGCAGAATTTATCAACGCTCATGACGACTGTGGCGCACCAACTTATCTGATGCAACTTGGTCACATGGCATCTTTATATGCACTGCTAGCCTCTAGTACCAACTTGGATATGGAGCGCATTGTCCGTGCTATGACTCATCACCCCGCTATGGTAGCAGGAGATGGAGAATTTGATACGGAACTGATGCGCTTAACCCCAGGAGAACTAGTCAGCAAAAGTGGTGCCGAAGGAGTGCAGTGCATTGGTAGACTCGGTGAAGGTTTAGGATTGGCAATTAAAGTCATGGATGGGGCGAAACGGGCAAAATATGCTGTTGCTATTCACTTACTCCAGCAAATGGGGTGGATTAGTCCCAGCGCCGCCGAAAGCCTCTCAGAAAAATTTGTCACCTTGGGAAAATACAAGCGTTTAGAAGTAATTGGAGAATTATCATTTTTGTAGTTGCCAAACTCTTGACTATAAGTTATAGTGTAAAAGTTAAGAGTGACGCGGGATAGAGCAGCCTGGTAGCTCGTCGGGCTCATAACCCGAAGGTCAGTGGTTCAAATCCACTTCCCGCCACCAAATAAAATGTAAAACAAAACCCTACAATCAGTGAAAATTGTAGGGTTTTGTTTTATTTTGATCTATTCTGAAAGAAATAGCCATCTAAAAGGCGCGGAGAATCATGGTTGTGAAGTTGCAGCGACCAATTTTAGTGGGAGGATTGGGACTTTCCTTTTCCCTGTGGATGTTGGACAGTTGGCACGATTCTATAGTGCAGGTGGGTGAGTTCGGTTTGTTGAGTGCCTTAGCTGTCGGTGGTGGTTTGTGGTTATTCCAGCAAAAGCGCCCCAAAGACTGTTTAGAGCAGCTAGATGGTATGCTTGTGGATCGGACAACAGTGGAAAGTGCGATCGCTAAAGCTGAAACTGTAATTAACCAACTAGCACAAGAAGCAGAAAACCATCCAGCCTTAGAGACACTCAGAGAACAAGTTGCCCAATTGTTGCTGGAATTAGACAGGCAAAAAATTAAAGTAGCTGTGACTGGCGGGAAATCTGTGGGTAAAAGCACTTTAATTCAAGTGCTAGAGCAAAATCTAGAGACACAAAACTTCGTGTCTCTACAAGAGACAGCATCTTTGTTTAGAGAAGCAGGTGAAAATTCAGATGCGGCTATTTTGGCAGAAGTAGCAAAATCTGATTTTGTTCTATTCTTGACAAACGGTGATTTGACAGACTCAGAATTTAAAACTTTACAACAGCTAAAGGCAGCAAATCAGCCCAATATGCTGGTTTTCAACAAACAAGACCAGTATTTTACCGATGAAAGCGCCAATATCTTTAGTCAATTGAAACAGCGGATGCAGGGAAATGTAGTTGCAACTGCGGCCTCTCCCATTGCCATCAAAGTCCGAAAGCATGAGGCTGATGGTTCTGTGCAAGAGTGGATGGAACAACCAGCAGCAGATATCCAGCAGTTAACTCAACAGTTGGGTGAAGTTTTGGCACAGCAAGGACAACAGCTAGTTTGGGTAACTACCATGAGAAAAGCCGGATTGTTGAAAGCTGAAGCGAAAAATTTGCTGAATGGAGCCAGACGCGATCGCATCACCCCAATTATTGAACAATATCAATGGATAGCTGCCGCTGCTGCCTTTGCTAATCCAGTACCAGCCTTTAATATTCTGGCAACTGCGGCAATTAATGCTCAAATGGTAATGGATTTGGGTAAAATTTATCAGCAAAAATTTTCCCTAGAACAGGCACAAACCATAGCTGGAACAATGGGAAGTTTAATGCTGAAATTGGGTTTAGTTGAACTTTCTACAAAAGCTATTAGTACTGTTCTGAAAAGTAATGCCGTTACCTTTGTTGCTGGTGGCGTAGTACAGGGAGTAAGTGCGGCTTATTTGACTAGAGTCGCAGGGTTTAGTCTAGTTGAGTATTTCCAACAGCAGGAAATAGCGATAGATTCTGGAACTGGTTTAAATTTGGATAATTTACGGCAAACTTTGCAAAAAGTATTTCAGCAAAATCAGCAGATTGGTTTTTTGCAGGGGTTTGTTAAGCAAGGTGTGAAGCGTTTGTTGCCTTCTGGTGCAACCGATTAAAGTAGTTGGTGCTGAGAAGTTTGTGGGTTAAGTTTACCCAGCGGCGCAAAGAAAAACTTTGCGCCTTTGTATTAGGCTAAAAAATATGGTAATCGTAGTATCCCTCTTTTATCACTTTCTGGGAAGGCGATCGCTAGAAGCCTCATAAGACAATCAATACAAGCTATACTATTAGAAAAAATGGGTCTTGTATTTGTTCTTAGAAAAGAATCGCGCGATGCCTGCGGTTTTTGCTAGCCTACGCTTGCTATACAACAGTTCTAGAATTTAGAAATGGCAAATGTTTTCGGAGAGTGACAGAACAGGAATAACCCTCTTCTGTCACTTTCCGGAATAAGCAAGTAGTTCAGGAGTTAAATTATCCAGAAGTATAACAGGGTTTGAATTAATTCATTGTACTAATTAATTCATTGAATCCCAGCAATAAATTGGAATTGAGCAATCGCTAACAGCAATGAGTAATGCTTTGTGAGAATGGAGTCAGCGCCCAGATGGATTTTTTGCTCAAGCTTGGTGTGAAGTTGTAGGACAAAAGGATTAGAAGTGAAACGCAGAGGGATGCAAAGTTGAGCAGAGGTTTTAGAGAATTTGTGATAAAAACTTGCGTGTTCTTTCTTTTTTGGGGTTACAGAAAAAGGCCTCACGGGTGGCTGAATCGACGAGGAAACAGTTTTTACTTATATTTTCAAAAGCCTCAGATGCTATGTATAAATTATTTAAACTTAGCTTAAACTTTCAAATCTAATTTAAAATCTTCCTACCATGCTTAATTTAGCAAGACATTTATTCAATCTAAAAAATAATATTAAAATTTAAGTGATTTAATGCTATATTCTTCACTACCTAAAATTTGAAAAATAGTAATTATCGTTTTTTTTCTAATGAGCAAGAGTTATAAAAAAAATATCATTCATAGTGCCGAACAATTGTCTATTTTTATTATCTTCAATGCCCCATTACCCATACCCAATACCCTAATTGCATACTTGTATGGGATTAGAAGTATCCACACAAACCCAAACAACTACCTTTAGCAGGTTAAACTAGGTCTGGTAACAGCTGCTCCACCATTCCTTATGAGGCTTTTATGGGAGCTAACCTCAAACAGATTGCCAACTATTTAGACAACCTTGGTTGGGACTACCGTTTTGATGACGAAGAAGACAGAATTATAACAGGTGTGGAGGCTGATAACTTAGAAGATTTCCTAATAGTTGTCCAACTAGATGAAGAAGGAAAGTTTTTTCGGGTATTTGCCCCTCAAGTTCTGGCAGGAATCCAAGACCATCCTCACAAGGCAGCTATCCTACAGACAATGCTTGCCATTTCCTGGGAAACCAAAATGTTGCAATGGGAGTATGACCCATCCGATGGTGAAATCCGTGCCATTATTGAGTTTCCTTTAGAAGACTCGATTCTCACAGAAAGACAATTTCACCGTTGTCTGAGTGGATTAGTTCAGATTGTGGATGGCATAGCAATACCTCGCCTGCAAGAAGTGATGGTCACAGGTCTCGATCCGGGGAATATAGAACTTGGGGAAAGACTATTACTCAGTATCCAAGAAGAAGCCCCAGGATTGTTAGATTTATTAGAAAAAGCAATGGAAGCGCGAAAAAAGCGAGGAAGTTTTCCTAGTGAGTGAGACGGATCGTTACTTAAATAGCTATACTCCAAAGTGATACCCTCACTATATACTGAAATTTTCTGGGGCTGGATATTATGACATCCTATGCAACCTCCTCTGCCAAAGCGGAAATGAGCGAACTCCGGCGGTTGAAAGCCTTACTACCACCAGAACTGCAAAGCTGGGTCACGGTTGAAGGCACAACTGAGGTCAATCCACCCCTGGTTCGCTGCGAAGAAATTGGTAAAGACCAGGTAGAAATTCAAATTGATTTGGTGAAATGGGATGCCCTCGCAATGGATCAGCGTAATCTGCTGTTCTGGCATGAGGTTGCTCGCGTTCAAAATGACACAATTCCTAAAGATGGTTGGGAAATGGCAGCACTAGCCATCGGTTTAGGTGGTGCTGTTGGGGAATTGTGGGTACAAGATGGATTGCTGCTGGTGTTAGCTTTGTCGCTTTGTGGCGTGTCAGGCTGGCGACTGTACCAAAAGAATAATGGGGAAAAGCAACTAAGAGAATTGCTCAATGCTGATGAGAAAGCGATCGCTTTAGCAACTCGTTTTGGTTATAGCCTTCCCAATGCCTATAAGAGTCTCGGTAGCGCCTTGAAAACCCTGATTGATAATACTCCTAGTAAGCGCCAACGGTCGAGATACGAAGCAAGACTCTCTGCCCTCAAACGCAGTGCCAATAAAGCAAAAGCTAAATCGAAAACTCCAGATGAGGGCGCATTATAGAAACCAAAAATTAGGTTGGGTGGGTATTACCTACCTTCAAAAAACTTAAATCAACGTGAGTTTGACAAACCTCTCTCTGCCTTGAACTAAAGTTCAAGTTTCTTTTTGAGTCAGGGAGGCAAGATTTTACCTGATAAAACCTCTTAGTGGTCTTTTGATTCAGCTCATTAGACTGCCTAGTGAGGGGGCTGCTGCCTCCCTAATTAGCAGCAACAGCCCAATTACCATTTCATAAAATCTTACTTTTTTCTTGACTGCATCTTTATCAAACTAAAATTTTACAACTGATTCAGCATTTTATGCGTCTGGGGGATCACGCGCACATGCTTGACAAATCCCTTCATCAAAGCTTGCCATGTCAAAACTTGATCGCTAGAAGGCGCAAGTACAGGTACTGGAGAAAATTGTTCTGGTACTGCCAAAGGCGTAACAGGTTGTAAAAATACTGAGATATCTGGACTAACCTCTGCCACCAACGAAGCTGAACGTTCCAACTCGGCGGGATCTGTGTCTTGAGACACAATTATCTTGACAAAAACATTTAAATATGATGCATAACATAACTGGAGAAATTTACTATGTTCTTGCCAATGACTTTCGCCGCTAACACTGGGCAATTTGAAATCCATACCTACAGAGTCTAAGTATGGGATAATCATTGCTAGTTGTTCTGGGCGATGTCCGCCGGTTTCTAAGTATATAGGTAGACCAGTTATGGCTCGCACTTGGGGTAGAAACTGCGTTAGAAATGAGGCATGAAGAAGTGGTTCGCCACCAGTTAAGCTAATGCTATCGTGTAGACAAGGTAGATTTTGCTGTTCCACCCATTCGATTAATATAGGTAATGGAACAGGGTTAGAGTGGATTTCAAAGTCGCGCAATCCAGGCGATCGCTCTATCCGACAAGTTGTAGGTGCACTCCAAGTGTGGGCACTATCACAAAAGTGACAGCGCAAATCACACAAAGCAAAACGAATAAATATCTGACGTGTCCCTACATTCAGTCCTTCCCCTTGAATGGCAGAAAAGACCTCAATCAGGCGTGCGGTAGGTGTAACCGTATTTTTAGCAATCATTTGATGAGAGCAACGCGATCGCGCTGCGTCGGCACAACAGCAAGGATGTTTATTTGGCTTCTTGTTCTATTGTGAATCGTCGCTAGCGATCTCCAATCTCAGCCCCGGTAAATAGCGGTTAGTCCTGATTACCACTAATTCCGATATTAGGTTAAGTAATTTTGTAGGACAAAGTAATGTTTGGCATATTACATTATACATGGCAACGAAAGTGCAGAGCTTCATGACTAGCCAACCGACAGAGGTCGATTTTCCAGTTAATTCCCTAAACGACATGGCTATAGTGCAGGTGCCAACACGGTTGAGCGTGCTGGAAGCTTTAGGCTTTAAGCAAACCTGCCAAGGCTTAATTCAGCCCAATTCACATCCCAAGCAAATTATCATTGACTTTCACCAAACTACTTTTATCGATAGTAGTGGTTTAGGTGCCCTGGTAAGTAATTTTAAATATGCTCAGACTAAGGAGATTACATTAAAACTGCGGAATGTAACACCTCAAGTCATGGCAGTCCTAAAACTTACAGGATTGGATCAGGTTTTTCCTCTAGAGCTTGTGGGAGATGGGTCGTTAATAGAACAAGATGACGTAGTAGATAGTCGGAAGACAACTTCGCGTAAAGTAGAGCAGTTACCCACTACTCACCCTTCTATGGCATCTTGGATGAAACGGTTCTTAGATATTGTTGGGTCAGTGATTGGTTTATTAATTACAGGAATTTTGTTTATTCCAATTGCGATGGCTATTCAAATTAACGATCCCGGACCCATTTTCTTTAGTCAAACCCGTTGTGGTTGGATGGGTAAGCGGTTTAAAATTTGGAAATTCCGCTCGATGTGTGTGGATGCGGAAGCGAAGAAATCCCAAGTTAAAAACCAAGTGCAAGGTGCTTTTTTCAAGAATGAGAATGATCCCAGAATTACTAAGGTAGGGCGCTTTTTACGGCGAACTAGTCTTGATGAATTACCCCAATTTTGGAATGTCCTCAAAGGAGAGATGAGTTTAGTAGGTACTCGACCACCTACACCCGATGAAGTGGAACGCTATGAAGTACCAGAGTGGCAACGTTTAGATGTAAAACCCGGTATGACTGGCGAATGGCAAGTAAATGGACGTTCTACAGTCCGTAGTTTTGAAGATGTAATTCGTCTGGATTTGCAGTATCAAAAAAATTGGAGTTTAGTGTACGATTTAAAGCTAATTTTCAAAACTATAGCTATTCTGTTTGATAGAAACAGTGGTGCTGTTTAGCTAACTACCTTTATTCACAATTTTTTGGTAAATTGCAACTCTCACTATATTCTTAAACATGCCCAAGCCTATTTTCGGCTTGGGTAAATTTTAGGTTGACTTACATTACAGCACCACGCAAGATCATTCTCTACTTAACAGGTAAAAATTAAAAAGTGAAACTTCGCGTAAATGGCAATATACTGGCATTAATTGTGAGAAGATGTCTTTGCTGATTTCAAAACCTAAATATAACATGAGTTCGGGATAAGAAAGGGGGCAAAACAGGTAAGCTGAAAGTGCTAAATTCTCATCCATCTACTTGCCCCATGTTCACTCTAGAAGAACTATTGTGTTCTGTCGATGACTTCTGTCAAACTTTTGAACCACAGTGGGAGCACCAACTGTTGGGTAATAGACTGCAAAAAAGAAAGCGCGATGGCGTAACCGCCCAGCGTAGCTGATCGCAGTCTGTGTTTGAGCGAGATTATGACGATTGTGATCGGCTTTCATTAGTCTTGTTCAGACAGGGGGAAACCACGACTACATGGGGATAAGTTTATACTCAACGATGGCAGTACCTGGTCAAAACCAGAACAAGCGATTGAACTTGAAGATGCCAAACTGGGTAGGGTCAGGATTCGGCTTTGGACAAAAAAGCATTTTCGTCTTTCTCCACAGCACCCAATGTCAATTATACTTGTTGAGAGACTACTGGAGGATAGCTCCCCACGAGTCAATAAACCAATGTGGTTGGCTTTTGTAGGTGAACAAATGCCACCCCTATCTGAACTATGGAAACTCTATTTACGCCGCTTCACGGTTGACCATTGGTATCGGTTTATTAAACAATGCTTACATTGGACACTACCAAAACTCTCTACTCCCCAACAATGTGACCGATGGAGCGACCTTATGCCACTCATGACTTGGGAGCTCTGGTTGGCTCGCGATCTTGTAAACTAGTCAACATTGTCTGCGGTTTAATCGCCTACTGCTACCAACCTAAGAAGCCTGCGATCGCCATCGATCACAATTTGCTTTCTGCCGCCTAATCTTAACCCGAACTCACGTTAAATATAGGAAACCTTAACCAGTAAAAAAGGAAAAAATATAAGAGCGATTGCCCATTATCAATTAAAGGCTAGATAATTGATGTAATTAGGTTATTTTTCTAATATTATTGTGCGAGTTTGAAAACTAAATTACTTACTTCTTGGAATTTATAGGATTTTATTAATAATTCGTTAGCCGCTTCAGCTTCATCTGCCAAATGAGTTATTTCTACAAACATTGAAGTGGCTGAAGATTGAGAACTAATACGTTCTTTCAATCTCTGTCTAGTTTGAATAACTTGGTTATAAAGCTCATTTATCCCTCTTCTGTCACTTTCTGGGAGGGCGATCGCGCTTAAGCCTGATCAGGCAATCAATACAAGCTATACTATTAGAAAAAAATTGCTCTTGGATTTGTTATTAGAAAAGAATCGCGCGATGCCTGCGGTTTTTGCTAGCCTACGCTTGTTATACAAAAGCTCTAGAATTTAGAAATGGTAAATGTTTTCGGAGACTGACACAAAAGGGATATTTATAGAGGATTGAAACTTATAAAATATCAAAAAAATGGAACTGCGACATCTGCGCTACTTTATTGCTGTTGCTGAAGAACTGCACTTCAGTAGAGCCGCCGAGCGACTGCACATCGCTCAACCGCCCTTAAGCCAGCAAATTCAGCAATTAGAGGTGCAATTGGGGGTAGAACTGTTTCACCGTAAAACCAAACGACACGTACAGTTAACGGAAGCAGGGGAGATTTTTTTGCAAGAGGCTTATCAACTTTTAGCTCAACTCCAAAAAGCAATTGAGCTAACTCAAAAAATAGGAAGAGGTGAAAAGGGACAATTACGAATTGGGTTTACCAGTTTGGTAACTTATGATTTGCTTCCTGTGATTTTGCGGCGGTTTAGAGAAAAATTTCCAGAAGTAGAGTTGGTATTGCAAGAATTAACCACAACTCAGCAGGAACAAGCGCTACAGGATCGCCGCATTCATGTAGGTTTTGCCCATCCACCTTTAGAAGACAACACACTTAATCAAGAATGCATTCAGCAAGAAGCTTTAATTGTGGCTGTGTTAAAAACTCATCCCTTAGCTGAACAAGAAAAGATTTCAGTGCGATCGCTAGTAAACGAAAACTTTATCATGTTCCCTCGCCATTTGGGACCCGGACTTTACGACCAAATAGTGAGTCTTTGTCAGGAAGGAAATTTCAGCCCAAAAGTAACTCAAGAAGCGATTCAAATGCAGACGATTATCGGATTGGTTTCAGCAGGAATGGGGATTGCGATCGCACCGTCTTCATTGCAAAATCTTCAGAGAACTGGTGTAGTTTATTGTACTTTAGAGGAGAAAACACCACTAGTAAAAACAGCTATAGTGTGGCGGGAAGAAGATATGACACCTGTGCTAAGGGAATTTCTACAAGTTGTCAGAAGTATCTACGGTTACAAGAGCGATCGCTTTTTATCAGATTTAGGGAGGGTTAACTAGCACCATAGTGATTTTATCTAAGTTATTGGGGGATAGTGCGATCACTGTCACTTTATCCCAAGGAAATACCGCTAAATTGTTGGAATAAACTGGTAGCGTAAGAATCAGTCATGCCAGAGATATAGTCTGTAACTCTAAGAATTTTGTTATAAGTATCTTCGTCCGAATTTGGATTATTATATTCTTTGGGAAGCATCTGATAGACCAAATTACCTTTCTTACTATTGTGCAGAACGGCATTGACAAATTCAGTAAATAGTTTCCCTAAAACTTCATACCCAGCAATCTGGATACTAACAACATCACGATGTTGGAAAACAGTCTCACGGGTTTGCTTTCCAATTTCTTCTAGATGGGTTGCATAAGTGCTTAAAGATAACAAGTCTTTATCAAACTCTCCAAAAAGTATTTCTTGTTCGTGTGCAAAGAAAATTTCAGTTACCTGTTTTATAAGATTGTGGATAGCTTTGGCACGAAGTCGCTTAACTTTTTCTTCCTCGCTTTCATCATGCTTGTTAATATCAATATTTGCAATTTTATTAAGCAAGTACTCGGTTTTTTCAAAGGAGATGTACTTCATACGATGACCGTCTTCTATATCAACTATTGAGTAACAAATATCATCTGCTGCTTCAACAAGAAAAGCAAGCGGGTGTCGAGACCACCATGCTGCATTGTCATGACGACGAATTAGCCCAACTGTCTCTGCTACCTCAGCAAATAAATCTTTTTCTGCTTGAAAGAAACCATATTTTTTAACACTTTTACCTGAGTAACCGTTTAAGGTAGATTCTGATAGTAATGATTCTCTAGGGTACTTTGTGAAAGCAGCTAAAGTTGGGCAGGTGAGTTGCATTCCCCCTTTTTGAGGAGGCATTTCAAGCTTAGTTAGAATACGAAAACCCTGTGCATTGCCCTCAAATGAATCAAAGTCAGCTTTTTGAGACTTGCTGAGAAGTTCTTTTCCTACATGGTTAACAGTGTAGTACCAGGATTCAAATCCTGTACGGATAGCATCCTCTCCAGAATGACCGAACGGAGGATTACCGATATCATGAGCTAGACAAGCAGCAAAGACGATATCACCAAAGTCTGAAGCACTGAATCCATAGCTATTAAGTTTGTGTGTGTCTACAATTTTCTCACCCACAATCCTACCAAGGGATCGACCGACACAGGAAACTTCTAGGCTGTGAATCAGACGAGTACGAATGTAATCATTTGTAGATAACGAAAAAACCTGAGTTTTATCTTTAAGGCGACGAAAAGGTGAGGAAAATACTAGGCGATCATAGTCTCTCAGAAAAGGAGTACGATCAAACTGGGGATTTTCTGCTTCAGTCTTGCCAAGTCTTTTTGGTGTCAGAAGTTTCTTCCAATCCATCATTGCTGTGTTATATGAAAGTAGGTTAGACAATGCCCTCTAGCTAGAAGCAATGGGCAATGCCACATTGTAACTCTACTTATTATGAAGCAACAAATTTATCCTTTTACATCAATGCCGTTTAAGTAATAACCACACTTTTGATTACTCAACTTCTACTGTGAAGGGTAAATCAAGAGTGAAGTAGGTAGAGCAAGTTGATGCTCGGAGGTAATATGTACTTTACACAGGCTACGCATCGCTCAATTCGATTAAGCGATCGCCTTTGTCAAGTGAGGTAAATTAAGCGATCGCTTCCTCAGCTTAATAGACAACAATCAGTATGGCGATTTAAATTGAGGGTAGATGCTCAAGAAAATTAGAGAGTTAAAAGCAATTTTGTTGAAGGTGGGGTTTGTCTATCGTCCTGCAAAAGGTAGTCATACCTTCTGGACTCACCCATTTGATACCTGATGAACCAGTTACTATTGCTGGAAAAGATGGAGACGATGCACCCCGATACTTGGAAAAGCAAGTCAATCGTGTTTTGAAGCAACTAGGAGAAATAGAGGAAGAATAATGAACGATCGCTATAGCATGGTAATTCAATGGTCAGATGAGGATAATTGCTACTTAGTACACTTACCGGAATTCCCTTGGCAGCAATTCCACACTCATGGTAAGACTTATGAAGAAGCCGCTAAACATGGACAAAAAGTGATTGAATCTCTGATTGAATGGTATAAAGAGCAAGGAAAACCTTTGCCAGAGCCAATTACTTTTCTTCAGAAATCGTTAAAAGTGGCTTAAATCTTTTTAAGATGCTTTGCACTAGTATGGCGATCGCTCTTTTGTATAGAACGAGTGATACACCAAGATTATTCCTGGGAATATTGAGCATTAAGTCTATTTTAACAACAACTATGGTTAATCCTTTTACTCAGCAACTAGAACCACATTTGTTTAAGGGAGGAAATGCCTCAGATTAGGAGGTATTTACACTTATTTGTTGACAATAGTTTAAGCGTTGGTGTAGCCCGCCGCAGGCATCGCTTTCACCCTTGAAAATCAATCAAACTATAAATCCTGATTCTTTCGTTAGTGCATTAACCAAGGGTTTTGTCAAGACTAATTTAGATGCGCTTACCCTGGTTGTAATTCCTGACTGGCTTACTCCTCAGAATATACACAATCATTTCAATAATAGACCTATTAACTTTGAGGATTGATAAATGAATATTCTTATTCGCTTTCTTTTTCGTTTATTACCTGATGCTTTTATTGAAGAACTTAACGCTGTCAGCCTCAATGAGCCTGATGTTCGTGAAGTGATTGTTTGGGCATTTTCATAAAAGACTTCAGTCGTAAAAATTAAAAACCATTTGTCCTATTTGGTTAGGTCTCCAGTAATTATAATCTTCTATCTCTTGCGGAGTTAAGTCTGTGATATGTTCTTCTATTGGGTCTGTTTCTAGGTACTCTTTACTCCACACCTCATACCCTAAAGCCTCAAATACTTCCTGCAACCGTGGCACATCTAGAAAAATAAATGGTGCCTCTTGTGTGCTGCTAAAACCAATTATTGGATAATTACCATTTCGCAGGATAGTGACATTAATACTGTTACATTTGTGATATGCCGGTAATTGCATATTGCATACAGAGTAACTATGATAATCACTACCTTTCACTTCTAAAACTCTTGCATGTAGAGTACGTGCGGCTTCATAGCAGTCAGCACGAAACTGTTTCAAGCTGAAAGTGCCTCTGCCTAGAAGAATTAAAGGAGGTAATTTTTTTACCATCGCTATAATCCCTCAAAATCAGTACTTTCGGCTTCCGACTCAACAGGCTCAAATTTCACCTTGTTGTATAAATCTTGTAGATAAATCTCAAATGGGACGGTTACAAGTGCGATCGCTTCATCTTCTTCATCATATTCACGAAGCATCCATTGCTTTTTTCCGGTTTTGGAAAATTGATCTACATGAATCCGAGTTTGGTCAATTAATAAATATTCTTGAAAGGTAGAAATAGTTCGGTAAGCCTGAAATTTATCTTCGCGATCGTAGTTTTTAGTAGATTTAGACAAAACCTCAACAATAACTTGGGGATTTGTAATAATATCTGTACGGTTGTTGAAAAATTCTGGTTCACTAGCTATTACTGTCACATCTGGATACGTGTAGATACGCTTTTGATGTATCCACAGACGCATATCGCTATTAAACACTTCGTATTCTTCTTGTCTGAACGCGAAGTTTAACACAGCATAGAAATTACCAGCTATCCGATTGTGATTTATTGTCCCACCCGCCATAGGAATTATTTGTCCGTCAATGTATTCACTTTTGTAGTCAGCAACTTCTTCTAGCTCTAAATATTCCTCTGAGGTATAGTATCGCTGTTGTGTTATTTGCATAGTTTTATCGGGTAACAATGTTTAACAATACAGATAATTTAGGTACTAAAGAGATTTCACCCATGTTTACCGAACAGTTTAACGTGGTTGTATAGAGATATTATGTGCTTTCTACAAAGTGAGCGTAGGCGCAGCCCGCCGTAGGCATCGCTATCTAAATTCACAAAGTCTGTTAGCTTCTTTTCCTATTGATAACCAGCGGCTTGTAACAGAAACAATTTGGCATAACGTCCTCCTAGCTTTAACAAATCTTCGTGAGTTCCTTGTTCTATAACTTCGCCGTTTTCTATAACTAGAATTTTGTTAGCCATTCGTACTGTCGAGAAGCGATGAGAAATCAAAAGTACCATCTGATTTTGAGTAATAGCGCGAAAATGATTGAAAATCTCAAACTCAGCTTGGGCATCTATTGCTGATGTTGGTTCATCTAACACCAAGATATCTGCTTGCGATCGCATAAAAGCACGAGACAAAGCAATCTTCTGCCACTGTCCTCCAGAAAGTTCTTGTCCTCCCTTAAACCAACGACCAAGTTGAGTCTGAAAGCTTTGAGGTAATTGGTCAATAAAAGATTGGGCCATGCCTTTTTGGGCAGCAGTTTTCCACTGTGCTTTATTTTCGAGATGTTCTACATCGCCCACGCCAATATTCTCCCCTACAGTGAACTGGTAGCGGACAAAGTTCTGAAAAATCACACCAATGCGACGCCGCAATACATCTACATCCCATTCCTGTAAGTCCAACCCATCTAAGAAAATTCGCCCAGAGTCTGGCGTGTAGAGTCGGGTAAGTAGTTTGATTAAAGTAGTCTTACCGGAACCGTTTTCACCTACAATTGCCAGTTTCTCTTTGGGTTTCAAATGCAGCGAAATGTTTCTCAATGCTGGCTTGGAACTTCCTGGATAAGTAAATGATACGTTCTCAAAACGGATACCATCTTGGGAATTTAAACCAATGGTTGCCTTACCCCAAGATTTTGGTACTTCTTCTTCCAGAAAATCGTAAAGATTTGATAAATATAGGTTGTCCTCATACATCCCTCCAATAGAAGTGAGGGCATTGGAAAAGGTAGATTGTCCTTGGCGAAACACAGTCAGATACATTGTCATATCTCCCAAGGAAATCTTACCTAGCACTGTTTCCAGCACAATCCAAGCATAAGCTAGGTAAAAAGCACCAGTACTGAGTAAACTCAGCAGATATCCCCACAATCCTCGCCGCAGAGTTAAATCACGGTCTTCACCATAGAGTTGATCGAACAGGCTGCGGTAACGTCCTAGCAGCATCTCTCCTAGCTGGTAGAGTTTGATTTCTGTGACAAAATCTTCTCTTGCTAGTAAATTTTCTAAGTAGTTTTGTTCACGAGTTTCTGGCGCACGCCAGCTAAATAAGCGAAAGGCTTCTCCAGCAAACTTTGTTTCCGCAATAAATACAGGCATAGCTGCCAAAACCAGTACCACCACTGCCCAAACTGAGAAATGTACTAGTAAAATACCGTATGTGAATAAAGAAAGGGCATTTTGCACTAACCCAAAGGTGCGATTTACTAAGGAAAGGGGACGAACTGATGCTTCTCGTCGGGCATTGGTCAATTTGTCATAAAATTCTGAGTCTTCAAACTGCCTAAGATCAAGTGTTAGCGCCTTTTCTAAGATGAGTACATTCACTCGCTGACCCATTAGCGCCCGCAATAACGACTGACAAATGGTGATGCCCCGTTGACTACCTGCTAGTAAAATTACAGCGATCGCTTCTAATCCTACATAAAATAGAGACGGATAAATATTGACAAAACCATTGTTTCGTAAATTAACTTGAGATGCAAATACCACAGCATCAACAATTAACTTACTAATGTAGGATATCGCTCCCGGTAAAAGACCAGCCGCTAAAGTTAAACCAGCCAGAAGAATAGTCAGTGATCGACTAGTAGTCCATACCAAGCTTATAGCCCGTCCACTGTAACGGAAAACCGTCAGTGAATGACGTAGGATATTTCTTTTTTTTTAATCTTCATCTTTCTTTACGCGAGATACCCCAGCTTGGGTAGATTTTCCAGACTTTATTTAATCTTTATTAATTTTACCAAAAAAGAATTTATACCAATTCTCTAAAAGCTGGCTACAGATAGTGCCTCTAAAATATATTGCCTTCGGGCAATAGATGCAATAATTGGTTTGGTTAATTTGC
>NZ_JBALDE010000100.1:0-15037 GCF_036917515.1 Nostoc sp. | reverse complement strand
ATTTCTAGCTGATATATCCCTGACATTGTTCATCCTTCATCTGGTTTATTCTTATTCTCTCATCTGTAGTCCAATTTTAGAGAATTGGTATTAATTACTCCATTAAACGAGTGAAGGTTCGTGTAATCAATTAGTTTTTCAGAAATGGCTCCAAGAAAAACTTTTACCTGAACTCAAATCAGTACAGACAGTTATTTTAAATAATGCCACTTTCCACAAATCTCAGAAAATTGGTGAATTAATTGAATCTGTCGGGTATGAACTTGAGTATTTCCCACCATACTCTCCTGATTTCAACGATATTGAACATTATTGGTTTCCGATAAAAAACCGAGTCAGAAAATCAGTTGATACTATTGAAAATTTTCGGGAGAGAGTTGATACGGCCATCCGTTTAACGTCCTAACCTATACTTCGATTGCTATACCTCACTATACCAGGAACTGGTATATCCCTCTTTTAAGAAACCGTATTTGCTTGAGGCTGAGGAATGAGTTCAAAACCTAAAGCTAGAGCCTTTTTTTGCAGGTTATTGATAACTCGTTCTTGGTAACGTTGTTCATAATAATCCATGCCAATATCTTGATAGTTACCTCTTTTCTCACAAGCCACTGATATTGACTATTTTATCATCAATGTTTCTTCATCAATTGTCACACCACAATGGATAGTTGATACTTATGCTTCAAGAAATTGGGTAGAAGTTTTTTATAGAGAAGCCAAAGGTTGGTTAAGGCTAAAAGAGTATCAAGTCTGAGAGAAAAGAAGTCTACTTCGACATTTTATTTTAGGTTTTTGTGCTTATACTTTTATTTTTTGGCATCAGATTACAGGAGGCTTGAGACGCAGGTGGGCAAGCAAACCTTTAAACACCTTTACTGAAGATACATAACAGCAACAACGATACAGAGCAAGTCCGAACTTATATATGCAAGTATTGGGAGAAAGTCAAAAATATTGACCCTGAACAGCTAGTATTTTTGGATGAAATGGGGGTGTTGCTAGGGTTGACTCGAACTCATACCCGTTCACCCAAGGGAAGACGGGTCTACGATTTAACTCCCTTTTATCGAGGTGAAAAAGTGACTGTTATTGGCGCTATTACTTTAAAAAAAGTAGTGGCAGTAATGACCCTAAATGGTTCGATGATTCCCAAGCTTTTGAAGTCTTTATTGAACAGTTTTTAGTTCCCCAATTATGGTTGGGTGCAGTGATCGTGATGGAAAGACGACCTGCCCATAAACTGTCGAGTATTGAACCGTTAATTCAATCTGTTGGAGCTAACGTTCTGAATTTATCCCCCTATCCTCCTGACTTTAATTCTATTGAATTGTGGTGGTCACAACTGAAAGCCTTCTTACGTCAATTTTCCCCAAAAACTAGCAAAATAGTTGATGTTTTATTAACAACTGCTATCGATTTACTCGCTCTTGAGCATTTACGAAATTGATTTACCTATTGTTGTTATTGTATTGCATGAACCTGGAATAGGCTGTAAGCAAAATAATTGGAGATATTTTTCGCTATTCACGATTATGAAAGTTGAATAAGACTTACTGACTAATTAATCATTAAACCTTAGTACAACATTTCATAAATTCGTGACGAATTGAGCGACCTACTGATAAGACTTTGAGAGACTTGATCAAGCTACGAGCTTGTGAAATTTCGTACTTAGAAATACCAGCAGGTTATTTTTTTTTCGTTTACTTGAGATACTCCAAATTTCTCGTAAAAATAATGTGCCAACAAACCAAGGCTCAAGTAAGTAACGTCTCCAAAGCCTTTTCGGTTCAGATAACAAGCGATACAACCATTCTAACCCCACCTTTCCCATCCAGCGAGGAGGAGTAGGTATTGCTCCTGCTATATAGTCCATACAGGCTCCACTAGTCAAAATGGTGTTGGTATGAAGATGTTCAAGATTTTCATAAACCCAATACTCTTGGCGTGGCATACCCATTCCCACCATTAATATATGAGGTTTGTAAGCATTAATTGCAGCTACAGTGGCAAGATTTTCTTGACTATCTTTATTTATATCAATATAGCCATGAGCGCAAGCAATCTGTAAATTAGGAAATTTCTGGCATAAAATATTTGCTGCTTTTTGAGCAACTCCTGGCTTTGAACCTAAATAGAATACACGCCAGCCTTTAGTAGCAGCTTCTGCCATCAGAGGCCATACCCAGTCAGCATAGGTTACTCTTTGTTCACGTTTAATTGGAAAACCCAACAGCTTTCCAATAAATACTAAAGGCATACTATCAATATGGGTATATTCTGCCTTGGAATAAAAAGCTTGCATTTTTAGCTCGTTATGGAAGAGATAAAGACTATGTAAGTTATGATTAGCAATAATCCATTTTTCATCCCGTTCAATAGATTCTTCAATCAATAAATTTAAGTCAAGGATAGAGAGTGCATCCACTTGAGCACCAATAACTTTAAAAGAAAATCGCTTTTTCATATTTTGTTTTATTTTGATAAATATGAGATGTTATCTCAATATAAAGGTGAGTATTGTAAAATTAATTAGTAATATTTCAGTACTTCAGGATTGAAATATTGAAATAGCTAAGTTTTTTAGTTAAAATTATTCTCTAAATATAACTA
Source organism: Nostoc sp. (assembly GCF_036917515.1). GTDB lineage: Bacteria > Cyanobacteriota > Cyanobacteriia > Cyanobacteriales > Nostocaceae > Nostoc. The sequence continues at coordinate 12,421 of NZ_JBALDE010000100.1, read as the reverse complement.
AAAAGCGCTTGTTTTCATGAGGATTTCCGCGATATTCTGTGCTCTGGCATTCCAGGAATACTTTTCTGTAATTAGAGTATATGCTGTCTCTACAAGTGATTGATATTTATCGAGATTTGAAGCAGCATCAAGTATTGTGTTAGCGACATCTTCGCTAGAGTATCCTGTTACTAACAGATGTTCTAAGTGGTGAAATTCTTCTAAACCTCGCAAGCCTTCTGATGTTGATACAACTAATTTTCTACTAGCAAAATAATCTAATGCTTTATTGCGAGCACCACCTGCTACTGCTTGTTTTGAAAATGGCAACAAAGCAATATCTGCATATTTCAGATGGGCGACAAAATCTTCTCTTTTAGGTAAAAAGCCTAAAAAAGAAATGTTAGAAGGTATTGGTTCTGAAATATCACTACTATCCCTACCAATGATAACAAAATGTATTTTTTCTTGATGGCTTTCAAGGGATTGAGCAACCTCAAGAGTCATTGATACAGACATATCATTAGTTGGAAATTGAAATGTTTTGGGAGCAATAATAACTACTATTTTAGCTGGTCTGAATGCTTTATAGGGGTCTTTATCTGGAAAAACTTCAGTATTGAGTAAGTCTTCAGTCACTCCATTCCCGATAGAATAAATTTGCTGTGGAGTTTTTCCATACCAATGGGAAATTAGTTTAGGAATTGATTCACCTGCTGCAATAATTGGACTACCAGAGAATATTAAAATTCCCTGAGCAATATATGTCTTAATACATTGTGCAAACTCTTTAAAAGGATTAGCAACTGAAAACAAGCGCATCCAGTATTCATAAGGCGAAAATGTATGAAAATCTAAGACAAGAGAGGATCTACTGTGTTTTCTAAGCTTTAGTGAAACTAAAGCAGCCAATCCAGGTAGTGTTTCTTGAGCATACACAATATCTGGACAAAACTCGTCGATGCACTTTTCTATGGATTGAATATATGACTTCAAGCTTCTTGATCTAATAGAAAGAGAAGGTGCATAATTAACAGATGAACAATCTAAACCTAGCTGAAAAACATCAAAGTGTTGAGTAAGATATTGTCCTAGATAAAAAGGTCTGGTGAATGCACCAAATGGTTGACTAGAATCGAGAGTTGAGACAATCAGTAAGCGTTTACCCATAAAATGATTGCTGATTATTATTTTATAGTTTGAAACTAAATTTATCAAAATATTAAGATAGTTATAAGTTATCCAAATATTATCTAGTAATGACTATCATGCAAGTATTAAACTTCTGATTTGGTTTGATTAATATCCTCAGAAAATGTAGGAGAAATTGCCAAATCTTTATAACCAATAATTGCTCTAATATAGGGTAAAAACCAGTAAAATATCCAGAATGGTCCAGAGTGTCTGCTACAAAATATAGTCCATGATTTCAATGGAAATCCTTTAATTTGTAGTACTTTTTTCAAGCGTTCTGATAGATTTAAACTGGTATCTGCCCAACTATTGTGAATAGAATTTTTAGTGCAAGTACCAATATACCCAGGAGCTACCCATATTTTACAACCTAATTTACGCGCTCTTAGGGCATAATCTAAATCTCCTAAACTATGAACAAAAGCTGTATCAATATTGCCAACTTTGGCGGCAACACTTTTAGGGATTAGCACGCAGTTACCATACATAGCATCGCATTTTTGAATAACGGAACTTGGTTGTAAAAACTCAAACTTATTAGAATACCACTTTTTAGATTTTACTGCTCCTCCATAGGTAGCTTTTCCTGTAATTGAGTCTTTAGTTGAACCAACTACAATTGAGTCTAAATAACCAAGTTCTGTCAAACTTTGATGAACCTGTAATAGTTTACTCACAGCATTGGCTTCTAGAAATGTGTCATCATTCAACCATAGATAATAATCATGTTGATATTTTATTGCCTCACTAAAAGCGAGATGCATTCCTCCGACCCAAAATAAATTGCCATTACCTTGAAGAATTTGTACTTCTGGATATTCTGCTTTAACAGCTTCTGTAGTACCATCAGAACTCCCATCATCAGTTAAATAAATATCACAATGATTTTTTTGCTGATATAAAGCGTTTAGACAGGCAAGAGTTGTATTCCGTCTGTTATAACATGTCATAATTACAGCTAAATTTGCTTTATTCATTTCATTTACCTCATATAATATGTGCAAAAATGATTGATTCAAGTAATAAACTTATACGCAACTTTGACAGATTATCTTCATAATCTAAATCATCAAATTTTTACCTTTCATATATTGTTATATAAATTTAAAATTTAACTCTCTTCTCTATCCAAGCACTGAAATTAATATCTAAATTAAAGCTTTTTAATTTTTGTTCCATTCTTCTAACTTTCAACAGATATCGATGCCACACTGATACACGAGGCATATTAAGTCTGACAACCTCTTCACTTAACCATTGATATTTATTTGAATTACTATTAAAGTTTTTCAATTTTTTTATTTGTCCATTCCAATCATTATAAAAAAATAAATTGAAATAATGAATGGATATAATATCATCCCAATGTTTAATTTGCATTTCTTTTGATAAACGGTTATGTAAAGGTAATGGATAACTATACTTAGGAGGAAGATGTTCAACGTTTTCTTCCAAGGCACATAAAGTTACTGACAAAACAGACTGCTCAACAAAATAAATACCTTGGGGAGGAGTAATATCCAAGCGCATTACTTTTTCAAAGTTCTCTTTCCAAGTTGTAAATATACCCGCACTCCTTCTTACAGCAACCAAACCTGAATTCCAGTAGGCTCTAATTCTTTTATTACCAATTGGTGTGTCAATAAATAGCTCACGCTTTACTCCCAGTACTTCATATAGTTTTTGCCAATACCATTCTTGAGGATCTTGCAGACCTGTAGAACCAATTCCTTGACCATATTCAGGACGCATCCGTACATTACAATCTACTGGCAATAAAAATTCTTTTGGTTCAGAAAAAAAGCATTTATCACTGTCTAAAAAAACCAATATTTCTGCATCAACATTTTGTTCTGCATAGGCGCAAACTAAGGGTTTATTGGCTAAATAATATTTATGAAATTCTCGATTGATTGGAATTTGTTGATGAATCACCTGCAATGCTTCAAACGCTTGTTGGGTTTGCTTTAATATCGGTTCACCCACTCTAGGATGAAAACTATATATAGGTGTATTTTTCAATTCGCCGCAGAACTTACGAATACTTTCTGCAAGCATCAAAGATTGACCTTCTAAACGACCAGGTTCTGTACAAATTATAAAAGCTATAGGTATTGACATATTATGAAGTATTGATTTACTAAGTTAATTACTCAATGAAGATTTGTTTGCTCTCATCAATATTTCCTGAAACAAGGCTGAATAACGACGCGCTTGAAGTTCCAGAGTGAATTCTTTATCGGCTTTAGCACGAGCATAAAATGACAGTTTTTGCAACCTCTGTTCATTTTTAAGAACCCAGGCAATGCCTTTGGCAAAATCTTCAACTTCATAAGGTTTAGCCAAATAGCCGTTCTGCTGATGATCAACAATATCTTTTAAGCCAGTAGAATTAAACGCCACAACTGGAGTACCACAAGCGAATGATTCCGAAGCTGTCTGTCCAAAAGATTCTTGAAGAGACGGTACAAGCATTACGTCAGCTGCTGAGTAAACAGTTGCTAAAGATATAGAATCATGTAAGTGTCCCAAATAGTGGCTTTTGAAGCCTAAATCAGGTGGGTTTTCAGGTTGAGATGCTCCAAAAATTACAACTTCCAAGTCATCCTTCCAGCCAGATTTACTTAATTCTTGTAAAGCTGGTTGCAACAAATGAAATCCTTTATTTCTATCGCTTGTTGCTTCTATCGCTCCAAAGAGTATCAGCTTTTTATCTTGAGGTAGATTAAGTGCTTCTCGTGCAAAATGTTGATTGATCGGTCGATATTTTTGAGTATCTAGTCCGTGGGGAATTACCTCGATTCGCAAATTCTGGAATAAAGAACTTGAATGAGCGCACTCTGCTAACCAAGAACTTGGTGAAACCAGAGTTAAATTTAAATTTTTCCAAGCTTTTACTTTGCGCTGCCATACCCAACGGGATAAATCCCATTCATTACCACTGTTGAGTTGAGGACAAGCCCCACAGAATACTTTGTAGCGATCGCATTCTCCAGTAACGTGACACCCTCCAGTAAACCCCCACATATCATGGAGAGTCCAAACTAGAGGACGCTTCAGTTTGGCAAAGGTTTCTATTTGCATAAAACCTCCGCTAATCCAATGCAGATTGATTATATCTGGATTAATCTGAGTAATTTTAGGAATAACTCTATCTGGTAACCATTGAGTAAAAAATGGAGTATTTTTCTTTTGCTGATAAAGCTTTAATGGCAAACTTTCAACTGTCAACTTTGCCTTAGCAATGCCTTGAAACAGTCTAATTTTAGGTGCAATTACTGTTTTATCATTACTATATTTTTCCTGAACTAACATTTGTGACTGTAGTCCTATATGCTGTAAACCTGTGTGTAAACGATATGCAGCCCTCGCTGCACCGCCACTAATATCATGGGTACTAATATGTAAAATTTTCATTTTTATTCACTTAATAATTACTAAAACTATTTTTGATTTTTATAAGAACTAATTGAATAAAATATTTTTACGATTTTGTTGATATTCAACAGTCAAAGATAATGATGTGGTGACATACATTAACCAATTCCAGCTAGGAGTTAATAATCTGGCTTCTGAAAAATTAACTATGACTATGATAAGTAGCATCTGCATTGGCCAATAATCTTCCGGTTTTTTAGCGACAGAAATAATTCGAGTCAATGCCATTACAAAAAACCGGACAAAACCTGCTGCAAAAGTCAAAAAACCTAATAATCCCAATTCTAACAATAATTCTAAAAAACCATTATGGGCATTGCTTGCCCAATCATAAGTAGCTCTTAATTTAGATGCAGCATTACTAGTCCAAAATCCCGAAAATCCATAACCTAACCAAGGTCTTTCCAAAATTTTGGAAATCACTAGCTCCCAGAGGTCAGAACGTCCATTGAAGGTAAGGTCTTTACCAGAAGTACCAACTACAGTTTCGGCATTATTGAGAAGTAATATTGAAAAAATCATCAGGAACATCAAAGTTGAAGTAATCATAATAAATTGTAATTTATAATTAGTTTTCTTTAGGGATCTGTAGAAAGGTAAAAGTAATATCATTGTCAACAAAATTGTTAAAGATGTTGTTGAACGTGAGAAGATAATTAGACATATAGAGATTCCACATAATACCCACATCAACCAGCGATATCGATGACCACTAAGAGCAAGGTGCAAAAAAACTCCTGCACTCCAAGCCATCATGTAACCTAATTCATTTTTATGACCATAAATTCCACTCCACATACCTAGTAATTCAGGTGATTCGTGAATATAACCTGGTACGAATGTAGAAAATAGCATAGATAATGATGCAGCTACGCCAAGTGCCCAAGCTATCAGCTTAATTTGTTCCTTAAGCGGATAACGCATTGCTAAATAGATTGCAAGAAAATATATTCGGATTAAACCTCTTAAATAAGTAAGACTAGAACTTAGATCTTCTGACCATAAAAGAGAAAATATAACTATTGCTAGTAAAAAAAACTGTAATGGACTTCTAGTGATTACAAAAATAAAACCTTTCCAGTATAAAATTAGAAAATAAAGTAGGATTAAATATGAAACTATATTGAATAAAGTATCTAGTTTATCGCCTCCAAGTGTAGACATGGAAACTTCTTGTGCGGGGTGTATTGTTAATGCACCTACAGCAATCAGTAATAGCAAGATAGTTAATATTTTCTCTGTTAATTTTACTTTCATTTTTGAGATTTAATTTATCTATTTTTTTATTGAATAATTCAATCTTTTCTTCACTTCCTCTTTAAAAATGTCCAGTGCAGTTGCTTTATAGACTGTTTTCTGTGTAAAATTATCTGCCTCTACATTCCTAACAATAAATGGTGGATATTTTAAAGGAAATTCCATTGCCTGCATGGACATATTGATGAAGGAAAATCCTTGATTTGAAGTGAAATGAGTTGCGTCTGTACCAACACCAACATTAGAGATTAAATTGACATTGGGAATAATACTTAAGCTTCCCTGCATCCAACAAGCAAATGTCCATTGGTAATCCCAGGTTATACCTGTAGGATTATCATAAACAGACTGAAATATTCGTTGCCAAGAATTTACTGCTTTTTGGTCTATAAGAATGTCATGTAAAAGATTTTCTGCTTGCACCTCTTTCCAGAGTTTGATAGTCAAATCATAATGTTGCCAAGCACGCCTCCAACTTGCCCAACCCCAGCAGTGGTTGTAGCGAGAAAAATAGTAACTGTAATTTGTACGTTTTTGTCCAAGTTGAAGATTTTGAGCAGAGATTGTGGCGATTCTGGTATCATCTCTATATTTTTCCAGCAATTCTTGACTAAATCTAAAAAAAGTTGGGTGAGGGATACAATCATCTTCTAAAATAATTGTCTCCTCAACATTATTAAAGACCCAATCTAAACCACTTGATACCCGCTGTGCACAACCTAAGTTGTTCTCAGAATAATTCTTTATTACTTCGCAATCCCAATCAACTCTCTCAATAATTGCCCTAGTCAATTTGCATTTTTCTGCCTCACCTTCGCGGTCAGTGCGGGGTCCATCTGCAATTACAAAAAGTTTTGTTGGCTGGGCTTGGCGAATAGCTTCAAAGACTTTCTCTGTTGTTTGTGGACGTTTAAAAATAATAAAAGTTACAGGTGTTTGCATAAGAGTAATAAAAGTTAAATAATAACGCTCAATATTTATAAAAATGAATAAGTGATTGCACCTGAATTTTAAAAAGCTTTTGTGTTCTTGAATCAAATGCGTTGCATATAAAAGCAGCAGATGCTTGAGATATTATTGTTGCGATCGCAGCTCCAAGTCCTGCATATTTAGGAATAAGCAATAAATTGAGAATAATGTTTAGTATTGCCCCAAATAAAGTCTTACCTAAAGAAACGTGGTTTAAACCTTCAGCAATAAACCAAGGTGATGTTGCAAGACCCATAAATACAAACAAAGAAGTCCAAATATGAACTGCTAATATTGCTCCTGCCTGTGCATATCCACTTCCAAATATCACTATAATTATCTTGTCAGATAAAAAGGACATTGGAAGAGCAATTCCTAAAGATATACATGTCATTAGACTGAGTAATTGTCCTATTCGCTGATAGTAAAGACCTTCTGATTTTTCCTTTGCTGCATAAATTACCGGAGCAACAGAGGAAACAATAGCGCCTGGAATAAAATACCAAATTTCAGAAATACGCACAGCAGCAGAATAAACTCCAACCTCACTATCTCCGATCATTTGACCTAACATTACCTGATCTATTCTCATAAAAATCATGATGGCGAACCCCGAAAAAATTAGAGGTAAACTCTCTTTCATAAGAGTTTTGCTTCTGCCAAAACTCCAATGCCATAACCACAATGAAGACCCTTTGACCTGGTAAACAATCAGTAAGCCAATTGCACTCATTACAAATTCTGCTAATGTTACCAAAGCAAAAGCTAGCAATGGTGCTTTTATTAAAATTAGTGTGATTTTGATGACAGTATTTAGCAGAAACGCCGTGTTTTTAGCGATTACAGTGTATTTTGACTGCACCTGTGATTGAAACCACAGTTCAATAGTATCAGATGCCCTAAAAATTCCTACTACTCCTAAAATTGTAACTAGCCATATCTTTAGTGCTTCATGCTCACCTAAGAAAAACATTGTGCTAACTGCCAATAAAACAGAAGCAATTCCACCCAAAAATTTTAGCCAAAAAGTAGTTCCTAGAATTTCCTCTTTGTTTGATGATTGACGTACAAGATGGCGAATTACTACGTCGTCTAGTCCGAGAGTAAAAATTGGGCTAAATAAGGCAACAAAAGCTAAAGCATAGTTAAATAGACCATACTGTTGTACTCCTAAATAACGTGCTACCCATACTCCTACAACTAAGCTTGCACCCATGCGTAGAATGCGGTCAGCAAATAACCAACCTGTATTAGCAATAATTGCACGCAGCCCAGAACGAGATTTAAATTTTGAGAAGTTTATAAGTTTTAATTTACTTAACATTATTTTTATAAATTAATCATCTAACATTTTTTATACCTATCAATCTTACTGGTGCAAACTTTTCATTTTATCAAATACAGAATAAAGTTTATTTCAGTAACTCACATTATTTATCACCTACAAATATTTTAATTTTCCACTAATCAGAATTTTCAGAAAATAGCTAAATAAGAAAATAATTCCCTTTATTTTCCAATAAAAACTATGCTCGAATAAAAATATTATTTTTAAATAAGTAATAAAATCTTGATATTTTGGGCATGGTATTGTTTGTAGCTCATTGATAGATGTGAAAGCTAATAATAATGGGTAGCTAAAATTGTTTTTTTGCAGAATGTAATTAAATAGAGAATTGCGTTTCCAGAATCTTTTATATTCATAGTTTTGGTCTATATTTAAAAAGTTATTATTATGATACTGATTATTCTCATGTATTCTATACATCACTAAAGCTTTAGACATATAAAACTTTTTAGCCCCTACCAAAGAAGCTCCCCATACCAAACAGTCATCAGCTCTTACACGCCAATCTTCTATATTTGGAATAGGTAAGAATTTTCTGACTATCTCTCTACGTATTGATAATGTTGAAGTTATGGAACCAATCCATTCCCCATTATATAAAGTTCTAATTACTGAATAACCCAAATCTAAATCAACTGTATCGTCTTGAAATGTTCTTTGTACTGCTCCAAATTTTTTATACGCACAAAATATAAAATCACATTCACTGCGTCTATTATAAAAATTTAAGGCATTTTCTAAATACTGAGGTTCATAAATATCATCAGCATCTAAAAAAAATATAATGTCACCTGTAGCAGCTAAAAAACCTTCATTAAAAGATGATAATTGTCCTTGATTTTTTTCTTTAAAGATAGATTTAATATTAGTTTCTCGAGTAAATTTATTGATAACTTCCGCAGAATTATCTGTGGATGCGTCATCAACAATGATAATCTCATCAAATTTAACTGTCTGATTTAAAACGCTATTAATTGCCTCACAGAGAAATTCAGCATAATTGTAATTATTAATTAAGCAGGAAGTTTTAATTTTAGTTTTATTCATTATTCCTATAGTCAAAAAATTTGGTTTAGATGGTTGTAGTGATGGTAGCTTTCACAATTTTTAAAAAAACTTAACGCTCTTTGCGAAATTTAGTTAAGCTGCTAGATACCAAATCTTGTTCAATTTGCAGTTTTTTAGTGTCATAAAAATAATTATTAGGTTCATTTTTAGCATTCACACCATTGATGATTATCCCTAATACCTTCTGACCTGACTGAGTTAAAAACTCTTTAGCTGCATTTGCACTGTTCAAGTCAACCACTCCAGGACGAACGACTAATAAGATACCGTCAGTCAAGGTGCTTAAAACAGCAGCATCTGCTATTCCTGAAAGCGGAGGAGTATCAAAAATTACAAGATCATACTCTCTCCCAAAGTTATTAATTAATGTTGCCATACGTTGAGAATCTAGCATTGCCACTGGATTGGGGGGCAAAACTCCAGAAGTAAGAACTTCCAGATTAGGCATTACTTCCTGAACAACTGTATCTAAAGAAGCTTGGTTAGTTATGACATTACTTAGTCCGATTGTATTTGTTAGCCCCCAGATATGATGCTGTATGGGATGACGCATATCTGCATCCACCAATAACACCCTACGCCCCGCCTGAGCCATAGTCACAGCTAAATTTGCAGATACGTCAGACTTTCCTTCTTTGGCAACGGAACTTGTAATTACAATGCTTTTGAGCGGTTTATCGGAACAGAGAAACTTTAAGTTCACTTGTAGTATTTGATATGCATTACCAACAGGGAAGTAAGGAATATCTCTGCCAATAATTTTGGGAATAGCTCTATCCAGTCCTGCTATAGAAGAGTGATCCTTACCATTTCTACCTTGTGTAGGAATTACTCCCAAAACACTGTATCTCAAGACATCTTTGGCTTCTTTGACAGTCTTCACCGAGCGGTCTATCAAGTCTAAAGTAAAGGCAACAATGATACCTAAGAAGAAACCAACTCCTGCTCCACCAACAATAAACAGCACTTTCCGAGGCCCTTCTGCTTTATCAGGGATTAAAGCATAGGAAATGACACGAGCATTAGGAATTTTTTGGTTCTGTGCAATATCAATCTCTTGGCGTTTCTTTAAGAGTGTTTCGTAAGTTGTTTGAGCTGCTTGTAGTTTTCGTTCTAGCTCTCGTTGACTCTGTTCTAACCTTGGCAAATTATTTGCTCGTTTGATGTAGGCATTTTGCTGTTGTTTGAGTGTGGCGATTTGTCTCTCCAGACCAACGCGTTCTGCTTGAGCACGAGTAATATCTGCAATTAGGCTTTGTCTCAGTTGTCCAACCTGTAAACTTCCCTGTGTTATCTGCGTTTTACCTGCTACTTGTCCTGTTCGCTCTTTTAGCAAGTTGTTAAGAGCTGCGACTTTTTCTTCTAAGCTAGTAATTGTAGGGTGTTCAGGTGAAAAACGGGTACGCTCTAGTGCAAGTTGGCTTTCTGTTTCTTGAAGTTGGGCTAGCACTTTCTGAACTCCAGGTGCTTGACTCAATTCAGATTCGATTACACCTTGCCGTGAATCTACCTGAGCTTCACTGCTTAATTGTTCTAGACGACCTTTCACATCATCTAGTTGAGCTAAAGCTTGAGAAATTTGGTTTCCTAACTTAGAAATTGTATCAACTGCTGCGGTTGCTTCTTGTTGCAGGACAACAACTTTATTCGTTTCTTTAAATAGACGCAGTTTTGATTCGGCTCTTCTGACAACTTCCTCAGCTTTAGGTACTTCCGTTACGAGAACCTGTTTGGCTGTCCGCGCTTCATTCTGATTAGCCTTGATATTTAGATCGATATAACTGTCAATAACTTCATTGACGATTTTGGCAGCTAGTTCCGGATCGCCACCTTTATAAGAAAGTTGTACAACATCAGTGCCTTTAATTCCTTCTATTTTTAGTTGTTTTGCCAAGTCGGGAATCGAGAGCAGTTTGCCTTGATTATCTTTAAGGTTGAGGGAATTAATCGTTTTCTCAATTACTGGATTTGATCCAATAACTCTCACTTGAGTTTCCAAGGGATTGTCGTTCACATTCAAAGCTTCTAGGCGTCCTATGTCATCCGATAAGCCCGTGAGTGAGGAAGAGCGATTTGTTTTAATCATCAAACTTCCTTCTGCCTTGTATGAAGGTTTTAGTGAAAATGCATACAGGCATCCAAGGCTAACAGATATGGCAAAAATTCCAACTAGGGGTAGCCAACGCCGTTGAAGAACTTCTAAGTATTTCTGAATATTTACTTCTTCAAAACTTGGTAAAGATTCCATCGTCATAGATATATACAAACTTTTATAAAAAAGATTATTTACTTACAGCAGATTGTTCTTAGTATTTTGCCCACAGTAGCGCTGTAATCTACTTTGCAATAGTAATCTTCTTCGTTGATTGTCAGCTAATACCTTTTTGCTGAAGTTGTTAAATATCTGAAGTTAACTAATAGTTTTGCAAATTGCAATTTTAAGTCAGATTGATATTTTCCTGACAGCAACAACAAGATAATTCACAATTTTTTCTTTAATTTAGTGGCTTTCCATTTTTAGAACTTAATTTTGGTTAATTTAGTTTTGTGTTACTACTAATGCAAGTATTGATTTGTAAGTTAGCAATCACTATCATATTATGTGAGAACACTGAATTCGATAACTTTACAAAAAATTTATACAAAAGACTAATATGTTCGCTGTCAATTTGGTGATTTTAAAACGACGAAAGGAGTTAATTGCTTCAGGGAAATAAATAGAACAATTGTGCCACTCTATAAGCAATTGAAGCACTTCAGAGATAGACTTTGTACAGTGAAAAGAGAGACCTATAAAGACTTGATGGATGTTTACTTCAGCTGCTTCCAAACTTTTAGTAACAATTAATTCTGACTCTGAATATGGTCAATTTTAGTAATAATACGGAGCTGGTAATCATAAAATTGTATTGTTTGAGTATTGAGTCTGTAATAACTCGCAATCAGTTTATGCCCAGTCTGGTGAAAGACTTTTTTATTTATATGGCTTGAGGTATGAAAATTACAACGTGCTTGTCCTTGGGTTTTTTATATGTCAGTATTTTAGATTTACCCGTAAATTTTCAATTACCTAATCCCTCTTTTGTTACTACGGGGAGAGTAGAATCAGGAAGAAAAACTGAAACAGTAAGTAACTCTGATGGTTAGGCAGCGCTCTTAAGCAGTAAA
>NZ_JBALDE010000099.1:0-82874 GCF_036917515.1 Nostoc sp. | reverse complement strand
CTTCTTTTTCCATTTTTTCTAATCTCCGTAGACTTACAGTATGGACAATGCACAGTATGAACCCTCTCCTCATCCCTTTATTATGCAACACCGAAATATCAAGGGCAGAGAGCGAGTGAACATCATTCAGCATCCAGCCGGAAGACCCAAAGAAATTTCCTTCCAAAACAATTTTGTTGAATATATTGGAGGAAATGTGGTGCAGTATGTTACCTCTACACAGAACGGTTCTTCTGGCTCGCCAGTATTAAACGATGGATGGGAGGTTGTTGCCCTTCATCATGCAGGTGGTAATATACCTGAACCCACAACCCAGCGACGTTATTTTAGAAACGAAGGTATACTAGTAGAGAGAATTTTGGCGAATTTGCCCTCAGAGATTAGAGAATTGGTGAATTTAGCAGCCAATTAGATACTCGAAGTCTCAACTCCAGTGACTAGGAAGCCTTTACGATGCCCCTGAAACCGGAACTGTTGAAGTTTTTGTCACGAATGCTCAATACACAAACAGTTCCGCAGCGTAAAGCATTATTAGCTGCTGTAGGGTTTGATCGGCTAGGTCGTCAAATCACTTGGGAAGGAACCAATCTCGTCTTTTTTAATGAATTACTGGAGCTATTACGTTCTGAAGGACAAAGCAATCTAGAGCGCTTTTTAAGGAACTTGGCAGACCGTGATCTGGATCTTGTCGGCTTGGAGGATAGTCTTAAGCTGGTTCAGTTTGCTGAAAATATTTGTGCTTTAACGCGTGAGGCGTGGGAGAGAGAGTTTTGGGGAGTTTCCAATACGAAAGCTTCATCGCATATACCCTTCGTGCTGCCACAATCAGATACACCTAATTTTACAGGGCGTGAGGAACAACTCCAGCAACTAGAAGCACTATTACTAAATTCACAGGGTTCTAAAGTCTGTAGTATTGTCGGGGTATCTGGTGGTGGTGGTATTGGCAAGTCTGCTTTAGCGTGCCGCTTTGCAACGATTCATCAAGACAAATTTCCAGATGGAGTAATTGGATTACGGGTAGATGGTAAGGATGTGGATACTATTGCCCGTGAGTTTGTGAGACGTTGTGGAGAGGAACTGGATTCGGAAGACGAACGGGATGCAGCGACTCTAATGCAAGAGGTGTTTACTCACCGTAAAATGTTGCTGATATTTGACAATGCTGAGGAAGCAATCATTAAAAAATTGCGTCCTGGAGGGACTCGCTGTGCGGTGATAGTGACGACTAGAAAAAGAAATTTGTCTTTTTCTCTAGATATTGGAGAGCAAGAAACCATTGATTTACCGCCGTTGCCTGAAGCAGATGCTCTGAAATTGTTGAAGAAGATTTTGGGAGATGAGCGAGTTGAAAATGCTGTAGCAGCGACAAAGCGACTGGTGAAATTAGTTGGTAATTTGCCTTTAGCGTTGCAGGTGCTAGGCGCAGCTTTACGAGGGCAACGCGAGCCTTTGGATGACTATACAAAAGCTCTGGAAGAAGAGAAAGATGAACTGTTTGAAGAACTCAAAGTAGAAGGCGATCGAGACCTCAACGTAGAAGTTTCATTAAATTTAAGCTTGAAGTCGCTTTCAGAGGATGAAGTTGATTTTTTTGCTTGTTTAAGTGTGTGTGCAGCAGAAGGATTTACTAAGCAAACAGCAATGCCAGCAACAGGATGCGAGAGGAATCTGCAAGCCCAGCGTTGTTTAAAGAAACTTTATGATTTGTCACTATTGAATTATGTAGATTCTGGAGAGAACCGTTTTGTACTGCATCCTTTGGTGCGGGTGTATGCGGAGGCGTTGGCTCGTAAGCGAGGGCTGTTGGCTGTAGCACAAGAACGTCATGCCAAGTTTTTTGTAGAGTGGCTACAGTCTGATGAATTGAGACATGAAACTACTATTGCTGAAGTTGCCGCGAATTTAGATGATGTGATTCTGGCAGCACAGTGGTTGCAGACTCATGAAGCTGACACCGCACAGAGTAAAATGGAAACCTACCAATTTGCTTTAAAGCTACAGCCATTATTTGAGCAGTATGGCTACTGGCAAAAGGCAATCACTCTGATGACCCAGTTTCAGTCTTGGGCAGAGCTATTTGAAGATTGGAATGCAGTAGTTCGATACAAAATGCATGAGGCTCGCTACTGGTCTTTTGCAGAAGAATTTGAACGAGCTGAAGAAATCTTAGGTTCCGCACAAGCGTGTTTACAGAAGATTGAGAACCTAGATACTCAGAAGAGACGTGAAGCCAAGGTGCTGAATGTATTGGGTGGTGTCTTTCAGAAACAAGGTAAGACAGAAGAAGCTATTCACACTTTTAGAGATGAAATTCTGATTGAAGAAGAAATTGGGGATGATCGATCTTTAGGCATTGTCTGCAATCGTTTAGGCAAATTATTGCAGTCCCAAGGCAAACTTGAAGAAGCGCAGCAGGCTTTTGAACGAGGAATTGTGATCGTCCAAGCCATCAATGACCAATCATCTCTTGCCATTGGGTTGAACTGCTTAGGAGGACTGCTCCAGCAACAGGGCAAGTTAAAAGAGGCACAACAGGCCTTTGAACAAGAAATTGTAATTGACGAAGCCCTTAATGACCAATCTAAACTTGCCATTGGGTTAAACCGTTTAGGAGGACTGCTCCAGCAACAGGGCAAACTAGACAAGGCACAGCAGGCTTTTGAACGACAAATTGCGATCGCCCAAGCCCTCAATGACCAATCATCTCTTGCCATTGGGTTGAACTGCTTAGGAGGACTGCTCCAGCAACAGGGCAAATTAGAACAAGCACAGCAGGCTTTTGAACGAGGAATTGCGATCGCCCAAGCCCTCAATGACCAATCATCTCTTGCCATTGGGTTAAACCGTTTAGGGGGATTGCTTCAGCAACAGGGCAAATTAGAACAAGCACAGCAGGCTTTTGAACGAGAAATTGCAATTGATGAAGCCCTCAATCACCAATCTCAACTTGCCATTGGGTTAAACCGTTTAGGAGGACTGCTCCAGCAACAGGGCAAACTAGAAGAGGCACTGGTAACAGCTAAACGTTGTGTTGCTATTGAAACAGAACTTGGTGTTTCCAGGGGGCTAACAATAGCCTTAACACAAGTTAGTCAACTTTTGAAAGCAGCAGGACAGGTTCAAAAAGCAATTACAACTTTTGAAAATATTGCTCAGATTGAGGAAGAACTTGGAAATCAGCGAGGATTAGCCATGACACTTAGTTCCTTGGCTAGTCTGCAAAGAGATCATGGAGATTTTGACGAGGCTTCTAATACATTGTTACGTATTTTTGCTATTGAGAAGAGCTTGAATAATCAAGAAAGAATGCTATGGACATTAAATAGCTTATCCTATGTAGCATTACAACAAGAGAAGTTTGATCTAGCCATTGAATATTACGAGCATGCTGTTGAACTCTCAAAAGACTATGGTAATGAAGAAGTTTCAGCTTCAATTTTGAATGGAATGGGTATAGCACTTCACCAATATGGGAATTTTCTTTTGGAACAACAAACACTTGTAGACAAAGCACTTGAAGTCTTAAAAAGAAGCCAAAAAGTTTTTATCCATCTTAATATCTCTATTCAAGTTGCATGGGTGTTGCACAGCCTTGGTAGAGCTTGGAAATTAAAAGGAAAATTTGAAAAAGCCGAAATACTTCTTAAACGTAGTCAGGAAATTTTTGAGGATAAAAAAGATTTGCCAAGTTTAGCCAAAGTCTTAAATACCTTGGGTGGTGTTTTAGAAAAACAACAGAAATGGAATGAAGCTGAAAAAATTCTCCGACAAAGTTACGACTTAGCTGAAAAGCTTAAAGACAAACGAGGACAAGCCATCATAGCCAATAGTTTAGGTCAAGTTATAGCTCATCAAGAAAGGGAAAAAGCTTTTGAGCTTTCACAAATGTACTTTCGTCAAAGTATCAAGTTAGGAGAAGAACTTGATGAGCAGCAACATCTTGCTAAGGTACATACAGCAATGGGACAAGCATTTTTAGCTCACGAAGTTTTTGATCGGGCTGTTGAGGAATTATCTAAAGGCTTTGAAATTGATGAAAGTCTGTCCAATATTCGTGGTTTAAGAATTGTCATCCCTAACCTAACTTATGCTTTAATTAAGTTAGGAAAACGAGAAGAAGCATTGGAGTATTGCGATCGGGCACTAATAATTGACCCAAATTCAGCAAATTTCCTGCGATTACGTGACAAAATTTAGGTTCAAGTCGCATAGCGTAGAAACTCCAAGACTTAAACAAAAATTAAACCCAAATGTAACCCAAACTGGCTTTATAGGCAGCAAACAGGTCACGATTTAAGGTCAACCAATTGAAAAATCGATAAGATATAGCCGTTTTAAATGCCTCTAAAGCTTCAATAAAAGTGTTCAAAGGTTTGTTTGCCCACCTACGCCTCAAGCCACCTGTTAGCCATTGGTCACAAGTTAAGGCTGTGAGCCAGTTGTCAAGAGGATTTTAGAAGGTGCTTGAAAGAAAAATTCAGATGTGCCTCGTTGTTTCTCAGGAAAAGGTGCAACAATGAGCTTCATGTTTGGTTTTCGTTGTCGTTTAACAATGCCTAAGTCCTGATTTTCAGGAGCAGCAAAATACTTAATAGGGTCTGATGCTAGACCTTTTTGACTGGAGTTTAGACTTAAAGTAAGCAAAAATAGCTCGACAGTAGATTCCATTGACTTGATGTCGAACAATCAGAGTATTAAATAAGATAAAAAGCATTAGGCAGTATTTTGAGATACTTTCTTCGACTTGTTAAAGGTTTTTTTGACAATAGGAAAACGAGTCCGTTGCTTGCGAGGTTTACCAGGAGACTTTTCTCGCTTGTTTGGGAGCAGGCGCAGGTGTTCCAATTCGAGCCAAAACTGTTGCAAAGGCATTAAGCGACTTGACCAAAAGACAAATTCTGGCAAGGCTTTTGCCAAGGTAGGGGACAATCTCTAATACCGTCTTTTGCCAACCATAACTGCCACGAGACTAAAAGCATCAAATCGCTCCAACGTTCTGACTGCTCAGGAGTGGAAAAATGAGGTAATGTCCAATGCAAATCATAAAGCACATGGTTGGAACAAAAACCCATGAGTTTATTCGCAGCAACGTCCGCAGTTTGCTTCACAAACTAGTCTAAACTCCAGTACTTAGTAAAAGAAAAATTTGCTTTGGAGCTTGCTAAAGACACCAACTTTTTTGCAGAATAGACAAAGAACTTAAGATTACGGATTAAATAACACTTGAATAAGCACTATGTGATGTCAGAAGATGCAGTAAAGATGTTTTTCTGACAAAAATCATAAAAAATGAGTATATTATTCAGAACCAAAGCCAGTCCAATGGCTAAAGGCTTTAAGAATCAGCAAAGAGTCAAGCAAACTTTTACCGTAATGCTAATAAGAGCTAGCCATCGCTACGTACTTATGGCATTCATACTCAGCTTGATATTTCTTGCCTGTATTAACATCTTAAAATCTAATCAATCCTTAGTCATTGAGTCTCCTATTAACAGTAAAGTCCTGAAGATTTGGTCAGATAAAGGTTATACTCTGGAAGAGGATGAAGCGCTCCAGAAGATCATTAGTAACTGGGAACAACAAAGCGGCAACAAAATTAAACTTACTTTCTATACTAACGATGAGTTGCCACAAAAGACTCAAAGGGCACTTCAGGCAGGTAATTCGCCTGATCTCGTAATAAATAGCAGTGCTGAGAGGGAGTTGTATCCACGTCTCGCCTGGGAAGGTAAACTGGTAGATGTCTCTGATGTAATTGAGCCAGTCAAAAGTATTTATTCTGAAGGTGTGCTGGAAGCAGTTCGTTTATATAACAACGTCGATAAAAAGTTGAGTTACTATGCAGTCCCAATTAATCAATTAACAATTCACATCTTCTACTGGCGAGACTTGCTAGAGCAAGTAGGTCGAACTCAAAGCGATATCCCCAAAGAGTGGGATGCTTTCTGGGAGTTTTGGAAACAAGTGCAGGATGATTTACGCGCACAGCAAAAACAGAATATTTACGGATTAGGCTTTCCTTTCTCTACTGGGTCTACAGATACCTACTACTTATTTGAGCAGATTTTAGAGGCATACAATGTCCAAATTTTAGACTCCAAGGGTCAACTTCTCCTCAACGATCCTCAGGTGCATCAAGGTATTGTTAAGAGCTTAGAGTGGTATGCGAAATTTTTCCAGCAGGATTACGTACCACCAGATGCAGTAAACTGGTTAAATCCAGACAATAATCGCAGCTTGCTCAATCGTGGCGTGGTTATGACGCCTAACTCCTCGCTCTCGATTCCTGCTGCTGTCCGCCAAGATCCTGACACTTATCGTCACAAGCTTGGTATCCTAGAATTTCCGAACAAACCCAATGGTAAACCGATGCGCTACTTAGTCTCGGTTAATGAAATAGTTTTGTTTGCCGAGTCTAAAAACCAAAAGGTAGCCAAGGACTTTCTAGCGTATTTAATTAAACCTGAGATAATAGGAAACTATCTTAAAGCTACTGGAGGTCGGTATTTACCAGTAATGAAGTCTGTTTGGAAAGACCCTTTTTGGACAAATCCAGCAGATCCTCATCTTTCCACTGCAACTCAAACACTGACTAAAGGTCTAACTCGCCCATTTTATATTGTTCAAAACCCTGCTTATAGTCTAGTTTTAGAAGAGAATGTTTGGGGTAAGGCTCTCAATCAAATAGTTGTTAATAGCATATCTCCAGAAGAAGCAGCAGACATGGCAATTGAGCGGATAAAACAAATTTTTGACGAATGGCAGTGAGCTATAGCAAAGTGCTGTTAGCGTCAGCGGGGCGTTTAGCCCGTGCTGAGTATAAACCCAGTGATATCATCAAGGCTTTTAGTAATCAACATTGTCCTAACCTATGTGGCTACGGCTATATATGCAATTTTAAAATCAGCACCTTACTACTAAAGTTACAATTTTTTTCTGAGATAACTATACAAAAAAGATGATTAAATACCTAGGCTAATTGAGCAAAAACTTACACAAACCATTTTTTAAAATTGGGAAGATAGTAAATCTGTTTTTCAACTTTATTGTTACCTTGTTCTGCTACACAGTAATTTCAAGACAAAGAATATCCTGTTGCTTTCTGAACGTATTTCACGACTTTTTCATAAGATTCAGGATTACTTACAGGGTTAATAATAATAGGAATAGTACCATCTGGCAACCAAAAAGTTATCCTGCCGTTCGGTTCATGACAAAAGGAACTGATGCAGTTGAGATTAATTACATATTCATTTTTTTCGTAAATTATTTTCACCCAGTGGGCACAATCTAATTTTAATACTGTCACACATTCTAAATAATTGAGAATTTTTTGATAGTCTTCTAGGTTACTTTGTGGGTTAATTATTATAGGAATAGCACTATCGGGTAGCCAAAAAGTAACTCTGCCATTCAGTTCATAACAAAAAGCATGGACACGTTCAAAATTTACTACATATTCTTTCCTTTCGTAAAGGATTTTCACCCAGTACGCCACAACATCTCCTCAAGTCCGAAATTTACGAATGATGCACCCTGGATGTCCAAATCTGCTGAAGCCTTAAGTTAATGTTGTAATTAATTATGAATTATGAATTATGAATTGTTATGACACCTCCAATGGTGTTGGTGTGCTAGATGTCGAAAGAGAAAGAGCGATCGCTGTTTGAATGAATCCTTTAAATAAGGGATGAGGTGTACTGGGGCGTGATTGAAATTCTGGATGAAATTGGCAAGCAAGAAAGAATGGGTGCTTGGGTAATTCCACAATTTCCACTAAACGTCCATCGGGAGAAGTACCACTAATCGTATAGCCAGACTTTAACAACAAATCGCGGTAAGCATTGTTGAACTCATAGCGGTGTCGATGTCGTTCATAAATCACATCTTCTTGATAGAGCTTAAAAGCTAAAGTATCAGGGAGAACACGACAAGGGTATAGCCCTAAGCGCATTGTACCCCCTAAATCCACAACTTCCTGCTGTTCTGGCAATAAATTTATTACCGGATCAATTGTGTAAGGGTCAAATTCAGCACTATTAGCACCTGTTAATCCCACTACGTGCCTAGCCCATTCAATTACAGAACATTGCATACCCAGGCATAAACCCAAGAAGGGAATTTGGCGATCGCGGGCGTATTTAATCGCGGCAATTTTACCATCGACTCCCCGAACCCCGAAACCTCCTGGCACAACTATGCCATCGACACCCTCAAGATAATTTTCGGCTGGTTCAGTTTCTAAATTTTCTGAATTCACCCAACGCAGACGCAGTTTGCCATAAGTGGAGATTGCAGCATGGTTCAGTGCTTCCACTACAGATAGATAGGCATCACTTAACTGCACATATTTACCAACAATGGCAATTTCTACCTCGTGCTTGGGACTATGTAACCGTTTTACCAGGGTTTGCCACTGCGTCAAATCTGGTTTATGCTGTTCCATTTGCAGCAAGTTCAGCACTTGTTCTGCCATTCCTTCCCGTTCCAGATTTAGGGGTACTTCATAGATACTTTTGGCATCTTGGGAAGTGATGACGCATTCTTCCGGCACATCGCAAAATCCCGACAACTTCTGCTTTAATCCTTTGGGTAAAGGGCGATCGCTCCGACAAACTAAAATATCTGGTTGAATACCAATGGATCTCAGTTCTTTAACTGAATGCTGTGTTGGCTTAGTTTTCATCTCACCCGCAGAGGCAATCCACGGTACTAGCGTAACGTGCATATACAGCACATTCTGCCGTCCCACCTCTTTACGGAACTGGCGAATTGCTTCCAAAAACGGCAGCGATTCAATATCTCCCACCGTGCCACCAATTTCTGTGATTACTACAGAAGGGTTTGTACTTTTAGCAACTCGCAGAATCCGCTCTTTAATTTCATTGGTAATATGAGGAATTACCTGTACAGTACCGCCATTGTAGTCTCCGCGCCGCTCTTTATTGATGACTGCTTGGTAAATCGAGCCAGTAGTCACACAATTTAAGCGCGACATCGAGGTATCAGTAAAACGTTCGTAATGCCCCAAGTCTAAATCTGTCTCCGCACCATCTTGGGTAACAAATACTTCCCCATGCTGAAAGGGACTCATTGTGCCAGGATCGATATTAATATAAGGGTCAAGTTTGAGAATCGACACCGAATATTTGCGCGACTTGAGCAAACGCCCTAGACTTGCTGCTACAATGCCTTTACCAATACTGGAAACTACGCCTCCAGTAACAAAGATAAACTTAGTCATAGTAACTTCTAAAAATACATCCCGTCATTGTGCCACAGTTATTGTGGTGTCATCTTCTGTGATTTGCTGTGAAAAACCTCTTAGGATTAGTAATATTAGGCTTTATTCTTTCCTCCTCCATAGCATTGGCACAGCCATCTCTTATAGTCATTTTTCCCCAGACAAACTACCAGACAAGTGCCCAAAAAATATTCTTTCTGGGCACTGCACCACCAGATGGTCAGGTTTTGATCAATAGTAAGCCAATTACCCGCAGCAAAGCTGGTCATTTTTCTCCTAGTTTCCCCTTGCAATTGGGGGAGAATCTTTTTACTGTGCGTCGCCAGAATCAAGAACTTAAGATTAAGGTGATCAGGCTTAACGCTAGCCCGGAACTACCACAGGGGGTAGCTTTTGCGAAAGATTCCCTGACTCCCGCAGTTGACATTGCCAGATTACCAGAAGAAGTAATTTGTTTTGGCGCGATCGCACCCCCTAACGCTAATGTCTCTGTAACCCTGGCTAATCAAACTATTGCCCTTTTACCCCAACCTCAACAGGCAGAACTACCAAGTAATTTGGCAGCTTTGACAGGGCAAAATCAGCCTCATGCCCAGTCTAGCGTAGGCAATTATCAAGGTTGCACTACGGTGGCAACAGCCGCCGATCTAGGAAAACCTCAATTTCAACTGACGCTTGACGGCAAGACGATAACTCAACCAGGATCTGGTAAGATTGAAATCCTCTCAAGAGCTCAATTGCCAGTTTCTGAGGTTACAGTAGAGTCAGGCGTTGCTCGTACTGGCCCTAGCACCGATCATTCTCGACTTACACCACTGCCCAAAGGTACACGCGCAACAGTTACAGGTAGGGAAGGTGAATGGTTGCGCCTAGATTATGGCGCTTGGATTAATAGTAAAGAAACCCGCATTCTACCTGGTGCAGTTCCGCCACAAACAATAATTCGCAGTGTCGGATACCGTCAACTCCCTGGTGCGACAGAGATAGTTTTCCCCTTACAAGTTCCCGTACCCGTGAGCGTGCAACAAAGTGAGAGTGCTTTCGCTCTCACTCTCTACAATACTACTGCCCAAACGGATATAATTCGCCTGGATGATGACCCCCTAATTTATCGCCTAGACTGGCAACAGGAAGCCCCAGGACAAGTAAAATACACCTTTAACTTCAAAAAAGTTCAACAGTGGGGATATAAGCTGAGATACGACGGTACAACCCTGGTTTTGGCTTTGCGTCATCCGCCTAAAATTGGGAACACAAGACGCAAGCTTTTAGCTAATTTCAAGATTGTACTAGATCCAGGGCATGGCGGTAAAGAATCTGGTGCCAGTGGCCCAACTGGATATTTAGAAAAAGATGTGAATTTGGTGGTATCTAAATTGCTGCGCGACGAGTTAGTGAAGGAAGGAGCAACGGTAGTAATGACACGGGAGGATGATAAGGAGGTTTCGCTAGTAGAACGTCAGGCAATTATTAGTAAAGAAGAACCATGCATCGCTATTTCCATACACCACAACTCTCTACCCGATGATGGTGATGCCGAAAAAACCAAGGGATTTGCCGCTTTTTGGTATCAACCCCAAGCCCATAACCTGGCAATGTTTTTACATAACTATGTAGTCAAAAAACTCAGCAAACCTTCTTATGGTGTGTTTTGGGATAACCTGGCGCTGACACGTCCAACTGCTGCACCATCGGTATTACTAGAATTGGGTTTTATGAGCAATCCTGATGAATTTGAGCAGATAGTGAACCCAGAGGAACAGAAGAAAATGGCTGGTGCGATCGCTCAAGGGATTACTGAGTGGTTTATGAGTGTTAAATAAATTTGCAGATAGAACACTAGTTGTAGCCTGATTGTATTTGGTGGAGTGCGATCGCCTCCGACGGGGCGTAGCCCATCGCTATTTTTTCGCTAGTTCCTGCTCAATGTTGCGATCGGTCTTTGTTCAAGCTTTTTGACTTTTGTAGTGTATTGCCAAACATAGCACCAAGTGCTATATGATAAGCAAAGGCAATGATCATAGCATGATAATCTATAAAACCCGATGGTTTGACCGTTGGGCACGCAAAGAGGGTTTAAATGACCTTAGCCTCTGCACGGCTGTCAACGAAATGACGGCAGGACTTTACGAAGACGATCTGGGAGGCGGACTGTTCAAAAAGCGGATTGCCCGCTCTGGACAAGGTAAGCGTGGTGGCTTTCGCACACTGGTGGCAACCAACAAGGGAGATTGCTGGTTTTTTGTTTTCGGCTTCCCGAAAAACGAGCGCAGTAACATTAACAAAAAAGAAGAAGAAGCATTAAAAAAGCTGGCATCAGTGCTGTTATCTTACACGCTAGAGGATCTCGAAAAGGCCAAGCTGGAAGTTGAATTGATGGAGGTAATTTGTAATGGCGAAGAAGAAATCAGCGATTCTTGAAGCCGTTCACGAAACGGCTACGGGGCTGCACAAGGCTGGACTGATGGATCAAAGTACATTGCGTGAATTCGACAGTCTGTGCTTGTCTGGGATTGAACCGCTAGAACCTAAGCAAATTAAGGAAATACGCGAATCATCTCATGTCAGCCAGGCAGTATTTGCTGCGATTTTGAATACAAGTCTATCAACGGTTCAAAAGTGGGAAATCGGTCAGAAACGTCCCAGTGGCACTGCTCTTAAGCTGTTGCACCTAGTTAAGAAACGGGGATTGAATACCCTGATTGATTAAGGGTTGTTTTTGAGGAAAGTGACGCTATGAAAATTAGTTATGACCAAGAAACTGATTCACTTTATATTTGCCTAGTCGATGGATATCATCAATATCGTACTTTGCGCTTAAACGGTGAAATAGCATCAGATCAATAGTTTGACGCAATAATTACACGAAATATTAAATAGGTGTAACTTCTATAAACAGTGTTTTTTATTCATTAAAAAAGTGACTTACCAATTATTAGTTTTATATTCATTTTGTATTTTCTATCTTAATAGCTTGAGTTATTGAATCCATATAATCAACGATATTATCAATGTAAATCATCAAATCAGCCATAGAAACGTCACTGGCATAGCTATTATGATGAACAATATTATTTCTTTTTACAACAATAGATGTAACAATGAATGGAATAGTAGTAGTAACAACTCATTTATATGATGGGAGAAAAAGCTTACCATTAGATATAGAGTTATATCAGCACGCTTGTTCTCTACCCCAAGGCAAACAAGACCCAGAATTTGAGAAGAAAACAGAATTAGCGCTCAAGTTGGTAGACAGAACTTTAACAAGAAAGTATCAACCAGGGATTGTAATTGTAGATGAGACGCAGGTGGGCTAACAAATCATTGAACACTTTTAGTGAAGCTTTGGAGGCTTTCAGAACAGCTATGTCTTTCAGATTTTTCGATTGGTTGACTCTTAATCGTCACCTGTTTGCTTCTTATAAAGCCAGTTTAGGCTACATTTGGGCTTGATTTTTGTTTAAGTCCCGCTAAGTCCTTCCAAAGCAAATTCATCATTAAAAAACCGAACAATAGTCGTAAGACGCTGTACACCGTCAATGACCATGTGCTTACCGTCTTCAAATTCTGCGAAATAGCAGGAAGGTAGAGGTATCCTCATTAAACAGGACTCTATAAATTTTGAAGACCGCTCCCAGCCGTCTTTATCCCATTTATATTTTCGCTGAAAGTCAGGATTTAAAATCAGCTTTGGTGACTTTGCAGTAATGCGGCTGTGTAAAGTTTCAAAAGGATAATCAATTGGATATAAATTAAGGGTTTTTTCTTCGTTGTCTTGATTCACGTTTTTCTTAGTGTGCGAGAGTTTCTTACTTTCGAGTTTGTCAAAGCATTTTTCTCCTCTGCTGCTTTGAGGCGATCGCTTTCCTACCTGCTACAGAATCAAGCTTTGCTCTCTAACCTTTGTAGCTTCTGCTCTACAATGAAGTCAAGAATATAGCAGCTATAAACAGGGGATTTATTTATGTCCCACCCGACGCTCAGTAGTCAAGAAGTCGCCCGATGTGGAAAGGAACTCTATCAAAAAAGTATCCGTGCCAAAGTTGAGACACAAGAGAACATTGGCAAAATTATCTCGATTAATGTTGAAACAGGAGATTACAAAATCGGTGATGATTTAGTCGAAACGAGTCTTCGATTACGATCCAAGCAAACCAATGCAGCACTTTGGGGAGAAAGAATTGGTTTTGATGCCGTTTATGCAGTTGGTGGTACATTGCTCAGGACGGCAGAGTGATACACAAGACTGTAGTTGAACTTCAGGCAAGAATGAGTCTGATTATTCTTCCCCCAGAACGTTCAGGTTACGAAGTAGTATAACACCTTGCTATATCTTGATTTCAGTGCTTCTACCCTGCCAGAACAACTTTGATTGCGGGTAGAAATATATGAAATCTTATATTTTGAGAATCTATGTATTTTAAAATCAGCGGTATAGTGGGAGCGATCGCTATTTTATTAAGCAACGGCAGTGTGTTCGCCGAA
Source organism: Nostoc sp. (assembly GCF_036917515.1). Classification (GTDB taxonomy): domain Bacteria; phylum Cyanobacteriota; class Cyanobacteriia; order Cyanobacteriales; family Nostocaceae; genus Nostoc. The sequence goes on along the minus strand of NZ_JBALDE010000099.1, from coordinate 69,139 downwards.
GGTGTTGGCGTAGCGATCGCCCAAGATGCACAAAGATACATCACTGTCGGGCATGATAAATTAGGAAACAGCGTAGCTCTGGACACAAAAACTATTAAGGGCACAACATACAAGCTTTACGGAATATATGGTGATGGTATCTTCGAGACTACGTTCGATGCTTCGTGCAAAGAATCACGGCTTTTTCGGAATCGCATTGCCATTTACGGATCACAAGGACAGCTACTTCAAGAGGATCAAGAGAAAGGAGAAATACCTTTTGTAGCCAATTCTTCACCAGGCAAAGGAATGCAAATTGTTTGTCAAAAGATTGGTGCCCATGGTTGGTAGATGCTCAATATTTTATGAGTAGGGAATGGGGAATAAGCAATACACAATGACGCCAGTCGCCTCAAGTCGGGAAACCCGCCCACAGCGCTGGCTCCCCATTGCCCAATTCCCAGCTAAAAAATACTAAGGACAAAACAACGTGTCACGCGTATCTCGTCCTGTAGTGGGATTAGTTCCTTTGGCAAGTTTGCACAATTTTTTTTGCTCATCGGGACGCAGCAGTACATCGGTAAAATCTGCCCCATCAATGATTGCACCATCAAATCTGGCATTAGCAGCAAAGGCACCTTCCAACAGTGCATTTGTTAAATTTGCTCTGACTAAACGAGCTGAGTCTAAAGTGGTATTTCTCAAATCAGAACCCTCCAAATTTGCAGACTCCAAATTTGCTGCAAAGAAACTGACACCGTTCAAATTAGCTCGGCTGAAGTTGCTCTGGCGAAGATTAGCTTTAGTAAAGCTAGAGTCTGTTAAATCACGTCCTGAAAAATCAGCCTCAACCAAAATTTCTTTATTATATTCAAGTGCCAAAGCTGTTGGAGCAAAACCGACTGTTGCGGTGATGCCAACTATTCCCCACAGGAATAAGCTGAGTATGCTTGTCCAAATTCGATGGTTTGTTTTACGCTCCAACCCTAACTTTGTTCGGGATGATGCGAGTGTAGAACCCGTAGTGCGATCGCTTAACCTAGAATTCACAGAATTCATGATATTTTTAGTCAATGGCTAACCTTCCTCCATCTCATTATCCAGATATTGGTCATTTAGGAGAAGACCTAGTAGCCCAATGGTTACAATCTACAGGTTGGATAATTCTCCATCGTCGCTTTTCTAGCCGCTGGGGAGAAATTGATATCATTGCTGAATATGCTAGAAAAGCAGAGGAAAAAAGGGAGCAAGGGAGCAGGAAAGAAGTAGGACAACTCAGAACTCAGCACTCAATATTGGCATTTGTTGAAGTTAAAACCCGTAGTTCAGGTAGTTGGGATACAGGGGGAAAAAGTGCAATCACTCCACAAAAGCAGGCAAAAATCTGGCGGACAGCTGGAATATTCTTAGCCCAGTACCCTGAGAAGGCAGATTATTCTTGTAGATTTGATGTTGCTATTGTCTACTGTCAAAGGATATCAAAAAATCTGACTAGGGTTATAGCAAATCAGGAAGCTCTAGCTACTTCATCAGTACCAGGATATAAGTTTAAGCTGCAAGAATACATCCCCGCAGCTTTTGACTCTTCAATTGATAATGGTTAATCGGTAATCGATAAAATATCTTGATTACCAATCACCAATAATTTTGTAGTGACGTTACAACCAAATAGTGTTACGCCAAAGTTTCTGGACAATAACCTAAGCCCCGGACAAACTGTTGCCGGAACGCTTCAATTTCTTCTCTTTCTGGGCTACCATGAGAAACGATCGCTACTTGATAGCGACGCATCACATCCACAGGGCACTGTCCTGCTTCCAAACTCCAAAGTGCCATTTGCACCCTCATTGGCGGTTCGTAGCTAATTCCTAATTCATTTAGAAAAGCGCGAAAGTCGCCATCTTCTTGGGGCGAGACTTGACCTTTGAGTTTGATCCTAACCACCCAGCCATCAATTTGATGAATTACGGTGACGAATGAAACTGGTGTCTGGGGTCTAGCGTGGAGGTGTTGAACGACCCTCAGGGTTAGACTGGCATTTGCCAGATAGTACAAGTATTCCATGTTTATTGGTGCTTGGGATCAAAGCCAATCCTACATATCTATATTCGTCAATCAGTGCCTGCTCCCGGTAGGGTAAAAGCCCCCGTTTTTGATGGGGAGGTTTACCCAATTTTTATGTTAATTTTTCCGTGTTACTTAATAGTAACAATCTTATAGCCTTGCGACCAAACTGAGCAAAGATGCCTTAAAGTTTTTTTAGAAGGGAAAGCTAAATAAAGCTTTTTTAAGCGAGTATAAATACTAAGATAAAGCAAAAACTAGTATAAGCCAATTTGAAAGATAGTTCTAGCCCACAAGAAAAAGATTTGGAATTAGATTGCTCGGTAGCTAGCTATGACTACAAACTACCTCCAGAACTCATTGCCCAAAATCCAGCAGTTCCTAGAGATAGTTCGCGGTTACTGGTAGTTGATTCTCCCAGTTCAGGTATTGAAACAGCACCCCTACACCACATTTTCCATGATTTGCCCGCACTGCTAGGCTCTGGTGATTTGTTGGTTATGAATAACACAAGAGTCATTCCAGCGCGGCTTTATGGTCATAAATCCACTGGTGCTAAAATCCAGGTGTTGCTCTTGGAAGAACGGCAGCATAACTGTTGGTTAGCTTTAGTTAAGCCAGGAAAAAGCTTCAAACTGGGAGCGAAGATTGTTTTTGAAGCAAAGCAATTAGGAATTGGGGATTATAAAGATTATTCCCTAGTCCCCAGCCCCCAGCTAACGGCTACGGTTCTGGAAACAGACGCAGCAACTGGGGGGCGTTTGTTGCAATTTAATGTACCAGCAGAAAAGACTTTGGTGCAACTGTTAGAGGTATTTGGTGAAGTACCGTTACCACCGTACATCACTACCTCAAAAGCAGCTAATGAGCAGTATCAGACAGTTTATGCCAAACAGCCAGGAGCGATCGCAGCTCCAACGGCAGGATTACATTTTACCCCAGAATTATTACAACAGTTGCGCGATCGCAAAATTAATCAAGCTTTTGTGACACTACACGTTGGTGTCGGCACATTTCGCCCTGTGGAAGTAGAGGACGTAACTACCCATCAGATGCATGAAGAATGGATTGAAGTTCCCGTGGCTACAGTAGAGCAAATCCGCGCCACTAAAGCTGCTGGTGGTCGAATTATTGCTGTGGGAACAACGGCAGTACGGGCTTTAGAAGGGGCGGCTCAATCTGGTAATTTACAACCGTTTTGCGGAAAAACAGACTTGTTTATTTATCCTGGCTACCAATGGCGAGTGGTAGATGGTTTAATTACAAATTTTCACTTACCGCGTTCTAGTTTGTTGATGTTGGTAAGTGCCTTAATTGGCAGACAACGATTATTAAATATATACAATGAAGCGATCGCTTTTGGATATCGCTTTTATTCATTCGGTGATGCCATGCTAATTTTGCCGTCAACTGTGGGAGTGGGAAGTAGAGACCCGATTAATCACGTCTCTACTCCTAACTTTATTAAATCGGCAAACGATTAATATCTTTATTACAACCAATAACAACCATTGCTGACCCACGCTCTAAACGCTTGGTAGCGTCAGGATTAATTTGAAATTTCCCATCCTGGCTTACTGCTAGCAAATTTAAACCGTAGCGGTTACGAAGTTGAAGTTCAGTGATGGTTTTGCCGTGAAATTCATCAGGCACAATCAACTCTACAATACTGTTATCTGGGTCGAGGTCAAACCGATCTAGAATTGCTGGTTTGGTAAGAGTGCGCGCTAGGGCACAACCCGCTTCATACTCAGGAAAAATAACATGATCTGCTCCTACTCGCCGCAACAGTTTACGGTGAACTTCACTAGAAGCTTTAGCAACTACGTGAGGTACACCAGCCTCTTTTACATTTAATGTGGTTATGATACTTTCTTGAACATAGTTGCCAATCGCTACAATTACAGTATCAAATTCAAAAATTCCAGCTTCTTTGAGTGCGGCTGGTTCTGTAGAGTCTAGTTGCAAAGCATGACCAACTATGCCGTCAGTTAATGCTTCTGAAACTCGTTTTTCATCAATATCTGTTGCCAGCACTTGATAACCAAAATTGTGCAGTGTGGAACAGACAGACCTGCCAAAACGACCTAACCCAATTACAGCAAATTGATGGTTGTCTTTACGTAAACTGCGAAAAAAACTTAATGATGACAGATTCACCCTTTTTATCCTTATTATGGCTCCCTGTATTTAGGGCAAAAAACGGATATACCGCTTGAATTAAAAATTTTATTTTTGCCTTCAAATATATATTTTATCAGTTTAGTCATTTGTCTTTGGTCATCAGTCAGTTGTCAATAATTATTCTCCTCACACTTCCTACTCGCTACTCTCTGTTTTTAACTATCCCACTAGTAAATTTTCTTCAGGATAGCGAATTCTGGTTGGGCGGGGGTCTCCTAGTACAGCAGACATCAGCAGTAAAACACCTACTCTTCCAACGTACATAGTGACAATTAAGATCAGCTTTGCTGTTGTAGAGATAGTTCCTGTAATACCTGTAGAAAGCCCTACTGTGGCGAAGGCTGATACTACTTCAAACAAAATTTGAATAAAATCTAATGTTGGATCTGTAAGGCTAATTAAAATGGTAGCTAAAATCACGGTTCCTACAGAACCCACCAACACACCTATAGCTTTCAAAATTAAAGTTATTGCTATTTTGCGATCGTACAATAAAACTTCTTCTTTCCCCTGAAGAATTGCTTGAGTGCAACTGGTCAAAACTCTTAAAGTTGTTGTTTTCATCCCTCCTCCCGTACCACCAGGACTTGCACCAATAAACATCAGCGCAATTGTAATAAATAGACCAGCAGTGGTCATTTTGCTAATATCGATGGTGTTAAAGCCAGCAGTTCTGGGAGTAACTGATTGAAACCAAGCTACTAATATCTGGTCTCTTAAATTTAGAGAACCGAATGTTTCAGGATTTCTAATTTCTATACAAAAAAAGGCTATTGTCCCGATTGCTAATAATATAATGGTTGTGCTGGTTGCAACTTTAAAATCAAGTGATAGCAATTGCTTTTTAAGAGATTTTTGGAAAATGAGATCGCGCAACCAAAGATACATTTCCAAAATTACCTGATAGCCAATTCCTCCAAAGATAATTAACATACTAATGGTGAAAACTACTACAAAGGATGACTGATAACCAATTAAGTTATCTTTAAATAAACTAAAACCAGCATTATTCCAAGCATTGATACTATGAAAAATCGCCAGCCAAAGTCCTTGACTCCACCCATACTCTGGAACAAAAGCAAGTAAAAGTAAGAAGACTCCAGTAATTTCAAAAATTAAAGTTGTGGCAATAATTGAACGGATAACTTGGGAGCTACCACTCATCCCTGGTCGGTCTAAAGCTTGTTGAATGGCAATTTTTTGCCGCATATCAAATTTACGACCAATGAGCAAAATTAGAAATGTGGTAGTTGTCATGTAGCCCAATCCGCCAATTTGAGCTAAGAGTGCAATATATAACTGACCCCAAAAGGAAAAATAAGTACCAGGATCGACTACTGATAAACCGGTGACACAAACTGCGGATGTCGAGGTAAATAGTGCCACAATCAGGTTATTCCATGTACCATCGCTAGTTGAAAGAGGCATCATCAACAGAATAGTACCAACAGCAATGACAGTCAAAAACCCCAAACAAATTGTGCGAGCGACAGTCATAATTAATTCAAAATGTCAAGATAGTTAGCGAGAAAATTATCAGTAAGGGCGACAATGGAATGAGCTTTTAAGCACTTAAAAATCAGAAAAATAGTTCATTTTATCGGCACGCTGGTAACAAAATAACCAATTTTTCATTGCTATAACTTTTGATTTTTAGAGCTTTTTGGAGAATGAAATAGCCCTGCACTATATAGGTTGTCTAAAAAAGTCCATCTACCAAAACTAGATGCTCCCTCTCGGTTTACCTTCCTGGAATTAAAAATACCCTTATTTAATTAAAAACATACATGGTAGCCTACCTGTATGTTTTTTTTGAAATTCTACTTCGTCTCAATACTACTTTTTTCATGAGTGCAACACTTTACCAGCAAATTCAGCAGTTCTACGATGCTTCCTCTGGTCTGTGGGAACAGATTTGGGGCGAACACATGCACCACGGCTACTATGGCGCTGATGGCAGCCAGAAAAAAGACCGTCGGCAAGCGCAAATTGATTTAATTGAGGAACTGCTCAATTGGGCGGGTGTACAAGCAGCAGAAAATATCCTTGATGTGGGTTGTGGCATTGGTGGCAGTTCTTTATACCTGGCAGAAAAGTTTAATGCTAAGGCTATAGGAATTACTTTGAGTCCTGTGCAAGCTGCCAGAGCAACGGAACGCGCTTCGGAAGCGAATTTGAGTTTAAGAACTCAGTTTCAAGTAGCCAATGCTCAAGCAATGCCTTTTGCTGATAATTCTTTTGATTTGGTTTGGTCGCTGGAAAGCGGCGAACACATGCCAGATAAAACTAAGTTTCTCCAAGAATGTTATCGGGTCTTGAAACCTGGCGGCAAGTTAATTATGGTGACTTGGTGTCATCGAGCGACTGATAAGTTACCACTGACGGCAGATGAGGAAAAGCATTTGCAAGACATTTATCGAGTATATTGTTTGCCTTATGTAATTTCTTTACCAGACTATGAAGCGATCGCCCGTCAACTTCCATTAAACAATATTCGCACCGCCGATTGGTCAACCGCCGTCGCCCCTTTTTGGAATGTAGTAATTGATTCAGCGTTCACTCCCCAAGCACTTTGGGGCTTACTCAATGCCGGTTGGACTACCATTCAGGGGGCGTTATCACTGGGGTTGATGCGTCGCGGTTATGAACGCGGGTTAGTTCGGTTTGGTTTATTGTCTGGGAATAAGTAGAAACGTTCTTTGGGAAAGACTGCGCTGTTTCATTACAGCGCGATCGCACTACAATTTAAGAAATTCAATGACGGCTAATGTCTACCTTCAAAAATTTTACTTTGCTGTGAAATTGCCTATAATGCCACCAGCTTCGAGCGAACACCTAAAAAGTGTACCTGTTTCGCTATTCCCATCAGGCCCATCAAATACAGAAAGATTACCAAGATTCAGGGTTTGCCAATTTTTTGGCCCAGAAGTAGTATAAACTAAAGAACTAAACGCGGCACCGTTTCCAACACCATTAATCGAAACTGCTTGACACGAGCTATTATTTCCATAAATTCTGACTGACGTTGGGTGAGAACCTGGTGACAGTTGCAGGGTTCCTACGACTTGAACACTGTAACTACAGTTATTAATAATTCCCCCATAACTCGAAGTGCTTAAACATGAATTGTCTTGGGGATAGGAATTCTTCATAGTAGCTCCTGGCCCCGTTACTGCCAAAGCTTGGTTCGCCACTAAGCTTACGACTCCAGCCAACATACTCACCAAATAACTTTTTATAAAAAACCGCATTCTTATTAACTCCAATTTTGCACGTATTTCAACTTCATAGTTGAATTTACTTAAGAATGAAGCACGCTTTTGATAAAGTTATTCTGTCGTTACAATATTTTTTTATAACTTTTTCATATAATTTTTAAGTTGTTAAAGACTTTAAAAATAATGATAATCAAAAAAGAGGCTGAGGAGTGTAACCGAAAATTACATCCTCTTCCTCTCCATCACACGATTATCATTTTTACGAAACTTATTTTGAGTATTTTAACTCATTGACAAAAAACGTTGTATCTTAATTTCTCATTGATACACTTGTAGAGACGTTGTATTGCAACATCTCTACATACTAATAAATTCCACCAATAACCTTAACTAAGCGGTAAGGAATAAGGAGTTACAGAGAGTTCTTGCCTAAGTGATAGCTTAGTTAAGGGAATTTAGCGTGATTTCATTCAACGACTGTTACCGAAGCCCCTTCATTCGATGGGGGTATAGCGGGTAATTCAAGACAGTATCCAGCACCATACACTGTCTTGATATAGCGGGGATGGCGAGGATCTGGTTCTAGCTTGGTTCTCAAGTGGCGAATATGGACTCGAATCGTTTCTATGTCATCATCAGGATCGTAACCCCAAACTTCTCTGAGGATTTCGCTGGGAGAAACCGTTTGACCGTGGCGTTGCAGTAAGCAGTGAAGTAGCTCAAATTCCAAGTGAGTCAATTTCACTGTTTCATTGAACCATATTGCCTCAAATCTTTCGGGAACGAGAGTTAATGAGCCATAATTGAGAATCTCACTGTGCTTTGCGGCTTGGGGAATCCGGTCAGTACGCCGCAAAAGTGCCCGCACCCGCGCCAGCAGTTCTTCAACTTCAAAAGGTTTGGTGAGGTAGTCATCTGCGCCAGCATTGAAGCCTTCCACTTTGTCCTGAGTTTGGCTCAAGGCTGTCAACATTAACACGGGAATTTCAGAGGTGCGATCGTCGCGACGCAGGCGTTGGCAAACGGTAAACCCATCTACCCTGGGCAACATTAAATCGAGCATGATCAAGTCTGGTTGTAGCTGGAGAGCCAGCGCTTGACCTTTGATGCCGTCTTCAGCTTGACTAACATCGTAGCCAGCCATTTCCAAGTTGACGGCAACTAGTTCTGAAATCGCTGGGTCATCGTCTATGACAAGAATCCTCGGCATTCTTAAAAAATTATTACTACTTATTAAGGATAAATAACAACCTTTGATAGATACAAAGATTATTGAATCAATTCTAAAAAAGATTTTAAATCTTACATAAATATTAAGATTAAATGACTGTGAAATCAAGACTCAACTAAACGAAATCTTATAGTCTATGATGTGTTATACTCCCCTCTTCAATCCGTCTTGGTTTTTACAAAACGGTGTGATTATGACTGTACACACCGCTTTGTGGGGAAGCCGTTACTGGGAAAGTACTAATCAAAACCCAGAACCGTCTTATCACGAAAAAATCTTTATAGGTGGGCAAGGTGTGCCAATTTTTGGCTTGGTTGCCATTCCTGAAAATGCTCATAGCACGATTATTGGTACTTATGGTATTACTGGAGAGTTAAAGACAGAATGGTCTTTGAGAGTGCTAGGACGTAAAGCCTATGCTCAAGGGTACGCTATAGTGTTATTTGATTGGCGTGCCCACGGTAAAACCGCTGACTTGTCCCCAACTCTGACTTCCGATGGACTGTATGAGGGGGAAGATTATGTTCGCATTGCCGCCACTGCTAAGGCAATGGGATGTCCGGGAAAATTCTGGTTTACAGGATTTTCTTTAGGAGGGCAATTGGCACTATGGGCACTGAAAGTATCTGGTGAAGTGATTAGAGAGCATGAGGATTTAGGACTAGAAGATAGCGATATTGGTGGTGGTATGGTGATTTGTCCCAGTTTGGATTCTGAGCGATCGCTATCTTATCTAGTCACTAAGCCCTTTGGTAGATATTTGGAAACGCAGATTACACAGAATTTAAAAAAACTGGCATGGCGAATACATGATGCTCATCCTGGAAGCATTGACCCAGCGGCGATTGAACGGGCAAACAGTATCTGGGGTTTTGACAATGAACTGGTAATTAACCGACTAGGTTTTCCTTCTGTGGAAGCATATTACCAAGCCAGCAGTGCTCTACAAATATTACCGCAAATATCAAAACCGACTTTGATTATCTATGCTGCCGATGACCCACTTTTTGACCCAGCTATTATACCTGAATTGCAAGAAGCTTGCGATCGCAATCCGGCAATAGATTTGTTCCTCACTCGTTACGGCGGCCATGTTGGTTATATGAGTAGTAAAAATTGCCAGCGCCAATTACAAGACCCTGACCCTTGGTGGGCATGGAATCGAGTTTTACAATGGTTGCAGCAACAAAGAAAATAATAGGCGAGACAATATTTTAGCTGCTAGGATACTCGACGGATGGAGTCGTATTGTTTGGAAATCCAAAAAAATGAACAGATTAGCTTGTTTTTACTACTTGTCCTAAATAAACTATTGCAATAGAAAGAATGGCATTGGCTGAGAAGCTACCACAATATTATTGGTAAACCAGCAATAACAGAAGCAATACCTGTCCAGAGAGTAAAGCGCTCAACATCTACTTCATCCAAAGCAACGCTCATTTCTTTAATTGCTAATAGAAGCGCTGTCAGTAGCAGCACAAAGAAGGCAAGGTACTCCAAATTAGTAATCATTCATCCTCACTATGTCTTGCAAAAAAGTAATTCTAATAGATTTTTAACAAGCTTTAGCAAGGTTTTTTTGTTCCAGATTTAACAATTTGCCAGAAAAATGATTTACCAGTGAAGAAATATCTACTTCAGGTAGCCAAATCGTTGTTTCATAACCGACCCGACCCATTTCTGGTTCTGGTCCCATAGGCATCTCCACCAAATATTCCCAACTACCTGACTCAAATCGGTAGTTTTTAATGACGCCTTCCCCACCTAAAAAACTTACTATCTCACCTTTACAAAACTTACTTATTGGCAAAACACTTGCAGACATTCCTCGTAATTCCTTAGAGTAAAACTGTATAGCTAATGTAGCCAAAATCAAATTTCCTATTCTCTGTCAAGGGTTTTAATACATTCTCTTTCAGAGGATTTAACCTGAAGTTAAAAATCGTACATCTAAAGTAATAAAAATTGCACGGATATGTAGAATAAGAAATCAGCATATTAGACAGGAAAAGCGTTCACAGCTACCTGTAGTTATGTTTACAGTTTGACTTAATATTTAACAACTCTTCTGGCAGATTCATTATAAGAAAAATAAGTGCAGCTACTTTGCTAAGTAATTAAGCTAATATTTAAAATGCTATTCATCAAATTAGAAAGTATTGCCCTAATTTGATGCAATTACTCTGCTTACTCAATAAAAGTAATTGTTGTAAAGCTTATAAAATCCTTTTTGTTTTCCAAAGCTGTTACCCCGTGTTGAAACTGGGAAGTGATAAGCCTGACGGCATGGCTACGCTTACCGCGTTGGTCTAGCACATAGTATAGTAGCGCTAAAGCGGTCAAACCAGATCCACCCATAATAATTGTTGTGAAGAAACTACTAAAGTACAAAACCTTATCCAATACAAAAAGAAGAAAACCCAAACAAAATCTGAATTACGAATTACGTAGCTTGCTTCTCGCCTTTGGCGAGTATTACGAATTACTATGAATTTCTGGCTACCTGCACCGACGGATTTAACTTTGCTACCGGATGAGATTCATGTCTGGCGCATAGACCTTGACCAACCAGAACGACAGCTGCAAAATTTAGCAGCAACTCTTTCCAGTGACGAAACAGCTCGTGCTGAACGGTTTTATTTTCAGGAACATCGGCAGCGTTTCATTGCTGGTCGTGGTATCCTACGAACTATATTAGGTCGCTATTTGGGTATTCAGCCGTCACAAGTGCAGTTTAGTTATCAACAGCGTGGCAAACCAGTATTAGCAGATAAATTTGCCGATAGTGGACTGGCGTTTAACTTGTCTCATTCCCAAGGATTGGGTTTGTGTGCAGTGAATTGCACTCGCCCAATTGGTGTAGACCTAGAATATATTCGCTCGATGTCTGATTTAGAAGCTCTTGCCAAACGGTTCTTTTTAGCGAGAGAATATCAAATGTTGCGATCGCTATCTCCCAACAAACAGCAAGAGGTATTTTTCCGTTACTGGACTTGTAAGGAAGCTTATTTAAAGGCAACTGGAGACGGACTATCCCAGTTAGAACAAATTGAAGTATCACTGACTCTCACAGAACCAGCCAAGTTACAGATATCTGAAGACTGGAGTCTTTTTGAATTAGTACCTGCTAACAATTATGTTGCTGCTGTTGCTGTAGAGAATTTTGGCTGGAATTTAAAGTGTTGGCAGTATTAATCCTAGTCATTTGTCATTTGTCATTAGTTATTAGTGAATGCCCAATCCCCAATGCCCTCTACTTATCTTCCTGCATATTTCGTACAATTTTTGTCACCAGCTTTCTGGGTACAAATCTGACACTTTTTGCAAGTAATTTATTCATAAAGCCAGGAATCACAATGGTTTTGCCTTTCATTAAGGCGTGAAAACCAATTTCGGCTACTGTTTGTGCATCCATCATCTTTTTGCCCTTGAGCAACTTAGAACCAGCCATTCCCGTTCTTTCGTGGAAAGCAGATTCGGTTGAGCCTGGGCACAGAACTGTCACAGTGACACCTGTACCTTCTAGCTCATTAGCGATCGCTTCTGAAAAAGATAAGATATAAGCTTTAGTTGCAAAATAAACTGCCATCAAAGGCCCTGGTTGAAAAGCAGCGGCTGAGGCAACGTTTAATATTTTACCTTCACCTTGCTTTACCATGCCCTTCACGAATAGCTTGGTTAAATGGGTGAGACACACCAAATTTACCTGTAGCATTTCCAGTTCAGTAGCTAGGTCAGTTTCGTGAAATAATCCATAAATCCCAAATCCGGCATTATTTACCAGCACATCAACATTTATATCGGCTTTTTGCAACTCTGTAAAAATTTCTTCAGGAGCCGTTGATATAGATAAATCCTTAACAATAGGTTTGACAAAAATTCCAAATTCTTCTTGGAATTTGACAGCAACTTCTACTAGCTTTGGCCCATTTCTGTCTACTAAGACCAGATTATAATCATGAGCAGCAAAAATACACGCTAATTGGTAGCCAATTCCACCAGCTGACCCAGTAATAAGAGCAGTTTGTCTACTCTGTCCTTGATGTGTTTTGTTCATGTAAGAATATTGGTGAATTCAATTTGATGAAGCTGTATTGCATTTACAGTCGTTCTCGTTCTACAATTAAGTGCACGTAATATTTGAACGGAGAAAAAATATATTAAGTTATTCTCCTTGTAAATAACTTGTGTGATGCCTTAGATATAAGATTCCTATTTGATTTTTGAACAAGATTCAGTACGTATTCATCCCTTTTTTTTATACCCTATACCCTGTTCTCTGTTCCCTCTCCACGCAAGTAAATTCAGGAATCAAACCGGATTCCTATAAATGTATCAGTACAAACGCAAATTTAGCACTTATGCATCGAATAAGTTGGGCATTAAAGAAGTTCAGTTATTTCAAACTACTAGCGTTTGGCTTTTGATTACTCACAAAAGCCAGTAGGTAAAATCAAACCTTCATGCCCGATACTAACCATTCTACCCTCAATTGCTTCTGTCAAGAGTTGAATACTAAAAATTTATATTATTGGGCAGAAAAAAACAAGGCAATTATATTGCTGCTGTTAGTCTATAATTTGTTGCTGGTATCTGAAATATTGGCTATTCAGTAGTACTGAGTTTTAAAAAAATGGACTAAATAAAATTATTTTGTAGTGAAGGTTCCCGATGCTCGATAGCGAGGCGGTAGCGAGTACTAGAGCGTCTGTAAAAGCGTCTGAACTCGCTACCACTGCGCTATGCGTAGCAACTAGCGTTGTGCTTTTGTAACGCACCGAAAATATCTGGGGCGGTATGTTAAGTTCCTACACATCCTACACAATTTTTGAGTTTCTAAGCGATATTTAAGAAGCCACTTTGAATTAAGTAGGCAGTGTAAGTCATAAACAATTGAGAATTAATTGGAGGACAAGCAATAGAACTACCTGCTAGTGCATGAAGAGTATCTTGGCAGCTAATATGAGGTCTTCTAGCTTGCAAATACAAATCAGGAATAGTCAGTTGCTCATCAGACCAGCGCTCTAGTAAAAATGGTCGCAGAGTATACAAAGGATTGTCTACAGAAGACACATTATTGATTAACTCTGATTGCCATTTTTCGTAGGGAATCATCTCAACTGAATAACCAAAAGAGCGTATCCAATCAACTAATATTTTCAAAGAGACAGGTTGAGGATGTTGTAAATTGAAAGCTTTACCTATAGATTCTTTTTGCCGTGATAGATAAACAATGGCTTGACTTACATAGTCCACAGGAGACATATCCAACATATAATCTACATCGGGAAAACTTCCCATTTGTAGACAGCCCTTGACCATCAGATTGATAAAGTCATGTGTATTACAAATACCTGTTTTGCTATCACCTGAAATCAGTGGTGGTCTGTGGATAGTTACAGGAAGTCCACGGTCACGAGCAATTTTTACTAACTTTTCAGCTACCCATTTAGTTTGTGAGTAACCAAGATAAATACCTTCCCAATGATTGAATTCATCCTGTTCTTTGACAACCTTACCAGCATAGGCAGTGGATTCAAAAACAGCCACACTAGAAACGTAATGTACAGGCTTGACTTTAATTTGACAAGCCAATCTCAAAACTTCCTGTGTTCCTAAAACATTGGCTGCTTTCAGTGCTGAATATGGAAAAACATAATTCAATAAAGCACCACTATGATAAATAGTATCAATATTGGTAGCTAAAACTTGAAATTGTTCCGAACCAACACCTAATAATGGCAAAGATAAATCACCGACAATTGGAATAATTCGGGAGTTAAATTCTTCCTGCCAAATTGCATATTGTTGCAAATTATTTTGGAGTTTTGTTTTGCCTTCTTCAGTATTAGCAGCACGCACTAAGCAATAGATATCCGCCTGGGTTTCTTGTAGTAATTCCCAGATGATAAAAGCTCCTAAAAAGCCTGTTCCTCCAGTTAAAAAGATGTTTTTGGGTTCACCCACAGCCACATTAGATGCAGCACCGGGATGGATGGTGGGGTCAAGAACAACCTCAGCACCTAAATCTAGAATAGAGGATGCAGCATTGGCATTAGAGGCTACCACACCTGTATCTTGAATCGGTGAATCTTCTTGTACTTCTTCAGCTAAACGCTGTGAAAGAGCTTCAATATTTGGGTAATGCCATAGAAGCAATGGAGAGGGTTGAAATCCGAGTAATTTTTCTAAGTTACTTACTAAAACCATTGCTTGAGCTGAATCCAACCCATAATTTTCTAAATGTTCTTTGATATCTATTTCATCAGTTGCAACTCCTAGCAACTTAGCTAAGTTAGATACCAAAAATATTTGAATATCGTCTGCTGTAAAAGACTGTTTTATAGTCATTTTTAAATCTCCAACAATGATGTAGAACGAACAGGGTGATATTGACTGTAATAATCGGAAGTTTGCAGTCCTTGAATTTTCAAATTTTGGACACGATACAAAAAGGCTGCACCAGTCATAATTTGATTAGCAACATCAACTACACCACGATTATTTGGTTCAGACAGATAAGAACCGCGTACCCAGTCATTGAAACCGCCCATTGCTGGACCACACCAAATTTGATAATCGACTTCTCTACCTTTTTCACCAGAACTAGACCAGCGAGAAGATAATCCTAGATACCAGCGGAAAATCAACGCCATTTTCAGTTTAGGATTATTGACTGCTTTCCCAAGTTTCTCTGGATTCTTTTGGGACAAATAAGCCGCAGTTCCTTCCCATACTTCAGCAATAGTTTTGCGAAAAACTTGTTTTTCTAATTTCTCTTTTTCTGCCAAAGGAATCTCTTCGATGGAATTATAAGCGCGATAGAGTTCAAATAATTTCTGCGCTCGCATAGGGAACATCGTACCCCGTTTGAGAACTTGCAATTTGACTCCCATTTCAAACATATCTGCGGCTGGAGCCATAATCATATCAGCCATTTCTGCTTGAGCTAGTAACTTTTTGGTATGTTCACAAGCCCCAGATTCAACGCATGACTGATTGATTGAGCCAGTCATTATATAAGCAGCACCCATCATGAAAGCTGCTAATGCTGATTGAGGTGTACCAATTCCACCTGCAACACCGATTCTAATCGGTGTTTGGTAATGATATTGTGCTTGAATTTCATCCCGCAAAGCAATAATAGAAGGTAACAAACAAACCAAGGGACGGTTATCTGTATGACCTCCAGAATCAGCTTCGACGGTAATATCATCAGCCATTGGAACTTTAGCTGCAAGAGTTGCTTGTAACTCAGTAATTAATCCTTGTTGCAGAAGCTCTTTAATAATTCTAGCTGGTGCTGGATGTAGGAATTTAGTAGCAACTTCTCGGCGAGAAATTTTGGCAATGACTTTATTTTTGATTTCAATTTGATTGGCGTTATTCAACTCCAATCCAGTAACGCGGTAATAAACAATGTTGGGCGTCAAGTCGAGAAATGCAGATGCTTCTACTGTTCTCACCTGATATTTGAGGTATAAATCCACAGCCCGGCGTTCAGTTGCAGGTTCATTAGGGCTGTGAATTAAATTAAAAGCATAAGGCCCTTGAGGTAAAGCTTCTTGAATGCGATTTATGGCTACTTCCAAACGTTCTGGAATTAAACCACCTGCACCAAAGGAACTCAAAATTTGCTCTTTTCCGAGTGCAATGACCATTTCTTCAGAAGCAATTCCGCCAGCCATTGCGCCGGTAACGTAGGCATATTTCACTCCATGAGAGGAGAGAAAATTAGGATCTCCAAATTGTTGAATGCGGATTGGTGCTGCAAATGTTAGCAGTTCTACTTGTGCTGTTGTGCCATTATCACCAGGGGATAAATAACCCTCATTAGTGACACCGATTTTTCCGGCAACTTTCACGATGTAGCAGGGTTTATTTAATACCATCAATTTATCTTTGATGGTTTGTTTTTCAAAAGATACAGTTTCTAAAGAACCTTTCCAAACCTGGTTTTTGTTATAAGACCAGGAAGAGAAATTAAGACCATTATCGTGTTTACTTAGTACCGTATCTACGGTTGTCACGGCAGTTATCCCTCGGATTACAA
Source organism: Nostoc sp. (assembly GCF_036917515.1). Taxonomy (GTDB): domain Bacteria; phylum Cyanobacteriota; class Cyanobacteriia; order Cyanobacteriales; family Nostocaceae; genus Nostoc. Next base: position 52,410 of record NZ_JBALDE010000099.1, on the reverse strand, counting down.
ACAATGGATGATAAAATTGAAAAAATCTATATATTCATACCAATCCTGCACGAATATGCACGTAATAATTTTTAAATGAACCGCCTTCTCTACGAGAGGCTTCCGCCAACGCGTAGCGTCTCGTAGAGAAGACGCTAAGGGCGCAAAGGAAGAAATGAGTTAAGAATTAGTCAGTGCAAGTTTAGAGAATTGGTATGATTTATTAGGATTCGTCGTTAAGCAAGTTTTGAGCACAAGCTAGTTGCAATTGAATTATTTCGCTCATTTGTTGACTGTAATCTTGTCTAGCTTGTAAAAAGGCTGTGTGTGCTTTAGTTATCTTTGAATTATTAGCATTGAGCTTTTGATACTGGGTCTTATTTAAATCGAACATGCTGATGATGCTACTAATTTTTTTAGTTCTGACGGGTGGGGAAAAAATAGGAATCGGCTGTTGAATTGCGCTTGACTCAGAAGATTGTAATTGTTCTCTCGGTTCAAAAACGTTATCAATGATATTTTTTTGTTTGAGTTCTTCTAACTGAGGCAAGATGTTAGGGGAATAACTTTTTTGTTCGGTGATTTGGTTGGAAGTGTTAAGAGAATCTGTGATTTCAGATTGTTGGATATCAGGTATATTTAGATACTGTATTTTGAAACGATCGCTCCTAAGATCCCCAGCGAAATCTTCAACAAGTTTACGATTCTCTTCGCTCAAAATTGTAGCTGCGATCGCTTTCCCACCCAAGGTAACTGTTCTCAATGTCGCTTTATTAGAATTAGCCGTTTTTTGAAGTTTGCTATACAGTGGTGATAAATCTAAGTTCACCTGATGACTGAGTAGTTTTGCTAATGCTTTGACCATCGAAACATGGTCATCCATGCCTCTACGATTCAGAGAAACTGTGATATGTTCTTTGCTACCGAGAATTTTATCAATCCATCGTGAACAGACACTACCAGCGCCTGCTTCCAAAAATATGCGGACTCCATCACCGTAGACACGATTAACTAATCGTGGAAAATCAAGTTCTTGACACAATCCTTTGGCAATGTTGTGAGCGATCGCTTCACTTTCTACTGCAATTGGTTGATAATCGGCAGCAGAATAAAACACAATACCGGGGAGATTTTGCGATGGTAAGGTGTTTACCTTCTTGATTTCCTCGTACTGCGATCGCATCGCTTCACAATGTATCACATGGTCGAAGGGAGCGGGGAAAGCGTTACAACCTAAAGTTTGAATGACTCGTTTACAGGCTGCATCCTCACCAGCAATTAATACTTCTTCTGGTGTGTTGATTTGAGTTAAGTAGACGTGATTTTCATGTTTCAGGCATTCTCTAACTTGAGATGGAGTAGCCATGAGAACATAGGTATTCCAAAAATTATTGTTAGGTGAATCTGTTAATCCCCAATATTCACGTACAGCATTTTTCGGGCCGGATAACTTATCGCCAAACAGAGGAGATGAATTTAAAGTGTTACTTCCACCAGAAAAATTGCTCCAAACTCCTTGGGCAGACATCATGCTAGTTTCACCGAGGCTATAGCCAAAAACACATTGTGGTTTGACTTGGAAATCATCTCGAATAATTGTAGTAATCAGTCGAGAATAGGCGATTTCTGTTTCAAACATCGCTAGGGAATCATCTAGAAATTCTTTTTCCAGAGTTTCTAGTTGCCTGGTGGAAAATTTCTGCAAGCTTCGGGGATAAAGTCGCTGATGAATTTCGATAGCACGATTAGCAAGACTATTGAATATTGTGTCATCGTAGATTTTTGGGAATAAGCGGAAGAGATTCTGACCGATACCTACATAAGAATTGACAGCTGCCGGATAAACGTAAGCTAATGCTCCAGTTTTACCCAATGGTTTAGCTGTGAAATAGCTTCCTATTGGTGTTTGCCAATCTGTACCGTTCTCAAAGGCATTATTTACACCTTTGCGAGCAGATTCAATTTCTTTGAATAGTTCTTTTTTATTACGTCCTGTGATTGATAAGACGTATTTTGCATCAGAATGTCTTTCAAAATTGGCAAATGTTTGGCTAGCGGTAGCTGATAAAGAGGAACTTTCTTCGATGGTTTGTTGAAGATTGTTTAGTAAATCTGGTATGTTGGAGCGATCGCTAACTGCGATCGGGAACAGATGATAAGGTATTTGCTGCAAATACCTGTTGTCCCGTTCTTGTTGGCTGGGTTCTTCCGATAAGATTAAATGGGCATAACTTCCATCTATACCCATGCTATTAATTGCTGCTATTCTGCGTGTAGCGCCTTGATCGATAAACCAAGGTCTTGATTCCATCGCCACATAGAAGGGACTACCTGACCATACTTGCGGTGTTTTAACACCAGACCATTTGGGTGTGGCGGGAATATACCTGTAATAAAGACAGAGAGCGGTTTTGATTAGGCTAGCGATTCCCGATGCTGTATAGGTGTGACCGATATTGGCTTTGACGCTGCCCAATGCACAGTGCAAACCATTGCCCACTTTCGGATAAGCTTGCAATAAACCTGTGATTTCCGCTTCATCCTCTTGGGGAATGCCACTACCGAAGACTTCCACATAGTTAACCTCTGTGGGTTGAATATCTGCTATCTGGAAGGCTTGTTTACAGACATTGCTGATAATTGAAGCATCAGGTTTTACCAAAGTGTTACCCAAAGTAGAATTACTTTGAGCGAAACTCACTGCATCAATTACTGCATAGATGCGTTCATTCTCTTGTTTAGCAGCTTCGTAACGCTTCAGGACAACAGCACCTGCACCTTCGCCAACCGTCCAGCCATTAGCTTGTTGGTCATAACCCAACGTATTGATACCCGTATTAATCGGTGCAAATTGGTTGCGGAACAAGACATTTTCCACACCGCCTGCCAAATCTACTGCACCAACAACCACTGCATCTACTTCTCTAGTTGCGAGTAGCATTTGGGCAACTTCCAACGCCTTGAGAGCAGAATTTTCGCCAGCCGTCATGGTGAATGCAGGGCCGGTGAAATCCCACAAAGCAGAAATTCGACTTGCCATGATGTTGGCAATATGACTGACATATTCGCCGATTTCTACTGGGTGGTGAATGCTGTCTTTGACAATGGTTTCTAGTTGCGCCAGCTGTTCAGTAGGCAAAGAAATTTCTTGGTTGAGTAAGCCGTCCTTAACCTGCCAAGATAGGTTCCATCTTTGCTGTAGCTGATGCACAGAAAACTCTGTCTCAGCAGCGATAATAACTGCTACATTGCTACCCTCCTTTAGTTTCGCATCTTTAGCCGCGCGATCACTAACTTTCAGGAGCAACAATTGTTGTGGGTTTAATTTCTCTATTTCATTTGGTGGAATTTTACACGATAAAGTATCGATTTCAAAATCTTTTATGTATGCCCCTACTGGTGCTTTTCCATCTGTTAAACCATACTCTTTCAGGATACTTTCTTGATTTTCTATACCATGCCATCTTTGAGGCGGTAGAGAAGTAAAATGCTGTGTTCCATCATAAATACTACGTTCAAAAGCATCTAAACCATCACAGTTACCAAAAAAGGCATCCATGCCCACAATGGCAATTTTGCTAGGTGGAACAGGTGGAATTGATTCAACTGATTCTGTTGTAGTTCCTTGTTCTAAAATCAGATGAGAATTAGTGCCGCCAAAACCAAAAGCGCTAATAGCTGCTCGTTTTGTTGATAAGTTGTTATTCGGCCATGTCGTAGTTTTTCTAACAATTGTATCGGCGGAAATTGTCTTATTTTCCGAAGATAAAGGTTCAGTAACATTAATGGTTGGTGGAATTACATCATGAGACATACTCAAAATTACTTTAGTCAAGCCAACCATGCCAGCAGCAGTTAGCAAGTGACCAGTATTTGCCTTGGCAGAACCTACTAAAGGCGCAGCTTTATTTTCACCAAAGAAGGTTTCTACAGAGTTGACTTCAGTTGTATCTCCTAGTAATGTGCCAGTAGCATGACACTCTAAATAATCAATATTTTTTGGATTAAGATTTGCCTCATTATAGGCTCGCTCAAAAGCTAAAATTTGTCCCTTAGGATTCGGACTTAGTAGATGCTTGCCTTTGCCATCATTTGAAAGTCCATTACCACAGATGGTAGCGAGAATATTATCGCCATCTCTGATAGCATCAGAATATCTTTTCAGCATCACCATCCCAACACCATCGGCGGGAATTAATCCTCTAGAGGATTTATCTAAAGGACGACTGATATCATTTTCTGGATAGCCTTGAACACCAGAAAATAACATCCGCACAAATAGTGAATCTGCACTACTGATGGCTCCAGCTAACATGGCGTCAGCTTTACCAGACCATAAGTAATGAGATGCTAATTTAATAGCATAAAATGATGATGAACAAGCAGCATCTAGACAGAAATTAATCTCAGATAGAGAGAGGGCTTGAGCAATGATAGATGCTGGTAAGCCAGATATCATTGCATTGTACAAAGACGCTTTATTGACAGTTGGTAGAGTAGCTAAATCAAAGTCTTCATACTGCAAAAGTTCTTTAACAGCAGGGATAAGAACTTTTTGGTAAATGGGAGAGAATAATTGATTAGATAGTTTTGTCGGTAATGACAAATTACCTAAAATGATGCCACATTTTGAGAGAATAGTTTGATTCCCCCAATAACCACTCTGCACAATTGCTTGTTTAGCAGTATACAATGACCATTTGAAGGTGTTATCTAAACTAGCAACAAATTCTGATGGCAAATTGTATTCACTAGGATCAAACTGAAAGTTACGGATGTATCCGCCTTTGAGTGAATAGGTTTTGTCTGGTGTACCTTTAACTGGATTGTGAAAGATTGTCGGATCTACTCCGATTTCTTCGAGTGTTGCAGAGGATATCGAATCTTTTTGAGTAACAATATTTTGCCAGAATTCTTCTGGATTTTTAGCATCAGGAAATAGACAGGATAATCCGATGATAGCTATTTTTTCCACTATTTATATCCTTAAGGTTGGGTATTAGGCAAGAGATATTTAAAAGGCAGGATTTACGCTGTTCCCCAAACTTTCAAGACACGGTTGCTAAAGAAATAGCTGACGTATGAGGCAAAAGAGTTGCACAGAGAAGAAGTTAAAAATTACTAGTTTCTGAGTGATTTCATTGACCAAATAATTGCGTGGGCACCGAGCATACGCGAATATATTTGTCCTTGACGGTCATGTATGATAAAGTCAGCGATCGCACTAGTTGCTGTTTTCGCTTTCACTTCACAAGAAACGTAAAAGGGTTTGTTATGTGGTGTAGGTGCAAACTGTTCATATATTTCCACCTTCCCAGGTAAACAAGCTTCTTGATAAAAGTGCTGTGTCCAAATCCATAACCCGTGCATACTCAAATCAATTGTATAAGGATTGACCCATTGCACTGGAAATTGTCCTTGTTGCTGATGGCTGATTTCTTCCCAAAGGCATTCTGTAGTAATTTTTTCAGGGCTGATATTTAAAACTTTTTTGACTTCCTGAAAAGCAGGGCCATGAAATAATGTAGTTCCTCCATTTTGGTAAAAAGCTTTTCCGGTAGCGGTGATAATGTTATCTTGTTCTAAATTAATTGATTCATAAATGGGGGCAATGGGGATTTCTCGCTGGAGATTGAGTTGAGCGCTAAAATGGTAATGAGTTTTTCCTTCTGGGTTTTTACTCCAGATTTTTGCTTTAACTTCAATGTTTTCCAAGCTAACTTTGGAAATTTCTTCTATTTCTAAAGTATGTTCCTTTGCTAAAGATTCATTGAAAGTAATTCCTTTCAAAATTTTAAAATCTTTGTGATTGAACAATCTGTAACCAGGATAAAGTTGTTCACAGGTATTAATCATCCATGTCATTGCACAAGTTGCTGGTAAAACTGGAGAACCAGCGATAGTATGATCCAGCAAAAAGGGATTATCTGCTAGTGTGATTTGGCGACGGATACGATGGGTTCGTAGTTGAGAATCTAGTTCTGTCGCAACTGGAATCAGTTTGCTACCAATCACAACTTGTGTAGTTGCATGATTAGCGTTACCCATTTCTTTAACGAGCATTTGTGCCCCAGCTGCAATCGGAATTACTTCAATTCCTCGCTCTTGAAAAACTTTTTTTAATTCCGGTGTCACCATTCCACTATCCCAAGCGCCCCAATTAATCGCCACTACATGACATGAGGGATATTGTTGCTTGACGATATGCGCTGATTTATTGAGAATTTCATTAGCGATCGCATAATCAGATTGTCCGATATTTCCGTGAAATCCTGTTACAGAAGAAAACAAAACTAAATGCTGAAGTTGATTAGGGTTAATGCAAGCCAACAGGTTTTCTAAACCTTTAACTTTAGCGGTGTAAACTTTTTCAAAATCTTCTTCTGTTTTCTTTTCAATTAACTTATCAGCTAAGTTTCCAGCGCCGTGAATGATTCCTGTAATTGACCCAACATTAGCCAGCTTTTCTTGTAAAGCCTGCGTATCTGTAACATCAACACTGATATATTCTGCTTTCGCTCCTGTTTTTTCAATTGCTGCTAGGGTCTTTTTAATCTCGCGGCTGGAGGTAATTTTGTTATATATTTTTTGCACATTCATGGGCGTAGGCTTCTCCCCTTGGGAAAGAAGATTTTCCATGATGCATTTTTTCAATGCGGATTCATCACAATCTTGAGCAAAATCTGGCTCAGTTTCTAATAGTTCGGAGCGACCGAGGAGGATGAATTTACAGGGTTGCTGTTGGGCTAATCTGATAGTACACTCAGCCGTAATCCCTTTTGCACCACCACTCACGACAAAGACAGATGATGGACTAAGCTGGGCTGTTTGTGTCATAAATCCTCTGATATTAATTCGTAATTAAGACAAGTTGTTTTTTATCTCTTTCTCTGTGTCCTCTGCGCCTCTGCGGTTTTTTTTAAACTAACCACAGAGACGCACACAGAAGAAATTTTTAATCGGCGATGAGGGTGACTCGTCCTTGTGAGCCGTAGCCAACTTCACTGATATAAAGATTGGGGTCGTGAAGTTCGGCGATGATATTGTGTACTGACTCTTTAGCGTCAAGTCTGGGGCTTAGGTCGATCGCACGAGTGAATACTTTTGGCCATTCCCATCTCAGGGTTTTGGTTAATCCAAACAAACCAGCGCCGATCGCACCGAAGTTAACTTTGTACTCTAAACCGAAGGCTCCATCGAGATGAGCTACTGTGCAGAAACAACTACGTCCATGCTTTGCGGCTTCGTTTAGGGAAGGTTTGAGGTGTTTCGCCATCAAGAATACATGCTTGACGATCGCCTTTTCTTGTTCGTTATAAGAAACACTTCCAGTGTGATTTCCTACAAACATCGGATGGAGATGGATGAAGGCCCCAATCGCTCCGCAGTGAGATGCGATCGCTTGCAATTGTTGTTGAAGATGTTCTTCACTTAAGTTTGCTAAGGTAACGCGGGTTACTCCTGTGGGTAAGGGCGCTTGTTGGGCGATCAGCGATTGGGGGAAGCTGATAACTACTACTTTCCAGCCTTTAGCGATTAGGGATTCGGTTAATTTATAAGTGGTGAGGGAACCATCATCGGTGATTAAAGCGATGTGTCCCTCTGGTAACGTGAAATCCAAATAATCGGGTTGTAGTAAGCTTCTGAGTTTGACCGGATGACGTTGGATATTATGCTCTAATTCCGGTGGCTGCTGCTGGACAAACTCAGGCTCATACTTTTTTTTTTCACCTCCAGCTAACTGCTGTAGGTAATCGACTATTTGACCGATGGTGCGGAGTTCTCCGAGTTCTTCGATATTCGGTTTGGGTAAGTTGGGGTACAGTTCTTGCATCGCCCCTAAGATTTCTACCCGTTTGATAGAGTCAATCCCTAAGTCGGCTTCCATGTCCATTTCTAGTTCCAGCATCTCTACTGGATAACCAGTTTTATCGCTGGTGATGGCTAGTAGGGTTTGACCTAAGTCTGCAAATTCATCAGTTACAACTAGTTCTGTGTTGAATGCGACAACTATACTTGCTTCAGGTGAAGTAACTACCTCAACTACGGGTACAGTCTCTACTACAATCTCGGTTGGTTGTTGTACTTCGTGAATTGCAATTTCTACAGTAATACTTCTGGAAGCCTGGGATTGCAGATACTCTACAACTTGACCGATGGTGCGGAGTTCTGCCAGTTCTTCCACGTTTGGTTTGGGTAGGTTGGGGTACATTTCCTGTAGCGCCCCCAGAATTTCTACCCGTTTGATGGAGTCAATCCCTAAATCGGCCTCCATATCCATGTCCATTTCCAGCATCTCTACTGGGTAGCCCGTCTTGTCGCTGGTGATAGCTAATAGGTTTTTATCCAAGTCAACAACATCAATGATTGCGCCAGATACAGGTGCAGCAGTTATGGATGTTGGTTCTGGGGTGAATGCAACAATTTCATTGACTGGAGGTGAACTAATTTTGACTACAACCTCGCTTTGAGGTTCTACAACTGGGACAGGTGGCTCGGCTACAGGCTCTACTGTCTCGACAGTGGCGAAGTGGGGAGTGGGAAGTAAAGACGCGATTGATCGTGTCTCTGGGGATACAGGAGTTTCAACTACAGGCTCTATAGCAGCCGCGAGAGGTGCTTGGGTAACATTTAAGCCATTTTTAGCTACAGGCTCAGTTACAGGCAAAGGCTGACTTTCTACTATCTTGGTAGTAGGAGGTACTGGTGCATCAGTAACAGTTGTTTCTGTAGTGAAGGGAGTGAAATTGCTGAGTTTTTCTGGAGGTTGAGTTACTCCCTCACCAGAGATGATTTGAGAATACTCTTGCTGTATGAGTTGGAAAAAGTTTTTAGTATATTCCAACTGCTCTTGAAGATATTGTTCATGGATGCGTAGGGTTTCACCTTGTTGAGAGTGAAACTGCATCATGCTGCGCTCTAAGCTTTCCATGACAACTAACTTCATTTTGGCAGTTTCGGCTGTTGATTTACTTTCACTCAACAAAGAATTCTGCTGCTGCATCAGTTGGAAAAACGCTTTAGCATATTCCATTTGATGGTTGAGATAAGTACCGTGAACTTGTAAATTCTCGGCTTGATTTTCCTGGAACTGTGTCAGGAGATATTCTAAACTTGCTAAAAGTTGTTCGTAATTTGTAAGTTTTTCTGGCGTTGGTTGCATCTTAGATTCCTGGGCTGGTTGTGAAAGGGTCACAGGATTCATCTGTTGCTCTGTTTGGGTGATGAGATGAGAAGTCACACCGTTCATTGATGGGGTGGCGATTAGGGGTGTTTTATGATGTCCGTTAGTTTTTCCCACTGCAAGAGTTGGATCTGGACTAGTAAATAAAGGAGCCACATCAAAATATTCGGGGGTGGGATGACTCGGTGTCACAGTAGGTAATGTAACTTTGTGTCCGTTCTCCAAAGCTTGAGCGAAGGCATTTTTCGTTTTTTCGGATCTGTAGTTTATCCCGTTTAAACGGACATTTAATGTCTTCTTCGTCTCAATTGGGGGGATAGTTTGGGGAAGTTGGTAAGGATCGAGGTTATTCAAAGCCAAACCAATCACCCGCAACTGCACAACTGCTTCTCGTAAGCAGCGATCGCTATTCTTTTGAGTGCTGGGGTTCAAAGATACGGTAATATGAGGGCGATCGCCAAGGATTTCTTTGACCAAGTTGCTGAGAATTCTTCTCGGCCCAAATTCCACAAAGCAAGTACCACCTGCTGCATAGATATTTTCAATTTCCTGTTTAAACAGCACTGAATTAGAAAGGTGCGTTTCCAAGATTTTTTGAATATTTAGGGGTTCTTTGGGATACTGCTTACTGGTGACGTTGCTGTAAACAGGGATTTTGGGACTTTGGAATTTGACAGACTTGGTGGCGATCGCAAAGGATTTTTGAGCAAAGGCGATTAGCGGTGTATGGAACGCTGCTGATACAGGTAACAATACAGCTGTATATCCTTTCTGGTGTAAAGCGTCTCTGACTCTCGCTATTTCTGCGGTCGGTCCAGCCAAGACAAATTGAGTTGGAGAATTTTGATTAGCGATCGCAACTTGCGGAAAATGTCTGATTACTGCTTCCACTTTGCTGATGTCTTCTTTGACAGCCAGCATACTACCTGCATCATGATCCGGATCTTCGGGAGCCGCCATTGCTTGACCCCTAGCTTTCACTAAGAACAGGTAATCTTCCGTACTCAAAACTCCCGCAGCCCATAGCGCTGTCAGTTCACCAAAACTATGTCCCGCCACAAAATCTGACTTGAACCCAGCTTGTTGCAGAATGCTGTACATCCCTGCACTCAACACCCCAATAGCTGGTTGAGCGTATTCTGTGCGTTGTAAGGCAGCAATTTGGACATTTTTTTCTGCTTCTCCAAACACAGGATGAGGAAAAACGATTTCTGACAACGGCTGCAAATTATCTTTGAGCAACAGGCTATCCATATAACCATGAAGACGGCGCATCAAAGGGAAATTCATTACTAATTCCCGGCCCATCTCCAAGTATTGCGAACCTTGACCAGAAAATAGAGAGACAACTTTTCCGCCCAACTCCATACCAGAGGCGCGGTAATAAATTCCTTGGGGATGCTCCCAAGATGCTGCTGTTCCTTTGTGTTTCAGCCAGTCAATGCTAGTTTGCAGCAACTTGCAAGCTTCTTCGAGATTCTCAGCTACAAACCCAAATCTGGGAGCAGAAAGGGGAATTTGTGGCGATTTGCATTCATTGACTAATTGTGCATAGTGTGCGTGGGCATCTGGCGATACTCCTGCGGAGTCACTTCGTGAACGCAACTTACCTAAAATCTCTTCCGATTTGCTCAACAATTGCTCTACTGTCGGAGCAAACAACAGCACTTCACTAGCACCAGTGTGTAAGCGGTAAGCGTCGTTTTGGTCGGCTTCATATTCTTCCAAAACGACGTGATAGTTGGTTCCGCCAAAGCCAAAGGAACTTACACCTGCGCGTCTGGGTGCTTCCCCTTCTGGACGAATCCAAGGTCTGGTTTCAGTATTGAGATAAAAGGCTGAATTTTTAATGTTGAGTTTGGGGTTTGGCTCAGTAATATTAATTGTGGGCGGTAATACTTTGTGATGTAAAGCCAAAGCAGTTTTAATCAAACTCGCCGCACCCGCAGCCGCTTTTGTGTGTCCGATTTGTGATTTCACACTACCCAAAGCGATGTGCTGCTTTTTGCGATCGTGTTCATCAAAGTAGTCTTTTAAAGAACCGAATTCTGTCGGATCTCCAGCCATTGTACCAGTACCATGTGCTTCCATTAAGCCAACGGTAGCGGGAGAAAAGCCGGCATCTTCATAAGCACGTTCTAAGGCTTTGACTTGACCTTCTTTGCGGGGAGCATAAATGCTCTTATAACGCCCATCACTAGAAGTACCAATACCTTTAATTACGGCATATATTTTATCGTTGTCCCGTTGAGCATCTTCCAAACGTTTAAGGACAAGCATGGCGATACCTTCACCTAGCATCATCCCATCGGATTTAGCATCGAAAGGTTTGACATTTTCACTAGGAGAAACCGCCGGTGTTTTGCTGAAAGATATGTAAGCCATGATGGTGTTATCGGTATCAACTCCACCAGTCAGCATCATGTCAGAACGATGCTCAATTAGCTCACTAATCGCCATTTTTAAAGCACCAAAGGAACTAGCGCAAGCGGCATCAACTACACAATTCATCCCGCCAAAATTCAGGCGATTAGCAATTCGTCCAGCGACTACGTTAGCTAACATTCCAGGGAAAGCATTCTCATCCCATTTCACATAAGCGCTTTTGATTTTATCAACGATTTTTTGCGTATCTTCGTCAGATAAACCACTGCTTTTGAGTGCTTTTTCCCAAATCGGATATTCCAATCTTGCAGAAAGTGGCATTCCTAATTGCTTGGCCATAGCCACGCCTAAAATTACCCCAACCATCTCGCGGTTAAACTCACGTTTTTCCCCATAACCTGCATCTTCCATTGCCTCTTTCGCAACCACTAAACTTAATAGTTGCGATACATCTGTAACTTCCAAAATACTAGGTGGTATACCGAATTCCATCGGGTTAAAATCTACCTCTGGAAGAAATCCACCTCTTTTACAGTAGGTTTTATCTTCCGGAGTTCTGGGATTTGGATCGTAATAATCTTCAATGCTCCAGTGGGTAGAAGGAACATCCGTAATACAGTCAATTTTGTTTACTATATTTTGCCAGTATTCCCGCAAATTCCTGGCTTGAGGCAATAGAGAAGCCATCCCAACAATGGCGATAGGATTATGTTGTAATTGTCTGTTAATTTTGTTGATTGACACTGATTTATCTGACTTCATGTTTTTTTCCTCTATAGACCTCATCACAGCCTTTTCACAATTACTGATCAGGCTCTCTAACTCCGCTAAGGCAGCATCAATTGAATAAGCAGACATAGGGCATAGTTAGTACTGTGGATTGTGTAGCTACAGTAATTTCTGTTGCCTACTAATTAATGAAAATCTCTCATCTTGTAAAGCAGCTAGCTATCCTATCTGTGCTAAATGCTTATTTTGAAATCAACACCACACGACACATACTGCCTTGACAAAGCCTTAGATTTATAGGCGATTTTGGCACACTGCGATCGCGAAAAAATGTTATACAACGCTAGACTCTTGATATTGTGGCAATAGGTCAACCAATTTTGGATTTTAGATTTGCGTTAGTGATTAATCAGGCGTAGTTACGAGCATCTTTTAGATTTGTTTCATCCACAACAAATGGAGAATGAACCAAAAAAATTCAAAATTCAAAATTGGCACAGTCGATGAAGTCGTTAAAACTGGTAAAATAGTTTTGGAGTGTAACAACTGCTTGACCAGTGAATTCAATCCATTTGTAATAATAGAGATTTTGAGCAATGGTATCCTACTGGAGCGAAGAAAACTGAGGAGTAGCTAAGGAAACAGAAACGTTTTTTTACCGGAAATCGTTTGATTATCTAGGCTAAACACAGCAACATAGCTGATGTTATAACAACGTTCTGTATCTCAATAAATATCATAGCTAGTTTCAACGTCCGGATAATATATTTTATGGGATTTAACCCAGTAAAGTTGACAAGTTCGTTACAGAAAAGACACCGCCTTTAATCCGAGTTTAAGCAAGTTGAAAAAGTAATTAAACAATCGCTAGGTAATGACAACGCAGTTATCTTTAGTTATTTTTAATTTCAAAATATCAATTAAATAACTAGTTTGTTTAACCACTTTAAAGCATTGAATTAATAAAAACACTAACATACTTTACAGAAACTAAATCATTCCTTTAAAGTTATTTTATAAATAACCACTAATATAATTTTGAGTTAAACTCAGTATAAAGTATAATTTATAACTATATAAATATGTGATTATTTTAGATATTTACGGATTAAGCATAAATATTCTCTTGATTAAGCTAACACTACAAATCTATTGTTTAGTAAGTAACAATTCAATGAATACATAGATAAATTCAATAACTATAAGTATTATTTTTCAGAAAAGCATCATAATTGAGACAAAGTTTTTGGTTATTTTTTAATATAAGTCAATTTCAGAAACAAAGTAGTTATTTATAAAGCAAATATTAATTTTTAATATGTTGCTTGATAAACATAATATGGCTTAAATGAATCTTCAGTAAAAAGTATACATACATTTCATCTACGAACTAACCCGCTTTGCAAGTCCCTTATAGGGCTAATAGCTTAAGTAAGGGCAATTTATCAATTACCCCTACTAGAAATCGCTAGAAGAATGTCTCATATTACACAACCTTGCTCATAATAATCTGTTATTAATATCAAATCTGCTTAATAACGAACTATTTGTAGGTATTCAATTGCTAGACAATAGATTAGCGAGCGGTACATTTTTTCAGCACCTAATTTGATAATGATAAAATATTTTAGTGAGAGAATCAGGACTTATACAAATTCAATTAGTTGACAATAATCAACTTTTAGACCATACTTAATAACAAGTTTATCCAGGTTTTGATATTATTTTTTAGCGCTTAATTGTCCTTGAAAGTTAAGTTTTCTGAATAGCGCTATTGTATTTTACGCTACGGGATTAGATGACAAAATAGGATATAACTTAGGAAGCTTTGAAGTAACACGCCATTAATTTTCACGCCACAATAATAAGTTTGGGCAGTAAAAGCGTACAACAATTCATATAAAACCAATTTAGACCCATCCACTTGATTTAAGGTAGAAAACCTAGAGAAAAAACACTCTTGGTAGTTGGTGGATGAGTCTATTCTAATCGACTAAATATAACCAGGATATCCTCTAAAAAAGCAGAATTGGAATGAAAATATGGCAGTAAATAAAGAAAGTCGATTATTCACAAAACCCGTAGGGCGATCGCAAGTAATTTTAGCAGCTTCTCTGACTTTAGCGGCTGGATTAATCGCTTTCTATAGTTTGGCATCCTATTGGTCTAAACCTAAAGTTGTGACATCGCAAGCGATTCCTCCAAAAGTTGCCACGCCTGTAAAAGCTGCTGTGACAGCTTTGGGACGTTTAGAGCCAGAAGGCGAAGTTACTTCTTTGACTGCTCCTGCTTCTAATAATGGAGTAAGAGTAGACAAACTGTTGGTGAAAGAAGGAGATACGGTTAAAGCAGGGCAATTATTGGCCTATCTTGAAAATTATGGTCGTTCTAAAACAGCTTTACAACAGGCTATAGACCAACTCCAAGTTGCCAAAGCTAAACTAGCGCAGGTGAAATCTGGAGGTAAAACCGGAGATGTCGATGCTCAAAAGGCTGTAATCGCCCGGTTAGAGCCACAATATAAAGGAGACGTTGCCACCCAACAGGCGACAATCGACCGCATCCAGGCAGAAGTAGATAATGCTCAAGCTGAGAACGATCGCTATCAGAAATTATATAAACAAGGTGCGATCGCGGCTTCTGTAGCAGATACCAAAGCTTTGCAACTAAAGACTACACAACAGCAGCTAACAGAAGCTCAAGCCACCCTCAAGCGGACTCAAGATACATACCAAGAACAACGCAAGCAAGCACAAGCGCAACTCACCAGTATTAGTGAAGTGCGTGGTGTAGATGTTCAAGTAGCACAAACTGAAGTTAACAGTGCCACAACTTCTGTTCAACAAGCAAAAGCTGACTTGGATTTGAGTTACATCAAATCTCCTATAAATGGCAAAATTTTGAAAATTAACGCCAAAACCGGAGAAGTCATCAGCACCAGCAGAGGATTTGCTGAGATCGGTAAAACATCTCAAATGTATGTGATTGCAGAGGTGTATCAAACCGATGTTCAAAAAGTGCGTGTAGGACAAAAAGCCACCATTACCAGCACTGCATTTACTGGAACAATAAAAGGAACTGTAAAAGAGATTGGTTGGCAAGTTGACAAGCAAAATATCTTCAGCCTCAACCCTAGTTCAGATACAGACCGCAGAATAGTTGAAGTAAAAATCTCCATCGATAATCCCGTAGATAGTGAAAAGGTTGCTCGTTTAACTAACTTACAAGTGGATGTCGCCATTCATATTTAGTCATCAGCCATAGATCATTCACAAATGACCAATGACAAATGACAAATAACAAATGATAAATAATAAATAAATCCATGATTTTCAAAATTCCTTTAGCATGGCTACAGCTAGCCCAGCAAAAAGTTCGTTTACTAGTAGCTGTAGCCGGTATTGGTTTTATTGTGCTGCTAATGTTTGTGCAACTTGGTTTTCAAGATGCCCTGTATTCCAGTGCAACCGCAGTCCATCAGAATCTCAAAGGAGATTTATTTTTAGTTAGTTCACAATATAAATCTTTGACTTCAAATCAAAGTTTTTCGCGGACTCGTTTATACCAATCTCTGGGGTTTGATGGTGTAGAGTCAGTTAGCCCCATGTATTTGCAATTTGCCAAACTGAAAAATCCGGCAACTAGTGAGAAATATTCAATATATGTTATTGGTTTCGATCCAGGTAGACCGGTGATGAACATTCCAGAAGTTGAGAACAATTTAGACAAACTCAAAACTCCTGATGTTGTGCTTTTTGATCGGGGTTCTCGCCCAGAGTTTGGCCCAATAGCCGAAAAATTTAATGCGGGAGAGACTGCACAGACAATTGAAATATTTCCCTTCAACTCATTAATTGGTTATAGAGTAAGAATTGGTGGCTTATTCACATTAGGGCCTTCTTTTGGGGTAGATGGTAATTTACTTGTTAGTGACTCAACTTTCTTGAGGATAAATCCTAATACTCGTCCAGCAGATATGATAGATATTGGTTTGATTTCCCTCAAACCTGGTACTAATGCAGACACAGTACTGAAAAATTTACAAGCAAGTTTGCCTAATGATGTTCAAGTTTTTACACGCCAAGGCTTCATTAATTTTGAAAAAACATATTGGGCTGTCAGAACACCCATTGGTTTTATTCTTAACTTGATGTTAACAATGGCTGCGGTTGTTGGTGTAGTTATTGTTTATCAAATTCTTTACAGTAATATTGCTACACAGTTCATTGCTTACGCCACTTTAAAAGCTATAGGTTATACCAATAGCTATTTACTAAATGTGGTATTTCAGCAAGCTTTGATTTTGGCAATATTAGGTTATATCCCAGGATTTATTACTTCTGTATTATTATATGATTTTGCAGCAGAAGCAACTAAATTACCAATACTTATGACTGCTAATAATGCGGTAATTGTTTTAACTTCAGCAGTTTTAATGTGCATAACATCAGGAGCACTTGCTATCAACAAACTCCGCTCCGCAGATCCAGGAGATGTTTTCTAACTAGTTCATGGTAGCAAAATAATCAAGTTATTTTGCCATGATATAGACTGATAGCTAAGTATAAATGCAGTCTCTCCACAGAAGATTTTTTCTTATACCAATTTTAGATTTTAGATTAAAAGTATTTACCAAAATTCCAATTTGGTGTTACTTCCAAGTCTTTTATCTAAAAACTCAAATTCACCTATTTAACAATAATTTCGATTTTATGAACCTCAAAGACAAAACTCTCCTAATTACTGGGATTAATGAATTTATCGGTTTGCGTACAGCCGAGTTAGCCATAGCACAAGGGATGAAGGTTCGTGGACTACAAAGTTCTACAGTACAAAACAAACAATTACAGAATTTAGGTGTAGAGGTAATTATTGGTAATATCACCGATTTTACTATTGCTCAAAAGGCTTGTCAGGGAGCAGATATCGTTTTACATACAGAGCAAATTATCGAAGAAGCTGGTGAAATTAAGCATTTTCGTGATGTCAATGTTGGCGGTACTATTAATATAGCTAAAGCCGCTAAACAGGCTGGTGTCAAAACATTTGTACATCTATCTAGTGTAATGGTTTATGGTTTCAACTATCCTGATGGTGTTACAGAATCCGGGCCACTCTCTGGCGAAAATAATCCCTACTGTCAAACAAAAATAGAAGCCGAAACAGCACTTTTAGAACTGAATAATTCCTCAGATTTTGGCATTATTGTGATTCGAGCTGGAGATGTTTACGGCCCAGGAAGTATTCCCTGGATAGTCAGACCAATTCTGATGATGCGCCAAAAATTATTTGCTTGTGCCAACGATGCTAATGGAGTAATTAATCATGTATATATAGATAACCTGATTGATGGCATCTTTCTGGCAATAGAAAAAGAAATTTACGGTGAAATATTTAATATTACTGATGGACAAGAAACTTCGTGGAAAGAGTATTTTATGCGTTTAGCAGCAATGGAAGATTTACAAGCACCCCTTTCATTATCGAAAGATGAAATCAAATTGTTTCTAAAGCTACGTATTCAAGGACAAAAACTTTTTCGGAAAAAAGTTGATATTTTACCAGAGTCTATAGATTTTATGACTCGTCCTTACGCTTGTTCCATTACCAAAGCCCAAAATTTGTTAAATTACAAACCAGCAGTTGACCTAGAATTAGGTATGCAGCAAACACATGAATGGCTGCAAAAAACAGATATTCAAAGCCTGATGAAATAGTTTTTAGGGAGTAGGAAATTATAAAAATTAGAATAATAGGTTGGATTGAGCAATAGCAAAATCCAACAAAACCTTGATATGTTGGGTTTGTTCCTCAATTCAAGCTATTAAATTCTGACTTTTTACGTTGCGTTTACCTAACTACGATTAAGCAGAAAATAATCCATAGATTTTCCGAATATTTGTTGTCTATGAGTAGTAATCAGCCACGATTGAGCATCGGATTACCTGTATACAATGGTGAAAAATTTATCAAAGAAGCTATAGATTCACTCTTAGCTCAGACCTTTGAAGATTTTGAACTAATTATTTCAGATAATGCATCTACAGATAAAACTGAGGAAATTTGTAGAGCTTATGCCGAGCAAGACCAGCGTATTTGTTACTATCGCAATGACAAGAACATCGGTTGTGCTCGTAACTTTGATCGCGTCTTGAAACTGTCTTCAGGTGAGTATTTTAAATGGGCAGCCCATGACGATCTACATTCTCCAGATTTTATCAAGAAGTGTGTTGACGTACTTGACCAAGATCCTACCATAATCTTGTGTCACTCCCAGGCATATTTCATTGATGAACAGGGGAATTTTATCCAAAATTATGATATCAAAGTCAAGGCAGATGCACTAAAACCACACAAGCGTTTTCACGAATTGCTGACCAAGCATTTATGTTATCAATGTTACGGGGTAATTCGTACTAGTGCTTTGAAAAAGATACCGCCTATGGGTGGTTATGGTAATGCAGATGGAATTCTCTTGTTAAGACTTGGTATTCTCGGTAGGTTTTATGAAATTCCTGAATACCTGTTTTTTTTCCGAAGTCATCCGCAACAATCAATGAGTATGTTTTTTCCCAATTATTTGTTGTTAACAAATACAAATCAAAAATCATTCTTGAGGATGTTGCCTGATTTTTATGCATATACAGTGTGGTTTGATTCAGCAAAGAAAGGAAAAATTTTATTACCACATTGGAGAATGATTTGGGAGTATATACTCTCCATCTGGTGTTGTCCCCTGAGTTTATATGAGCGGCTGTGTTGTCATATAAGTCTATATCAGCAGTTAAAAGGAACAGAATATCTTTTGCTGAAAGATTTACTAATAGCGCTGCAAAAACTTTGTAAACGTTGGCAACCAGTATCAATTAAAGAACAGCAAATCACGACGCTTTGAACGAATTGGTTTAGAAATAAAAGCTGATTAACGCAGCTTTCTATCAACTCCAAAATCACCTATTCTGACACAAAACTATGCTGAAACTATCTCAACTATCTCATGTTTTGCTTGCTACTTTAGTAAGCATCAGCTTTGCTAAGACAGCGAATGCAGAGCCAACTGCAACACTTAACGTTGTAGTAAATGGAATACATCACCAAAAAGGTGAGATTTGCTTTCGAGTTTATGCAAATGAAAAAGGATTTCCAATGAGTAGTACTAGTGAAGCTCAAAGTGGCTGCGCTAAGATTAATGGCAGTTCTGTGACAAAAAAATTCTCCGGTTTGAAACCTGGAACTTATGCTGTCGCTGTAGTTGACGATCAAAATGGCGATCGCAAACTCAATAAAGACTTTTTCGGTATTCCCAAAGAAGGTTTTGGAATTTCTAAAAATCCAACTGTGTCCATCCAAACAGGTACACCAAAGTTTCGTGATGCCAGTTTTGTTGTAAACAAAAATACAACAGTTAATATCATCATGAAATATTCGCTTGATTCGTAAAGGGACTGGGGAGTAGGAGAAGCAAGGGAGACAAGGTGACAAGGTGACAAGGTGACAAGGTGACAAGTTTTTCCTCCGAAGTTCTGAGTGCTGGAAGCCAGCGCTTAGATTTCTCTCCTTGTCCCCAATTCTCAAGAGTCCCCTTGTCCTCTTCCCAATGCCCAATGCCCGATGCCCCATGCCCAATCCCCAGTACCCAATCCCTCATTCTGTCGGAGACTAAAAATTTAATGGAAGATTTGGCAATATTTCTGTCTAAGTCTTTGATGGGTTGGCTGGTTATTCAGGTCTGTTTCACGCTTGTCTTTATATGGTATCTGCGCTCGTCTAAAAAAAACTTATTACCAGATGACCAGCTGCCCAAAACAGCGGTAATTCTTTGCTTACGTGGAGCCGATCCGTTTTTGCCGAGATGTTTGCGATCGCTCCTAAATCAAAACTATCCACAGTATGATTTAAAATTAATCGTTGATAGTCACGAAGATCCCGCTTGGAAAATTGCTAGTGAAACCATCACAGAGCAAGAAGCGACTAATGTTCAAATCAGCCCTTTGAGAATAGTACGCAACAATTGTAGTCTCAAATGCAGTTCTTTAATCCAAGCTATCCGTGAGTTGGACGATTCTTATAAGGTGGTTGCTTTAGTAGATGCTGATACTATAGTTCATTTAAATTGGCTGCGAGAATTAGTTAGTCCTTTAGGCGATGCGAAAGTCGGCGCAACAACCGGCAATCGTTGGTACGTACCAACTGGTAAGTATTGGGGTTCTTTAGTGCGGTACGTCGGCAATGTGTCCACGGTAGTGCAAATGTTTATCTTTCAGATTCCTTGGGGTGGAACTTTGGCTGTGAAAACAGAAGTACTTCGCCAAACAGAACTGTTAGATAAATGGGGACAAGCTTTAGGCGAAGATTTTATGATGCATGACATCCTGAAAAAACATGGTTTTCAGGTAAAGTTTGTGCCTTCGCTGCTAATAGTCAATCGTGAAGAGACTGATTTATTCAACTTAATAGACTATCTTAAGCGCCTTATCCTTTGTTCTCGACTGTATCATCCCCGTTGGTTGGCTCTTGTTGGTGAAGCTGTTTCGAGCATTTTGTTTCCGACTCTATTAAGCATGTTAGTTCTAGAGTTGTTGTTAGAGGCAAAATGGGAAGCTGCGGCTTTGTTGTTAGTCTGCTATGGAGTCTACACCGTCGGATTACTCTTGGTAATGCTGGTGTTGGAATTAGAGATACAACGAATGGTTCGCTCTAATAACCAGGCGATCGCCAAATTATCAGCTGCTACAATCATCAAAATGTTGATTGGGATTCCGTTGACACAGTGGGTTTATGGATTAGCGATGCTATCATCCCTGTGGACATCAACTGTCACCTGGCGCGGTGTTAGCTATCGAGTTCAAGGGCCTTGGAATGTCCGTCTGGTGGAATATCGCCCTTATCAATGGTTGGATCAGCCTATTAATAGCAAGGTTTCTCTTTGATTAAATCGCTAAATATCAACTAGGGCATGAAAGTTATTACACTAAACATTCCCTAGTCTTCAAATTGTATTATCTTATATTTAGTAAAACTATGTTAGCTATAACCCAATACGGTTTAGTTAAAGCTATATCTCTTTGTCAAAGTCAATTTTTTTTAACGAACCTTTCTAGGCGCAGAGAAGCCAGTGCGCCCTTGCGGTTCCCCGACTTGTACCCCTTCTCCTTCGGAGACGCTAGCGCGAACGGGGAAGCAAGCTACGCGCAGCATCTCCCCTTGGGAGAAGCAACTGGCGCGACACACAGAGAAGGGAGAAATGCTTAACTGACCTGTATTGAGCTATAACCCTTGTCAAAAGATACGTTTTTACTTGTTGAATACCAAAATGTATTTGCATTAATGGCAAGGGTTTAGATAAACGTATTAAGGGGAATTTTTACTTGAGCATTTTGGATGTTTTGATAGTTTCAATCCAGGTTTATAAACATCCGCTTTCAAATCGACAATTTCAGCTATTTGACAATGCGTAAATCCTTAGTCTAACTGTCTTAGTGGGAATTTCTGAGCCAAATAATCAGGATATTCTTCAAACATTTGCTGCGTAAATCCTAAGTTAACAACCAGCAATTTTGTGAAATATTCCCCTTTATTATGACTAAGCAAAAACTTCGCATTGCACTGTTTACAGGGTTGTACGCTCCTTTCTTGACTGGTGTTTCCGTTGCAGTTCACCAACGAGTTCGTTGGTTGCTAGAACAGGGACATGAGGTTTTTCTAATCCATCCCCAAATCAACGATCGCTACCCCAAAAATGTTGGCGATCGCCCCATGCCAGGTTTAGAGGAAATTCAATCTTTCCCCAATTTTTCTGCTTATGCATTCCCTACAGAACCATTGGTATTCTACAAGTCTCTTCCTCAACCGTTGAACTATCGGCATTGGAGCGATACCAAGTTGCTAGAGAAATTCCAGCCTGATATTATCGTGGTTGAAGAAGCAGCGCAAATGAGAGGGTTATACTCATTTTTCTTGCAAGGTTATGGTCGCCCTATCGGCACTCAATACGCAAAACGAACAGGCACACCAATAATATCACTCTTCCATACAGATATCGTTGCCTATATCAAATATTACTTTGGAGATCGGTTCTTCAATTTTGTTCGTCCGATTATTCCCGTTTTAGTCAAGCAATTTAGTGAGTCTTATAACTTCAATTACTTCTCTTCTAAAGAACAACTGACTAAATACGAAGAACTGAAATGCCAACGTGCTGAATACGTCGCTTATCAAGGTATCGATTGCGAAAAATTTCACCCGCGAAACATCTGTTACGATCCAATTCCCAATGATAACCGACCAACTCTTTTGTTTGTCGGACGCATTACCCCCGAAAAGAATGTCAACCAATTACTTGATATCTTTCCAGTCATAGCTGCCAAAATTCCTGATGTTCATCTGGTGATTGTTGGTAGTGGGCCACTAGATGAAGAGATCCGTGAGCGTGCTAAAAAGTTTGGATCGGGTATTACTGTATGGGGTGAGTCTCATGGTACAGAACTTCTGGGTTGGTTTGCTAGAGCAGATATTTTTGTCAACCCCTCCGTCACCGAGAACTTCTGCACGACAAATAATGAAGCATTAGCGTCTGGAACTCCTCTAGTTGCTGTTTTTGCACCGTCAACTTCAGAACAAGTATTTCCTGGTCGTAACGGTTTCCTTGCTCAACCTAACAATCCTACAGATTTCGCCCAAAAGGTAATTGCAATTCTGGAAAATCCCAGTTTGAAAGCAGATATGACTAGAAACGCTCGCCCTTCCATACTTGACTTTGATTGGTCAGCGTGTATGCAGAAATTTGAACACAAACTTTACCAAATCATTGAAGGAGCGCAGAAGGTGGAAGTAAGTACAACCAGTATAAGACCACAGCGATAAGAAATATGGCGATCGCTAGCATTTACAATATTAGCGATCGCTAATTAGTGACTTTGACTAAGGCTCTTGGTCTAATAATGCAATCACATTAAAATGAAGCCAGAGTTTAATAGCTGGGATAATAATGGAAGTTTTTCAACTTACGACAATTGTTGATGCATCAGGGCATTTGCATATTGACATCCCAACACAGCTAGCGCCTGGGCAGGTAAATCATTGTGGTTGTTCTAAATCCAGTTGCATCAAATAACGCACAGAAATCTAATTATGATTTTTCTGCTCTTGCGGGAAAATTAGGCTGGGAGGGAGATGCATTAACGATGCAAAAGGTGTTGCGGGATGAGTGGTAGTCGCTATTTGTTGGATACAAATGCGATCGTAAAATAATATTTGAATTGTGTCGAGTGTTGATACAAAAAGTATTTTAAAAATATTAGGTGTTTAAAGCTGACATTAATATTAGCAATTTCCCCCTAGAATTTTAGAAATAGGGTGTTTTATATTTTAATGACTGGGGATTGGGTATTGGGTACTGGGAAAAGTTTTCCTAGTCCCTAGTCCTCAGTTACTAATCCTAGTCTCAGACAAAAAGGGGAATTTTGCCTAAAGGACTCGAAGCCTGCGTAAATCAGTATGGCCCGTGATTAGACACATAAAGCGTGTTTTGATCGTTCATGGGCGTTAACAGACTCAATTCCCAATTGGCTAGAGTATGGCAGAGTTATGACCCCCAGCATTACAGATTCGGCGGTGAAAGCTGCGATCGCAGCTGTTGCATCGGAGTCAGCCTCAGCAGAGGAAAAAATCCAAATGCTGATTGAGATAGCACAAGGCTTTCAAAAAAAGCCCAAAACTGCCCAAGATTTACGGAATGCAGTTGGATTATATTACCGGGCTTATGAAATGTGTGGTGAGGAGTATCCCTTACTGAAAGCCAGGGCGCAAGTAGGTATGGCAGGCACATTACAGGCAATCCCTGATGTAGAGACTGAACTGCTACTGCAAGCGAAAGCAGGTTATGAAGAAGCACTACCAATTTTAGAACAATTAGCAATGCCTCAGGAAGTGGCAGAGACACAGATGAATTTTGGGCTGGTGTTGCAGTCACTTGTGCCATTCAATTTGGCGCGGATAACTGACAGCATCCAAGCTTATCATGAGGCTTTGCGAGTGTTTACTTGGGAGGATTACCCCCAGGAATACGCAATTTTATATAACAATATTGCGATCGCTTACCTTTCTATGCCCCTGGCATCAGAACGAGAATACTTGCGTCAAGGGCTAGCAGTGCAATCATTTGAGGTGGCGCTAAAGCATATTAATTTGATTGACCATCCCAGAGAATATGCGATGTTGCAAAACAATTTGGGTAACGCTTTGCAATATTTATTGAGTTCCCATCCTGTGGAAAATAACTTACGGGCGATCGCAGCTTATGATGAAGCGCTAAAAGTGCGTAATTTCAAAGATACACCCCTAGAGTACGCTAACACAATTTCAAACAAAGCCAACGCTTTATTCAACTTACCCGATGATTCAGAAAAGCCAGAAGCTGGCAATCCTAAAAATCTTTTACAAGCACGTATTTACTATCAGCAAGCCTTAGAAATATTTACCCAAAATCAACAACTTGAGCAAGCAGAAATAGTAGCCCAAGCCCTACAAGATATTGAAGTAGAAATAGGGAATAGGGAATAGGGCATTGGGCATTGGGCATTGGTTATTCTCCCTCATCCCCCACTCCCTACTTTCCTCATTAATAAGGAGAAAAAAACAGCATGATAGATATTTTAACAAACTCTACTGTGAGAGATTTTCTCACAAGTTTAGCGGATGGTGACTTAAACATAGTAACAGGATTAGTGTGGATAGTCATAGCAACAGTCTTGTCTATGGTTGGCGGTGCTATTGGTGGAATGCTGTTAGCTGGAAAAGATATCGGCTACCAGTTTTCAGCAATGCTTGGTGCATTATTTGCCCCTGCTGGTGTAATTCCTGCTATTCTATTAGGACTTGTAATCCTAAATTTATTGACAAACTATTAGGAGTAAGTATGTTAGAAATTGGCTGGTTTTCTGCCAAGTTATTTTTCAAAGGAAAATTACTGCGCGATCCAATGTATTTTGTTCAGCGAACTGCTATTGCTACTGCTGTAGGTTCGTTACTACTAGTGTTATTTGCACAAATTGACATTCCCTTCTACTTACCAATAACATTATCTAGCTTAGTCACAGGCTTGATTATGCCATTTCTACTCAAAGATTTCAAAATGAAGTAATTTGTCATTGGTCATTTATAAATAACCAATGCCCCATACCTAATGACTAATGATTAATGACAAACCTTGAAGAATTAGTTCAGGAAATTAACCGCTTTGAGGCAATTATATCCGAGTGGGATGAAAGCCAACGGTGTGTAGCAGTAGGTTTAAAAAGAGCAATTGAAGCTTTGCATAAAGCTGCTTTGACTAGTTTGATTAAAAGTTTAAAGCAAGAATCAATGTCAGCTTTGCGTCATGCAGTTGCTGATGAAGTAGTGTATGCAGTGCTGCTTTATCACGAACTAGTTAAACCACCAAAACCACCATTAGCACAGCGAATTCAAACAGCCCTTGAAGAAGTTCGACCAGGTTTAAAAAGCCATAATGGAGATGTAGAATTAGTGGCGATTAAGCCACCAGATATAGTAGAAGTCAGATTAATAGGGACTTGCAGCAGTTGTCCAACTTCTACTTTGACTTTATCTCAAGGAGTAGAACAAGCAATCAAAAACCATTGTCCCGAAATTACCAAAGTAGTTGCAGTCAATAACAACCTTACTGTTAACAACGCTAATTCTGGTTTAATCAGTCCATTTTCTGCCCAAATAACTAGTACTTGGATCAAAGTAGCAACTATTAATGAGGTTCCTGAACTTAGTGTATTGACAGTACAAATTGCTGGTAATTCACTAATTTTAAATCGTCAAGGTATTACGGTAAAATGTTATCATAATGCTTGTACTCATTTAGGATCTCCTTTAGAAAAGGGTAAAATTGAAAATGGTATTCTTACCTGTCCTTCCCACGGATTCCAGTACAAATTAGAGACAGGTGAATGCTTAACTGCACCTGATGTTTCGCTTCAGTCCTATCCAGTCAAAGTTAAAGACGATAAGGTTTTTGTAAAACTGCAAAAATGAGGATGCAAAGGTAACATTTCAGCAAATATACTTGACGATTAGTCAATCACGGCGATTTTGCTTTTTCATTTCAGTAGTTCGCGCATTCATTTTAGTGTCTTGTGCAAGCAAAAGACCTGAATGCTTTCTCAATATCCCTGAATTCATTCTCATTTGTGTAATTCAGGTATTCATTTTAGTGTTTTGAGAAAGCAAAATGACATATTACTTTCTCAAAATGGCATTTTACTTATTCAAATCCCAGTTTGCTTACTCATTTTAGTGTTTTCCGCAAGCAAAAGGTTATTTGACTTATTCAAACCCCAGTTTGCTTACTCATTTTGGTGTTTTCCGCAAGCAAAAGGTCATTTGACTTACTCATTTTGGTGTTTTCCGCAAGCAAAATGAGCTTTTACTTTTTCAAACCCCAGTTTGCTTTCTCATTTCAGTATATCGCGCACTCATGCCGAAGATTCGCTATGTAGCAAAAATTACTAAAGTTAGCTAGATTTTTTTAAGATTGATTAATAAGGGAAGTTGATTAAAGGCTTTAATTTAATTTGAAAAAAGCATAATGCCAAACTGTTACTGTTGTTACACGCTAATCAATATTAATGTTTTTAAATAATTATAATTATCAGCGTCTATTTGCGGTTCATGGATATCCCAATCAAAATTAATCCAATATCACAATTACCGCTAGAAGCAACAGAAATTTCTCAAGATTTACCTTTATCACCTCAAGGTGCAGAGGTAATTTTAGGCAACATTATTGAACCAGAACAATTAGTCATACCTGTAGCACCCAGTCCCGTAACAATGTTTGGGCCTCGTGGTGCTTGTTTATTATCAGAAACTGGCCCGTTATGGGTATCAGATACCGGACATCATCGATTATTAGGATGGCAGAATTTACCCACAAGAGATAGTCAACCGGCTGATTGGGTAATTGGACAACCTGATTTTTATCATGAAGGACAAAATGCTAAAAATACACCGGGAAAAGCAACCTTAAGTGTACCAACTGGAATTTGTGCTTGTGGCAAAGGGTTAGCTATAGCAGATGCTTGGAATCATCGGGTTTTGATTTGGAAAAACTTACCAGAAGATAATAATGTTCCAGCAGATTTGGTATTAGGGCAAGTTAGTTTTACCGATAATCAACCAAATCGAGGAAATCAACAAGCATCTGCTAGTACAATGCACTGGCCTTATGGTGTATTCTATCATCAAGGACGGCTATTTGTTGCTGACACTGGTAATCGAAGGGTATTAATTTGGCATCAATTTCCAACAGAAAATGGTCAATCTGCTGATGTAGTTTTGGGACAACCAGATATGATATCTCGCAATGAAAATGGCGGTGCTTCTCCAACCGCAGCGAGTATGCGTTGGTGTCACGATATCACTCTTTGGGGAGAGAATTTGGTTGTCAGTGATGCAGGTAATCATCGAGTGATGATTTGGCAAGGAATACCAACAGAAAATAATGCCTCTTGTGCAGTGATTTTAGGACAAAAAAGCTTTGATTTTGTGGAAATGAATCAAGGAGTTTATTATCCTAGTGCTAGTAGTTTGAGTATGCCTTATGGAGTGGGGGTGACTGAAGATTGGTTAGTAGTTGCAGATACTGCTAATTCTCGCTTGTTAGGATGGAGAAAGCTAGAATCAATTTTATCACTGCAAGGTACGGTGGCGAATGCGCTTGCAGGACAAATAAATTTTCAAAGTAAAGGTGAAAATCGTAATTTCGGACTACCTAAACGAGATAGCTTAAATTGGTGTTACGGGATAAAAATTTGTGGCAATACAGCAGTAATCGCTGATTCTGGAAATAACCGAATTTTGCTATGGCAGTTTCATAATTCGTAATTCGTAATTTTTGAAAGTCAAGTTTATATGGCGGCTGAAGAAATTAGAGTTAGCGGTACTGTTCAAGGAGTAGGATTTCGCCCTACCGTATATCGTCTTGCTAAAGCCTGCGGCTTACGTGGAGATGTTTGTAATGATGGCCAAGGCGTATTAATTAGGGTATCTGGTCGTGAGGAAGCAATAACAGAATTTGTTGCCAGATTGCAAATAGAATCTCCACTTTTGGCAAGAATTAATCAACTAACTAGAACTCCTTATGAAGGTGAATTGAAATTTGATAATTTCGTGATTTCTACTAGTGTTAATAATGCCATTAAAACAGAAGTTACCCCTGATGCAGCCACCTGTCCACAGTGTCAACAAGAAATATTCGACCCCTTTAGCCGTTTTTATCGCTACCCATTTACTAACTGTACTCATTGCGGCCCCCGCCTAAGTATTATTGGTGCCATTCCTTATGACAGATGCAATACCAGTATGTCTTCGTTTGCGATGTGTTCAGAATGTGGAAAGGAATACCACAATGTAGAAAACCGCCGTTTTCACGCCCAACCTGTCGCTTGTCATGCTTGCGGCCCCGCAGCTTGGTTAGAACGCGCCGATGGCAAATCGGTTACTGCTTCCATGTTTTCGATGTTGGATGATGTCGATGCCGTTTGTACCTTGTTGCAAAAAGGTGAGATTGTAGCAATTAAGGGATTAGGTGGTATTCATTTAGCTTGCGATGCAACACAGGAAGCCGTTGTACAAAAACTGCGTCAGCGAAAAAAGCGCTATCATAAACCCTTTGCTTTAATGGCGCGGGATCTTGAGATAATTGAACAATATTGTATTGTCAACGTCAAAGAAAAAGAATTATTAACAAGTTCTGCTGCACCAATTGTTTTATTACAGGCTTCAGGTAAAAAACAATTAGCATCGTCAGTAGCATCAGGACAAAATACTCTTGGTTTCATGCTACCTTATACGCCCTTGCATCATTTAATTCTGCGGCGGATGAATCGCCCAATTGTTTTAACAAGTGGCAATCTTGTTGATGAACCACAATGTATTGATAATGACGAAGTAAGGGAAAAATTAGGGACAATCGCTGATTATTTTATCTTGCACAATCGAGAGATTATTAATCGGGTAGATGATTCGGTTGTGCGTGTTATGGGTGATAAAGCTCAAACAATTCGCCGTGCCAGAGGATATGCACCAGCATCAATTAGTTTACCACTGGGATTTCACAAAGTATCGCAAATTTTAGCAATGGGCAGTGAGTTAAAAAACACCTTTTGCTTATTGCGTGAAGGAGAAGCAATTCTCTCTCAACATCTAGGAGATTTAGAAAATGCTGCCGCTTTCAACGCTTACCAAGTAAATTTAAATTTATACTTAAATTTATTTGAGTATAAACCAGAAGTAATCGCCATTGATAAACATCCTGAATATCTCTCAAGCAAACTTGGTAAAGAACTTGCGGACGCAAATAAAATCAAAATTTATCCAATCCAACATCATCATGCCCATATTGCCGCTTGTATGGCAGAAAATGGGATTCCTCTAGATTCATCTCCAATATTAGGTATTGCTTTAGATGGTTTAGGTTACGGTGATGATGGTACACTCTGGGGTGGAGAATTTCTTTTAGCAGATTACCGAAATTTTAAACGACTAGCAACATTTAGATCAGTAGCAATGATTGGTGGTGAACAAGCAATTTATCAGCCTTGGCGTAATACTTATGCTCAATTAATAGCTGCTAATCTTTGGGATGATTGCCAACAAAAGTATACTGATTTAGAAATATTTAAGTTTTTAAGAAATAAGCCAATTGAGCTACTCAATCAACTTATAGAGAAAGGAATTAACTGTCCTCCAGCTTCCTCAGTGGGACGATTGTTCGATGCAGTGGCGGCGGCTATCGGTATTTGTCAAGACAAATGTAGCTATGAAGGACAAGCTGCGATCGCAATGGAAGCTATAGTAGATGTTAGCAGCTTAAATAATAATAAAGAAACGCTAATATATCCTTTTAGTTTTAGCTTTTTAGATAGTATTTATTGTATAGACCCACGCCCAATGTGGCAAGCCTTGCTTGATGACTTACAGCAGCAGATTCCACAAGCAGTTATGGCTGCCAAATTTCACCAAGGTTTAGCTAATGCGATTGTGGAAATGGTTAAGCATCTTAGTCAAGAAAATCTGATTTATCAGGTAGCCCTAACAGGAGGAGTATTTCAAAATTGTATATTGTTAGAGCAAGTTACCAAAAGATTACAAACATTGGGAATAAAAGTACTTACTCACAGCTTAGTTCCAGCTAATGACGGCGGGTTATCTTTAGGACAAGCAGTGATTTCAGCCGCACAATTAATACATGATTGTTAATATCTAGCAACCATTTTCTGACAAATAATTCTCTCTGTGTTCTCCGCACCTCTGTGGTTCGTTCATCTTTATAAATCAAAAAATGTGCTTAGGAATCCCCGGACAAATTATAGAAATTACCAACGTTAACCATAAATTAGCCATAGTTAACATTGGTGGTGTTAAGCGCGAAGTAAATATTGCTTGTATCGTAGATGAACAACATCCTCCCGAAGCTTGTATTGGGGATTGGGTGCTAGTGCATGTTGGCTTTGCGATGAATCGAATTAACGAACAAGAAGCGGCAGAAACATTACAACTATTTCAAGAAATAACAGCAGCAGAAGCAGGGATTAGTACGTGAAGAAAGTAGGAGGCAGAAAATAGAAATCTAGATGAGGCAACTCTTGGAGACGCTGTGCCAACGCGATTTGTTAAAAAACTCTCTACTACAAAAGCGAAATTAACAGATACATAAAACTCACTACTCCTCACTTTCTATGAAATATGTTGACGAATTCCGCGAACCGGAAAAAGCAGAAGCACTATACCGTGAAATCACCAAATTATGCCATCGACTAGAAAAACCTATCAAAATAATGGAAGTATGTGGCGGACATACCCATTCTATTTTTAAATATGGTATCGAAGAAATTTTACCCCAAGATATTGAACTAATTCATGGGCCTGGTTGTCCAGTATGCGTTATGCCAAAAGGGAGATTAGATGATGCGATCGCCATCTGTCAAAATCATAACGTCATTTTTGCCACCTTTGGCGACGCAATGCGAGTTCCCGGTTCCAAAACCAGTTTACTGCAAGCCAGGGCACAAGGTGCAGACATCCGTATGGTTTACTCTCCCCTAGACAGCCTGCAAATTGCCAGAGATAATCCTGACAAAGAAGTAGTTTTCTTCGCATTGGGCTTTGAAACCACAGCCCCTAGCACCGCCTTCACCATCCTGCAAGCAGCAGCTGAAGAAATTCATAACTTTAGTATGTTTTGCAATCACGTCCTCGTGATTCCCGCCCTCAAAGCACTATTAAATAATCCTGACTTGCAACTGGATGGATTTGTTGGGCCTGGCCATGTCAGCATGGTAATTGGCACTGACCCATATCAATTTATTTCTCAACAATATAATAAGCCAATTGTCGTCTCAGGATTTGAACCCTTAGATATTCTCCAATCGATTTGGATGCTATTGCAACAGCTAGTAGAAAATCGTTGTGAAGTTGAAAACCAATATAACCGAATTGTAGAAAAAAGCGGGAATACAGTAGCCCTACAAGCTATAAACAAAGTTTTTGCTGTTCGACATAGTTTCGATTGGCGCGGCTTAGGTGACATTCCTTATTCAGGATTACAAATTAAACCTGAATATGCCCAATTTGATGCCGAACTTAAATTTACCATTCCTAACCTCAAAGTAGCCGACCATAAAGCTTGTAAATGTGGAGAAATTCTCAAAGGAGTCTTAAAGCCTTGGGAGTGCAAAGTATTTGGTACAGCTTGCACACCAGAAACACCAATTGGTACTTGCATGGTATCTTCTGAAGGTGCTTGTGCAGCCTATTATAAATACGGGCGACTCTCCACAATTGCCAAAAGAACAATCGCCCAAAAACCAAAAATAACTCAAGAACCCCTCCCCGCCTGCGGCTTCTCCTCAGACTAATAATACTCCGCGTTCCTTTACATTTCCAAAAAAGTTTAATATGAATATTTCCCCGACAAACTCAATACAAAATCCCCTATTTCAAAAAATAGAACAAGCCCGTCGTTACCAAAGTAAAGTGCATGACACTCATATAACTCTCGCACATGGCAGTGGTGGTAAAGCCATGCGTGATTTAATAGATGATATCTTTGTCAGCAATTTTGATAACCCAATTCTCTCGCAACTAGAAGACCAAGCTAGCTTTAACTTAGCCAGTCTCATGCAACAAGGAGACAGACTTGCATTTACTACAGATTCTTATGTAGTAGACCCATTATTTTTTCCCGGTAGTGATATCGGAGAATTAGCTATAAACGGTACAGTTAATGATTTAGCTGTCAGCGGTGCCAAACCTTTATATTTAACTTGTAGCGTAATTTTAGAAGAAGGATTACCAGTTGAAACCTTACGCCGTGTCGCAGCCAGTATGAACGCAGCCGCAAAAAATGCTGGTGTTCAAATTGTCACTGGTGACACAAAAGTTGTACATCATGGTGCTGCTGATAAACTCTTTATTAATACTGCTGGGATTGGTATCATTCCACAAGGAGTTAATATTTCTGCTCATAACATTCAACCTGGAGATACAATAATAATTAATGGTGAAATAGGCAATCATGGGACAGCAATTTTAATTGCCCGTGGCGAATTAGCCTTAGAGACTAATATTGAAAGTGATTGTCAGTCGTTGCATAGTTTAGTAGAAACTATTCTCCATACATGTCCCCAAATTCATGCTATGCGAGATGCTACACGCGGTGGTTTAGCTACAGTATTAAATGAATTTGCCCTTAGTTCCGATGTGGGAATTTGTCTTTTTGAAGAATCTATCCCAGTGCGTGAAGAAGTCAACGGAGTTTGCGAAATTCTTGGTTTAGACCCATTGTATTTAGCTAATGAAGGTAAGTTAGTTGTAGTAGTTCCAAAAAAGAATGCTGACAATGTTTTATCAGCTATGAAATCCCACCCAGTAGGCAAAGATGCTTGTATTATTGGCGAAGTTATTACCTCACCCCCAGGTATCGTTTTATTAAAAACAGCTTTTGGTGCTGAAAGGATTGTTGATATGTTGGTAGGCGACCAATTGCCACGAATTTGTTAATTTTTAAGAGATTTTATTGGATGCACGAACTTGGAATTACTCAAAATATTGTGGCAATCGTGACTGAACATGCCAAAGGTGCAAAAGTGCAGCGAGTTTTATTAGAAATTGGCAAACTTTCAGCTATTATGCCCGACGCTATCCGATTTTGTTTTGATATTTGCACTCAAGGCACAGTTTTAGCAGGGGCGACATTAGAAATTTTGGAAATTCCTGGCTTAGGGCGATGTCGCCAATGCGGTGCAGAAATTTATTTAGATAAACCATTTGGTATCTGTAACTGCGGTAGCGCGCAATTAGATTTAATTACTGGTGAAGAACTGAAAATTAAAGAAATAGAAATAGAGGAATTATGTGTGTAACCTGCGGTTGTTCTGATGATGGTGAAACTAAAATTACCAATCTGGAAACAGGTGAAGCTGAACATAATCATCATCATACTCATACTTTAGCAGATGGTACTGTGATCACTCATTCCCACAGTCACGACACTCATATAGAAGCGTCTCAAATTCATGCTAAAATACACAATACAACGATATCCTTAGAACAGGAGATTTTGGCAAAAAATAATTTGATAGCAGCCCAAAATCGGGGATGGTTTAAAGGTCGAAATATTCTCGCCTTAAATTTAATGAGTTCTCCTGGTGCAGGGAAAACAACTCTTTTGACACGAACTATCAATGATTTAAAGCATCAATTATCTATTAGTGTCATTGAAGGCGACCAAGAAACTGCTAACGATGCCAAAAAAATTAAAGAAACAGGCTCTAAAGTTATTCAAATTAACACTGGAACAGGCTGTCATTTAGACGCATCAATGATAGACAAGGGTTTACAACAACTGAATCCGCCACTAAACTCAGTTGTGATGATTGAAAATGTGGGGAATTTGGTTTGTCCAGCCTTATTTGATTTAGGAGAAAATGCAAAAGTTGTGATTCTCTCCGTCACGGAGGGAGAAGATAAGCCAATAAAATACCCGCATATCTTTCGTGTAAGTAACATCATGATTCTCACCAAAATTGATTTGCTGCCTTATGTAGATTTTGATGTTCAAAAGTGCATAGCTTATGCTAAACAAATAAATCCCCAAATTCAGATTTTTCAGCTTTCTGTAACTACTAGTAGTGGGCTAGAAAAGTGGTATGCGTGGCTAATTGAAAAGTTAAAAACTTGTCAACATTAATCCCTTTTTTTTGACGAATACCTAATTTTTTTTACAACCCGCTAAGAATGGTAATAACGCAAAAGAAGAAATACTTAACTTAACTGTATTGGCTTTATCACTCTTCTAAAATTGTAACACCCTGTACTTTAGAGTACAGGGTGGAAGACAGCGATAAGAATGAATAAGCTGTATTTCGCGTGATTCCCAATTCTGATATATTTACCTCAAAGCCAATCTCGATAAGCAGATATTTCATTTACGCTGATCTCAAATGGCATCCCTTTGCCAAATGGCGGATAAACGCGGATTTTACCATTGCTAGCAAACCGCTCTAACCTATTACCCAACTGAGGAATATTGCTGACGATATGCCAGTAAGATACTAAGTCAGGGCAATCAATAATTAGTGTGAGGATGCTAGTATTTGTTGTCAGATACCACTGACAATTAGACAACAGTACTCGTGTAATGCGATCGCAAGCTTGATAAAAGCATCTGCCAGTAGACTGTTCTAGCTCCATTTGCAGCATTCCATCCTGTTTTGTTACTTCAGCTGGAGGTAAGTCATCGGGAGGAAGCAGGTATAGTTTAGAAGACATAATTTCGCACCTCTTGGTTGTAGCGCGTCAAACTCTCTAAGTTTTTTTGCAGATTCGCAGACGAGGGTTTGAGTGCTAGCGTACCTAAATCTAATTCGTCCTGAAATTTCTTGATTTTGTCTCGACAAGTCCCCACATCACCGATAATTGAGTTCTCAATCAAATAGTCTTCATCGAAACAAATATTTGTGCGATCGAATGGTTTTTGGTTGAGATTCGGATTATTCTGCAATAGTTGAGCCGAATTAGCTTTCATTTTCTGGCTAAATTGGCGAACGAAAGGTAACGCTTGACTCACTGCCTCGTCAAATGTTTTACCGACAAAAAAGAAGCGTGCCAGCACAAAGTTTTCCGTACCACTAGAATTTAAGGCTCGATATTTGCTAACAGTATCCTTCAATCTCTTTAAGGAAAATGGCGGGCCACCCATCAAGCTGAAGGAATGTTTTGCTGCAAACTCGATACCGTCATTACCACCAGTGGCAACATACACTGGGATTTGATTTTGCAATGGTTTGGGGTAAATTGTCAAGCGATCGCATTGAAAATATTGCCCATTAAATGATACATCAGTTTCATATAACAGCTTCTGAATCAATGCGATCGCCTCTAGCATCTTGGGACGGGATTCACTTGATAGTGTCGCAAAATGTTTGTTTTGTTGAGGAAAGGGGCCGCCTTTGGCAACTCCAAATAATAATCGTCCATTGCACAGATTATCCAAAGTGGCAATATCTTCTGCCACTCTAATGGGGTTATGGAATGGCAGCAACACCGCAGCAGTGCCTAATTGGATAGTTGAAGTCAATCCCGCCAAATGTGCCATTAACACCAACATGGACGGGCTGAGATTGGATTCACTAAAATGGTGTTCGCTCACCCACGCTTCCTCAAAACCTAAACTTTCTGCTTGTTTTACCAGTGCAACTTGCTCAAAGATGGCACGACAAGCATCTTGGTGAAAATTATCGTAATTGCAGAAAATTCCAGTTTTCATTACTTGTGTTGATACTTTGTATTCACCGTAGGTGCTAGTTATTCTAGTGAGCGACAGGTTTGTAATAAGCACTAAAGTGCTTAAATATTTGAATTTGAGGAATAAAGTCCTCTCTACAAAAGCATTTACCCCTCTCAATTAATGAATGCGATAAATCACTAAGTCGCAACCCACTGTAACTCCAACCATAGACGTGGGTTGCTCTCTTTGACCTTCGACATCGGATCGCGCAATAATCGCTTGGCATTCATGCAAACAACCTGGATTAAACCCATATTGTCTGCTACTTCTCTGAGTATTTCTTTTTGAGCTTGTACACAAGAAATCATTTCGTCAGAGCAATAAATTCCTATATATTGCAAACGTCTAGCAGGTCGTCCCCAAAAACAGGTGATGACTTTCACATAACACCCATCCAGCAATTCTCCAACTTGCGGGTAGTAATGGTTGACGACTCTTGTGAATTCTTTGGCTAAGATATCTTCAGCAATCATTGGAACTGATATTTCTGTAGCGTCCATCACGCTATTTAATATAACATAACTTTATCATTTAAATCTAATAAAATCGTCTATTAAGCTTAAATAAAATATTAAATATTACATAAAAAAAGAGATGTACCTCATTCAGTATCACCTCATATTTGCGTAAAGCATCTTTTTATTCAATGATATTTCATTGAATTATAATTTGTAAACTTTTAATTATTATTACCGAGCATTGCGTTCACAAACTAAGACCTCTGCTATGATATCCGGTACATTTACGACGTCTGTAAATCCTTCAGAACCAAGGATTGGTGAAATAAATGTATAGTTTGGATCGCACACTCCATTGTCATATACTTGAATAAACCACCTATCAGGAAATCCTTCTATACCTAATTCCACAGTGTACCAACTCTCGCCAATCAAACGAGAGTTAAAGATTGTGAACCACTCTCTATTCTCTTCTGAAATATTCCAGTCTGCCATCAGCAGTTCTAAAGCTATTTGTCCCGCATCCGTTGAAGTCAACAACATTTTTACTCCTTATTTGCAACTTCAGGATTTGCAACTTCAGTATTGGGAACTTCTGGGTATAAACCTAACTCTTTAGCTAGCTCACGCGCCACAAAAAATAAAAATTGGGCACCATCTTGATTGCCTTCATGGGCAAACATAGTTGCTACTTGTAACATTGTTTCTACTAAACCGGAATCAATCAATTCCGGCTTAGATTCCAAAATTTCTGGTTCTTGACCATTAGGACATCTAAGTAACTCATCAATTAGATTAAAATATAGGCTTTGGCGTTGTTCTTGGTCTGTCATGGTAATTTTCTTGATTTTAGTAAATTGTGAATAAGTTACTGTTCGATACTTTGGTGCCACAGTCTTTCCAACATTTCAACTTGTTCTTTTAAGACAGCAGTACGATGAACAAGATATCTGTCGTAAAAAAGAATCCCTAACCCAACACAAATCGGGGTTAACAGGAAGAACCATTGCAGGATAGTGGCAAATTTATATTGTTCAGCAACAGTCAACATTTGATGAACCACATTACGATCAAAGGATT
The DNA here is from genome assembly GCF_036917515.1 of Nostoc sp. GTDB lineage: Bacteria > Cyanobacteriota > Cyanobacteriia > Cyanobacteriales > Nostocaceae > Nostoc. The sequence continues at coordinate 14,735 of NZ_JBALDE010000099.1, read as the reverse complement.
GAATGCTAGTCTGAGGGGAATGTGTACCCTCTGTCTGGGGAGCCAAGGCGGGAGCATTTGTAGTTATGTTGTTAACTTCACAAGCTAAATTATGAGATTTGACTAACTCCAGATGTCGTTCCCAAACGATGCCAAATACTATTAGTTCTGGTGAAAGCACTGCTAAGGTAACAACGCAAACTGTGAGAATATTTAAAAGTTTGGCTTTCATCTTGACTCTCCCTTGCTAGGTAGTATACACCCAGTAAGAAAATATCTTTAGCTGTTTATCTAAAGTAGTTATATATTTCTACCTTTCAAACAGCTATGATATGAAAATATGTGTAATCAGTAATTTTTACAATCGTTAGTTTTCAGTTATTTTTCTCATCACTACTGACTACTGAAAAGTTACCAAAATTTTCACAAATATAGATTATTCAGTTAGAAGTAACGTACTTAGATTGGAGAATCTAGTTTCATCCTACTCTCAAAAGAGAGATTAAGAAGTCCCCCCTAGTTCACTAAGCTTGCGCTTAAGAATGTTGGGGGGTAGAGGGGAATCTCTGCGTAAATCCTATACGATTTATATCAGCCGCTCTCCACAAAACAGTTTACCCCAGCCCTGTTAAGATTATTAAATTCATTAGAATAGTACTCAAAGCCTATAAGCCTTACCTAATAAGTATTTAAAAAATTCATTGGGGTATGGGTGCTAGTATTTTTCGCACAAGGTTCTAGTTTTTCCGAGGTAGGGTTCTGGTGTTTTTGCACTCAACTTTAAAGCAATGTCAGCAATAGTTAAAGACTATTTACGATAGAATTTTTGACTGAGAAAATCTGTACTCAAAATAAAAGTCCAATGTCTCTTGCTAAAGATAGACTAAGAAATCAAGAAAAGCAATTAAATATTTTAAAAATCAATTATAATTTCTTAACAAAGTAAAAATTATTTATATATACAGAATTGCAAAAATTGAATCTCAGCCCAAAAGACAATAGTCAGCAATTCCAAATGGTAAAATAGAATAATGATAGATAAGCTAGCCTCTTCTCAAGTGAGAAGCAATGGGAATATCTAATAAAAGTTCTTCCTAAGCTTTCATATTGTGTGGTTTAGTTAGAATACATACTATATGCACTCATTGGCATGAAACGGCAAAATAAATACATCAAAGCTTATTGTTACAAGTAAATACTCTGTACTAAGATTTAGGATTTTAGGAGTTAAATAATGCGGATTGCTCAAGACGTAACAGAATTGATTGGACGAACTCCTTTAGTTCAACTGAACAAAATTCCTCAAGCTGAGGGAGTAGTAGCAAGGATAGTTGTTAAATTAGAAGGGATGAACCCAGCGGCTTCGGTGAAAGACCGCATCGGGTTAAGTATGGTACTCTCGGCAGAAGCAGCTGGCTCAATTTTCCCAGGAAAGACCATTTTAGTAGAGCCTACTTCAGGTAATACAGGAATTGCTCTAGCGATGGTAGCAGCAGCACGTGGCTACCGTTTGATTTTGACGATGCCAGAGACTATGAGTCAAGAACGACGGGCTATGCTTAGAGCTTATGGTGCTTCTTTGGAGTTGACACCAGGCATTGAGGGTATGCGGGGAGCAATTCGCAAAGCCGAAGAAATTGTAGCTAGTACTCCCAATGCTTTTATGCTGCAACAGTTCCGCAACCCTGCTAATCCCAAAGTTCACCAAGAAACCACTGCCCAAGAAATTTGGGCAGATACAGACGGGGAAGTAGATATCGTCATTGCTGGGGTAGGTACTGGTGGAACGATTACTGGGATTGCAGAAGTACTCAAACAGCGCAAGCCGACTTTTAAGGCGATCGCAGTTGAACCCAGCAATAGCCCAGTCCTCTCTGGCGGTGAAGCCGGGCCACATAAAATTCAAGGTATTGGGGCTGGATTTATCCCAGATGTCCTCCGCCTAGAATTGGTTGATGAAGTAATTAGAGTCAGCGATGAACAATCGATCGCCTATGGGCGACGTTTGGCAAAAGAAGAAGGCTTATTGTCTGGCATATCCTCTGGTGCAGCTTTGTGTGCTGCAATTCAAGTAGGTAAACGTCCAGAAAATGCTGGACGTTTAATCGTGATGATTCAGCCTTCCTTTGGCGAACGTTACCTCAGCACACCCATGTTTCAAGATTTGTCTCTAGAAACTGCTGCGGTGCGTTAAAAAGACAGGGGGGCTAGAGATTAACAAACCTCCCTGTCCTATCATTTAACTCTTACATAAATTAAGGCAACTTACCTTTTGAGGTGCGATCGCATATCACATTACATTACTAGTACAGCGGGCGCATAAATAAACTACCCCTTCCAAATCAACGAAACAGTTATACTGCATTCGTTTTGAATTTTAAATTTGGAATTCAGGCTTGCGGTACTACTGTTTTTAACTCCTTGACATTCCCACGGCTGCGTAAATATTGCTACGCTCATTCCCCTTAAAAGCCGTGGTATTCTTGTGCGGAACTTGCCTATGTTGGGTTGCCCGGATTATATGTCTTATAGTTCATGCTTACCTAAACTATAGATATGGGGCTTCTGAGTTGAGTGCAATAATATAGACCTAATAAGAACAGCCCCTAACCTTACGAAAAGATTTATTTTCTCCAAACTCTTGCTGTCTCAGTAGGTAAAGATTAACATATCTGTGGGCAGAGGCAATATCTTCTTAAATCAACCCTAACAGCAGTGAAAACCTTGGGCTGTCTATTTTAAATCTTGTTTAGCACCAGTTAAGCTTATCTGCATATAGTGACTTAAGACCATTACCTGCTAGGTTATAAATCAGTACAGACTATACTATAGACAATTTACTCAAAACTCTTTCCAGCTTTAAAATCAGAGGTATCAATGATTATAACTAATTTTAGCAAACAAAGAAATGAATTTAAGGAATCTAAAGTACTCAAAACTAAACCACATTGGCAAGGGCAAAATTTGAGCGATACTGCTGTCAAAGGTAAAGATACCAAGATGCAAGATCCTGCACCTGATAGTTTGATTTTGAATAACTTAAATCGCGGTCGAGTTGCTATTTTTATTGATGGCTTAAGCCTGTTCCATACAGCCTTACAACTCGGCATAGAAATTGACTACGTTAAATTGCTTTGTCATTTAACCAGTGGTTCCAGACTGTTGCGTGCTTTTTTCTATACTGGGGTTGATATCAGTAATGAAAAGCAACAGGGTTTTTTATTGTGGATGCGTCGTAATGGCTATCGCGTAGTGGCAAAGGAACTCGTTGTCCCAAGCGAGAATTTCAAAAAATCAAATCTGAACGTAGAAATTGCTGTAGATATGATAACTTTATCTCCTTACTACGATACAGCGGTTTTAGTCAGTGGCGATGGAGATTTAGCTTATGCTGTAAACGCTGTCAGCAGAATGGGCGTTCGAGTGGAAGTAGTCAGTCTGCAAACAACGACTAGTGAAAGTTTGATTGATGTTGCGGACTGTTTCATTGACCTCGATAGTATTAAAGTACACATTCAAAAAGATTCTAATCTTGGCTATAGTTATCGCACAGCGTCAAACTCAAACCTCTAATTAAAAAGAGGCAAAGAGTGGGAGACACAAGGAGGCATAAAAGATATCTCTGTGTCTCCGTGTCTTTGCTCTACCCATTTTGCTCGCTCCTATATTTCAGATGGATATTTTAATAGTTGAAGATGAACCAGAAATTGCTCATTTAATCGAACTCTCTTTAGAAAAAGAAGGATTTTTTTGTCGCACTAGCCGCGATGGCATGAATGCTTTGCGGATGTTTCAAGAGCAACCACCTGATTTAATCATTCTAGATTTAATGATTCCTGGTTTGGATGGGTTGGAAGTTTGTGCTCGAATTCGCCAGAAACCAGGTGTCAAAGATCCTTACATTTTAATGCTTACTGCTAAGGGTGAAGAAATTGATCGCGTCATCGGTCTATCTACTGGTGCTGATGATTATATGGTCAAACCCTTTAGCCCCAGAGAGTTGGTAGCTAGGGTGCGGGCACTATTACGACGTAGCCTCCGCCAAGGGGGACAACATCAAGTCAATCGTACCCAACACTTTATTGTCGATGTAGACCAGCGCACTGCCAGTCGCCAGATGAATTCTCAAGAAGTTGAAATTTTGGACTTAACTACCCTAGAATTTAACTTGCTAACCACCTTTGTCAGTAATCCTGGTCGAGTTTGGAACCGCACTCAACTAATTGATAAACTTTGGGGAGATAATTTTTTTGGTGATGAACGAGTTGTAGATACTCATGTAGCTCGGTTGCGAAAAAAGATTGAACCCGATCCGGCAAATCCTACTTTTATTAAAACTGTTGTTGGGGTGGGCTATAAATTTGAAGATCCTTTGGTAGCGTAAATATTATGAAGATGGGGCTGAGAGGGCGCCTATTTTTCTCCCACTTAGTAGTAATGATCGTGGGGGTAGCTAGTCTGGTGAGCATCAGCAAAATCTCTTCCCCCCGCTTGTTTGTCTTGCATTTGGAAGGATTAGAAAATCAGGGGTTCGACTTAATCGATGTCCGTGCTGAATTGGTGACAGGATTTGAACTTGCTTGGCAGCGAAGCACTCTTTGGTCAGTCTTAGTCGGCACTACCGCTGCCGGAGGATTGAGTTACTGGGTGTCCAGACGGATTATGCAACGATTGACCGAGATGGAACAAATTACCCAAAAATTTGCTGCTGGTCAGATGGATGCACGGCTACCTGTGTCTGACATTCCAGAACTTAGTGGACTGAGTACCAGTTTCAACCGAATGGCAGCCAGTTTAGAAGGTGTAGAAGCGCGGCGGCGAGAAGTGATTGGAGATATGACCCATGAATTACGAACACCATTAACTGTGGTGCGCGGTTATTTGGAAGAACTGGCTGATGGGGAAATTGAAGCATCTCCTGAAATCTATCGGCGTTTAGCTAAAGAAACTCGACGCTTAGAGCGATTAGTGAACGATTTACAAGAACTATCTAAGGCAGAAGCTGGTTATCTACCAATTAATATCCAACGGGTAAATTTACGTCCGTTGTTAGAGTCATTAGTAGAGAAATTTACTGACCAACTATTAGAAGATGGGCCAGTTCTGTTTTTGCAATGTCCATCTGTGCTACCTCTTGTATTGGCAGATATTGACCGCACAGAACAGGTGCTAGTTAATTTGCTAGGTAATGCAGTACGTTATACTAACGAAGGTTCAATTACCATTAGTGCTGGGACTGAAGCATCTCAACTCTGGATTGCGGTTAGTGATACAGGTATTGGTATCGCTCCAGAAAATTTGCCTCATGTGTTTGAGCGTTTCTGGCGAGCTGACCAATCGCGCGATCGCCATTCGGGAGGTACTGGTATTGGTTTAACTATTTCCCGCCGTTTGATTGAATTACAAGGCGGTCAAATTCAGGTAGAAAGCGAATTGGGAGTTGGTAGTAGGTTTCGCTTTTTTTTGCCTTTGGCTTGAGTTGAGCCATAAAACCTTGAAATCTCAGGGATTGACACAAGGTAGTCATAGCTGTGTCATACCCAATTGCTAATTTGAAAGTATCCAAAATTTTAGCTTGTTGATGGATGCCGAGATTTTGGAAGTGCATAGAGTATAACATTATGTCTACTTTTATTTTGGCTGCTTTTTTGGTTAGTTTACTCAGTGCTTCGGGTTACGCTGCGATCGCCTACCTGTTCCCTCAAAATCGTTCCCAAGACTGACCAATTAAAATAATTCGTAATTCGTAGTTAAGAATTGAATTACGAATTGGTAATTAGTTAATTTCCTTTCGCAATAATTCTGGAATTTGAGAAGGGCGTTCAGCTACTGTCACTTTTGCTTCTTTTAAAGCAGCTAATTTACTTTGGGCTGTACCAAAATTCGGATCGCGTCCGATAACTGTTGCTAAAGTCCCAGTTTGACGCCAACTTTTTCCTGGTGGTGCTTGTTTACCTGCAATGTAGGCAATTACTGGTTTATCAATTGCCTCAGCAATGTATCGTGCTGCTGCTTCTTCACTACCACCACCAGGTTGACCAACTAAAACGATCGCTTGTGTGGTTTCATCCTCATCAAGAATTTGCAGCCATTGGAGAAAGGAGGAACCGACGATCGCATCACTACCAATACTGACACTAATCGACTGCCCTAAACCTGCTTTTGTTAATTCGTAGGCAATTTCGTAGGTGAGGGTACTGCTACGACTAACGATCCCCACTGTTCCAGGGGTATAAAATTCGCTGGGTTGAGTTCCTAAGAGAATTTTTCCTGGTACAATGATCCCCGGACTATTTGGTCCGATTACCAAAGTTTCATAAGCTTCGGCTTTGCGGAGTAATTGCACCATATCCAAAGGCGGCACACCAGCAGTAATAATAATAATCTGGCGAATCTTAGATGCGATCGCTTCTAATGCCGCATCTAACACATCATAAGGATCTACACAAATAATTGTCGTGTCAATTGCCCCAAATTGTTCTATTACCTCTTCTACCAAATCAAATACTGGCAGTCCATGCAGTTCCTGTCCGCCGCATCCAGGATTGACACCAGCTACTAAATTCGTGCCATAAGCTTTCATTTGAGCAACATGATTGCCTGATATAAATTCACAAAAGCCTTGAATTAACACTTTACTTTCTGGCGTTAGGTTCATAAAAAATTACCTTCAGTTTGGCAACCAGTGCCTTCAACCACTGAGCATAGAAAGACACTTTTACAGTGTCCTATTGATTCAAATGTTACTGAAATTTCAAAAACTAGTCTTGAAGCTGAGTGTTCCAAAAGTGAGAAAACCCGTTTCTAGCTAGGAATATTCAGGTTGAATGCATTATCTAATTTAAGTAGAACGATGCGGAAAAACCAAACTATATTAAGAAAAATTAAATAAATTCAAACCCTCTTGCCTCCTGCCTCCTGCCTCCTGTTTTATCCCAACGATAAATATTCACACCGACCTACTTAGCCCCAGGAAGCAAAGCTGTACTTGATTTGAACATCAAATTTAAAAATTTATACCTGACGGTAAAAATTAATAATTTTTGATTTTTGAATTGTCACAAAATGACATTTACTATCTTTTCTTAGCCGTTGGTTTAGCAAGACGAACTGCTGCCGCCACTGCCTCATCTAAATTTTCTACCACGAGGAGCGCGTCGCTATGGGTTTTTAGTGTTGCTAAATATTTTCTCGCAGTGTTAAATTCAGAACCAGCAAGACGGACAACTAAGGATGGAAAATTAAGCTCTTGCCGAACTTTACTACCATTAGAACGTACAACCTGTGATTGAAGTTCGCTGTTGTCTGGCTGCACAACTCTAGCTATAACTTCAGCCACTTCCTCAGTTTGTGGAATGCTACCCAGAAAGTTAATTAGTATTACTTGAATGCTTTGATCAGCCTCCAGCATTTTCAAACCTGTTTCTAGGCGATCGCGGAAGGTAGTTGGTGTAGTATCTGTAAGAAAAGCATGACGTAGATTCAAACAAACACCTGGATTGCCACCAGCATTCCCAACTAAATCTAAAGTTGCCATCACTGAACCAGTACCATTACCTAAAATACCGATTTTTCCATGCATTTGTACACCATCCCAGTCGCCCAAAATACCATTGATTTCAGTACTGGTATGACGACTGATAATTTTTGCTGCCATCTCGGTCAGATCAGGATGACGCTTGATCGACCGTTCGTTGACCCTGACTTTACCATTAAGAGCCATAACTTGACTAGTAGTACTAACTGCCAAGGGATTAATTTCGACTAAATCCAGGTCTTTTTGGACAAATAACTCGTACATCTTCTCTAAAACGCTGCTTACCGACTGCATTAGCGTCCCTTGCAAACCCATTTTCAAAGCCAATCGTCGCGCATAAAATGGCGAGAATTCTTGTTCTACGACAACGTAGTGCATTCTTTCCCCAGCGGATTCCCAATCGATGTCTGCTTCTTTGCAACCTAAAAGTACCGGTCGGCAGACAGCAGTATCTAAAACCACCGCTAAATAAAATTCCTGGTTGGCGTCGTATTGAGATTCTGCCAGCACAACTTCCGGCAATTCGCCCCATATTGGTAAACTAAAAATATTTTGAGCTGCTGCGATCGCATCGATAGTTGTTTGGGCAAACCTGACTCCACCCGCTTTTGCCCGTTCCGCTCCGTGGACTTGAGATTTCAGTACAATTGGAAAGCGAATTTTTAACCGTTTCAAATCTGTAGGATGGTCAATTCGTTGGGAAGGCAATACCGGAATGCCTATCTTCGCAAACCATTCTTTAACTTGGTACTCTAATAAATCCATTGATACACCTTGTATTGACACTTTCCAAGCTTTTGGTTAGTCCTGTCTTAATATTTTGCAGCACCTTTATTGCAGAATTAACCTTTTTGCAGCTATAAAAACTTATTTTTTACGGATCAATTCTATCGAATTCAGCAAATTCAGCATATTAATTTCGATAGCCAACCTGTTTGTAGCTCTGCTACAACAGGTAATTAATTTTCTCAGCAAGTTTCCCAGCATAGAAGATAACTAGCATTTCTGTCAAAACCCTCTGACATAGCATGGTTTTCTTAACCTCTAGATAATTTGGCAACAATTGCTTGCAACTAGCATTTTGCAAAGCAGTAGCTATTGTGAATTTAATTGTTGCAAAATAATCCAGTGAAAATACTCAAATCTTCTATTCTTCCCATTTTTTATTTGTAATTTATATCTGAAGACAGATTATTTAATTTTGCATCTAGCTGTGTAAAAATGTATCGCCACGAACAATAATTACTTTTTTAACTTTTGGTGAAAAGTCAGAATTTGTGTTAGAAAGTTGGTCGTTCAGATTCTCAGGCTGTGGTTGATTAAACTGTGTATTTGCATTCAACAAACCTAAAAAGTTCATTTCATCCCCTTAAAGATAATCAAAACAATATAGAAGTTCAGCGGGAAAGCTCTATGAAAGTAGCAGTCCAGCAGGAAGATTTACAGCTTTTAGCCAAAACTTTGCAAGAACAATTACTTGTAGAAGTCTCAACCGCTGAAGTCTTAGAGGTTAAGTGCGTCGTCAATAAAGACGAGCTAATGATTTTAACGCAACACGCGTCAGATGTAATAGTTGACGCTCAACTAATTTTTGCAGTCATTGAGGAAGTAATTCAATCTCTAGCACCCCACAAAGAGCAGCGGGTGCAATGTTTCCTCAGAGTTTTTGGCGAACAACTTCCTTATACTAAATGTTTCTTGGCGTTGAAGCCGACTGAAGGATGGGTCGCAGAAAAAGATGAGGAAGCAGAAGAAGATAAGGAAGTAATATCCTCCTCATCGTCTCTGACATCTTCTCCATCAATCAATCAGAGTGAAGAAGAAGAACTGTTTGACCCGTTTGCAGATGTGCCGAGTTTGTCGGCTTCAAAGCCAGGATTCCAGGTCAAACCTATCCTACTGGGTGCGGCGTTGGTGGGAATTATAGTTTTGGGCGGTGGTGCTTACTTATTGACTCGCCCTTGTGTAATGTCTGAGTGTAAAGAAATACAAAACGCCGAGCAATTAAAAACAAAATCTCCACAGCTGATGCGCCGCGCCAAATCTGAAAAAGAATTAGTAGCTGTACAACAGCAACTTGCAACAGCCAGTACAAACCTGAATGTAATTCCTAGTTGGTCGCCTCGTTATCAGCTGTCACAGGAACTAAAAGCAAGTTTGTCTGGGCGAGCAGAAAAAATCAATCAGGTGGTTAAAGCTTTGCAAACGGCATCTTTGGCGACACAAAAAGTTCAAACTCCTGCATCTAGCTTAGAGGAATTACAAACTAGGCAACACTTATGGCAACAGGCTATAGCGCCACTAGAAAGTATAAGTTCCAGTAGTGAACTCTATGGGTTGGTGCAGGGTAAATTACTGAATTATCGTGTCCGTTTGCACGCTGTAAATCAACAAATATTTATTCAGGAAAAATGGCTGAAAAAACTAACTGCAGCAAAAGTTGTAGCCGTTGCAGCCGAGAAGCGCGAAGCTACTGCTAAATCCTTGAATGACTGGCAAAAGGCGCAGTCTACTTGGCTGGTAGTAATTAATACCTTGAATACTATTCCCCGAAATAGCGTTGGATACCAAGAAGCCCAAAAGCTGTTGGTAGATTATAAACCTAAGTTAGTATTAGTACGTGATCGCGCTACTAAAGAACAATTAGCTGTTAAAACCTACCAACAGGCCCTTAGCACTGCCAAGCAAGCCAAAATTTATCAACAACAAAACCAATGGCAAGCAGCAGCGATATATTGGGATCAAGCTTTGCAAACGGCTAAAAAAGTTCCCCAAGATAGCTCGTATTACACTCAAGCTCAGTCTCTCATCGAACCCTATTCAGCTGCGCTCAAACAAGCACAAGAAAAATTACAAGTTGTTAGTAGTTTGCAACAAACCCGCACTGACTTGGATAAGACCTGTACTAATGGAATTCGGATTTGCACCTTTAGCATGGACAATGCAGGAATTATTGTCCGGCTAACCCCAAAGTATGATCAAATAAGGCAAAATAACTTGGCTAATCCTTATTCTAAGAATTTGGATACTGTTGTTGACGTTACCAATCACTTGCAAATCTTGCGGGAAGCCCTAGCCGTAATTGGTGATAATGCCAATCTGTCCCTTTTTCTTTATGATTCCCAAGGTCAGGTAATTTATACGCGGACTTTAGGCGGGTAAGTAGAATACCCATTGAAGTATAAAGGATGAATTAGTACATTATCCCTCATCTGTCACTTTCCGGAGTGAGCTAGTAGTAAATAAGTGAAATCGTAGTTATTTCCCAGTATGTTATCGCTCTTTTTTTCCGATAAACTATTTCTCTGATATATCTGGTTTCTGATTTTTGATTACTAAATGTTCTGGAGAATTTACACCATTTATTCGCCCTACCGCTCTGTAAGGAAAATGGCGATCGCATCAGTGGGTGAAGATAACAGATTTTAGACAATGACTTCACAATAAACCTAAGCAGTTGCCCAACTATTGGGTGATATTTCCGTTGATAGTGAAAAATTACAGATTTTAAAGCGGGCGATGGGACTCGAACCCACGACGTTCACCATGGGAAGATGACATTCTACCACTGAATTACACCCGCAAATTGCTACCATAAACCTCTGGCTAAAATTAAGCATACCACTATTTACAGCTATTTTCAATTGGCTAGAACATACACCATTTTGACAACTGCTGATATATGAGTCCTGTGGCTGTTCAGATTAGGAAATTTTTTAGCTAGCTGATGACGCCACTTACTACCATATTTAACTAAAGAACAATGTCCTCGCCTCGCTCGGTGAAGCGAACCTCTTTAATATTCCATTGAGCATTACTCGTTAAGGTTTTGCGGAGACTGCCAAACAGAGCAAACTGTTCACAACTAGAAAGAGAAGTTATTTGCCGCTTTGACTCAGGAGATATGCGTAAATCAACTGTAGCAATGCCATTTTTGATGTTGACACGATACCCAGACAAGCTAAAGTCGCTAGTATCTCGTTTTTCTAATATTTTACTGACTACATTTATTACTGGTTCCTCGGCTGGTACTGAAACCTTTTGGGGAATTAGTTTTTGACATTGGGTATCACTTGTGTATAGTGTAGCGCTAATAGTTTTGCCAGTGGCAACTTTAGAAGTTGATGAGGAAGGCTTATTTTCCTTAGAAGATTCTTGATTAGGAGATTTTTCTCTCAACTGAGCTACGCTAGGAATTTGACTCGGAGTCTGAGACGATAAGCTATTCGTCGGTGCTGTATTAGGGGATAGCGTTCCGCTGTCAATATTACTCACGATGGGATTAGAACTACAACTGCCGAGGCTGACAACTATTGTCACAAAAATAAGGCGTAAAAAATATCTCTTGATTGTGCTCATAAATTTTGCTTATAAATAATGTTGCTGCTATCAATTTCAGTGTCACTGGTATCAATTCCGCATAAATTTGTGAATATTAAGCCAGTCTATAAAGTGTCAACCCGAAACCTGTTAAAGTCAAGAGTTATAATATAAGGGGTAAATCGTGCTACCTTATGTGCTTTTAGATTACAGATTAAAAGCAAATTACTAGTTTTCACTACTTTTTTGCTTGGTCAATTGCTGAACTAATAATTGCAATCCCAAAGCCAATAAACCAATTGCCACTATACCAAAAATTCCGCTACCTAAAGCAACGACACCAACAACCAGAGTGCGGACAGCAGAAGAAATCTTTACTACCAATGGATTGATTGAATGGATCGGTTTAGTAGCAAAATTTGTCGCGATCGCAATCATCAGCGAATACGCTGCAAATCCCATTCCTCCCGAAATCACTGCCCCTGTCAAACAGCGTAACGGACTCGTTGTCACCTGTTTAGCATCTGTTTGGGGCGTTAGATTTTGGTCATTCATAATATTTAGATTTTAGATGTTAGATTTGGGATTGGAGCATTAGGAATAATTATTGTTCTCTACATCTTTGCGTTTTTTTAGCAATTTGAACTATGCAACTTCAAAGCTGATCAGCTTATTCCTCATACTCCATTAACGATAAAGATTTATTTAAACTGAGGATGCCACCTGAATACCATGTGTAATTGTTCGAGTCACAAATAATTCTAAGTCTTCATCAAGAATTGCTTCCCTGACTTGCAGTTTAACTTGTTCTGCCTGCTGTTGAGACTTAAAAAGAGCAAATACTGTTGGGCCAGAACCAGACATCATTGTTCCTAAAACACCTTCTTGATTTGCAAACACCTCTCGCAGTTGCAAGACTTGAGGATATACTGACAATACCACCCGTTCTAAATCATTGTGCAGCTTTTGGGCAATCTCTCCCGCATCTTTATCCAGGATAGCTTTTACTATTGCTTTTGAATGAACTGCATTAGCACGTGCTACCAAACTGTCGCTATCTCTAATATAAGAATGACTAAACTGCTGCCGATAGGTTTTGTATGCCCAAGCAGTGGAAACTTCCAGGCTGCGGTATTTTGCTAACACTATATACATAGTATCCAAATTTGGCAGCAAAGAAAGTTGTTCACCTCTACCTGTTGCGATCGCAGTTCCACCCGCTATACAAAATGGTACATCTGAACCAAGTGTACCTGCCAACTCCTCTAATTCTGACTGAGTTAGCCCCAACTTCCACAGTAAATCTATCCCTACCAACACAGCTGCTGCATTTGTCGAACCCCCAGCCAACCCAGCAGCGACAGGAATCTGCTTGTTGACGGTAATCTCCACGCCTCCATATTTAGCAAAGGCTTGGGGAAATTGCCTCACCATTAATTCTGCTGCGCGGTATGCCAGATTACTTTTATCTGTCGGTACTTGTGGATGGTTGCAGCGAACACGGATATTGTCAGTGCTGCTCGAACGCACACCAATTTGGTCTGCAAGACCAATACTTTGAAGTATCATGGCTAACTCGTGATAGCCATCGGGGCGATCGCCAATAATTTCTAGATACAAATTGATTTTCGCAGGGGCAATTAGGCTATAAGAACGCATTTTCTAGAAGTGGGGAATAGGTAATGGGGAATGTGGGGCCCCCTCTGGGGATAAGGGGTAATGGGGAATGGGAAAAATCTGTTTTGTTCCCTACTGCTTACTCCCCACTCCTAATTCATTTGCTAGAATTACCCATTGCTGAACGCTGAGGTCTTCAGCTCTAGCTTGGGGGTTTATTTTTAATTGTTCCAGTAAGTGGCTTAAGCGATCGCGTTCTATAACTGATTGCAAATTATTTCGTAACATTTTGCGCTTGGCACTAAACCCCAACTTTAAGAAATTCTCTAGCTGTCCGGGATTAAGCGCTGGTATTTCTATTTTTCGGGGACGCAATCGCACCACTGCCGAATCAACTTTTGGCGGTGGATGGAATGCGGCCGCTGGGACTGTGCAGATTAACTCACACTCAGCTAAATACTGTACCCGCACACTCAACGCTCCAAAAGCTTTCGATCCTGATTTAGCATATAACCTTTCTGCTACTTCTTTTTGTACCAGCAATACTATTGAGTCAAATGGTTCGGGATTAGGATTAGAGATCGTACCCAGTAGTTTCTCAATGATTGGCCCTGTAATGTTGTAAGGAATATTGGCTACTACCTTATTTAGCTTTTGGAAATTGGGAAAGGCTGCCAGATAAGATGGTAAATCTAGAGTAAGAAAATCGCCTTGCAGGAGTAAAAAATTTTCAGTCTTACCAAGCTGCTTTGACAAGAGTTGGCATAAGTCGCGGTCTATTTCAACTGCAACCAGAGATTGCACTAAGGGTAATAAGCGACGAGTCAGAATGCCAGTTCCAGGCCCAATTTCTAGGACGCGATCGCCTTTGAGGGAGCGATCGCTTTCTGTACACTCTGCTGCTTTAATAATTGCGTCAAGTGCCTTTTCACTTTTGAGCCAATGTTGAGCAAAGACCTTACGCGGTCGGATCATCTGTATTTCTTGCCTAGTCTAGTTTTTAGCTTTTTCTCAAAAATTCATTATAAATTTTGAAGTTCCTCTACAGCGCTTGACTCACTGTAACGCCTATTTTGTCTTCCAAACGCTCTACGAACGTAGTGATGGCGATCGCGTAAAAGTCAAGCGCTCTCGCGCCGAAAATGAACGGGGTTAAGCGATGTACCGAAGCTGTGGGATTAACTGATTGTTATACCAATTCTCTAAAAGCTGGCTACAGATAGTGCCTCTAAAATATATTGCCTTCGGGCAATAGATGCAATAATTGGTTTGGTTAATTTGC
>NZ_JBALDE010000098.1:0-23907 GCF_036917515.1 Nostoc sp. | reverse complement strand
ACCGGATACTTAAAAACCTGAAGATAAAAGCTCAAGCTTTTGGCTTAGAGCTCATCCCTATTTCCAACGCTACGGAATGTGTTTCTTAGGAGTAATTTATGCACTCTCTATCACAGCGTAACCTCACTTATTGATAAATTGAACCATCAGGCATAATTGCCCCTGCTAAGTTAGTCCCAACTAATTTAACCAGAAGACGCTCACCAGAGCGAATCCGCGCTCCTGTCAAATCGGCTCCTCGCAAGTCGGCCCCACTGAGATCCGCTCCAATCAAATTAGCCGCGCGTAAATTCGCCTCCCTGAGATCGGCTAAAAGTAGGTTTGCCCGAAATAAATTTGCATCAGATAAATTTGCACCTCTGAGGTTGACTTTGTGCATAAAAGTATCACTGAGATTAGCACCACTCAAATTGGCATAACTCAGATTTCTGCCAGATAAGTCTTTATTGCTCAAATTTGCGCGACTGTAGTCTTTGCCGCTTAAATCTGGGTTTTGTTTTGGTGGTTTCTGGGTTGGTTGAGATGGTTTTTCCTGTTGAGGTGACGGTGAGTGATGTGTGGTTTGATATGTAGTTTGATATGTAGTTTGATATGTAGTTTGAGGTTTGGTTTTTAGAGAGCGCAATTTTTCACGAGCTTCATTTATAGCTTTCAGCTTATCTTGTGCTTTCTGCTGTAAACGGAGATTGTCTTTGGGAATGCGATCGGGATGCCAAACAAAGACTAAATCTTTGTAAGCCTGGTTCACTTCTTCAAGTGTTGCTCCAGGCTCTAATTCCAAAACTCTATAGTACCGCTCCAGATCGCTCATACGATATTTTGGTGGACAATCAACTTAATTATGAGTGATGGAGTCATTCATCCGCTGCATTATTTGTTATGAATTATTGGGCATGAGGCATGGGGCATTGGGTATTGGTATTAATTATTCTCCTCTGCTCCTCTGCTCCTCTGCCTCATCTTCCCATTTCTCCATTTCTCCATCGAGCGATCGCTCTAAAATATGCTGCAATTGGAATCTGATAGACTTCAATATAAATCCAAACAATGATTGATAAATGTGATAAGAAGGTTAATATTGTCCAAATATATGGCATCCAGGTAATGGGTTCTTTCAGATTAGCAGGAAAATAGTAAGCTACTATGCCAATTAGAGTAGTAGGAAAAATTATAAAAATTGCTGCTGCTAGTCCATAACCCCAACCTAATTCCACACCTTCCAACTGGCCTTCTGTCCAACTAAACCCATTCCAACGCCAAGTTAAAGGTGGTTGCCTAGAAGGCATCTTGATTTGCTGTTGTTCTAAGTTGACTGTAAAAATCTCTTGGCAAAAGTCACAAGCCATAGCTTCCATCAATGGCATGTGAGAAATCTTACCTATTCGACAGACTGGGCAGGGATAAGCTCCATAATAGTCGAAAGATTGGGTTAAGATTTTGGAACTGGGCATAATCAGACTGATGATCCTAAAAAATTGATCTGGTCAATGAGGACTTGTGGGTAATAATGTATGGCGGTTATCAATTCTCTGCAATCAGCTTTCGTAAGATGAAATCATAAGTCAGGAGAATTATATATTTTAACTTTTCAACTGGTTGCGGCGAGGAGTCCCCCGCTATACCTTTATGTTAGCGGTGGGAGGAACGCCGCTCCTTTCCTTGGGGACTGGAGACTGGGGACTAGGAAAATATTCCAAAATATGTTTGGGGTCAAAGCCCCTTCCATAATTTTTTTGCTGATTACCTAATCCCCAATCCCCAGTCCCTTTTACTCCTGGCTTTTTCTTCTGAGGTTATATAACTATCGTAATGTCTAATGACAAGCCGCTTTTTTCGCTACGCAAATAAGCAACTAGTACAATCAGAACAGGGTGTTATTTTGAATTGTGCAAAGCGCTATTAGTCTTAATCCCCAGAGTTGTACTGAGTCTATCGCTTTTTTATAGTTTGTGCAGGTCTTGACAAAGCCCACTCTTTTTGCTATTGTTACTTTCATATAGGTATATTTATTCAGTTTTCCAGTAAAAACCCCGCAAATGCTTAACACAAATTCCTACTTTTATTTTTGGTTTAGGGTGGTTCACCGGGAGTGAATTAAGTTTCCTAATGGAAACCGCCCGGTGAACCGCAGAGCAAACTCTGCGGTTTTTGTTTTTTAAGGAGAATTTCATTGTCATGACTTATTTCAGTAGCTGGTTTTATGGCTTTTACTTTTGCCCCAGAATAAATTCCGGGTAAATAGCGTCATGCCAATGAATCAGAACGCGTCCGGAACTGTTAAAGGTTTCGGGCTTTTTTGTTGTTATCAAAGATTAGGGACTGGGGACTGGGGATTGGAAAATAACTCTTATGCTAATACCCAATTCCCAATGCCCAATTCCCAATTCCCAATGCCCAATACTTAATTTCTCTGGAGAATATAATCATGATTAATGCCAAACTTGCTGCACAATCCCATTTAAACCATCAGACAATCGTTAAAATCTCGAAAGAAGTAGCTTTCGGTGGTAAAGAACTGGTAATTATCGGCGGGCCCTGCACTGTTGAAAGCTTAGAACAAATGGAGATAGTCGCCCAAAAGTTATCTACTGCATCAGTACAAGGGTTGCGTGGCGGTGTCTACAAACCCCGCACATCTCCTTACGCTTTCCAGGGTATGGGAGAGTCAGGGTTAGAGATTTTAGCCAAGGTGCGATCGCATTACAATATGCCAGTTGTGACGGAGGTGATGTCAATTTCCCAAATTGAAGTAGTTGCCGCCCACGCTGATATGCTTCAAGTTGGTAGCCGTAATATGCAAAACTTTGATTTGCTCAAAGCTTTGGGACAAGCTGGTAAACCAATACTGCTCAAACGCGGTTTAGCAGCAACTATAGAAGAATTTGTCATGGCTGCTGAATATATTCTCAGCCACGGGAATCCTGATGTAGTGTTGTGCGAAAGAGGTATACGCAGTTTCGATGATTACACCCGTAACGTCCTAGATTTAGGGGCGGTGGCAGCACTCAAGCAAATAACTCACTTGCCTGTAATTGTAGATCCTTCTCATGCCGTTGGGAAACGGGAGTTAGTAGCACCTGTAGCTAGAGCTGCGATCGCTTGCGGTGCAGATGGATTAATTATTGAATGTCACCCAGAACCAGAAAAATCTGTTTCTGATGCCCGTCAAGCACTTTCTTTAGAAGATATGGTGCATTTAGTTAATAGTTTAAAGCCTGTAGCAACAGCTGTTGGGCGTACTATATCAGATGTCGGGGCGGGTTTATCACCTGCCCCGATTTTTTGGGCTGCTTAAATTTCACAGAAGGCGATCGCTTAAATGTCTGAGTCAAAATACTTCTTTTGGTTTCAGGACAAACAGTGATCGCTTTCGTAAAATCAAGTTATTATTTCAGCTATTCCATTTGTTCTCAAACGTATTTTTGCAACACAATCTTCTATATATAAATCTAAATTATCGTTTTAAAAAATAAGACTATTTGATTTTATTCCATAAGTCGTTTTATCTTGAAATCAGTAGATATTTTAACTTTTACTAAATTGTCTAAAGAAGTTTTAGTATACCGATCTTTCAACTTTAAGAACCTAAAGAAGGACAATAACTAAATGCTAGAGCAGCAGATTGATTGCCCCATCAAACCTAAGACAAGTGCAATGATTATGAAACTTTTTCAAATCACTCTAGTGGTATTAGTACTTTTGATTAACTTAGCAGTTGCTTTCCCCTCTTGGGCAGAAAGGACGCCTTCTTTAACTAGCAATTCTAAGAACTTTCAAGTTGGGCAAAAAGTCATTTGGCTTTACAAGCCCCGTACAGATTCTAGCGATGTCCAAAGAATTCCTGCCGAAATAGTCAAGTTAAGTTCCAAGCAAGTGCAAATCAAGGTTTACAAACATAACAACGAATTTGTCAATCGTTGGGTGAATCCAAACAAGCTTGAGAATTCGACAAAAATTAAATAGTCAGTACTCTAGAATTTCGTTAGTTTAATCGGTACTGGTAGGATGTTCTCACTTGTTCTATAAAACAGTGTTACTTTTTTAGCATAGATTAACCTTGTTGAATATTTGAGAAACTCATACGGATTAATCCCACGCTCCTAAAAGTAAGACGTAGGACTTCTACTAATAGAGTTAAAACTCCCTTGTGTGGGTTTCGTTTTCATAATTAGGATCTTCAGTACCAAGCAGTTTGTCCCAGAACGTAAAATACAAACCGTAGTGTACTTTATACTTGCGATGATGTATGGAATGATGCATAGAACCAATAAGCCACCTTCCAATCCAGTAACTTTTAGATGAGGAGGGAAATAGCTCAAATCCGAGATGGGTAAATGCTGCCCATACTGTCATAGTTATAAGTGCGGTAACTAAGGTGACGAAGTGCAGCGGAACTATAAAGCTTACACCTACAAAGAAAAGTGCTTGTATGATCGCTTCTGGTAAGTCGAAGGCAGAGGAACTCCAGGGTGTTGGCTCGCCTGAACGGTGGTGTCCATAATGCATCCATCTAAAAATTAGAGGCTGGTGAAACATCCGATGGATAAAATAAAAGTAAGTATCCTGAAGAATTAGCACTGCAATAAAGCTAACTATTAAATACCACAGTCCGTATTTCCAGATGTCAGCGTATAACAGCGTTGCTCCCAAATTATACTCTGAGATCAGAAATGCTCCAGAAATAGCAAAAACTACTGTGGAGATTACTGATAATTCAATATCCTTTTTAATGGAACAATTCATCAACGGTTTCAAACGCAAACTCTTGTTGGCGAGAGACTTCCCCAGAACTAAATAAAAGAGCAAGTATGCTCCACCAGCAATCAGAAAGTATCGGGCAAGAGTGATACCAAAGAAGAAAAAGCAATAATACCAAAATGAGTGGTTCGTCAATTAGACCCATCCGTAATATTAATTCGGTGAAATGAAAATGCTGATTATGTCCAATTGTTTTGGTCTTCATTACCAAAAATAAGCAAATTACGATTTAATTTGTTAATCGACAAAATCCACTGCTTATTTTACAACATCAAGTAGTTTAGCAAATATATATTAAGTTTTATTAATAAAAATTAAACTAATTTTAGTGTATATATAAATAAAAGTTATTACTATTCCTAAAAAAAAGTTCTTGGTCAACTTAAATTGTGGTAAATAGCTAATTTTGCAACGAAGTTACAATTTATTTAAGCCGTTCGTTTATATTATGTATTTCAACAACAATTGAATTGATTTTTACCTATTGTGTTCTTTAACAATTTCCAAGATTTCCCAGAACTGACGCGGATTTTCAAGAGCGATCGCCTTTAGTCCCCAAGGACTAAGTAAAGTTTGTAAAAATGCCTAAATTTGCGGCTCGTCATCCACAACCAATATTTTAGTTTCTGTATATGGGTCATTTTGCAGCAATTGCGTGACTGTTTCTAAAATCTGTGGGGTTGGTGATGGAGATATTGTTGCTGCTTCGTTTGTGTCAATTTCCTGACGCAATAACTTTACTCAACTTTCGAGGTTGCTAATCTCACATTGACTCAGTGTTTGACCAGAACTCAGTAAAAGTTCGATATTGCGTGCCAATTTTGATCCAAGAGGCAAGCCAAAAGTACTTAAAGATACCCCCAAGGTATACGGATCTTTGCCTACAAGCGATCGCAAATCTGTATTTAAACTGGTACAGCTAGCTGTACGCCTCTACAGCCGATTTATGTATTGCAAATACAGCCGATTTATGTATTGCAAAGATTTTTGGAAATAATGCTATGTATGTTGAGGTAGGAGCAGTGTCCTTCTCTTGCCTTGCTCGTTCGTGCAACTTACCGTAGGAAAAAACTGATAAAACTCTCAATACGCTACAACAGAAAAAACCCTCTGCTAAATCTGTGAAAAAACGAGTAACACTCACCTTCCCGAAACGCGCCGTGCAAATGCCAGTCACTTACGTACTGGCCAAAGAGTTCAACGTCGCCGCTAATATTATCCGCGCCCAAGTTGCCCCAAATCAAATTGGCAAACTGGTAGTGGAATTATCAGGAGACATCGATCAATTAGATGCGGCAATCGAGTGGATGCGATCACGTAATGTTAATGTTTCTTCTACATTAGGCGAAATTGCGATCGACGAGGATGTGTGTGTCCACTGTGGTTTGTGTACAGGGGTTTGTCCTACCGAAGCCCTCACCCTCCAACCAGAGACATACAAGTTGACATTCACGCGATCGCGCTGTATTGTCTGCGAACAGTGTATCCCCACCTGTCCCGTACAAGCAATCTCTACTAACATTTAAGATTAGCGCATACACCATAGAGGATTGCCCATCCAACTTTCTTAGCAATCCAAAATCTAAAATCTAAAATTGAATTTAGCCCAACTTAAACACATCCGCGATTACACCACTATCACCCACCAGCCTACTTTTTGCTGGAGAGTCATAAACTACCAATAGCGAAGGTATACCAGCTACATCCTGAAACAGCGTCATTCCCTCAGCGTGTTCTTCTCGATTTCCATAAGGAATATCTTGCACAAAATCGGGATTGCTGAAGACATTTTCTTGCAAATTCACACCATTTACCCAGCGATAAACTTGCACGGGACCATCTAAATCCATCGTTGGCCCGGCTAAAATCAACAAATCTTTATCATCTACATACAAATCTCGAATTCCCAAACCATTCAACCAGATAAAATGCTTTTTATATAACTCGTTCAATTCCCCAATTTGCTTTAGTTTCATCAGTCCAGGGGTAGAATCTTCTAACTCTATTTCCAGCACCACAGCCCAACCCCGCAATACAGGGCCCCGCAAACCCAGAAAGACACGGTTTTGATAAATGCCTATTCCTTCAATATCAAAGCCATTATCCTTTCCGGGAATTCCTGCTTGAATAAACAAGCCTAAATGGGCATCATCTGCTAAAGCTGTCATCAGCAAATTACCCTGATTCGTCACTTCTAGTTTAGCGGCATTCAATTGCACATCTGGCTTTTCGGGGTGTGGGCAAGATGAGAATAACTTACCGTCTATCAGAGGAATTCGTCCTAAAATGTAACGGTTAGGTTCTGATTCAATTTTTGCTAGCCTTTTAAAGTTTTTAGCATCTGTATTTTCAGGTTTGGGTTTTTTGCGTTTGTAGCTGTGAGAACCAACAAACCATAAATACTTATCAGCGTAAGCCAGTCCTTCTATATCAATTTCTTCCTCTTCTGGCGCAGGTAAATTGATAAATTCTGCTACTCTAAATTGTTGATGTTCTGTAAAGTTATCAGTATCAACCAAAGACAAACGCTCAATAGTTGAGGTTTCATCTGACCCCAACCATAAATACTTCTGATGTGTTAGTAGTACTGCTGATAAGTCTTCTCTATGTTCTTGAAAATAATCTAAAAAAGTCAATAAAACTTGATTTAAAAAATGTAAATTTTGCATTTTAAAACAAAAATATTAATAGCTACATAAATTTTAGCTGCACATATTATAATAAAAAATCACATTTCTGTAAAATATTTATCTCAAAACTATAACTGATATCAAACTAACGAGGTGAATCTACTATTTAAACCTTTGATAAATGTTGTATGTACAGCAAATTTAAAGTTGATGAAGTACACAATCTAAATTTCAAAGTCAGGTACAAAGCCTGTTTTTCTTCTGAATTCTGAAGCCTTGGCGGAGCTTTCCTTGCTCCGCTGCTGAATTATACTGTGTATAGCAGAGGATGCAACTATCAATCGTCACAAGTATACCTGACAATCATCAAGCAATAAAAAATATCAAAAGTAGATGTAAATTATTAAATAATATTGTTAGTATGCAATAACTTTATGAGGTAATCATTCAGACCATTATGAAATTAGATACACAACCTACAGTAAAAACTCTCGGTGACTACGCCTACCAAGCAATTGAAAAACACTTTAAGAAAACCTTGAAGTGGGAAAAATCAGTGAAGAAAGATGAAGATCCAGAAGCGCTACACCAAATGCGGGTGGGAATGCGCCGCCTACGCACAGCGGTAACTCGGTTTGGGCTAGCGGTGGATGTATCGAAACCAGTCAGCGATAAAAATATTGGTAAAATCGCCCGTCGTCTTGGTAATCTGCGAGATTTAGACGTACTCAAAGAAAGTTTGGAAAACAATTACAAACCAAACTTACCCCGTAAAGAGCAGGAATCTCTACAAACAGTTTTTACAGCTTTGGCGAAACAACGTGAAGATGTAGAATCGAGTGTGCAGAAAATATTAAATGATGAATCTTACAAGTCTTTAAAAGATGCATTGAATAAGTGGTTGGAGAAACCTACTTATCAACCTTTGGCATCTATTGCCATTCAGCAAGTGCTACCAGACTTACTTTTACCAGAAGTGAGTAACTTCTTACTGCATCCGGGTTGGCTAGTTGGTACTGAAATTATAGAATCAGAAGTTAAGATTCAGAGAAACTGGAAACCAAAAAAGATAGAAAAACAATTGACAACAGAAGGTGAAAATCTTCATAGTTTGCGAAAAGAAGCTAAACGTATACGCTATCAAATGGAATTATTTACTGACTTATATGGCGAATCTTACGAAGCTTATATTACAGAAGTGAAAAATATCCAAGAAATTTTGGGTGCAATGCAAGATAGTGCCGTTTTAACTGATTGGCTTGCAGATATATACAAGTCAGAAATTCAGACTGAGTTGCCCACCCTTGCTAATTTGTTAACTGAAAATCGTTACCAGTCGTGGCAGCAGTGGCAACCTTTGCAAGAACGGTATCTGAAAACTGAAACCAGACATAGTTTTCATTTAACAATATTGCACCCGCTTTCAGGAGTAATCAGTTAAAAGTTTCTCTTTATTGAAAAAGTATTAGACTAACGAACAGACAATTGAATAGGAGCTTCTAGAGAATTTGTACAATATGGGTCTTTTCGGCGGAACCCAAACCTGAAATTAGTCTAATAGTGCTTTCTAGCATTGCTCGCCAAACAGAGCCATTTTTGATGGCTCTGTTACTAGTTCGTATATAGTTAATGTTAGCGCCGGGAATCATCTGACTCCATGCATTGGTCAATCAATAATCTTCAGGCTGATTCCATCAATGCCTGCCCAACAGGAAATTCACAACATGATGACTCGACCGCTCATTGCTAACATACAGCAGTTTTCTTTTGCATGAAGTATAAAGTTACGGGTTTTGAGGCAAGAGGTAGAAACTGTTTTTATCTAATGTTGAGTCTTGCATTTTGTACCTCAATTAAAAAGCAAATTGCTGTAGTCATGATGAGCTAGTTCAATTACCACCCCCGTTGTAGCGTTTATCTGCGGATAAATAAAGACGGGTTGAAGCCCGTCTAAATAGCTTGAAAGTGCAAATACACCTTGTATAGTATTGAAAATAACACAATTAATTTTCTTAGAGTTGCCAATTTGCCAGTACATACAAACACTTCCATCTTTTGGGTGAAGCAACCTATCCGAAAAAGGGTAAAGCTACTAAAAAACTATTGAACTGGAAAGTACTCCGGGCGTTGCTAGTAATTTGCTGGCGTCAAGGTGTACGTCGTCAGACGTGCTGGCATGAAAGAGAATCTTGGAACCAGTGAACAATTGCCAGAGTGAAAACCCTCAGTTTCTAGTTGTGGGGAGAGTTCAAGCGAATATAAAGTATTGCCTAACAAGCTTTGGGCATCATACATAACTATATACTCCGCAAAAAAATAATTTGTAATACTTAATATTCGAAAAACTAATAATTAGTATTTCATGAGATTGTGATTGCCAGCACATCTTTTTTTGTAGCGATCGTGTAAGCTCATATCTGCTGGGTAAAATTACTAGATAAATTTATGGTAATTCGAGCACCAAGCAGCAGAATCCTAATTTTGCTGTGCTATTAACCTTGCTTGCCAATCGGTTATTTGATTTTTGAGCAATTATTAAGTAACTAAACGGTAAGCTTGGTTGCTAGAGAGCATTCCATGATTACATTCGCTACTGACGTAGCTATATTACGAATGGCACAAACAAAAGTGCTAACCGTTGAGATTACTGCTTTTGGGGTGTAGGGAATTAAGAAGAGTAAGTTCTGTTTCACACTCTTAAATGCAATGTCTCTTAGCACTACACCCAACACCCTACACCCTGACAAAGGCGAGGTTTCACTTTTTCTTCGTGCCATTCAGCTATATACAAATCAGCGATACCAACCATAGAGCTACTGCTAAGGCAATTTTAAGAAAAGAAAAAAGCATGAGTACAACAGGCAAAATTCGTTTAGGTGCATTCATTCAAGCTACCGGACACCATGTTTCTGCTTGGCGACACCCTGATTCACAAGCAGATGCTGGACTGAATTTCGAGCATTACAAAGAAATTACCCAAACTGCTGAACGCGGCTTATTCGATGCAGTTTTTTTAGCAGACAGTCCAGGAGTCTGGGGTGGCGCTCCAGAAACTCAGCATCGCAATGGTAAAATTGCCCATTTTGAGCCTGTCACCCTCTTCTCAGCCTTATCCTCTGTAACCCAAAACATCGGCTTCATTTCCACTGCTTCGACCACTTATGAAGAACCTTACACCTTGGCACGTAAGTTTGCTTCCCTAGACTACTTGAGTAAGGGCCGGGCCGGGTGGAATGTAGTCACTACAGGCAATGAGAATGCTGCACGTAATTTCGGCCTTGAGCTTCACCCGGAACACAGCCAGCGTTATGAACGAGCTGAAGAGTTTGTGGAAGTGGTGAAAGGTCTATGGGATAGCTGGGAAGACGATGCTTTCATCCGTGACAAAGAGTCTGGTATTTATTTCGATCCAGATAAACTGCATACACTCAACCACAAAGGCAAATATTTCTCTGTAAAAGGTCCTTTAAACGTTGGTCGTCCGCCCCAAGGCTACCCGGTGATTGTTCAAGCTGGAGCCTCCGAATCGGGACGGGACTTAGCCGCACGCACTGCCGAGGCGATTTTCACCGCCAATCAAACCTTAGCTGATGCTCAGGAATTTTATGCTGATATCAAAGGTAGGCTAGCACAATATGGGCGATCGCCAGACGATCTCAAAATTATGCCTGGCGCTTTCCCAATCATTGGCCGTACCGAATCAGAAGCTCAAGAAAAGTATGAATTTCTGCAATCGTTAATCCATCCCGATGTCGCCTGGGGTATTTTAAAGAACTATTACAAAGGTGTGGATTTGTCGAAATACTCTTTAGATGATGTCGCTCCTGAATTACCCAGCGACACCAACACTAATAAAAGTCGTCTCAAACTAGTCAAAGATTTGGCTACTCGTGGCACTCTCACGCTGCGCCAATTGTATCTTTCTCTTGCTACTGCACGAGGACATCGCACCATACTCGGTACTCCCGAAACCATTGCCGACCAGTTAGAAGAATGGTTCAACAACGGTGCAGCAGATGGCTTTAATATCATGCCACCAATCCTTCCCACAGGATTAGATGACTTCGTTAACCTAGTCGTTCCCGTCCTTCAAAAACGCGGACTGTTCCGTACTGAATACGAAGGCAGTACTTTGCGTGAAAACCTGGGATTGCGTCGTCCGGCCAATCGTTTTGCCGTTAAACAACTAGATGAAAGATTGGTGTTGGCGTAAATGACTTTTCATATCTGCACTGTGCTTATAGTGCTGTAGCGTAAATGAATTTTTCACGGATGCTTAAGTCATATTTTTTAAATTGCACCTTCTGTAGATCGCCGCCGTACAGAATTTGAAAATTGCGGAGAGACGCGATAAATCGCCGTCTCTACGGGAAATGTATTTGTTAATAGCAGCATTAGATGCTAGGAAAAACCTGTAATTTTTTGTGCCGTAGGCAAGGAAAAAAACATGACTGAATATAGCCGATTAAAGACCTCACGCTCCGCCGCAATCAGAGCAACCCTTGATTATCCAGTAATCGATACCGACGTTCACACCAATGATTTCACCCCAGTTTTTGAGGATTACATCGCTAAATACGGTGGCGTGAAACTCGTAGATGAGTTACGTAAAACGGAAGCTTCCCGTCTTAACTCCAAGAGCAACGGTAAAGACTGGTATCAACAAACCCCTGAAGAACGTCAATATAATCGGACAATCCGATCGCCTTGGTGGGCTAGAGTTACTAAAAACACATTGGATCTTGCTACTTACACCCTCCCCGGACTCCTCTATGAGCGTCAGGCAGAGCAAGGATCGGACTACTCGGTGCTGTTTCCGAACAATGTTTTAGCACCGGCTGGAGCTAGTCCAGAGAATCGTCAAGCATTGCAACGTGCGGTCAATCACTATCATGCTGACATTTACCGGAAATATAGCGATCGCTTGACACCGGTAGCTGGCATTCCCTTGACCAATCCCCAAGAAGGCATTGAAGAGCTAGAGTTTGCTGTGAAAACACTGGGTTTAAAAGTCATTAATATCACTGGTGGTGTGAAACGGCCGATCAAAGCGATCGCTGATAAATATCCAGCTGATAAATTCCCCGAAATCGCCAAGTATGCTTCTTATATCGACTTCTACGGATTAGATAGTGAATACGACTACGATCCCTTCTGGGCCAAAGTTGTAGAACTGGGAGTACCCGTCACCACCCATTACGGCAGTCAAGGCTGGACTGGTCGTTCCTCCATCAGTAATTACATGAACAACCATATCGGCCACTTCGCCGATGGTTCAGAAGCATTTGCGAAGGCGCTGTTCTTCGGTGGTGTTACCAAGCGTTTTCCGCAGTTGCGTGTAGCAATGCTGGAAGGTGGTGCAGATTGGGGTGCCCGCGTCTACATTCATTTGGTAGATCGGTTCTCCAAGCGCAATGTCAAGGCACTGCAAAACTACAATCCAGCATTGACAAATGCCGATGAGTTGTTTGAAATATTTGAGCGCTACGGTGCAGAAATTACTCAAGGACATTCCCTCGATAAAGATGAATTGACCAAGACTGTATTGGGAGCTTCATTTAGTCGTTTTAGCCGTGCGCCGATTGGTAGCGAATTGGATGATTTTGCCGCAGCAGGCATTGAAACCATTGAAGACATCCGCGATCGCTGGGTGAACAGTTTCTTCTTTGGTTCCGAGTCCGACGATCGCACGATCGCTACGGCATTCAATGACAAAGCCAATCCCTTGGGAGTTAAGATCAACGCTATCTATTCCTCAGATGTTGGTCACTGGGATGTGCCAGACTTGACTTCCCCCTTGGCTGAAAGCTGGGATCTCGTGCAAGAAGGCGTCCTGACCGAAGCCGACTTTAAATCCTATGTTTTCGCTAATCCCTACAAATTTTACACCCAAGCTAACCCCGAATTTTTCAAAGGTACAGCGATCGAATCGAAAGTAGGTAATACCGAATTTAAACAAGTGGACAAGAGCCTAGTGGTGGCATAAAAGGCGAGATGAGGAAGTAGGGGGACATGAGGGAGCAGGGAAGAAATTGCAGTAAGTTTTTCCCCTCTGCTCCTTTCTCCCTGCGCCTCTTCCAATCCCCAAATCAAATTAGGAGTCATAATAATGCCTGTCGAACAACGCTCTCATGACATCAACAATGGTTCCTTGCCCTATCTTTTCTCGCCTGTTTCTGACAATGCCAACAAACCTGCACCCTTAGTACTTTTTCTACACGGAGGACGCGATCGCGGGACGGATTTGAATGTGCTACTGAAATGGGGTCTACCTCGTTTCGTGGATTTAACCGACTCATTACCTTATGTCTTTGCTGCACCCCAAATTCCGGCTGAACAGATTTGGGCAGATCGAGCAGATGATGTGCTTACTTTGCTTGATGAACTGATCGTTTCTCAGCCTGTCGATCCAGCGCGGGTGATATTGGCTGGGTTCAGCTTAGGCTCGGCAGGTATTTGGCATCTCGCTGCTTTACATCCTGATCGCTTCGCTGGTCTAGTACCTGTGTCTGGACGTGTACCCAAAACATTAGCAGAAAGTGAACTAGCTGCACTTAAAGACATTCCCGTTCAGATATTCCAAGGTGGACAGGACAAAAATCTGCCGATTGAGGATACAGAGAATTTTGTTGAGCGCTTACGCAAAGTCGGGGGGAAAGTCGATTTGACAGTGCTGCCGGAAGGCGATCATTTTATTGCAGATGAAGTATACGGCGATCCGAAGTTACAACAGTGGTTAATTTCCCAGAACCGTCGTGAAATTTCTGTAGTCGCTTGAGGTGAAATGTTCAAAAACTAACTTGTAATATTCTCTGCGGTAGGCAGCCTTCGACTTAGCGCTCATGCCGAAGTCCTGCCTAACATAACAATATATTAATATCTTCTAGAATCATGAACATAATGCTTCTTCTCAAGTCAAAACCGAACTTTTTCGCCAAAATTCAGTTGACTTATGTCAGATTTTCGCAAAGAAATCAGAATTTGTTTTATTGGTGAATCCTTTGTCAATGGCACAGGCGATCCAGAGTTTCTGGGTTGGACAGGTAGAGTGTGCCGCAGTGCTGAGTTAAGAGGATACACGATCACCCATTACAATTTGGGGGTGCGGGCAGAGACGAGTCGGTATCTCAAACAACGTTGGTATTCGGAAGTCTCCTATCGTCTCCCAAGAGAATCTGATGGTCGAGTAGTGTTTTCTTTTGGAGCAAACGATTCAGGATGGGCGGGTAAACAACAAGGAATCGAACTTTCAGAGTCGATCGCAAATGCTCGCAGCATCTTAAACCAAGCAAAGCAACTCTATCCGATCTTGATGGTTAGTCCGCCACCCTGTGGTGATGTCGAGCAAGAAAAAAGAAATCAAATTCTCGCAAATCTCTCAGAGGAATTCGCATTGG
Organism: Nostoc sp.; assembly: GCF_036917515.1. Lineage (GTDB taxonomy): Bacteria > Cyanobacteriota > Cyanobacteriia > Cyanobacteriales > Nostocaceae > Nostoc. The sequence goes on along the minus strand of NZ_JBALDE010000098.1, from coordinate 9,122 downwards.
TTTGCGATCAGCTAGATGTTCCGTATCTTGATGTGTTTTCTAGTTTAGTGAAGTCACCCATCTGGCTAGCACAAGCAAAAGCCAATGACGGCGCTCACCCAAAAGCTGATGGTTATGCAGAATTTGCCGCGATCGTCCAAAACTGGGAAGCTTGGTTAAATTGGTTCACACCTTAAAAATACCGAAATCGGGCTAATCATGGGTTAGTTAATATGTTCTATAGGGAATAGCACTAAGAAAAGCTATTTGTTGGGGTGAGGCAGGAGTTATGAAATCTTTGTGCTGCAAGACATAATGGTTTTTATTTTCTTTTCCTTGTGCCTCCTGTTTTATCTTCGTGCCATTCGTCCTATAGGTTTTTAGTTCTGCGTTAGCGAACGCGAGTGCGTCTCGTAGAGAAGCGGGGCGGAACGCACGTCGCATTTTATTTAAAAATTTCCACACTTTCTCAACTAACAACATTTCTATGACCTTAGCAACTACCAATCTCGGTAAAACTGGATTGACCGTTTCGCGCCTCTGTCTCGGCACCATGACCTTTGGATTGCAAACCGACGAAGAAACTTCCAAGCACATCCTCGACACTGCTGCTGATGGCGGAATTAACTTTTTGGATACAGCCGACGTTTATCCCCTTGGCGGCGGGCTTGCTACTGCTGGACGCACCGAAGAAATCGTTGGGCGCTGGCTGAAAGGCAAACGCGAACATTTTATCTTAGCTACCAAGTGCGTTGGTCAAGTTGGCCCTGCACCTTGGGATCGGGGAGCTTCCCGGAAACATATTTTGGATGCGATCGATGCTTCTCTACGGCGGTTAGGAACCGATTATATCGACCTGTATCAGTTGCACTCCGACGATGCCTCCACCCCCCTCGATGAAACTCTGGAAGCATTGGATACAGTGGTTCGTGCTGGCAAGGCGCGCTACATCGGGGTTTCCAACTTCTTAGCTTACCGACTCGCCCGCGCCTTGGGTCGTGCTGAAACGCGCAATTTCACTAAATTCGTCTCAATTCAGCCCCGCTACAACCTGTTATTCCGCGAAATTGAGCGAGAACTGTTGCCTCTGGCGAAAGAAGAGGGACTGGGTGTAATTTCCTACAATCCCTTGGCGGGCGGTTTGCTCACCGGCAAACACATTCTTGCTCAAGGCCCCACTTCAGGTACGCGTTTTACGCTAGGTGCTGCCGCAGAACGTTATCAAGATCGTTACTGGCACGATCGCAAATTTAATACTGTCGAAGCTTTACGCACAGTAGCGGATCTCGCTGGATATTCCCTCACCACCTTGGCGGTAGCTTGGGTTTTATCTAATCCCATTATCACTGCCCCCATTATTGGCGCTAGCCGTCCAGAACAACTTGCTGACAACCTCAAAGCACTAGAACTAAAACTTGACGACAATTTGAAACAAAAGTTAGACGACATAACCGCCGAATATCGAAGAGGAGATTCCCTGCGTTAGTTTCTATTTATAAAAAATGATTTTCATAATTACGAATTACGTTAGCGCAGCACTAGCAATGTAGGAGCGTCATTACGAATTGGTATTAGACGTTTGCAAACCGGAACTTTCATGACAAAAAAGACCAGACAATCCAAATCCTTTCAACGTGCTGGTGATGCACCAGATTTGCCATCAACTCCATTCAGGTTCATTTGCTATTTCGTTAACCAGTTTCGCTGGTGGTATGTGCTAGCAGTTATCTTGGAGATTATACACGCAACCTGTGGCATCATGTTGCCTTATGCTATTGGCGAGATAATTCGGGGCGTAACGCGATCAACGGGCGACAGCAAGCCCATTTTTGATGCCATGAAGCAACCCCTAATGTTATTCATCGGCTTGAGTGTGGGTGAAGTGATATTCGGGCGATCAGCTGGACTCTTACAGACGATTCTCCATCCAATCCACCGACAACACATTGTGCGATCGCTATACGCCTACTTACAGCACCATTCGCATCGCTATCTAAGCAGTAGTTTTTCTGGGGCATTGGCACATCGAATTGGCGAAACTTCTCTGGGTGTTACCCAGACGATGCAAATGATGATTACTGAATTTATGCCAGTAATTGTTGTGTATACCGTCGCCACAACGATACTGTATCGCGCCTATCCCCCGCTAGCTGCACTCGTGGGGATATGGGCAGTTCTCTTCATCTGTATTTCGTTCTGGCTGGCAACTCGCTGCCGAATTTACTCCCGGAAAGCCGCAGCCGCCAGAAGTGAGACAACTGGTATCATCGTAGACGCGGTAACAAATCTCACCAGTAGCCGACTATTTGCTCGCTTGGGTTTTGAACGACGTTATTTGAATGAGCAATTAGGGCGCGAAATCAAACAGGTAAGAAAATCCAATTGGTATTCGGAGCGAATTCGCTGGTTTCAGTTCATCTCAGCAGCTATTCTGAAAATCAGCACTCTGTATTACTCACTCTCTCTCTGGAGTCAAGGAAAGATCGCTACTGCTGATTTCGTCGTCGCAACCAGCCTGTCACTGTTGATCATTAGTGAAGCCCGGAATTTGAGCCGCCGTTTTCTAGAATTTTTTGAACATGTCGGTAATGTCGCCAATGGTGTCTTTATCATCGTTCAACCGCACGAGTTGGTCGATCGCGATCGCGCGATCGCCCACTCAATTACCCAAGGTAAGATTGAGTTTCGGCGGGTGAATTTCAACTATACAGAAGAGAAGAAAGTTTTCACCAACCTTTCTGTTTCCATCCAACCGGGACAGCGTGTTGGACTAGTGGGCTTCTCTGGTTCTGGAAAATCGACCTTTGTCAATCTGATTCTGCGTTTGTTCGACCCCCAATCTGGAGAGATTACTATTGATGGGATTGATATTCGAGACATGACTCAGGATGCTCTACACGCTCAAATCAGTTTGATCCCCCAAGATCCGTCTCTGTTCCATCGCACTTTGCTAGAAAATATTCGTTACGGACGCTTGGATGCAACTAATGAGGAAGTAATAGAGGCTTCACGAAAAGCTCATGCTCACGATTTCATCGTCCAAAGTCAAGATGGTTACAATTCTCTGGTCGGCGAACGTGGTGTCAAGTTATCTGGAGGGCAGAGACAACGGATTGCGATCGCGCGGGTAATCCTCAAAGATGCGCCGATTCTGATTTTAGATGAAGCCACCTCTAGCCTTGATTCAATCACCGAAAAAGCAATCCAGGATACCCTCGATTTAGCAATGAATGGGAAAACGGTGATTGTGGTAGCTCATCGATTATCTACCATCGTTCATCTAGACCGGATTCTGGTGTTCGATAAAGGTCGCATTATCGAAGATGGTTCCCACGCCAAGCTGCTGGCACTCGGCGGCGCTTACTACAGATTATGGAAAATGCAAGCAGGTGGATTTCTCCCAGAAAATCTTGATGAGGAACGCATACGCGAGGTTCGTACTGGCACAGATAACGTCGAAGAGGGAATGATCGCTTGACATTTGCCGCTACTAGAGGTTTATTTGCAAATTCAATTCAAGAATTGTCCGGGAAAGAGTCCACAAAACTCAAGTAATGTAATTGAAGTAGGTATGTTACGCTACGCGTAACGTACCAGAGTCTTCAGATGGTACGTTATGCCTTTGGCTAAGGCATTCTACGTATTATGACTTTTGGGATTCACTATACATCAAAGCATCGATAGTTAATTCTTGCCCCATCCAAAGCGTTAGTTTTGTGGCTGTTTTCTCTGTTCCATTTTCGATTAGTAGTTTTTCACACCGAGGTTAACTCTTTAAGTTCTTCTTGAGTCTCTTGAATTTCTAGTTGATATACCCCTGACATTGGATATCTTTCATCTCATTAAATCTTATTATCTCATCTGTAGCCTGATTTTAGAGAATTGATATAAGATATAATTTTTCTTTCCTAAAGTAACAAAAGAGGGATTACTACACCACTACCAGCCAATCGCACACCACAGAAGTACACCCGCCTCCAAAGTTAACCCAAACCTGCCACTGGTTCAGATATGCATTCCAGTAAGGCTCACCATCAGCTACCCCAACAGAAAAGCTAAATCTGTGCAGACTAGATTTTATATTCGATTAATGCTGGTGTAGTAACAATAGTTCATCAGTATCCAAGGCTGCTAGCGGATTTTCTATGTCTATCAATGAAACCTGTGCTTCTAGCTTGTCACAACAAGAGCGCACTAAACGCAAGCCGGTATCTAATGAAAGTTGAGCAGTTGTTGGGGTAAACTCTTGCAAGATGCTGGCTTCTATTGTCTGATACTGATCAAGGTGCCTGCTGAGTTTTGCCAAAAAATTTGCTCCTTCCCCACCTAGTGCACTTGCAAACTGCAAAATGGAATTGACGTAAGCCCTAACTTTGGGGTTTTTAATTCCCTCTGTAGCTGAGGTATAGAGCAATTCACCATTAAGATATTCAAAATTTGGTACATAAAGGTGGTCGCCTACTAATTCAAATATCTGCATTCCTTTAGCTGGTCTAACTGTTAAATTCTCTTGTCTAACTCGCTTGGCTGCATTCTCCAGCAGTGTAATTACAGCTAAAATTACTGATGGATAGTTACTATCTATACACCTTACTTCCACAGTGCCGAGTTTGTTGAGTCTAACTGGATTCCAAGCTGACTTGAGTAAGCTCCCTCCTGCTTCTAATAATAGGTTCGGTTCAATTGAGGCTTTTTCCATCGCTTGCAGCCAAGCATAATAACGAGCGAACTGCTGCTCAACTAAACCCTCGACACTTTCGGCATAAGGCATGAGTCCACCGACAGGTTGTAAGTTAGTATAAACTCCTTCCCAACCAAAGGTTTCGCTACCTCGATAACGAATTGTATGTGCGGCTAGCCCTAACGCCTGTCCTTCATAAAAGGGACACGCCCGCGTCAGAGAAATAAGTGCGGAGTCGCAAGCTGTAGCTAAATTATAGATATTTAATAGTTCTTCTCGCTGTGCCGATGTTGAGTTGTAAGATACTGCAACACGAGGGTCAATTACCCCAGGCGGGACTTCCAAATGCAGGTGTGTACCTGTACATTTTCCGGCGTGCAAAAATTTTGGCTTGCCGACAGTCCGCGCTTGGATATGGTAATTAGGGTGATCTCGCATAACTGGCGTAGTATGCAAAGGATAGCTAGATAGAGGGTAAAGGCGTAAACCCATCTGTTGCGCTACAGAGAGGGCAAATTTGAGATTTTTGAGATAAACTTTCCCTAGTTCTTTGGCAGTGTCGGCAGGGGGTGTGTTAATTTCTACCATGCTTTTCACGAATTCTGCCACAAAGTAATTTGGGTTTAAACCTTGTGCTTGAGCTTTTAATTGACAACTCTTTAAAAACTCATCGGCGCGATCGCTTAAACTACCAGCTTCATCTACCAGAAAAAATTCTTGCTCAAGACCGATACGACGCTTGACTATTGCCATCTAGACCTCCACAAGAGTAATCCCGCCACAGCCTCAATATATGTAGCTTAAAGGATAAAGTTACCGTAAGACAAAAACCTATTTGAGTCAATTGACTTGGAGAATCGTAGTATTACTGCCCCTGGTGTCCGTGACAAAACAGTTCACATCTTGGCAGCACCAATTGTCTCGCCAACCAGTACGGCGTAGTTTGGCGCCATAGGCATCGCTAATCTGAGGAAATGAGTTTTTCGATTAGTTCTATAACACCATCGCCCCGACTACCATATAGTCACAAAATCCACGTGCTGTTTTAGCATTGGCAAAGCATTGGCAACTGCTACTGAATAACCACAAATACTCACGAAATCATGGTCATTTTCTGCATCACCAATCCCAACTGCATTTTTAAGTGATAAATGCATATATTCCAAATCTTTTCTTAGTAGCATTCGTGTCTTATATGTGCAGCCTGAACGAGAGCTAGAAAAAGTCTTTGATGACTAGGATCGAGAATTGAAAGCTCAGGATGCCATTGCACACCAATTGCCCAAGGATGATGTTCATGCTCCACAGCTTCAATAACTCCATCATCTGAAGCATGAGCAACAACCCGCCAACCAGGCGGTACTTTATCTACTGCTTGATGATGCCAAGAAACTACAGATATGTGAGAATTCTGTAAACAGTCAGCTAAAAGGCTTTCTAAATCTATTCTGACGAGATGTTTTACAGGTAAACGTCGTCCAGGTTCAGGCTCTAGACGATGTAATACAGATGTACCGTAAACATCTGGAATGTGAGGAATTAAAGTACCCCCACAGGCGACGATGAGAATTTGTAAACCACGACAAATACCCAACATCGGCAGATGACGTTCAAGAGCAAACTTACCAAGCTGCAATTCAAAAGCATCACGCTCATGATCGACAGAATAAATAGTAGGATGAGCAAAACCGTTGTAGCAAGCAGGGTCAATATCTCCACCACCAGAGATGATTAAACCATCCAAAAAATCTATAAGTATAGCAGGCTCAATTTCTCCTGGTGGTAATAATATGGGAATGCCACCTGCGGCACGGACTGCATCTATATATTCACTTGGCAGAGAAAATGGTAATGCTGCTTGCCGACCGTAAGTTGTAATCCCAATCAATGGTTTTCGAGATTTTTTACTCATCTTGATGCTATTTCACTATTTCGTCTAGCAGTTTTGTTGCAAGTTCTGCTTTAGTTAGTGTTGTTTAACGCGCTCTAAGCATAGACTAGTACCGCTGCGCAAAAGTCAAAAGAATTCTAATTTCGACTTTTGTACCATTCACAATCAGGGAAAAGCTGACAACACCAGCTTTTTGACTTTTGACTTTTGCCTTGCAGTACTAGTACCATTAATAATTCCTCAAACAATTTTTCTCAGTCTATCGTTAAACTTGTTATCTGGCTGGTCAACTATAGCAGGGAACAGATAATGGGCTTGAAAGTCCCTTTGTGACTGGGCGATGGCTAAATACTTCTACCACCATCAGAATTTTGCCAGCAAGTGTTTTTTGTTGATTTCTATTGTTGTCAGTGATCCGGGGGGTATGGCTTGGGCTATAGCTTGGTTGTCAACCTTCTGAAGCTTGGTGGATTGGTGGGTGATGATTGCGTTTACCTAAGGTCAAGTAATTAGTGATGATGAAATAGAAATAGAAGCGGTAGATGTTCCCGCATGGGTAAATTTCACCACTATTGCACGGGAACATGGAGATAGCATTATCATTTTTAATGTCTGGAATAAAGCTACAGGTCAATTATTAGCAACGGAAATGATTAATCTGGTGAATAACGATAAGAAATCTCGCACTAGCCAAAGCTTTACGGAAGATGGGAAATTGAAAGGCTTAATGTTAATAGTTGAGAAACGGATTGATAGTTGAAAAAAAGAAGTTGTGCCGTTGAGCTTTTCGGACTGGTTGTATCTCTTGTGTATGATGTGAAGTAACCCAATGAGGTCTTACAGCTATAAAAACTAATTTTTGTACTTGATTGAATTCATATTCCTAAGCCACTCTTTTGAGTGACTTAGAATTTTACCCAAGAACTTCAATGTCCAGTAGAAAGGTAGAAAAATTACTGAATCAAATGGCGAGATGATTATGAAATTATCAGATTTATCAGCACAGACTCTAGAAAAAATTAAGTTAGTGAGATGGGATAGAATTATTGAAAAACATGAAGGACCAGAAGATTGGGACTCAGTTTTTAGATATGAGGAGCCAGAATTTATCGAAATTGAAGGATGTGCAGTACTATTGCCTGTGGATAAATCACATCATCCTAATATCAGTATAATACGTTGTATCTGGAGTGCGGATAATAATTCTGTGACATTATTCTTATCTGACACTACTTATGACGACGATCTGTTTTTTTCAGGATTTATGGCAGTATGCGATCGCCCCAAAGATGAAGAATTTTTCTTAGCAATCCTTTACCATGAATGGTTCATTATTGAAAGAGCTACTGTTTTTGAATAATTAATGTCAAGAATTAGTAATTTTTGAAAAAATAACTAAAACTAAAGAAATATCTTATTTTCAGAATTGGTCAAACAAAGTCAGACAATTATTTTTTGACTATGATAAAGTTCAATTCTAAGTATGACTACATTGTTATTGGTACGGGTTCGGCAGGCTGCGTTGTCGCCAATCGAATGTCACAAAACAGTGATATAAGCGTGTTACTCCTTGAAGCAGGTAAAGAGGATACGAAACCGAAGATTCATATTCCAGTCCAATGTGTCAATCTACAAGGCTCCAAGGTGGAGTGGGGCTATTTGTCCTAACCAGAACCGTACTGTACTTGAATGATCGCAAAATGTTTTGTCCCTGTGGCAAAGTTTTGGGCGGTAGTAGTTCAATTAATCTGATGATTTATATCTGGGACAATTCTCACGATTATGACCACTGGCACTCGCTAGGGAATCCCGGCTGGTCGTATTAGGATGTCTTGCCCTTGACAAAATTCTCTAAAATAGCACCAGAACATGGTTATGGTGCGAGATTTGCTCTTATATCTTTGGTTGATTTATTAGCTTTACTTATGTTGTGAGTCCAACTGAGCTATTTAACACTGGTATTTAAAAGCATAGTTTTTAGAGAAAAATCCACTTAGACAAGTATTTATTACAGAGCGATCGCAGAACTTTTCGGTCTACTGAATTTATTTGAGTATTTTGGTAGTTTTTAATCACTCGACAGTTGATTGAGTATTCCCTGTATCTCTGGGCTATCGTGCCATATCTAGGGCACTTTATTCTCTTGAATAAACTTCAGATCCATGCCTGGATAATCGGCAAGCGCTTCAATATAAACCTCTTGTTGGCGATTTAATGCTGCTCGGTGAACTTGAGATTTTTGCTTACACCACAGCTGATCGCAAATGATGTTATCTGGATCATGCTCACGACCACCATCAAATGCTTCCTTCTCGCCTTTATATATCCTTCAATTTCAGCATCAATATCCAGTACGCGCTCAAGTAATCGGCTATCATGCTGAATTAGTAGTCAAGAGTGATGAATAGAGGTATACGATTTGCTCAAAACAACTTATTTTCATAGCGTTAAGGTTAGCATCAGTTTCTTGGCGTATAATTTTCCCGTTTTTGGTGCGACACGATGGCGCACGAAGGGCTGGAAGCCCCTATATATAAAGCTTCCAAAAGATGAGCGAGGAACCGATTCCTC
>NZ_JBALDE010000097.1:0-3827 GCF_036917515.1 Nostoc sp. | reverse complement strand
TCCGCAAGCAACTGGAGTACTTCCCTACCTTGCGAGCGGCAATGGAGTATGTTCTGAGTTTAGTGTCCTAACCAACCTGGCGGTTGCTATATATATTTTTACAAGAATTAAATTGGTATAAATACATTTTTCTACCAACTTAGTTAGTGAGAGTAATTGATCTATTAGTAATGATAAAAATTATACTTAATTATCAATTTTAAGACTTGGTAACCACTGAGGAGTGTATATAAAAATGCTTATCAAACTACAATATCCTGCTGTTTGCTGGTTAATATTTGTTGTTTCTCTAACTTTAGCCAATCCAGCATATCCTGAACAACCGTTAGTCAAAAAAACTTTAGTACGCTCAGGTGATGTCTTCCAAGAAATTCAAACATTGAATCAGCTACAGCTTCCTAAAACTGATGCTTCATATTTATGGAGAGTACCCAGACAGAATAAATTTCCCGAACTTAGTCAAGCAACTACAGATGTGGTATTAGTTACGGATGTGAAGGTTAACTCTACTAATAAAGGGATAGAGTTAATTTTAGTCACAGCTAATTCTCTAAAGCTACAAGTTTTACCGAAAACTGAGGGTAATTCCTATATTGCAGATATCCCTAATGCCAAGTTGCAACTAAGAAGTGGGGATTTTAGACAATCAAAGCCAGTAGCCGGAATTGCATTAATTACAGTTGCAAATTTAGATGCGAACACCTTGCGGGTAACGGTGACTGGGGAAGCTTTTGCGCCTGCGGTGGAGTTGTTTGATAGTACAAAAGAAGGTTTAGTTTTTGGAGTGACAAGTACTGCACGGCAGCCAACACCCACACCAGAGCAACAACCAATACAAGAGAAGCAACCACCTATTGAGTTAGAAGTGACAGCACCGCCTGATACAGGTTATCGAATTCCTGATACAAGTGTGGGTACGAGAACAGATACCCCGCTACGCGACATTCCACAGTCTATTGATGTTATCCCCCGACAGGTGTTGGAAGATCAGGGAACGACTCGTATCGGTGAGGTACTCAAAGATTATGGTATATTGCAGGGTGCAGCTCCACCCCGCTCATCAGATGAATTTATTATTCGAGGGTTTGATACTATCAACACCCTTCGTAACGGTCTTAGAGACAACCTCAATCGTTCAACTAATGGGGCTTCAACTCCCAATATCGAGCGGATAGAGATTCTCAGAGGGCCTACTTCTGTGCTGTATGGTCAAGGCGATCCTGGGGGTATAGTTAATATTATTACTAAAAAGCCACTGAGTCAGCCTTACTATTCCATTGCTTTTGGTGTCGGCAGTTATAGCTTTTATCAACCCTCTATCGATTTCTCTGGCCCGTTGACTTCAGATGGGACACTTCTGTATCGCCTAAATGCTGCTTACTCGAATTCTGGTAGCTTTATCGATTTTTTCAACCCTACTCGCACATTCGTTTCGCCAGTGATTACCTGGCATCCCAATTCTAAAACAACGCTCACGTTAGAAGGAGAGTACCAGGATAGTCGCATCATTTTCGATCCCGGTTTACCTGCTCAAGGGACTGTGCTACCTAACTCTAATGGGGAAATCTCACGCAGTCGTTTTATAGGTGAACCAACAGATTTCAGCGATCGCCAGACTGGTAGAATTGGGTATACCTTTGAACACCGCTTGAATGATGACTGGGTGCTGCGGAATGCTTTACAAATTACCCTTCTGCGATACGAACAACAGTCTACAACACCAGTAAGTTTACTACCTGATAACCGTACTCTTCGGCGACGGACACAAAAATTTCTAGAACCTGTCGTTTGGAATAATTATCTTCTCGATACCAATATCATTGGCAAATTTAAGACAGGTAGTGTTCAGCATCAACTACTGTTTGGTTTGGATTTATACAGAGATATTCAGGCTACATTCAACTCTACTTTGAACTCGATTGGATCAATTAACCTGTTTAATCCGATATATGGTCAACCTTTAGGTACTGTTAACAATCAAATCAATCGTAAGAACAGAGATGATGCTCTTGGTATTTATGCTCAAGATCAAGTAACACTTGCAGAAAATCTCAAATTGATTTTGAGTGGGCGTATCGATTTTGTGGAGAATAACGTTACAAACGTTATCACCTCACAAGAAACTAGTCAATCGGATTCTGCTTTCAGCCCTAGAATTGGTCTTGTTTATCAACCGATCAAACCTGTTTCCCTTTACGCCAGCTTTGGTCAATCTTTTTATCAAAACATTGGAACCGCTTTTGATGGTAGCGCATTTAAACCAAGTCGTGGGACTCAATATGAAGTGGGAGTCAAAACAGATTTTCTCAACGGTAAACTTTCTTCGACCCTCGCTTTATACCAACTGACGTTATCCAATGTTGTGACCCCTGACCTCGTTAATCAAACCTTTGATGTCCAAACGGGGGAGCAACGAAGTCGGGGAATTGAGTTGAATGTAACTGGAGAAATATTACCAGGGTGGAATGTAATTGTGTATTATGCCTATAATGATGCCCAGATTACCAGTGACAATCTATACAAAGTTGGCAACCGAGTGGCTCTTGCCCCTGACAATGTTGCCAGTTTGTGGACGACTTACACTTTGCCCAAGCAAGGGTTCACTGCAAGGATTGGGATTTGGTCTAGGTTTATCTTATGTGGGTGAACGAGAAGGAGATTTAGACAACTCGTTCCAGTTACCAAGTCACTTCCGAACTGATGCAGCGGTCTATTACCGCAAAAATAATCTGCAAGTTGGAGTCAATCTCAACAATCTGTTTGATGTTCGGTATTTTGAAAGCGCTCGAAATAACTTACAAGTTTACGCAGGTGAACCATTTACAGCGACAGCAACAGTGAGGTACGAGTTTTGATGGAACGGAAACCCTCTTTCCCAATTTTAAGTACTAACGCTCTAGTTACTTTGATAGTGTATTTTACCTTGAGGATTGAGAAGTAAATTATACTTAACTCTTAATTCCAATACCTAGTATTTCCTAAGTGGTGTGTGTAAAAATGTTTATTAAACTACCGTATCCTGCTGTTTGCTGGTTAATATCTGTTGTTTCTCTAACTTTAGCCAATCCAGCATATCCTGAACAACCGTTAGTCAAAAAAACTTTAGTGCGATCGGGTGAAGTCTTCAAAGAAATTCAAACATTGAATCAGCTACAGTTTCCTAAAACTAATGCTTCATATTTATGGAGAGTACCCAGACAGAATAAACTTCCCGAACTTAGTCAAGCAACTACAGATGTGGTATTAGTTACGGATGTGAAGGTTAACTCTACTGATAAAGGGATAGAGTTAATTTTAGTCACAGCTAATTCTCAGAAACTACAAGTTTCACCAAAAACTGAGGGTAATTCTTACATTGCAGATATTCCTAACACCAAGTTGCAACTGGTAAATGGAGAGAGTTTCCGACAATCAAAGCCAGTAGCCGGAATTGCACTAGTTATAGTAACACAAGTTGATGCCAATAGTATTCGCTTGACAGTTACGGGTGAAAACGGTGTCCCAACAGTGCAGTTGTTTGATAGTACAAAAGAGGGTTTAGTTTTTGGAGTGACTCCTAGTACTTCTACTGCTCAACAGCCAACAACAACGCCAGAACAAAAACCATCTACAACAGAGCCAGAAAAGCCCATTGAGTTAAATGTGACTGCTCCACCAGATACAAATTATCGGGTTCCAGATGCGACTACTGCAACGAAAACAGATACACCATTGCGTGATATTCCTGCTTCGGTTCAGGTGATTCCTCAGCAGGTTATCGAAGACCAACAACCGCGTAACTTAATTGGGATACTCTCAAATGCTGGCGTTGTCCAAAATAATTTTTC
>NZ_JBALDE010000096.1:0-31511 GCF_036917515.1 Nostoc sp. | reverse complement strand
AGGAGACAGGGCAGATAACATCGAAATTGCGATCACTGCTTATACTGGTGCTTTAACTGTCTACACCAGAGAAGCTTTGCCTCAATCTTGGGCAATGACGCAAAATAATCTCGCAAATGTCTACAGCGAGAGAATAAAAGGAGACAGGGCAGATAACATCGAAATTGCGATCACTGCTTATACTGGTGCTTTAACTGTCTACACCAGAGAAGCTTTGCCTCAATCTTGGGCAACAACGCAAAATAATCTCGGACTTGCCTACAGAAATAGAATTAAAGGAGACAGGGCAGATAACATCGAAAAAGCGATCGCGGCTTATAATGCTGCTTTAACTGTCTACACTAGAGAAGCTTTGCCTCAATCTTGGGCAACAACGCAAAATAATCTCGGACTTGCCTACAGTGATAGAATTAGAGGAGATAAGGCAGATAACATCGAGCAGGCGATCGCGGCTTATAATGCTGCTTTAACTGTCAGAACTTCTGAAGCTTTGCCTATTGATTGGGCAATGACGCAAAATAATCTTGGACTTGCCTACAGGGAGAGAATAAAAGGAGACAGGGCAGATAACATCGAAAAAGCGATCGCTGCTTATACTACTGCTTTAACTGTCTACACCAGAGAAGCTTTGCCTCAATCTTGGGCAACAACGCAAAATAATCTCGCAATTGCCTACAGCGAGAGAATAAAAGGAGACAGGGCAGATAACATCGATCAGGCGATCGCGGCTTATAATGCTGCTTTAACTGTCAGAACTTCTGAAGCTTTGCCTCAATCTTGGGCAACAACGCAAAATAATCTCGCAATTGCCTACAGAAATAGAATTAAAGGAGACAGGGCAGATAACATCGAGCAGGCGATTGCGGCTTATAATGCTGCTTTAACTGTCTACACCAAAGAAGCTTTGCCTATTGATTGGGCAATGACGCAAAATAATCTCGCAAATGCCTACAAAAATAGAATAAAAGGAGACAGGGCAGATAACATCGAGCAGGCGATTGCGGCTTATAATGCTGCTTTAACTGTCAGAACTTCTGAAGCTTTACCTATTGATTGGGCAGAAACGCAAAATAATCTCGCAAATGCCTACAGGGATAGAATAAAAGGAGACAGAGCAGATAACATCGAAATAGCGATCGCTGCTTATACTGCTGCTTTAACTGTCAGAACTTCTGAAGCTTTGCCTATTGATTGGGCAATGACGCAAAATAATCTCGCAAATGCTTATAGCGATAGAATTCAAGGAGACAAGGCAGATAACATCGAAAAAGCGATCGCTGCTTATACTGCTGCTTTAAATGTCTACACCAGAGAAGCTTTGCCTATTGATTGGGCAGCAACGCAAAATAATCTTGCAAATGCCTACAGGGAGAGAATAAAAGGAGACAGGGCAGATAACATCGAAAAAGCGATCGCTGCTTATACTGCTACTTTAACTGTCAGAACTTCTGAAGCTTTGCCTATTGATTGGGCAATGACGCAAAATAATCTCGCAAATGCTTACAGAGATAGAATTCAAGGAGACAGGGCAGATAACATCGAAAAAGCGATCGCTGCTTATACTGCTGCTTTAACTGTCAGAACTTCTGAAGCTTTGCCTATTGATTGGGCAGCAACGCAAAATAATCTTGCAATTGCCTACAGGGAGAGAATAAAAGGAGACAGGGCAGATAACATCGAAAAAGCGATCGCTGCTTATACTGCTACTTTAACTGTCAGAACTTCTGAAGCTTTGCCTATTGATTGGGCAATGACGCAAAATAATCTCGCAAATGCTTACAGCGATAGAATTAAAGGAGACAGGGAAGATAACATCGAAAAAGCGATCGCTGCTTATACTGCTGCTTTAACTGTCAGAACTTCTGAAGCTTTGCCTCAAAAATGGGCAGAGACTTTATTCAACCTGGGAATAACTTACCAAGACGCAAACAAGTTTGACTTAGCATACAATACTTTTGAGTCTGCCATTGTCACCATAGAATCTTTGCGGGAAGAAATAGTATCTGGAGAAGAAAGTAAGCGTAAACAGGCGGAACACTTTAACGAAGTTTATAGCCGCATGGTAGAAGTTTGCAGGGAATTAAATAAGATTACCGAAGCAATTGAATATGTTGAACGCAGTAAAACCCGCAATTTAGTTGAACAAATTATTGAACGTGACTCTAAAACCATCTTCCCTCCAGAAGTATTCACTCAATTAGAAAAATATAGGGATGAAATAGCCGTAAGACAATATCAAATCCAAAATGGCAAAGCTGAAAATCCCAAAGTCCTTGCACAATATCTACAACAGTTGCGAAACCAGCGTAATGAATTGCAAAACCAATACTTACCTATTGGTTATGGTTTTAAATTCAACTCATTCCAAGCTTCTTTGGATGAGCATACAGCCATTATCGAGTGGTATATTCTCAACGATAAAATTCTGACGTTTATTGTCACAAAACAAAGAGAGGTAACTGTTTGCCAATCCCAACCAGAAGACCGAGAAGCTTTGATTGATTGGGTAAATAAATATTTGCAGAACTACTACACTCAAAAAGACCAATGGCAGAATAACTTAGGGAAAGCACTCAAAGAATTAGCTTCGATTCTGCATATTGATAAAATATTAACCCAAATACCAAAGCACTGCGATAAACTCATCCTGATTCCCCATCAATTCCTGCATTTATTCCCCCTTCATGCAATTTCAATAAATCCAAATTTGGAAAATTCGTCTTGTCTTCTGGGTTTATTTGCTGGTGGTGTAAGCTATGCACCCAGTTGTCAACTACTGCAACAAGTACAACAGCGCAAACGTCCTGATTTTCAATCTCTATTTGCAATTCAAAATCCTACAGAAGACCTTGATTTCACCAATTTGGAAGTAGAAAGCATATTATCTTACTTTCCCTTCCATCAAGTATTATCCAAAAAACAAGCCACAAAAGCTGCCTTATCCCAAGCAGCAACACAATTAAAAGAAGCAAATTATCTCCACTTTTCTTGTCACGGTTCTTTCAACTTAAATTATCCCCAAAATTCTTTTTTATTATTAGCAGATGCTTATGTTTACCCTATTCCTGATGATGCTAACCCAGAAAGATATCTCAAAGTTTCCGATACTGAAGCTGTAGATTTAAGTAAATGTTTGACATTGGGTAATTTATTTGAACGAACCTTTGACTTTAGTCAAACTCGTCTTGTGGTTCTCTCTGCTTGTGAAACAGGTTTAACTGACTTCAATAATACCAGTGATGAATATATCGGTTTACCTAGTGGCTTTCTCTACGCAGGTAGTAGCAGCGTTGTAAGTAGTTTATGGACGGTAAACGATTTATCAACATCCTTTTTGATGATTAAATTCATTCAAATTTTAAAAAATGCTACAGATATGTCAATACCACTTGCTATGAATCAAGCCCAGCGTTGGTTGCGGGATGCTACTAAAGAAGAATTGCAGGAATGGGTAAAAAAATTGGCGTTAGATAGTACTAATAAAGGAAAGATACGTCGTCAAATTAATAATATGACTGGAGAGCAACCATTCAACTCTCCTTTTCATTGGGCTGCATTTACTGCTGTTGGCAAATAGGAGAATAATAATGTCCGATTATGAAACAACTGTTAATATTTTTATCCATTTGCTGAATACTCAATCTTCTCTATTTTCAGCAGAGGATAGAATTACACTAATGAAATTGATTAATAACCAACCTGATGATATTAAATCTTTATCTAATGCTATCTCAGATTGGCTGTCAGAACATCCTGAAGTAGATAAAGCTTTAGCAAAATTTGAGGAAATAACAGGAAGAGGGCCAGGCGATAAGCAAGCAAATACAAATATTCCCAAATACGAACTTGATAAAAAGAATATACTTAATGAGATTCAACAAAGTTCGTCATCTGCTAAGGAAACAAAAAAACCGACTTAGGCTAATAGGTTATTTGAAAAGTGGTATATTGTAATTTTTATCGAACTATTACCCCCCTTATTCCCCCCTTATAAAGGGGGGAAATAAGAAAATCCGGTTCCCTCCCCTTATAAAGGGGAGGGTTAGGGTGGGGTATAAAGCCTGGTTAATCATCTTAAAGAAGCCGGGTATCTAAACATCGCGACATTTATCTTTATTTGAAAATGGATTATTTTTCAACAGGAAAGATAGCTTATCCCAAACTAACTCTTTATGCTTTTCATCTGAAGCATAGCCTGTCACAGAAACCTAAAATTCCTGTAAAAAATGCCAACAATTTATGGTTGAAATGCCAGCAGCTTGGTAAACAACTTGGTATTCCTAAACTAGAAACTTTACCTGAACTGATTGAAAAAGCAAATAATAAAAAAACTAGTATCACTGGAGAAATACTTCCCGAACGTTTATTAAAATTTACCGCTATCCAACATCAACAAAATCTACACTTAAGCGGTGAAGCTAATCCCCTAGAAATTCACAATACCTACGCCCTTGATTTAACTTTACGTTATCCTTATCCAGAAGTAAAACTTGCTGATTTAAGAGGGCTAAATCCAGACGATTGCTTACTTTCTAAAAATATCAAAGCTTCTCTAGGACAAACCTTAGTATTTTTTGCTCAACCTGTAGGAAAAATAGATGATGAACAAGCATTCGCTGATGCTTGTATCAAAGCATTATTATCAGAAAAAACTGTCCGAAAGCTAAAGATTTATCGTCAGCATCAAGGGCAATTATTAGGTAGTCCGATATTTGAATATGAAAATGATGCTGACTCTCCTGAAGAACAGTGTCATTTACTAATTTGGTTAAATACCCATTCCCTAACTACAGAATTAGAAAACAAGGGAGAATATTATTATCCTTTAATTGACCTTCTTCTTTGCCGCAGTAAAATTATTTATGCTCGTTCTAAAGCTATATGGTGTTATGAAGAAGCTAGATCAGCTTATTATAAGCTGGAAAGGTATAAACAAGAATTTAAAGAGCAAAAAAACAACTCTATAGATTCAAAATTTGATAATTTCAATCAATGGCTTCAGGAAATACCAGAAAGTTCTTTTAATTATGTTGATTATTTAAGAGATTTAGAACTGCATAGAACTACAATTCAAACTAATAGTAAAAACTATCGTTTATATCTTGACAAGCTAAATAAAATAGGCATTGACTCAGATAATTTAGAATTTTTGTTCAACTTCCTAGAACTAGCTGAAGATACCTTTGTCGAACAAATTAACACAGACTTAGCTTATCTTACTCCCGGTCAAAACCTCTTTGACCAGATGATTGGCACGATTCGCGGCATAGTAGAGTTAGAACAAGCCAAACGCGATCGCTCTTTAGAACGCACCATCCAAGTACTAGGTATAGCCTTTGGTGGCGGTGCAATAGTTTCTGGTGTTGTCACCGGACACATAGATAAACCCTTTGCACCACAGATAAATTTCAAGTACCCAGTTCACCCCTTGGTGTCATCTTTACTTTGGAGTGTTTTAGCTACGGTGATCTTTGGTCTAGTGGCGTGGTGGGTTACTCAACCGAAATTAGAGAGAAATAAACAGAAGTAGGCATTAGAGCAAGTTATCCGACTCACGCCACATCAATAGTAGGAATAATCTTGCTGTGCGATGTCTACGACGGGCTACGCCTACGCGCATTTTCGACAACCAGAAAAATTCACGCTATTTTGGATTGATATGCGATCGCTCTTTTGAGTGAAAGCCTTAAATTATTCCTCAAACTCTGTTTCACAGAAAGCTTTTAACAAATCGATACAATTAGCGATCGCTCCCAAATGAGTAATTTCATAACCGTGGGTATTTTGTGTCGGAAACGCCAAACACGCAGCACGTCCAACATGACCAAATTTCATCGCAATCGAAGCATCACTACCAAACTGACTCAGTATCGTTAGCTGCACTGATATATCAAGTTGCTTGCCAGATTGGCGCAGTTGTCCATTTAGTCCCTCATCATATATTCCATAAGCATCTTGAGATAAAAGTACAGGACTTTCGCCATCTTTAATCGGATATTCCTCAGATAATGGACAAATTTCTAAAGCAATCAAGGCATCCAAACGCTGATTTTGGGTGAAAAATAGCGCCCCAATTGCTCCTACTTCTTCTTTCGCTGACGCTACTAAATAAACATCGACTACTGGCTGTTTGAGATTTTCAGCCAAAGCTAGCAAAATCGCCACAGAAGCTTTGTTATCCAAAGTGTAACCAGCAATATGATCCTTTAACCGAATTGGACGCTTGCGATGTTTGCCAATCACTACTCTAGTTCCAGACCGAATACCAGCTGCTTCTAATTGAGCAGATGTCAGCTTCGTTTCAATCCAGGCATTTTCCCACTTCACAGTAGTATCTTCCTGCTGGACTTTTTGGGGTGATTCGTGAGAAACGTGGCGGGAACCAAAGCTGAGAATACCGCTAATGGTTTCCTTATCTCCCAGTAAATCGACAACGCCTTCACCATAAACCCACGGAAAAGAACCGCCAAGTTTGCTGACTTTGACACGACCTTGATCACCAATACTCTTGACAATTGCACCAATTTCGTCTTTATGTCCTGTGATCGCGATCGCTCGGTCAGGATTTTTTCCGGGAATCTTGGCAATAATATTATCGGCGCGATCGCACCAGACTTCTACACCCAGCGCGGCAAATCGTTGCATTAACAACTGATTAATCTCGATTTCTGCACCACTAGGGGAATGGTGCATGATTAATTCTTCAATAATTTCAAATAAGCGATCGTAATCCCACATCAATACAGTTAGTTTAGTTTTCAACTGTTGTATGAGACAATTGTGCATCAAAAACCCGGTCTGCTGTCATTAATGCTGACTTTTTTTGTTGACGCTTCAGCATTCCTACTGCACCAAAAGCACCAAGGGCTAAAATCCCCAAGTTGATCGCAGGTTCAGGAACAGACTTAGCCTCAATCGCCGCCAGTGCAGCATCTGCTACTAACTTATGAGCGCCTGTTGTTGGATGCACAGAGTCAAAGAACAAATAATCGTTTGGTTGAGAACATACACTGATGATTGTCTGGAAATTCCCTACTACGCAAGGGTTAGTCACATCTTTAAACCCAAACTTCCCTGGATTTGCTTGTACTTGATTAAATAGGGAAAATACATCTACAGAGATCAGATTCAGATCAGAGTTATTGCTAAATTTGCCTAGTTCCTCTGCTAATCTCTTGTTATGGTCATTTGTCAAACTAGTCAAGTTGCTAGATAGACCTGTCGCAAACGCAAATGGAATCCTGCCCAAATCAGGCAAGTTAAAGACTAAAATATTTTTTGCGCCAGATGAGGCAAGTAACCCTACTGCATCTGATAAATTCTGGACTGTTTGAATCGCATTGCTAGCTTGACCAAACACATAATCATTTGCACCTCCCCATACAGCATAAATGGCATTTGGATCAAGCTTCTGATTAGCTTGTAAGATAGGTTGCGTCAACAAGCCGACTTGCTCCAGTACTCCTGGTAACGGTGCACTAGGAACAACAGCATTGCCTTGACCAGAACTAGCACCACCGACAGCAAAGTTAATACCTTGGTTGGGAATAGTAGTATTTAAAGTAATGTATGGAGAGGGTTTTAATCCTAGCTGCTCTCCAAGGTAGTCTACCCACACTTGATCATTGGAAAAACGCCCTTGAAAGTAGGGTGGAGATTGGGGAATAGCTGTTGTTGGAGCCACTAAACCACCAGTAGCAGTGAAAACATTGCCAGTATCAGAAAGACTGTCGCCAAATACATAAAATTTGTTAAAACTCGCAGCACTTACTCTAAGCGGCAACATTAAAGATAAGAGAACAAATCCTGCTGCGACAGCTTGTTTTTTCATATTTGTTTTACTTGCGTTATTTTTTAGTTTGTTTAAAAGCAATCAAAAGGCGATAGTCTAACAACTTGTCTTTTGAGTTATTTCAAAACTAAGTACGTTTATTAAGTTAAGTTAGTTTACGTTGTTTTACTTAACTATGCCTTAAAAATTCATTAAACACAGGTAAAAACGCTGAAAATACTTAGATTTACATTTTCTTCATAAAAAATCGGAATTATACAAATAAATGGAAAAATTCACCCCCTAAAAGGTGATAATTGCTCACTTTTATGCTGAGGATAGACTAACCGCCTTTTAACTTCGCTTTAATTTCAAAGCCTCAGCAGCCGATACACCCTCACCCTGAGTGCCGAAATACCACAAAGCTGTAGCAGCCTCAGCACGAGTTACAGGTTTTTTGGGTTGAAACAGAGTTGTATAACCAAATACCCGCCGAATATTCGATTGTTCGCTATTTTGGTAATCAGCCAACACTGCTCTTAAAGCCTTGGTGTCAATTCGCGCTGCATCTTGGAAACCCCAGGTTTGTTTAACCGCATCTAAGTTAGCAGAGGGTAAAGCTTGGCGAGTATCTAAAGGTAATTTCCATAGCAGTAACTGTTCCCGTGTCAAGGCTGCATCAGGACGAAATAAAACTACTGTAGTATCTCCAGACAAAGGACTAGGAATTAACCCAGCTTCGGCTAATCCCTGGATTGCTGGAAAATCAGGGTCTTTTGCCGACACATCACTAAAAGCTGGTTGAGTACTTTCTGATGCCAAGCGAATCTGTTTAGCTGGATTGTTGGCATACACAGCATTGTTAGCAGCAATTAGCCAACGAGCGTATTCCCGATGTGTAACGATTTTACCGGGTTCAAACTGGTTAGTTGTGTTAGTAGAGTTGTTCTTAATTGTCTTTGCTTCTGTAGATAAAACACCTAATGCAGCCAAGTCTTCGATATGTTGCCGCAATTCTGGCGATACCTTATTGAGATCGTTAAATACCTGAGATTTAGAGGTAGCTGTAGGGATTTGGTTATTAGTTGTGCTTGGTGGCTCTGCTGCCAAGTTTGTGGGTGGTATTGGGCCAATGAACTGTGAATTTCCCGGTTGAGGAACAGCGTTAGTAGTTTCGTTAGGATTTGTATTTGGGGTAGGTTGTGCCGTTGCAGTACTATTCGGTACGTAATCAATCAGTAATTCAGTGGCTGTTTGGGGTTGATTAGGTGTAGCGTTAGTAACTGATTTGGGCTGAATAGAAACCTTCAACAGCAAATCGTTGCGACGTGCCTCAAAAGCCCCTCCGGCATCATCTGTCGGCTGTTGTAAAATCTGCCAGTTATTTGTTTGAAACTGGCTGCGATAAAAGCTAGCAATAAAATTACTGGGGTCAGAACTTAACCAACGAGTTGAGATTTTGTTTTCTGAGCCGCTAGCAGGTGTAACTTCCTGTAGTTTGGCATTGGAATATAAGGGAATATCTTTAGGAAAATCAGCTGGTAACTGAACTGCTGATTCATTTTGCTGTGCTTGTGATTGATTACCTTGAGATCCAAAGACAACTCCATCGCTTTGCAGTTTCGGATCTGCCGCCAAAGATTCTTCAAGGTTTTTGGCGACTGGACTATTAGCACAGGCTGTTAACGAAGTGAGTAGAACAGCCCAAATTAAAAATACAGCTGGACGTTTACAGAAAAGCACAGGAAATCACAAATTGAGTTTCAATTCCTACCCTAGCGCAGACTGTCCATTAAATGGGAATGAGGTATGGGGCATGGAGAATAGACAAGGTAGACAAGGCAAAGACTTGTTCAATAATTCTCCCTTATCCCCTCGTCTCTCCTGCTTTCCTCTGACTCTTTACATCATCAAAAGACACTACCGACTCACTACATCTTCTTCGTAAATGTCTATGTTGGTGATGATATCTCCAAAAATGAGTAAACGGTAGCTTTTGCTACCGTATTGTCTTCGTTTTACAGCCATTAGGTTTTGATAATTCCTATGCTTATTTATAGAGTTCCCTAAAATTCTGGAAAACTAACATTTTTGTGAGAAAACATAAAAAAAACTGAAATCCTTGCTAGATAAAAGTTTTATGAGTTGGGAGTTCGTAGTAAGGACTTTAGAATTTAGATGAGGACTAGAGCCACCGACTACAAACCGATCAATACTAGATTGTGAACCAATTTTTCAGAGAGTTATCTAAACATCCAAGTTTTAGAGCAGATAGCTGATTGATAACTGGTCAAAGAACAGTTGAGCTAGTAAAAGCTTGAATCTACTTCTAGATGCACTAATTGTAATGCGATCACCAAGCAACTGAAATGATAAACTAGGAATAAAGCCCCCCTTAGCCTCATCCAAACAGGGGAATAGATCAAGTTCACTAATACTGGCTGACAATCGATTCTGGAAATTATTCATCTAATGATGGTAAGGTGAGTAAGGCAATATATAGAAAATGCCAGTGTTAAATAATTCCAAAAACTCAGCGTAAGTTCGTTATTCTTGGCGACTGGGGTAATAAATAAAGCAGTCAAGTGTCGTAGCAGTTTCCCTAGTATCTCTAAATTGATTTTCTAGGGAAAGTGCTACTTGTGCTCTAGTCAAGAGTTTCTTGACAGCCAAGAAAGCAGTGAGTACTTACTCTAAAAGTGCGTAGTTTATCGCTGTAGGCATCGCCTTGATGTTATCCAATTTCCCTTAATCAACCGATCCCCTGTTTTTCTGGGATAAGGCAGTGGTTCTTTTAGGAAAGCTGGAAGGTGCGCTTCGCAAGTTATAGAAGTAGTACATTGCTGGCTATTGGCTATTTGTTCCAACCCTAGTTAATGATTGGTTAGAGGCGAAAAAGACACTTCATCGAATGTACTAGCGGTTGAGAAAACCCTCTAAAAACTCGGTCTGAACAGTTAACAGCTTCTTGATAAATTAGATACAATTAGCATCTGTGTTTACTTGGGCGATCGCTTGCTGAAAGCAAATACTCAAATTGACATAGTATTAAACCCTTCACCTGCTGGCTCTGGCGAAAATTTTTGATCTAGGGCAAATTAAGACTTATATTCAAGGGTAAGGGTGTTTCTTGGAGATAAAGTTAAATAAAAGCAAGCAAAAGGCTGAAAAAGATATGTCTAATGTCAAAAACGCAGATCGGATAGGAGTATGAAAATCTAAAATAGATATTAAGAAGAAAAAACAACGACCATCGACAACCGTCAGTCTATTCTAATTTGTATAAAGCGTCACTGGGTTATTGCCAGTGCTGAAACACGATTACATGCAAGTTTCCCAGGATCAGCCTATTTATTCTGAAGCTCCACTCCAGCTGTTACTGTTTGTCGATGGACGCCCCAAGTCCCGTCAACAAGTGCAGCGAATACGTGCTTACTTAAAAGAATTGCAGGCTGAGTATAGTTTTGAACTTCAAACTATTGATGTTGGTCAACAACCTTACTTAGCAGAACACTTTAAATTGGTAGCAACGCCAGCTTTAATCAAAATTCACCCAGAACCACAACAGATTTTGGCTGGGAGTAATATCATAGCGCAATTGAAAAACTGGTGGCCTCGTTGGCAAGCCGCTGTAGACGCCTATTTGAAATTACAGGAAGACTTACAAGAACGGATAGACGATAGTGCTAGGGTAACATCACCCAAATCCACTATCCGTTCAGTTGCTGTTTCTGCCGAACTTATTCGACTCTCAGACGAAATTTTTCGCTTAAAACAGGAAAAAGATAACCTCCAAGAGCAGCTACAGTTTAAAGATCGGGTGATTGCTATGCTGGCGCACGATCTCCGCAATCCCCTAACTGCCGCCGCGATCGCCATCGAAACTCTCCAATCTAACTACAATTTAGAGACAGGGCAATTTCAGCGCCTAAAACCATCCTTGACAGTACATCTATTAAAACAAGCCCGTAGCCAAACTAAGATCATTGATCGGATGATTGCCGACCTTTTGCAGGTAGGTCGTGGCAAAGATATAGAATTTCCTATATTACCACAAAAGGTACAGCTAGGTAAACTGTGCTTAGATGTACTAGAAGAATTGTGTGATCGCTACACTGCTAAATTCCAAGAGGTCGAAACAGATATTCCCAATGACTTACCTTATGTATATGCTGACCCAGAACGCATCCGACAAGTGCTAGTAAATCTATTGGATAATGCCATCAAATACACCCCAGAAGGTGGCAAGATTAGCATCGCCGGATTGCACCGCACTACCCAAAAAGTTCAGTTTAGTATTGGCGATACTGGGCCTGGTATTCCTGTAGAGAATCGCGATCGCATCTTTGAAAACCACTTTCGCCTGCAACGGGATGAAGGTACAGAAGGTTACGGCATTGGCCTTTGTTTATGTCAACGCATCGTTCTGGCACACTATGGTCAAATTTGGGTGGATTCTGCGCCCAATAACGGAGCATGGTTTCACTTCACACTGCCAGTTTATCCTTCTTAGGTATTGGGGCATGAGGCATGGCGAACAAATGACAAATGACAATTAAGAACTTGAGACAAAGCGATCACGTCCCCCAGCTTTTGCTTGGTAGAGTGCTTTATCTGCCAACACGATCAACTCTGAAGATGAAGATTCCCAAGTCGGGACAACAGTTGCCACGCCCATACTGAGAGTGACGTGCTGACTCACCGCAGAACCGTCATGAACAATTTGTAAATCTTTGATTCCCGCTTGGATCGCGGTAGCAACGTGAAGTGCGCCAGATGCAGGGGTGTATGGCATAATCACAGCAAATTCTTCGCCACCATAACGCGCTACTAAATCCTGATATTTTTGTGCCTTAAGGCTTAAAACAGCACCCACCTTTTGTAAACAGACATCCCCTGCCGGATGGCCATATTTATCATTATAAAATTTAAAAAAGTCGATATCACACAAAATCATTGACAAGGGAAATCCCTCTTGTGCGAGATTAATCCATTGAGTATTGAGATAATCGTCAAAGCGGCGACGATTAGCCAACTCAGTTAAGCCATCTACATTGGCAAGGTGCTGCAAAGCTTCGTTTGCCGCCTCTAACTGTTTGTACACTTGCGTTTGCTGTAGCAGTCGGCGCAACCGCTGGCGCAATACAGGCCAGTGTATTGGCTTAGTGACATAATCAGTTGCTCCCGCTTCAAAAGCACGGTTTACAGATTCTTCATCGTCCAAGCATGTAATCATCAAGATGGGAGTGCGTTCCCATAGCTTGGAAATGACCGTATTATTAAGGTTAGAGTCAGTATCAAAAGTGGCAAGGGCTGAGATTAAATTATTCCTGGCAATCTGAAGCAATTGCTTACAACAGGTAAAGCCATCCATCACAGGCATTAGAGCATCTAACAAAACTATATCCGGTTTGATAGTCTGGTAAGCATCTAAACATTGCTTACCATCATTGACCTCGACCACTCGATAATCTTCTTGTTCCATAAGTTTACGCAAGAATACTCGGATGCGTTTGTCATCATCAGCCACCAGAATCAGTGGCTGTTGCTTATTATGAACAGAAGATGAGTTTATGCCTGACATGAGTTGCCTTCCACTTGCGAGACTATCCTGAAAAAGGCTGTGCAACTTGATCGCATGGGGGCGATCGCTGTTTTCATCAATGCCAGGATTTGCGGCAAAGGTGTGTCTGGCTTCACAATCAACTGTTTTTTGAAAATAGACTGCTCAATGTTGTTGGGCCAAGCAAGCGGTAGATAAATAAGTTGCATAGACAATCTGTAATTGGAACACGAAGGCAATTACTACCTTGTTGTTCAGCAATGATTATGAGAGGAAGTGTTACTTTTATATTTCCCTATTGTTAAAGTCAAATTACGATTTTTTTGAAAATTACAAATACACACCTTATTCTTTAGTTGTATAGTTAGTTGAGAAACCTAGCGAGCCAGAGCAAGGCAATTGCCAAAGTACCCTCAGAAGATAGTTAATACTAAATACTAATATCACCTGACTGAAATTTATTGAGTCTATTCGACAAGGTTTGGTGAGGTTTAGTATAATTACATAAGATTGAGATTAAACTTAGTTTAAAGCTTTATTTTCAAGCAACTCTATAATCTCGTTCTAGCTATAAATCCCCTAGAACTATAGTTTTGCAGATCATACTCAATTCTGTTTTAAACGAATGAGTGCTATAAACCTATTGACATTCGCTAAATCTTTAAAATGCCAGACTCATTAATGTATCAGCAGGATAATTTTGTTGTTCTCGAAACAAATCAACCAGAACAATTTATGACACTATCAGAGTTATTAGAAAAGCTCAAAACAACTCTTCAACAACTCTTAATTCAAGATTTGCCGCCTGACTTGCAAAAATTTGATACTGTGGAAGCTCAAGCACAATATTTACTTGACACTAGCTGCAAATTAGATATTAACCCTGGGCAATATTTACAGTGGTACGCAGTTCGTTTAGAAAAGTAAGTTTTTGGTTAAGTACTTAAGAAAAGCCAAAAAAATTTTAAGATTTTAAGTAAAAGTTGCTGCTCAGATTCCCGACTTCTTCAAGAAGTCGGGGATGTAAATCGTGGTTAAGAGAATTCCAAAAAGAATAATTACTAATTCATAATTCATAGTTAAAGACACTGTACAGTAGGCCACACACTTATCAAAAATTTAGTGTTGAACAAAAGAATGGAGGTACAGGAGCTACCACTAATTTTAATTATGAATTATTAATTATGTTGACTGTTGTAAAAATATGGGTAACAACAAGTCATAAAGGAATGAAGTTTGGGTAAGGATAATTTTTGCTCTTGACTATTGACTACTGACTAGTGATTCTTTTTGAGTATTGATTAGCGCTAGCTCAATTATATTATCAGATGGCTGCGTTATTTGAATTTCCAATCCAGGTCCAAAATAATTGGTCATTTTTTCATGCTTTTTTTGCCATACATCAATTGGTATTAGCGGTGAATCAAATTCTAAAATTAGGGCATAGCTCCCATTAACTTCTGTTTCTCGTAATCCTGTGACTGTTGGCCGTTCCTGGTCAGTGGGACTCAAGCCCAGAAAAGAAAGTGTTGTATCTAGATGAGCATCTTGACCGTAGCAATATCGGGTGATGTCTTTGCGAATTTTATTTTGCGTATCAGTTGCTTGCTGCTGGCGCAGTATCAATGCTGACGGTGACGTAGTTTGGGTAAATGGTACTGGCTTAAGTTCATTAGCTTTTAGTGCCAGCCCTCCCAATAATAGAGGAATCCCGTAAAAAAATCCGACAAGATTGAGTGTGGCATTATTATTAGCATAGGCAACAAAGCCAATGATGGTTAATATGCCACCGATAGTTAGACCAAGTGTTCCTAAAGAGATTTGGCGTAGCATGAGCTTAAATTAGTATAAAGTCTGAATACCTTAGTTTTATTATCATCGGCTATGAGCAACAAATTAGGAAAGAACATCGTCCCCAAGCGCTAGTATTCAACTAACCCTAAATTGCCATATTAAGGCGGTTAGAAACCGCACGCCGGTTACTAAAGAGCCGGAAGGGAACACACCAAGAGCGAACAAGTCACGTCGCTTCTCTACGAGACGCTACGCGTAGCTTGCTTCCCCAAAGGGCTACGCTCCAAATTCAAAATTCAATAATTTTTGATTCCCATAAATAAATTCAGGGGCTTGTATACTAAAGCGTTTTCGGTCAGGTATTCTCGCCCAAAGGACTGACCTCGTTTAAACGAGATTTTACCCACTTTTGTCTTTATGATTTTCAAACACTCAGTTTTTCCTTAGTCTACATTCGCGCAGCATCTCGTAAGGAAGGCAAGTGGCTCTAAATTGACTACTAAGGGCGTATAGTGTCCCAGAATATTAGATTTTGAGTTAACTTTAAATTTAAAGGTAGTTAAAGATAGGAAAAAAATAATGGATCTACAGACTATAAAAGAACGAATTGTGGCAGTTCAAAGTAAACGCGATTACCTATTAAGCTTACTGGAGCAACCAAACCTGGGAACTTTAAGAATTGACGTAAATCAAGCTTTGGAAGAACTAGATGAACTAATTGATGAATTTACACGCACTATTCCGTTAGAGTAGAATTTATCAAAAACTACGTTGGTTTAACCTCAACTCCAGGCTAGACCGACGTTATCCAGTAGTATCATGTCTTCAAATCCCCAGAATTGAACTAAGCCTGAGTTGGCGAAGCAATAATCATCACTGCATCATTTATCCTGCCACTGAACCATCTCCGGCACGTTGACCCAGCTGCCTAACTAAGGCAATAAGTTCGCTTGTTGGTACATCTTTCTTGCAAACGTCGTCAAAGCTAGACATTGCCTTTGTACCGTCAAAATTTACGTCTTCCACTGATGAGTAAGCAAGTATCTGAGTATTTGGAGATATAGCTTTAATGTGACTAGACGCACTCCACCCATCCATGACTGGCATCTGTAAATCTAGAACAATTACGTCAGGATGGCAACGTTTAACCATTTCTATAGCTTCTTCACCATTACTGGCTAAACCTACTACTTGAATATTTTCTTGGCAAGAAAAAACCAACTGTAAGGTTAAGCGAGTCAGTTCGTGGTCATCAACTACTAAAACACGCAAGGTAGAAAGCTCGCACGATAACATTAACATTGAGGGGAAAGACAAATTTATTTAGAATAACCTCTCCAGTTTATGAGAACATGTGCCAGCACTGACTCTATCCTATGGTTGAATAACTTGTGTGAACCGATGATGATAAACAACTTAGACAACTGTTCAAAAAATTCAATTTTTCCAAAAAAACTAAGTTGAGTTAGTTGTCAAGTATAAGAACTTATTTTTCAATCAATCAGGTTGGGACTACACCAGTTGAGCGTAATGCCATGTTCATGAGAATTTTTTGCGAATTAGCTTCTGGAGAATCATCATAAGGACGCCGTTGAATGTAAGTACCATCAGCTTGTAATTCCCAAGCTTGGCGATTATCTGCGAGCATAATTCCCATAATTTCTTGCAAATCTTTAGCAATATCTGGGTCTTTTACTGGGGTAATTACTTCGACTCGGCGATCCAGGTTGCGGCGCATCCAATCAGCACTGCCGATATAGATTTCCTCCTGTGTATTGTTATGAAAATAATAAATCCGAGAGTGTTCTAAAAAGCGACCGACAATACTGATAATGCGAATATTTTCACTAATGTCTTTAATTCCTGGACGTAAACAACAAACACCTCTAACAATTAAGTCTATTTCCACTCCGGCACGGGAAGCTTCATATAAAGTACCGATAATTTCTGGATCGACTAGGGAATTCATTTTGGCAACAATCCGTCCAGAAAATCCATTTTGAACATTTTCTATTTCGCGGTGAATTAGTGTTAAAAAGCGATCGCGCATATTCACAGGCGCAACCAGCAACTCTCGATAAGATTTTTGTAGGGAATATCCTGTTAAGAAATTAAATAAATCTGTGATGTCAGCACCCAATTCTTCACGGCAACTAAACAATCCCAAATCTGTATACAATCGTGCTGTTTTAGAGTTATAGTTACCTGTACCAATATGTACGTAGCGACGTATCCGGTCTTTTTCGCGCCGTACCACCATGACGGTTTTACTATGGGTTTTTAGCCCGACTAAACCATAGACGACATGAACTCCAACTCTTTCTAGTCGTTTTGCCCAGTAAATATTATTCTCCTCATCAAATCGCGCCTTTAATTCCACCAGTACAGATACCTGCTTGCCATTTTCAGCAGCGGCAATTAAGGCGTTAACGATGGGCGAGTCACCAGAAGTCCGGTAAAGGGTCATCTTGATGGCTAATACATTTGAATCGTAAGCAGCATGGGTAATAAATCGCACTACTGTAGTCGAAAAGGATTGATAGGGATGGTGTACTAGTAAATCCTTTTCCTGAATTACAGCAAAAAAGTCTTTTCCTTCATCCGTCTCCAACGCATCTGGGTCTAAACTCGGTTCTCTCAGCCTTTGCAGGCGTAGCGGTACAACAGATTGGCGTGGTGGATCTTTGAGTTCTGGCAATGGCAAGGACATAAAGTACATTAAATCCCGCAGTCCTAAAAGACCATCTACCTCGTAAACATCACTTTCTGTTAATTCCAAATCATGCAATAATCGCGATCGCACTATTTCAGGAGTTTGGGATTGAATTTCTAGCCGGACTGGACTACCACCCAACCGCCGTTTTCGCAATTCCTGTTCGATCGCTAACAACAAATCATCAGCTTCATCTTCTTCTAAGACCAAATCGGCATCACGAGTAATGCGGAACGGATGATATTCTTGAATATTCATCCCTGGAAATAGAGATTCCAAGTTATGAGCGATCGCCTGTTCTAAAGGTACTCCAGTCCAATGGGCAGGTTTTTCGCTGTTCTGATCTGCCAACTCAGGCGGTATCGGTAAAAATCGTGGTAGAACACTAGGGACTTTGATTCTGGCAAAGAATTCTTCTTCGGTATCTGGGTTTTTAACGACAACAGCCAGATTCAGACTGAGGTTAGAAATAAAAGGAAAGGGATGACTAGGATCGACAGCCAGAGGAGTCAAAACTGGAAAAACTTGTTCCTCAAAATAGCTGTTGAGATGAGTCCGTTGCTTTTGATTCAAATCGATGTAATTGAGAATATGAATGCCATGATTTACTAGTAGAGGACGAAGTACTTGCTCAAAATGTTGGTGCTGTTTCTGAAAGTCGGGAGTGAGGGTAGACCTAATATCATCTAGCTGTTGTTGTGGTGTGCGACCATCGGGAGTTAACAGGCTAACTTTTGCTTCTACTTGTTGCTTTAAACCAGCAACGCGCACCATGAAAAACTCATCTAAATTAGAGTTAAATATTCCCAAAAACTTAAGACGTTCTAGAAGTGGGGTGCGATCGTCACAGGCTTCATGTAAAACCCTGGCATTAAATTCTAACCAGCTTAACTCTCGGTTAAGATAATATTGTGGATCGCTGAGATTGATGGGGGTAGAGCTTTTCTTAGATTTTGCCATAATAACCTAAAGGCAGACAGATGTAGCCCATTCAACTGAGGGACAATAAATATAGTAAGTTAAATGGTGCTTGAGCAAAACGCTAAGGCAATTTTTAGCTGTGCTAATTCTCTACCTCGCTAGTGGTAAAGGACAATCATACTTAAATCAAAAATCTACTTGTATTTAAATAACTTTAGTCAAAGACTCAAAAATTAACTTGTGTCGGCACGAAAGCCAATATGACTAAGAAATTTTTGAGTGGTTTGCGCGATCACCTTACCCATTAAACCTTATAACTAGATTTTATAACCGTTTTCAATTTTGTGGAATATGGTATTGGCGTATAGTTATCTGCCCTTTGAAAATATTGTATCCATACAATAACTGTGATCGGTCTGGGAATTCAAATCGTTGCCCACAGCATATTAACCATCATAAAGATGCACTTAAGACTTAGCAAAGATATGACATAGCCATATCTGACAAGTTTTAACGAATTATTAAGCAGTGTTTACAAAGTATTGATGTATTGAAAGCAGTCTAAAGTCTTACATCCAGTACTTTCTGAATTTAATTTTATAAACTGTAAAATTTGGTAATTATTGCGACAACTATCATACAGTCATTGGGTAGCATAAATTTTGCTGCAACTAAATTTATATAAGCTTTTAGAAGCTTTTATTCAGATGCACACCAACACTTCCATTTATTATTTTTTTAATTTATGACCTTTATAATTTATTAAAACTTCAGTATTATTACTGCGATTGTTCTGGCAACCAATGGTTATATTGAAAACGTAAAGAGAAACCACACGGGGAGCTTGTTATCATGAAAATTTCTGCGATCGTTAAAGGAAGCATCTGTTTATTGAGTTTGGTTGGCGTTGGTAATATCCTGGCTGCACCAGCAAGTGCAGACCAAGCAACAGCCCGTGGTGCTGTAACTATTGTTAGAGCTTCAGGCGCTTCTGTTAGTATTAGTGGTGAATTAACTTTGCCCAATAACGCATACTACGATCAGGATCTAACCATTACACCAGCATATACTGGCACACCAACCGATGACGATGAAAGTGTAGCTAGTTTAGTTATAGATCCAGGCACACCTAACGTTACAAACCTCTCTACTAGCAGCAATCCTTTCGTCGCTTCAGCAGCAGCAGCCTTAGATGCAGCTGTAGATGCTAAAGATATTGGCGCACAAGCAGCTATCATTCGCGCTGGTGCTGGTTCTAATGGCTTAGGCGGTTTAGAATAGATTAAGTTTTTGCTTTTGCCTCGTAAGTACTTACAAAATTTTGAGCAACTGACAGAACAGTTGAATAAATCAATACATCATAGGGAAAAGAAATAGCAATGCTATATCTCTTCCCTATATTTATATTTGTATATATAATATTGCGCTTCTTTTTAGCTCAGATTCCTGACTTTTTAGAAAAGTCGGGAATCTTGTTATATAGTTTTTTGGGGTGCATAGTTCGTCTCTACCTTCTATTACAGACTCCAATACAAAGATTAAATTTTTCCTTTGTGCCTCGATTCCTAGTCTACAAATGGGAATGCTTATTTGCAGGTTCCACGTTCATTATTAGTAGTGGCAGAATCATACTACTAGGCTAAAAATATTTGTAGGTTGGGTTTCGCTATTGCTCAACCTAACCTAGCCCACAAAACCTATGCAGTATTGAAACGTTAGGGAGTTCCAAATAAAAAAACATCCCATTTCTTGTGGGATTGGTGTCCTCACTCGTCCCATATTCTAGTGCAGGCAGGACTTCAGCGTGAGCGCTTAGTCGAACGCAGCCCACCCCCAAGATGGATAATTTATTTCTTGGAAGCCTTTTAATGAGCGATCATGCAACTCCTCATCATCACTTTACATAGCTTTAGTGATATCAATATAAACCCTGAGACTCCCAGAAAATAATGAATCCAGCACTTGCGTAACAATACGAACCTTCAAAATATTTATTGTTTAACAAGATGCTCAGATCAGGGATTCTATATTTCTATATGATGAAAGTAATAAAAAAAGATAAAAAACATTCCGCTTCTACTTTTGCTAGTCGAGGTTGATTTTGCATTCCCAAGCAAAATCTGGAAACAAGTTAAAGCAACAACATGAGGAGTTTATAAAACATGAATAGCTTATCCAATAAATTATCTATAATTATTCGGGGAAGTATCTGTATATTAAGTTTAGCAAGTGGAGGATATTTTTTAGCGGCACCAGCAAATGCACAACAAGCCACTGCTGTTGGTGCTGTTACTCTTATTAGACCTTCTGGTACTTTTCTCAGTGTCACTGGCGAGGTAACTTTACCTTCTGGCTCTTACTATGAAGGAGGTTTAACAATTTCTCCTACCTATGGAGGTATAGCAGGTGGAAATGACGAAACCATAACTAGTCTAACTATAACCCCAGGAATAGCTCAAACTACTATCCTTTCTAACCCAAACCCATTTATTGATACAGCAGCGAATTTATTAAACAATAGTACTTCTGTTGAAGATTTAACATCTATAATTCAAGCAGGCAATGGTAATAATGGCTTAGGTGCTTTAGATTAGACAGAATTGGCAAGTTAAAAATCTTAGATCCCCGAATTATTAGAGAAATCGAGGATCTTTGATAATACTATCAAAATCGATAACCACCTTGAATCTTTAGGTCAAATCCATTCTCACCCGTGCCAATTTGAGTTTCTATAAACACATTATTATCTATGAAATTATGTCTTATAATGACTCCATAATTAAAGCCAGAAACTCGACTACTCAAACCAAGATTATTAATACTATAATTTTTTAGATATACACCAGCAGAAATATTTTTCCTGACTCTGTGTAAACCCTGAAATTCAAAGAAAAACTCTTTGCCCATCTCTAAATTTGTCTTGAAATTCAAACCATAACTAGTACTAAATTCTCCATTGAAAAGACCTAAAAATTCCCCATTGCTATTATTTTCAATAAAAGCAATACCAGGAACTAAAGAAAAACCAAAGTTTCTTTCTTGATGTTGATAGAAATAACTTAAATAAGTAGAAAAGGGATTATTTTTATTAGAGGCACTATTCCAATTAACTCTTAAATATGGTACGTGAGTGTTGATAGCTACAGGTCTTTTGGCTGAATTTAACTGTATATCAGTTTTAATATAGTTGAGAAGTATATTAGTATATAAACCTAATGTTGGTTCTTCCGTCCCTAAATTATTATTAGAAACGCCTGGTGCTGAATTAGCATCTATATTAAACCACGTTCCTAAATTAGCACTATAGTTAAAGTTTCCAGAAGAACCTGCTACTAGCAATTCAACTGTTGGTAAGGATAGATAACCGTTAAAGCTATTAAAACTAACACCTATTTTGTCAACTCTAGTGAGTTCCATATAATCGAATGCTAAATCTGCTGCTCGTACCTGGAGCGGTACTAGCGTTGAATCTGCTGAATTAAATTTTTGTACAAATCTTTGCCCTTGGGGATTTGTTAAAATGACTTCTACAGCAGAGGATTCGTTGATAGGATCAATGGAAGTACCATTTAAAGGAATTGGAATACCAATATAGGTTAAAGGCCCAAATTTTTCATTAGAGAGCCTGAGATCAGAAAAAAAGGTATTACCTTCATCTAAAATAGAAATATTTCTTTTAAGAAACTGAACTGCTCGTTTGTAATTTCCTGTTCTTATTTGCAAAATGTTAGAGTGATTAGTAGTGACTTGACTGGGAAATGTGTAAGTTCCAGATACCTGCTCTAACCCACTAGATGCATTGGCATAAGATAAAGTGCGATTCAGCCTATTATTGATTTGTCTTCTTTGTGCAGCCGTAGCAGGTGTATTTAAAGGAGTAAAACCTTCTTCATTTTTTAATTTTTGTCTAGCTTCTTCTAAACCTTGTTGAATATTATCAATTTTAATAGTTTCAAAAATTTCACCTAATAGCAAACCTAATGTAGAATTTACAGATTGGATAGTATCAATACTAGTATCGCTAAATTTAGCTGTTAAAGATAAGCCTGGAGCAGAAAAAATATTAGAATAAATAGCTTTAATTGCAACTGGATCGTATTGAATTAAGCTGCGATTATGAGGATGGCTAACATACAGTCTGTACCAATCAGAACTTTCTTGAGTTTGAGATAGTGTCTCAAATACAGGTTGTCTTCTCCCTAAAGATAGCCACTGTAAAGAGTTAAGATAATGAAAATCTTTTTCGGATTGAGAAAGAAAAGGATTGACTGCTACATTTAACAAATCAAAGTTATCAAATTTTC
Source organism: Nostoc sp. (assembly GCF_036917515.1). Taxonomy (GTDB): domain Bacteria; phylum Cyanobacteriota; class Cyanobacteriia; order Cyanobacteriales; family Nostocaceae; genus Nostoc. The sequence goes on along the minus strand of NZ_JBALDE010000096.1, from coordinate 8,445 downwards.
CAAGTTGAGCAACTTTAATACCTGGAAAGGAAGAGATAGGAGCAGTAAAACTAAAACCTTTTCCCGTTAAAATATCTCCCCAAAAGATACCAGCAGCTTCTAGGGCACTATTAGGAATGATTTCACCTTTTTGGAGTCTGACGTTTCCATCATCTAGCAAAGGTTGTATATTTGTCGTTGGAAAGCCTTGTAGAATTTTGGGAGCATTCGTAGCATCTAAAGCTTGAAATAAAGCTTGCCCACCATCAACACTCAAAGTAGAGCCACTACCAAGAATTGGAATAGGATTTTTTAGAACTGTGACATTAGGATTGTTTGAGTCAATTCCACTATTAATAATAACTCTGCCAGCAGGTATCCCTTCAGGATTTATCAATTGTCCGGCTATTGAGGTTACAGAAAAATTATTAGTATCAACTTCTCCAGCTAACTCTCGAAAATCTGTCGGTATGGCAAACAGAGTTTGCAATCCCCAAAATGCCTGTTGTGAGGTAACATTTTGGGTAATATAAGTATTAGTTTGTCTTCCTTGAGAGAGGATACCGACTTGGGAGCCTTTAGTTTCAACTACTATTCTATTGCGATCGAGAACCCAATAAAACTGGTCAGCCTTGGGAAATTTGGCATAAGTAAATTTATCAATAATCTGATTATCTTCAGAAAATCTTACTTTAATATCCGTATCTATATAATTTTCATTTTTATTTGGCTTAAATAATTCTGTGGAAAAAGTAAGGTTATCTGTAGGGTTAACAATCCAAGGATACTTATTGGCACTGAATGTTAAAGCATCAAGAATTATTGTCTTTTGGATTGCTTGTGGTTGCTTTTTTTTTCGACGTAGTTTTTCTATTAGTATTTGTTGCTGGGATGTGTATGGTTTTGATAGATTTGAATTTAATGGTTGAATTATATTTGGTTGAGGCTTTTCTTCATCTTCTTCAGGTAGCTTGGGAGGTTTGTCTTTGTATTCTTCAATTGGGATAACGTCAGCAATGGTGAATTTCCGTAACTGTTTTGGTTTGTTTAAATTAGAGTTAGATTTTCTTAAAGTTTGTTTTAACAGTTCTTTGCTTTGGAAGTTATTTATTTTTTGTTTGGAATTGATTAATGATCTGTGATGATTAGCGATGAAATCAATATTGTTCTGCCTGTTTATGCCTAGAGCGATCGCAGATAATTGAATAAATATAATTTTAGAGATAATTGTTGAAGATAATAAACAAATTTCCAGAAACTTTACATTTTTTTTAACCTTTTTAGGGAGATGTTTATAATTTTTTGATTTGAATTTTTCAATGTTTTCAGAATAAAAATTTTGGCGTTTAAAACTATTGAACATTGACTAATGTTAAAAATTAATCATTATTTAATACTTAGCTTTTGAATTTATTATGGATTCAACAGTGTTTCAGTTATAGATAATCAAAAAAGTTCAATCTCTTATTTTGTCTACAAATAAGAAAATAGGATTAAGCAGATTTACTGCAACAAAAGTGTAATTCTTGAGCAAAAATTCAACCTCAGCAAAATCACCACAACTTAAAAATTGAGCTATTGTTTGTACGTATAAATACGTAACAAAACTTATTTAATCAAGAAATGAAGTAAAAAATATACTTCAAGCTACTTGCTATCTTCTGTCAATTTGATACACTACGTGACTGCCGTATTACTACTGCTGTTTGCTAATAGAGTTTGTTTTGATTGATCGAATTGAGAATACGCTGAACCATGTAGTGGAAATAGTGGAGCAATGTCCGACAACTAGCCACTGTGCATCTATGGTGATACTTCAGCTAATTAATGCTATGCAGATAAATTTCACATTAATCTAGAAGCCAGTTTTCTTAAGAGTACCGACACAGTAGAAGACGATCACATTGACCTAGAATGGTTTATTCCAACTAGTAAATTACTCTGGTCAATTCACTAAATTTCCTATGTCTAATAACTAAATCTAATCATATACAGTAAAGAATATCAGTCCTAAACTTGTCTACACTAGGATTAGTGCAATGTCTACGACAGGCTACGCCTACGCAATAAATTTGTGATATAGACAGGCAGTGGCTGATAAGAGTTTGTTTAAAAAGTTGTAAAGTATATTCAAAACCCCTCTTAAAACCTCTTCCTGAAACGACCATTATCTTGTAGGTAAAGAGGCTGGGATTAGGTTTATAAGGCTTAGATGTTATAAAAAATACTTTTCAAACATCCTTTAAGAATCGCTTTTAACAGACTTTCTCAAACAGCTAAAGGTGAGGAAAAGATTAATAATTATTAAAAAATATTAAGCTATTCTTGAGAGAATCATGCTGCTGACTAGATATTACATTTAGATTTATTAAAAAAGTTAATGGAACCTAGACATATTGATACAGAAGTAACAAGGTTAGAAGCCCTTCGCCAGTATCAAATTCTTGACACAGAACCCGAAGAAGCCTATAACAATCTTGCTCAACTAGCGGCTTTTATTTGTGGCACTCCCATATCCTTGGTAAATTTTATTGATGAAAACCGTCAATGGTTTAAAGCAAAAATAGGTTTAGATGTATCAGAAATGCCCCGGAGTGTTGGATTATCTTATCTTTGCCAAGAGCAGCGTAGCGTTGTGGTGGTTCCTGATACCCTAGCTAATGAAAAGTTGGCAAGTAATCCGGTAGTAACTGGCTATCCGTATGTACGGTTTTATGCAGGTGTACCCTTAATTACTCCGAAGGGAGATATACTAGGAACTCTGTGCGTGATTGACCAAGTTCCAAAAGAATTGAGCCAAAAACAAGTGGAGGCACTTGTGGCTCTGAGTTGCCTGGTAATTGACCAACTCGAACTCAGGCATCATATAAGTGAGGTATCTAAAGTTACTGAAAAACTAGTGGCGCACGAACAAGCAGCCCGTGCCCAATCTGAAGCCGCCAAAACCCGCATCACCAATCTTCTTGAAAGTATCACTGATGGTTTTTTTGCCTTGGATCAAAAGTGGCAATTTACCTATATAAATGGTCAAGCAGAACAGCTATTACAAAAAACTCGCAATGAGCTTTTGGGTAAAAACATCTGGAAGGTGCTTCCAGAAATTATCGGCACAACATTTGATTGTGAATATCGCAGGGCAATCTTAAAACAGGTTAGTGTCGAATTTGAGGAATTATATTTGCCACAGCAGCAGTGGCTTAAAGTCCATGCCTATCCGGCAAAAGACGGCTTGTCTGTTTATTTCCAAAACGTTACTGAACGACGGAAAACAGCAGAAGCCCTACGAGAAAGTGAAGAACGTTGGCAATTAGCATTACATGGTAATAATGATGGTATCTGGGATTGGAATCTCAAAACTAATGAAGTGTTCTTCTCAACTCGATGGAAGGAAATGCTCGGCTATAAAGACTGCGAAGTTTCCAACCGTTGGGATGAATGGACAAAACGAATCCATCCCGATGAGCGAGATTGGGTACTTCAGACTTTCCAAAACCACTTTGCTAAGAAAACACCGTTTTACGTCTGTGAATATCGAGTCCAGTCCCAAGACGGCAGCTATAAATGGATTTTAGATCGAGGACAGGCACTTTGGGACGCATTGGGTGATATAGTGCGGATGGTTGGTTCTTATACTGATATCACAGATCGCAAGCGGGCAGATGAAGAATTAAAGCGGCAAAATCTGCGCTCGCAACTATTTGCCGAAATCACCCTGAAAATTCGAGAATCTTTACAAATAGATGAAATTCTTCAAACCACTGTCACGGAGGTACAGAAACTACTACAAGCTGACCGTGTATCAATTTTTCGACTAGAAACTGACGGTTCTGGAACAGTGGTACAAGAGGCAGTGCTGCCTGGTTGGCCGGTAATTTTAGGAGAAAATATTTTTGACCGTTGCTTTAAAGAAGAATATATAGAAAGATATCGTCAAGGAAGAGTAAGCGCCCTTGAAGACATTGAAGCTGCTCATATCCAACCATGCCATAGAGAATTTCTTCAACAGTTTGGTGTCAGGGCTAACCTCGTAGTGCCGATTCTTGTCAGGGACGATATTTGGGGTTTATTGCTAGCTCATCAGTGCGGTGCACCTCGACAGTGGAATCAGTTTGAGACGGATTTGTTACAGCAATTAGCGAACCAAATTGGGATTGCTCTATCTCAGGCACAACTATTAGAAAAAGAAACCCAGCAAAGTCAAGAACTGACTCGTTCTAATGCAGAATTAGAACAGTTTGCCTACGTGACTTCTCATGATTTACAAGAGCCGTTGCGGATGGTAACTAGTTATTTACAACTGCTGGAGCGGAAATACAAAAACAAACTGGATGCCAATGCGGATCAGTTTATTGCTTATGCAGTAGATGGGGCTAGCCGGATGCAGACCCTAATCAACGATTTGTTAAACTATTCCCGCGTCAGCACCCGTAGACAGCCTTTAGTGTCAGTTGATTGTAGTGTTGTCTTAGAACAGGTGCTTGTTAATCTTCAAGTTGCGATCGCACATAGAAAGGCAGTTGTCACTTACGATACTCTACCTCAAGTGATAGCTGATGCTACCCAACTGACACAAGTATTTCAAAACCTGATTGCCAACGCGATCAAATTTTGCGATCGTCAACAGCCATTAATTCACATTGGGGTAAGTAAGGGAGATGCAGATATATTAGATGGAAATTTAAATTTTATCCCCTTGGAGGATGAATGGTTGTTCTTGGTGCGTGATAATGGAATTGGTTTGGAATCCCAATATACCGAACGTATTTTTATAATTTTTCAGCGCTTGCACGGTAGAGACAAATATCCAGGTACTGGAATTGGTTTGGCAATTTGTAAGAAAATTATTGAACGCCACGGCGGTCGGATCTGGGTTGAGTCGAAACCGGGTCAAGGCTCGACTTTCTACTTCACAATTCTAGATAGAGCAGGTAAGTAATGGTAAATACCATAACAGCAATTATGCCTATTGAGGTTTTGTTAGTAGAGGATAATCCTGGCGATGTCCAACTTACACGCATCGCCCTAGAAGACAGTAAAATCTCAATTCACTTGAACGTAGTCGAGGATGGTGTAGAGGCAATGGCATTCTTGCGAAAACAGGGAAAATATGCTAAATTACCTCATCCAGATATTGTACTACTCGATTTTAACCTTCCAAAAAAAGATGGACGAGAGGTATTAGCAGAAATAAAAGGAGATGAAAACCTCAAACGGATTCCTGTAGTAGTTTTAACGACTTCCCAGGCTGAAGAAGATATCCTCAAAGCCTATAACCTTTTTGCCAACTGTTATATAACTAAGCCAGTAGATTTCGATCAATTTGTGAAAATTGTCCAATCAATAGAAAATTTTTGGTTTGAGATTGTAAAACTGCCACCGGAGTAGTGGAAATGGCAGGTAAAAATATTATTAAAGTCTTGTTAGTAGAAGACAACCCTGGTGATGTCTTATTGTTACAAGAGTTATTCAAAGAAGTTACCACAGTTGTAGTTGAGTTGATACCCGTTGAACGGCTTTATGAAGCAGTCAACTACCTAGCAAACGAAATTTTTGATGTTATTTTATTAGACCTCTCGCTGCCAGATAGCCAGGGATTACAAACCTTTGTCATTGCTCACAATCAGGCAAAAGCAACTCCAATCATTGTGCTGACGGGTATAAATGATGAAACCCTAGCAACTAGTGCAATGCAACAAGGAGCGCAAGATTATTTAGTCAAGGGGCAAGTAACTGGCGACTTGCTAGTGCGTTCTATGCGTTACGCCATCGAACGTCAACGGGCAGACAACGCACTGCGGCAGAGTGAGGAGCGATTTCGAGTTGCTCTCAAAAACTCTCCAATCTTTGTCTACAACCAGGATAGAGATTTACGGTACACCTGGGTTTACAATCCTCCATCTGGATTGATAGTTGAAAAAATATTAGGCAAACAAGACTTAGATATCATCCCAGTAGAAGATGCTCAACATCTGATCGCAATTAAACGTGGGGTGCTGACTACAGGCATAGGAACGCGAGAGGAAGTATCAATTACCATCAAAGATACAACACGATATTACGATTTAACTGTCGAGCCACTACGGAATGAAACCCAAGAAATTGTCGGGGTGACATGCGCCAGTATAGATATTAGCGAACGACAAGCTGCGCTACGCGAACGCAAATTGGCAGAAGAAAAAATTCGCGAACAAGCAGCATTACTAGATGTGACTACAGATGCCATTTGCGTCCGAGATTTAAACAATCAAATTATCTTCTGGAACAAAGGCGCGGAAACACTTTACGGCTGGCAAGCTACAGAGGCTTGGGGTAAAAATGCTAGCGAACTTTTGGATGACGAACCTTCACCAGAAATTGAAGCGGCTCTATTGCAAGCTATTAGTCAAGGTAAATGGCAGGGCGAGTTAACAAAAATTACTAAAATGAACAAAGAAATCCTTGTGGCTAGTCGCTGGAGTCTGGTATGCGATGAACAAGGAAAACCTAAATCAATTCTCACCGTTGACACAGATATTACCGAGAAAAAGCATCTAGAAGCCCAATTATTTCGCGCTCAACGCTTGGAAAGTATTGGCACTTTAGCTAGTGGTATTGCTCACGACCTCAACAACATCCTGACACCGATATTAGCAGGAGCGCAACTGCTACCGCTAAAATTTCCCAATGCAGATGAGCGAACTCGTCATCTACTAGAAATTTTAGAAATCAACGCTAGACGTGGTGCTGATTTGGTCAAACAAGTGCTGTCCTTTGCGCGGGGTGTAGAAGGAAAGCACATCACTTTGCAACTTAAACATATAATTGTGGAAATTGCCAAGATTCTGAAAGAAACTTTTCCTAAATCGATAGAAATCAGCACTAATGTACCGCAAGATTTGTGGATGGTTTCTGGAGATAGTACCCAACTGCATCAAGTGCTGATGAACCTCTGCGTTAACGCCCGCGATGCCATGTCCAATGGTGGGATTTTGAGTATTTCTGCTGAAAATATGTTGATTGACGCAAATTATGTGCGTATGAACATAGAAGCTAAAGAGGGGCCTTACATAGTGATTACTGTCTCTGATACTGGAGTTGGTATTGCTAAAGAAATGCTAGATAGAATTTTTGAGCCATTTTTTACTACAAAAGGTGTTGGACAAGGCACCGGTTTAGGACTTTCCACAGTACTGGGGATTATTAAAAGTCACGGAGGTTTTGTGAACGTGTATAGCGAGTTGGGGAGTAAGACTAGCTTTCAGGTTTACTTACCAGCCGTAGAGGGAATGGAAACAATTAGCCCCGAAGATTTGTCACCACGGACAGGACATGGAGAATTAATTTTGGTTGTGGATGATGAAGCAGCCATTCAAGAGATTGCGATCACATCATTAGAAGCTTACAACTATAAAATCTTAGTTGCCAGTGATGGCATTGAGGCGATCGCGTTATATGCTCAAAATAAAGACAAAATTAGTGCCGTCCTCATGGATATTATGCTGCCCTCACTGGATGGTTTAACTGCCATCCGTACCTTGCAAAAAATCAACCCCCAAGTCAGAATTATCGCCAGCAGTGGACTTATGTCTGACAATAAGCTCAGTGCAGTAGCAGCCATTGGTGTCAATACATTTTTGTCGAAGCCCTATACTGTCAACGAATTATTGCTTTCTTTACAGAAAGTACTATCGGGAATCAAGTAATTACGTAAATATCTTGGTAATTGTAATTATCAAATGCTACTTCACGGCTACGAGTGCAAATTGCCTGGATTTGATTATGATTGAGCATCGGCTAACACACTTCTCTTACCGATACTCACAGCTTGGCTAAATCAATATGCCTCGGTTTCTCAGGTTAATCATAAATTTAATAGTTTTGGCTGGATTGTTACTTATATGTGTGCAAGTTTGGGCACAAGATTGGCGTCCCGTTCGTGGTGGTATCCCTTTCGGTATCAGTGGTATAGCTTTGATAAAGCAGCAAAGCAATTCTCTAGATTTTCTGATTGTTCATGACAACAAACAAAAAAATGAAGGTCGTATAGCAATCATCAAAATTAAAGGTAGAAGCCAACCTGAATATTTTCCCTTGAATTGGCCAAATAAGACAGATTTGCCCATCGACTTAGAAGCTTTAACATCTGTTCCAGAGAAAACAAAATCTTCTTTTATCGCTTTAAGCAGTTCTGGGAAAGCTTATCACATTAGCTTTGAGCCTGCCAACAAAACCATCTCTGTTATCAAGGAATTCAATCTACCAGGAATTATTCCAGGAAATAATTTTGAAGCATTTGGATTACAAAATATAGATGGTAAATTAGTTGCTATTTGGGGGCATCGAGGTGAAGGAGAACAACCAGCAACTATTTTTTGGGGAATGTTTGATTTAGCTAAATAACCTGAGTTCGGGTTAAGCAGGTTGAGATAAAAGCCACTCCATCTGAAGGCTGGGTTTCTTAGGTTGATGGCAATAAGCGATTAATCC
>NZ_JBALDE010000095.1:0-8834 GCF_036917515.1 Nostoc sp. | reverse complement strand
ATTTCTAGCTGATATATCCCTGACATTGTTCATCCTTCATCTGGTTTATTCTTATTCTCTCATCTGTAGTCCAATTTTAGAGAATTGGTATTAGAGGATGTTTGAAAAGTTGTGATTGATGTATAGCAAGGGACTGGGGACTGGGGATTAGGTGAAAAATTTTGTTGTGTCTAAGTTTTATCATCTGTTGATGTCCTAACCACTTTGGCTGTTGCTATATCAAATATTTTTTACCCCACCCTAACCCTCCCCTTATAAAGGGGAGGGGACTAGATTTCTTTTTTCCCCCCTTTATAAGGGGGGTGATTAAAATCACAGTCAAACACTTTTCAAACATCCTCTTAGGGACTTTTGCAAGAAGTCTGTTGTTTCGACTGACAATGCGATTGTTTCAACTGACAATGCGATTGTTTCGACTAACAATGCGATTGTTTTGACTGACAATGCGATTGTTTCGACTGACAATGCGATTGTTTCGACTAACAACGTGATTGTTTCAACTAACAATGCAATTAAGATAAGAACTTGGAATGTTGCACAAGAGTTTATAACTTATGTGTACACACGATCTGCTTGTCATAAAAGGTCAGGTGGGTATATTTTCTATACACAAGGATATTACTGTGAAAAAGTTTGCTACAAGTAGTGTTATTTACAATTGTCATAATTAAAACAATTGACTTTCAACTATCAATGGTGAACTCTACCCTTGTTGTCACACTCTATGTCAACCCTATGACAGGGAATGATACCAACAATACTGGTTCACGGTTGAGTCCGTTTAAAAGCCTCACCCGTGCTTTAAAAGTAACCAAAATCCTGACGATAATTCATTTGGAGTCGGGGACTTACAACGTCGCTAGTGGTGAGGTGTTTCCACTAATCGTCCCTGGAGGAGCGACAGTGGTGGGTGATGAAGCAAACATTGGTGCAGGAATTGTAATTTCTGGGAGTGGCGAGTATCAAAGTCCCAGTTTTGGTATACAAAATATTACACTGCTCTTGGTTGATAATGCTAGTCTTTTAGGTGTAACTGTCACCAATCCCTTAGCTAAAGGTACTGGTATTTGGATTGAATCAGCTGCACCTACTTTAAGTAACAATACTCTGAGTAACTGTGGGCGGGAAGGTGTATTTACCACTGGTACTGCCAAACCCGCAATTTTAGATAACATATTTGTGCAAAATACTGCTAGCGGGTTAGTGATAGCAGGTCATAGCCAGGGAGAAGTACTGCGGAATGTATTTCAAAAAAACCCTTTAGGCATAGCAATTAGTGACTTTGCCGCTCCGACGATCGCCAATAACAAATTATCAGAAAATCGTACAGCGATCGCACTTTCTCGTAATGCTCAACCTGTGCTACGTCAAAATCTCATTACTAAAAATACCCAAGGTGGTTTATTAGTCAATGGTAATGCAGTCCCGGATTTAGGTAATACCGAAGATCCAGGTGATAATATTTTTCGCGATCATAGTGAATTTGATTTATACAATGCCACTACACAAAAGCTAGTTTCCGTAGGTAATCAATTAAATCCGTCTCTAGTCAAGGGTTTGGTAGAATTACTCCCAATCAATCGAGTAACAGTTAACACTAGTTTTTCTGATACCTCGACAGAATCCCCACCTGAAAAACTCTTCTTGCCCCCTTGCCCTCTTGTCCCCTTGCCCCCTCCCTGCCTCCCTGCCTCTGTCGAACTAAACGGACATTGGGCAGAACCATTTATTCAAGCATTAGCGAGCATGGATTTAACTCATGCTTTTGCTGATGGTAGCTACCAGTCAGATCAAATAATGACTCGCGCCCAGTATGCAGCTTTGGTGGCGATCGCTTTTAACCCATTTCCCAAAGTTCCAGCTCCTGATTTTACAGATGTACCCAAGGATTTTTGGGCTTATAACGCTATCCAAATCGCGGCTAGCGGTGGCTTTGTTGGTGGATTTAGCGATGGTACTTTCCGCCCTGATCAAAGTGTGCAGCGGCTACAAGTGATTGTCTCCTTGGTAAACGGACTAGGACTACCAGCTGTTGATCGCGATGTTTTAGAAGTATATAGCGATCGTCATACCATTCCCGACTACGCCCGGACAGCTGTTGCCACTGCCACACAATCGGAGATAGTTGTCAACTATCCAGATCCGAAAATGCTTGTGCCTTTACGTTCGATAACACACGCCGAAGTTGCAGCAATGATTTATCAGGCATTAGTCGCCATTGGGCGAACATCTGTGATTAAATCACTCTATGTGGGGTTGCATTTTAAAAGTTGATAAGTAGAATAGGGAACACTTGCCTATCGGCTTGGCAACTATTGGAAAAAAAAACCATGTAGTTAAAAGCACGCTAGGCTAATATGCGATGGGTGACAAATTTTAGAACTATTGCCTAAAGCTAATAGCCCGATGTTAACAACACTTCCAGACACCTCTGCCAACTTGGCGATCGCCTTATTAATTAACTATAGTTTCGATCTCGGTGGGTATAGTGCCAATGAGCTAGTTGAACGTTGGCAAACGCAATACCCCCTTAATTGGCTACACCTGGCGGTAATTGAGGCACTATATCAAGGTCGTTATAAAGCGGTTTCCGTGGAGCAAATTTTAGTATTTTGGCAGCGCCGGGATCAGGCTGCATATCATTTCAACATGGAATTTGAACGAATGATTTGTAGCAAATTTCCTCAAAGCTTAACCTCATCGGCTGCACCAGCTCTACCGCCAGCTAAGAAAAAACCCACTGTAGAGCAAGTGACCAGTCCTCAATTACCACCAGCTAAGAGTCACAATGGCTATCAACACAGCAATACTGCAACTCTCCAACTGAAAAGTTATCAACCAAAGACATGTTTGAGCGAAGAAGAGGAAAAGCAGGAAGATAGAGACAATAAAACCGTCTTGAAGTCTCCGCTTTCTGGGAAATTTACCTCTTCAGCAACCCTTGAGCGATTATCTGCTATCAGCCAGAGGCAAACTTCACAAGAAAGTCCAGCACCTTCCCCATCACCAAGCGATCATCAACGAAAACCAAAACTGCTCCCACCTGCTGTTATTCATGCCCCAATCGGGCAATTTACTCCCGAAAAAAGCGATCGCTCTGATTTTTTTACATCTAAACTCAAAGCCATGTCTGGGGAACAGAATCGAACTGTGGGGAGCAGGGGAGCAGGGGAACAGGGAGCAGAAGCACAGGAGCACAGGAGGATAATTAATGACGAATGACAAATGACAAATGACAAATGACTTTTTATTCTGCAACTAACAGCTTAAAGCGCTCATCATCGGCAATATCATCAAAATCTAGATCAGTTGCTGCGTCTTCTTTATACCTGGGATTAAGTTCAATCGCTTGCTGTAGAGTTAATAGAGATCGGTCAACTTGTCTTTGCAGTGCGTAACAGGCTGCCTTATTGTAATAAGCACTGGCATAATCTGGCTTAATTTCTAAAGCTTTGTTAAAACTAGCGATCGCTTCATCATCGCGTCCCAATATTACCAAAGTGTAACCGCGTTTATCCCAGATTTTAGGAGAATTGGGTTGAAATTCTAGCCCTTTATCAAAGGAGACTATTGCCTCTTCGTATTGTTCTAATGCTACTAGAGAAAGACCGCGATTTAACCAGGCAACGGCATCGTCAGGTTTGATTTGTGTGGCTTTGTCAAATGAGGCAAAGGCTTGCTGATGTTGTTGTAAGTTTCCAAAAGCAACGCCGCGATCGCACCAAGCTTGATGATAATCTGGCTGAATCGCAATCGCTTTATCGTAAGATGCGATCGCATCTTGGTAGCGTTTCAACCTTCCCAGAGCTAGACCACGTTTTAACCAATTCACAGGTTCATCAGGTTGGATTTTCACTGCTTGGTTGTAAGCTGCGATCGCATCTTCATAGTGTCTTTGAGAAAACAGCCCATCTCCCTGTTTTACATACTCATCAGCAGGGAATTCTGGTTGTTGCGGCTGTTCTTGTATTTCTTCTTCAACTTCAGAATTTACCACCTCTAGAATGGATTCCGGCGTAATTTCAGATAGTTCTTGAAGAATCTGATCCTTTCTTTCTTCGGCATCCAATTGTAACTCAGAGAGTTGAGAGTCAAATTCAGTTTCTAATCTTTCTAACTTCTCTAAAATGAGAATCTTTTGTTGTTGAGCATTCCATTGTAATTCTGAGAATTGCGAACTAAACTCAGAACCAAATTTTTCTAAATTCTCAATCATTAGCTCTTGGGATTTTTGAGCATCGACTTGTAATTCAGATAATTGAAATTTGAATTCTGATTGTAATACTTCTAAACTCTCAATAATTTTATTTTTTTGTTCTTGAGCATCTACCTGTAATTCAGATAATTGAGATTTAAATTCACGATCAAATATGCCTAGATGATCAACTGCGCTTTCTTTTTGCTTTTGAGCATTCATCTGAAATTCAGATAACTTTTCTACAAACTCTGACTGCAATTTTGTTAAACTTTCAAAAGTTATATCTTTTTGTTTTTGAGCATCAAACTGCCATCCAGAAAGTTGAGATGCAAACTCAGACCTTGATATTTCTAAATCAGCAACGGCTAGTTCTTGCTGTTGTTGTACACCTAACTTTAACTTAGACAGTTCTTCTGCGATCGCAGATGCTAATTTTCCTAAATTATCCAGTGCTACATCTTTTTGTTGTTGAGCATCAAACTCTAACTTAGATAATCCCGAAGCAAATTTTGACTCTAAATTTTCTATATTTTCTTGAGATTTTTTTAGTTCCGTTTCTAATCTACTTAATACCTGTGCTTTAGCTAAATCTAGATCGGATATCAGAGTAGATACATTTTCGTGTTCATTTTTAATTTTTTGTTGTAAAATAGTCGTTTCCTGTTCTAATTCATAATTTATTTTTTTCGCATCTTGAATAACATTTTCAGCTTCTTGTTTAGCGGTGGTTAGCTGATTTTGTAATTTTTCCATTCCCTGAACTTGTTGCATTGCCCGATCAACAATTTCCCGGATTATCGCTCGTCGCAATAGCCATAACAAAACAATGACTGCGACTGGAAAGAGACTTAGTATAACTAGCCAAACATCGAGTAATATGGTTGTGCGGCTAAAAGTGCTTTTAAAATCAGATTGGACTTGCTGTTGAATTCGTTTTTCTGTTCGTAGTCGTGTTAATTCTTCCCGTTCTGAATTCGATAACACCGGAGTCGGAGTTAGTGCTGGCTTGGGTGATGGTGCAGATTGTCCACTGGCAATTCCAACGGATAACAATAAGGGTAAAAATACAATCGTGCTTTTTATAATTAAAGCGAAAACAGCTTGATTTTTGCTCTGCATAACAACCATCTGAGTCTGTTGGTCAGTTTTTGAAGCAGCGTGCCTCTTTCCAATCTATAACAGAATTAAGTAGTTAAATGTTGTAAAGGCAGTGTAAAATTCTGAGCAATCCTTAACTAATCCGTTTCCTCGTCCTTAGTGTACGTATAACTTTAGTCGTAGAGTACAGTTAATTTTATGACAATTTTTGGGGCGTTACTACTATAATATTACCACGTTGTGATTACTACTAAAGATAGTGAAAGTCAAGCGTAAAAATAATAATTTATCAATTAGTGGAAGACAAAATACGAAAGCATCGACGCTTTCTTAGACCATCCACCAAAGAAGGTTTGGACTTTTTTTATAGATAACAGGGCGTTGAAACTGGAAGTTCTACCTGTATGGTAAGTGTTAGATATGGTTACTTTGCACTAACATTAGATTATCTACAGTAAGTAGATTACTTATCCTCAAATTAACTTAACAAAGGCGGTAGAAAATGGGTCGCATAAATCCTTATACACTGCAATTGCAGATTACCCGAATGTTTGAGCAAGGGCAATCATTTTTTGCCACAACCAAGGTACAGGATTGGTTGAAAGAACACAAACACAATCCAGAAGATTATGACATTATTTTCCATAAAAAACCCGCACCTCCTGGTTCCAAAGAAGTGATGGTTGTGGAAATTGAATTACGCCGCAAAGATGGACAACCTGTCGATCCGTGGTTGCAGGAACAAGCAAATCTCCATGCCTGATTTTAGCAACTTTAGCAGTCCTAAATTAGATGTGAAAACTTCTTTTTCTTTTTTTGGCATTTCGCAGAAAAAGCGGTTTTTTCGTTTTCACAACTTAGATAGGATTGCTATATAGAGAATCGGGCTAAGATTGTAGTTGTATTGTTATATCAGAGAGAATCAAGATCCTAGATGCATTAAAGTTCCAAGCAAAAATTCAAAATGGTTTTATTCAAATTCCCGAGGAGTACAAACAAGAACTCGGTGAGGCAGAAGATATTCAAGTAATTGTTTTAGTAAAGAAAAAAATATCTCTAAAAAAAGACGTAATTGATGAATTAAGTGAGAATCCAGTTCAAGTCAATGGGGTACTGAGCCGTGAAGAAATTTACAGTCGCTGGTTATGATGAATGCTGCATCTTTTATTGATACAAATGTTTGGCTCTATCGTTTATTTGACGACCAAAGGATTGAACTAACTGAAAGAGAAAAAAGCGCAATATTGCTATTTAAATTACGTCAAATCTCTTACTTATCTTTGACTTCTTTTTTGCGGCGTTATATGTTGAGGGTAAGATAATTTGTGTTGGCTTTCTTAATGCTATTGCTTTTGCTTTAAATAAATCACGAAAATCTAACTCTACTTCTTTTTAATTATTTTCATTACTAGAAGTGGGTTGATTATTACTGTCAGTATTTTCTTCATCAAAAGACATTTTTTCTAATAATGATTCTGGTAATGCACATACTAAAACATCTGGACTAGTTTTCTCATCGATGTACCGTAACTCTTCGATAAAAAATTGACTGTTTCACTAATAAGTGTATTTACATCTTGAATCTGAAGAAGTTTATCAATATCTTTTCACCGTAAATGCCACATCTGGCGATCGCCCCGGTCAGTATTGCGGCTCTTTTCAGTATGATGACTCGACCTTAAGCGGGTTAGGCGAGGAAACTCTAAGCGTTAACAATGGACTATCTATTTTGTTTGACTACTTGGGTACGCAGTATACAGGGGCAAGTGATTTTGATTACCCATCATCTCCTATAGTCAGCTTTACAAATGGCAACCTGTCACGACTGAGCTATTGAAGATCGGTTTTTTATTGGTAACAATCCAGGTAATCCAAATACAGGAGGAACAAAATTTTATAGCATTTTGAGTGCCGACTTATTGTCTACAACAGAGGTGAGTACGGTAATTTACTCTAAGAGTACATTCGTACCAAAACCGATGACTCTTGCTGGTATAGCGATCGCTAGTGGTATGGCATTGGAAATCAAACCCAAGAAAAAACTATCTGGAGTGACAAATTAATAGTCCTACTTTGAAAATTAATCTAGAGACGTTATTATCTAACGTCTCTACACACATAGTTTTAAGTAAAACTACCAGTAGGATTCTTACGTTTGATAGCAATTACAGATGGTTTGGGAAGACTTCTAGGTTGACCCTTACCACCATCAGCAGTTGGGATGTTGCTTGGCCAACTACTACCACGAGGGACAGTTCGAGCCTGTTTGAATGTAACACCATTCAAATCCAGTAGTTCAATCTCACGACTCAAAATCGTACCATCATTAATTGGGCTATCTTCGCCGGGATGCTGTACGGAAATAATCAGCGTATCTCCCACAAAAGTCGGCCCTGTCATCTCACAACGCACTGGTCCCTGAGCAAAGGGTATTAACTCTCCCGCGTGAGTACCAGTAGTAGGAATGTAGAATAGCCAGTTATTACCAAAAACTCCTGTGAAATTGGAAACATTACCACTGGCTGTGTGGTCGATGATAGTTACAGTACCAGCAGCACCGACATTAAAACCATTGTGAGTGGTGGTAGACATATCCGTTACCCCCCAAACATTTGCCTTATTGTCGAACACTAAATTATCGACGTTGGCAAAACCAGCACCAGAAATCGATCCGGCTTCTCCACCCTGAGCAAATCTTTGCCAACAGAAGGTTAGACCTGTACCATCGGCACTATCTTCAATAATCTTGTACAATCCTCCAGATTGCTGCGTTGCGTTGACGTTTGTATTTAACTTAGCAACCTGAAAAATGCGCGAATCTGGATAACCGTCGCTTCCTGGCGCACCGTCAGTATAGGCAATGAATACTTCTTTGGTGGTTGGATGCACTTCTATATCTTCTGGACGTGCTGTCGGAGTTCCGCCAGCCAAATTCGCTGCTAAGAAAGCATCACTGAGAATAGCACCTTGGGAAGTGTAGAAGTCAGATAGCTTTTTACCTTGATAAGCAGGTAGTCTCTCTGCTTCATTGGTGCGATCAACTGCGAGGGAACCGCCATCTGTAGTTTCACCTGCAATTCCATTGCGTTTTGGTAACGGTAAAAGACCATTTCTTTGAGCCGAACCCAAAGCAGCAAACTCCACCGAAGAAATTACCGATGGCGAAGTGGGATTGGTAGGAGTGTTTAAATTTAAGGGTATCCATTGACCCGTACCATTTGGATTGTAACGGGCGACATACAATGTACCACTTTCCCATAAACTGCTGTTGGCTTTATTGGTTGGTGAAGAAATAACACCTGCACTGATAAATTTCCAGGTGTGTCCCCCACGTCTATCATCACCCATGTAGGCGATTAATGGTTTTTTAGCTTCGGCACGGATGGCAACGTTTTCATGGCGGAAACGACCCAATGAAGTGTGCTTGCGAGGGCGGAAATTTGGATTAATACCAATTCTCTAAAATTGGACTACAGATGAGAGAATAAGAATAAACCAGATGAAGGATGAACAATGTCAGGGATATATCAGCTAGAAA
>NZ_JBALDE010000094.1:0-3501 GCF_036917515.1 Nostoc sp. | reverse complement strand
GCTTGAGGAGATGATGTTATGTTGACTATTTTAGGCTTTTCAGGGTTACTTTAAATAAGTATGTAAACTTTTGTATCGTCATTCAACATTTCTGGATAAAAAATAACTCAAAACTGCAATTATCGTTGAGATAAACACTAATGGTTGTGTAGGAACAAAATACAACTGAAAAATATTAGTTTTGCCGTTGGGATAACTATATATGGTAGTATTAGAACAGGGTGGAGTAAATTTCCGTATCACCTCCATGTCTTTGTTGAAGAGATTGTAGCCATGATGTTTGAAAGTAAAACCTTCTTGAGCAGATATTTCTCCAACAGATTCAAAATATTCCATAGGTATAGCTGTTTTAGGTGAAAAAACACCTATTCCTTCATGAAGAAATTCTGCATGAGAAGGATCAAAAGTACTTTCAATAGACACAGTATAACCAACTGGAACTTCTGTCATGCGCCAGGAGGTTGAAGATGTATCTAGTTCAGACTTAGGTATGGTAGCTACCTGCTTTGAGTTACAATCCTCAAAAGCTGTTGAACTATCATCTGGCCATACCCAAAGCAATTCTTGGGTAACTTGTGTAGGATATGTTATAGTTCTTGACCTGAAACTATCACAAGCAGTTATTTCTACTTTAGTAAATCAGGCACTGGTTTACGGTCGTCAATATTTCTAGGAGTGAGAATCACATTTAAGAGTTGACCAAGCTCATTGACAACAATGTGAAGCTTAAAACCAAAAAACCAATCTACAGAAGTCTTACCACGATCCGCTAAATCTTTAAACACCCGATGCTGAAAAATTCGCCGATTATGGCAGACTTTCAGGCATGTTGAATCGATAAAACTGATACCCGTACATTGCCCAAAACAATGCTTGGGGTAGACGCACAATGGTATCAAGGTTGATGGTATCGATTCAATAAATCTTTGATAACTCACAAGCCCAGGAAAAGCACAATTCCATTGCTGTTTGACGTGATTAAAATAAAAATGCTTGAAATTCCGGTAGTGATTTTGATGAAAAGCAATCAGTATTGTGATCATTTCACTCAAACATCGGCTTTTTGTACGAATACGCTTGATTCCTCCTCCATTTAATAGTTTTTTGTGCCATTGACCTTCAAACGCTCTACACAAATCATCTACATGGCAAAATAAAGCATCTAAACTAAACATAGGACAAGTGCTGGATTTGACGTTATTTTCAGCTTACTACCTGTCCTTTTCCTTATCCCGAACTCAGGTTATTTATTATCGAATGAATCGTTATATATTAGGGTGGTATGTTTACCACTAGTATGTAAAAGCGCAGTTAATTGATGTAAATCAAACATGCATTAAAGTTTAACAATTTTTATCTTGTGTAATGACTGTGTGAATTATTACAAAACCTTAAAAAGTATCAAAATTTATTTTGTAATATAATCTTATGTGTTTTTTTAAATATAATTTATGCCTTATCGGAGAAATTTTTTAAGAAGAGCAGGATATACCACCCTTTCTGCCTTATTAACTATGGGTTTTTTACAAAAGGATAACCAAAAAGAAAATCAAGGCACGAATGCTATTGCAGAACATTATACAAGTAAAAATTTAAATTCTTCTCTTCGGCAATTAGCTGCCGCCAAAGGAAAGCGTTATGGCGCAGCAATTTCTAATGAATTTTTGCAAACAGAGAAAGATTACGCTAATCTGATGGCTCGTGAATGTTCCATTGTGACACCGAATGGTGAATTAAAATGGGACGCTACTGAACCACAGCCAGGATTATTTACCTTTGAGTCAGCAGATGCGATCGCTGATTTCTGCCAAAAACATAAGATAGAATTGCACGGACATACCCTTTTCTGGCACATGGGAAAACCAGACTGGGTTCCTTACCCCCCTACACTTAAGATGATCGAACGCCATGTTAAAGGAGTCATGGGGCACTATCGTAATAGTCCCGTTTTAAAGTCTTGGGATATTGCCAATGAAATTATCGCTGATAGTGAAAATGAAACTGATAACTCTACTTACGGTTTGCGTAAAGGCGTAAAACCAGAATTGATTCGAGACTTGTTTTTAATTGCCGCTTCAGTTGATAGCAGCAAAAAATTTTACTTAAACGATTTTGGCATCGAAGGCACCACATGGAAATCAGAACGTTTCTTAAAAATGGTCGAATATCTGAAGAATAGTGGTGTTAAAATTGATGGGGCAGGTATCCAATCACATCTATGGTTTTCTACTGCATATTCTTTTGACGAGAAAGGATTTAATTTGGTCTTAAAACGGCTTAATGATCTTGAAGTGAAACCAATAATTACGGAATTAGATATTATCATTGATACCCCATTACCCGATAGTATCAAAAGCCTAGACCAAATGGTAGCTGATAGTTACAAGCGATATCTTGACCTGTGCTTTGCAGCTAAAGTCGATACTGTGATTACATGGGGACTTACTGACCGTCATACCTGGATACGTCATCCCGAGTGGATGCCAAGAAAAAACTTTAGAAACAATCCAAGTCTATGGAAATTTCTGCGTCCGCTTCCCTTCGATGAAAACCTGCAATCTAAACCAGCTCGCAATGCTATAGCCCAGGCTTTTCAGTAATCAACTTAATACTTCACCAAGGCGTAAATATAGCGTTTCCTAAGCAACTGAGGTACACTCAAATCTTGTTTACCAAGGTTAGTAGCTTTGAAAATATCTAGCAATCGAAGCATAGGTTAGGACATAATAGAAAGAAATAACCTGAAAAAAATACCAGCATCTTATAGTTACGATTTAAGAACTAAGGTGATTAATGCGATTGATGGTGGGATGAGAAAAACTCAAGCCAGTCGAATCTTTCAAATTAGCCGTAATACAATAGACACTTGGTTAAAGAAGAGAAAAAAGACAGGAGATTATCAGACGAAAGCAGGATATCAACAAGGTTATAATTTGAAAATTGTAGATGGAGAGAAATTTCAGCAGTTTGTGCAAGTAAATGGCAGTAAAATTCAAGCAGAAATCGCAGAAACTTGGCCAGAAAAGATTAGCGATGCCTTCTCTACGAGACGCTACGCGAACAGTAAGCTACGCTAACACACTATAGGAAAAGCCTTAAAAAAAATTGGTTATACCCGAAAAAAAACTTACGGGTATAGAGAAAGGGATGAACAAAAAAGGCGGGAGTTTCGAGCCAAAATCAGCCAAAAAGAAGGCTCACAACTAGTTTATCTTGATGAACCCCGAATAGATAATAGAGAAGACTTTTGTGAAGGATGGAACCCTAAGGGAGAAAGATTTTACGATTTCAAATCAGCAAGAATAAACCTGAGAGTAAGTATTATGAGTGCTTTCTGCCAAGAAGAGTTATACCAATTCTCTAAAAGCTGGCTACAGATAGTGCCTCTAAAATATATTGCCTTCGGGCAATATAGCGGTTCTCAGTTGGGTGCAATATAGTAACAGCAGTGGGTGAACCATCCAATAATGTCTTTTTTAGTTACCGCATTCAGAGCATTTG
>NZ_JBALDE010000093.1:0-62175 GCF_036917515.1 Nostoc sp. | reverse complement strand
TCTTCTTTTTCCATTTTTTCTAATCTCCGTAGACTTACAGTATGGACAATGCACAGTATGAACCCTCTCCTCATCCCTTTATTATGCAACACCAATTATCTAACCCGGCATCGGCTAGTAGAGAAGGCTTGAAGGGTTCAAATAACTTTTCCCGAAAAAAGGGAACCCAGGTGAGAATTAAGCCGACGTAGCCGACACCGAGAATACGCCTCACCCAAGGGTTCCAGAAGAAGATGGCTTGAACTTGGGGAAATTTGGGATAAGCGAAGATGAGGGCAAGCCAAAAGGCAGCATGAATCAAAATGGTAGTTCTGGCGTTGAACAACCACTGCCAAGTTTTGAGGTTAACTATTACTGATTGCAACGAATCAGCTTCGTTGTAGCCGGCGTTTTTGAGGTTGTTGTAGTGAGTTTCTAAAATAACAATATCTTGTGGTTGCCAATGGACTTTTCTGGCAACTATAGCAATTTGCTTTGCTAAGTCTTCCCGTAATCGTGCTAAACCTTGGCTAGGTTCCCAGGCTTGGGCAAAGATTTTGAGAGTTTTATCACCTTGCTCATGGCTTAATGAAACAGGAATCGTTTTAGTCTCAGAAAAACCCAGCCATGTGAGCAGTGTTTTGACTTCATTAGTGCCGCCACCCAGGAAATATGTCAAAAAGCGCCACTGTTCAAATTCTGATTGACCTGCGTAATAGATGCTATCCAGAATTACAACAATATTATTCAGGTTGAGTTGTTCTATTTTTCCCAATGCCGATGCTGCACCGTAACGAATACCGGATTCAACGGTTTTATCCTTGAGGATGTCGAGGATATCTTTGACGTAGGGTTTGGCTGTCTCCCTCCGATTTCCCAATGCCGATACTGCACCGTAACGAACATCTTTATCAACGGATTTATCCTTGATAAAGTTGAGAATGTCTTTGACGTAGGGTTTGGCTGCTTCCCCCAGATTTTCCAATGCCGATGCTGCACCAGAACGAACATATTTGTCAGCGGTTTTATCGTTGAGGATGTCAGCAATGTTTTTGACATAGGGTTTGGCTGCCTCCCCCAGATTTCCCAATGCCGATGCTGCATTGGAACGAATATACGGGTCAACGGTTTTATCCTTGAGGAAGTCGAGGATGTCTTTAACGTAGGGTTTGGCTGCCTCCCCCAAATTTCCCAATGCCGATACTGCATTGGAACGAATATACGGGTTAACGGTTTTATCTTTAAGGATGTCAGCGATGTCTTTGACGTAGGGTTTGGCTGCCTCCCCCAGATTTCCCAATGCATAAGCTACACTGGAACGAACATCTTTCTCAACGGATTTATCCTTGAGGAAGTCGAGGATGTCTTTAACGTAGGGTTTGGCTGCCTCCCTCAGATATATCAATGCCACTGCTGCACCTCTACGAACATTTAAGTCAACGGATTTATCCTTGAGGAAGTCGAGGATGTCTTTAACGTAGGGTTTGGCTGCCTCCCCCAGATTTCCCAATACCACTACTGCATCTCTACGAACAAAGGGGTCAACGGTTTTATCCTTAAGGATGTCAGCGATGTCTTTAACGTAGGGTTTGGCTGCTTCCCCCAGATTTCCCAATGCCGATGCTACACCTATACGAACAAAGGGGTCAACAGTTTTATCCTTAAGGATGTCAGCGATGTCTTTGACGTAGGGTTTGGCTGCCTCCCCCAGATTTCCCAATGCCGATGCTGCATCTATACGAACATCTTTCTCAACGGATTTATCCTTGAGGAAGTCGAAGATGTCTTTGACGTAGGGTTTGGCTGCCTCCCCCAGATTTCCCAATGCCTGTGCTGCACTGGAACGAACATTTGAGTCAACGGATTTATCTTTGAGGATGTCAGCAATGTCTTTGACATAGGGTTTGGCTGCCTCCCCTAGATTTCCCAATGCCGATGCTGCACCAGAACGAACATTTGAGTCAACGGTTTTATCCTTGAGGATTTTGGCAGCTTTCTGAGCAATATCCTCTGGTTTCTTTCCCAGAGATTTTAAATCTTTTAGATCATATTCAACTAATTTGTCTAGTGCATACCCCTTTACTCCGTTATGTCCATCATCAAGGGCAGCAACAATACCGTTAATCTGCCACACTTCTGGCTTCGGGTTAGGCTGTTGTTTCGCGCTTACCCAAGGCAGGGCGAGAAAGAGAGTCAACAGCAGGGTAAAGGGAAAAAGGAAAAAGGGCGACGATCGCTTTTTAATTATGTGCAGATGCATTTGTATAATTCGTAATTCGTAATTCGTAATTCGTAATTTTTTTAGAAATAAAGGCTGTTTCTGCCCTTTCCTTAGTAGGGAAAGAGAAGGGAGTTAGGTTTTTACTAGTAAATCAGGAACCGCTACAGTTATCTTTTTATCGTCTGATAACTCAACCTAGCTAGAAATGGAATATTAATGTAAATACTACAGGAATTTAAAAAGATACGCTCAGAGTATAATAATGAGCTTCCTTGAGCGATGGTGCGTAGGCGTAGCCCGTCGTAGACATCGCCTACTCAAACCACTGCACGAGATAATAACAATGCCTCGTTCAATTGTTGGCGATCGTTAATGTCCTTTGATAACCTCTGCAAATTACTATCCGAAAAACATCCTGCTACCTTTGCCAGTTGGGTATTAGGAACACCGCAAACTTCCGTCACAGTTCTTAAAACCGAATTGAGCATTGAACCAATTCGTGCTGATTATGTCACATTTTTACAACTACAAGGACGCATTCTGCATCTGGAATTTCAAACCAAACTAGAATCTACGCCACCCCTACCCCTGCGGATGCTAGATTATTGGGTACGCTTGTATCGTTTGTATCGTCTACCAATAACGCAAGTTGTCGTATTACTGCTTCCCCCTGCACCAGAAACAGTAATTGAAACTGCCTTTAGTGTCGAAACTACCCGCCATGAATATCGTGTGATTTCTATGTGCAAGCAAAATCCTGAACTATTCCTCAACGATCCAGCTTTGTTACCATTAGCACCACTAACAGCAACCACCCAACCTCAAATATTATTGCAACAAGTTGTGGGCAAAGTTAATCAACTTGAGCCAAGACAACGAGCAGAAATTTCCGCTTACACCCAAATCTTAGCGGGGTTAAAATACAATCAAGATTTGATTCGACAATTATTTCGGGAGGGTATGATGCGCGAGTCAGTGATTTATCAAGAAATTCTAAGAGAAGGAGAACAACGAGGAGAACAACGAGGAGAACAACGAGGAGAACTAAGAGGACGAAAAGCAGAAGGGCAATTGCTGATTCTCCGTCAACTTACTCGACGGGTGGGAGAATTACCTCAAGAGGTACTAGACCGGATTGAAACTCTCTCTTTAGAACAATTAGAAAATCTCGGTGAAGCATTGTTGGATTTTCAGGCGATCACGGATCTAGAAACCTGGTTTAGTACATTAGACATAGAAGTGAAAATGACGTAGGTACAATTTATAAATTATGCCTATCAAAGATTTCGGGCAACGCATAATTAATTTCACTCCTATGTCTATTAGACGAATTTTTCCATTTGAGCCAATGTCTGATGCCGCTAGGGGAAAAAATAGTTTCAGAAGAACGAAAGGGAGTTGAGCTTGTCAGATTGCCACATTAAAGTTCAATTAACTTGAAGCCCCAAGGTTTGAGAGCCGCTAAAGCTATTTCTGGATTTACACCTTCATAAACTTCCCATTCCAATGGGTGCTCTTTAGGATGTCCGTCGCCGACATTACCTGCAACTTTGATTATTGGACAGTTTGCCAAGCGATCGCGCTCCAGGCCTTTTGGAATTGCTAGTTGGATTTTGTGCCCGATAAACTTCGCTGTACTATCATTAGCTACAGATTCACGGATTAAACAAATATCACCAGCAGTGCCCCAAGTCGTTTGGTAGATATGGAGAAACGATATATAAGTTGCTGGTTTGATGGATTTTTTTAGAACGTGCATTATCTGTAATCCTTATACTATGAGTCAAAAATCATAAATCATACAAGTATTTTCTATCACGTTCGTAGGGAAGAATGTTCTTAACTCACATTTTGCATCTTCCCCCAGGCGATTAGAAACCGCCTGGGGGAAGATGTAATACCATTTCACTTTCAGGTTGATATCAAATAGGCACCAGGGGAGCAGGGGGAAAGAGTTAGAGACAAATCATTTGTATCAAGCATTTCGTGAAATGGTGTGAAGCTCAAGAGACGATAATTGCCCACATACTAAGTCCCAAAGCGATCGCTGCTAGGTGTTGCAGCAGGAGCGATCGCAGTGGTTGCTTGGCAATCTTTTGTGTTAATAACATAGTCATCAACACTGAGAAAATTATTGTTGTACCTTGCAAAAAAGCAATCACAGCTGGATGAGCAACCAATATTGGCAATTGTTCTCCACTCAAACCAAGAGTAGCAAAGGTAACAGGTAAAATCCGTCCGCCTTCACCTAAGCCCAAACGTAGATAGTGAGCCAAGTTGCCTCCCAACACTAATGGTAGGTAGCCATAGGCAAGTTCTACAAAGGATCGAGGCTTACGGTTAAAATTGAACATTTGGATCAAACCATAAGCCCCAAAAGTAAGAGCCGCTGGAATAATTAACACTAGCAGCGATAATCCCAAATGCTGCCAAAACTGAGTTAAATCCAGTTGCAGCCCCAACCAAGATTGCAACTCTGGCAAGCGATGTAGATAGATACCACCCAACAGCAAAAACAATAATGCTACTTCATAAGTGCGGGGTACATGAGTTGTCCACAATTCAATACCAGGGGGACGCAAGTTGAACTCAACGGAACGATGAGGACAAGCTTTGAGGCAAGTCATGCACAGTACGCAATCTCGGTTATCTTCTAACTGCGCTGGGTGCGAGTATAAGGGACATCCATTAGTTTCCAGCCCTTCGCCCTTTTGCGGCCCACCTTTATAGCACTGATAAGTGGTGCAACTGGCAGAACATATACCTTGCTGTGCGCGGAGTTCCGTCATTGAGAGTTTGGCAAATAAACCATTCATCCCGCCGATGGGACAGAGATACCGACACCAAAACCGTCGTTCAAAAAGAGCCGAGAAAATCATTGCCCCAGCAGTAATTAACAGCAGCAAACAAGCGCTAAGGTAAGCTGTATTTTCTAAATGCCAGAGTTCTTCCCATAAAAAAATTAGGGTAAATAACCCAAAGAGGAACCATCCGCCCCATTTCTCAGCATGTTCTCTTGGCCAGCGTTTGAGTTTTCGAGGCCACAGCCATAAAGAGAGCTTTTGGGTAATTTCCCCGTAAATCATGAAGGGACAAACAGAACACCAGATACGTCCCAAAAAAGGAAAGAGAAATAAGAAGAAAGGCCACCACCAAGCCCAAAATAGATTTAAGACGAAATTGCGATCGCGGGTTTGCGGCCCAATAAATAATACTGCCACAACAATCGCAAAAGCCGTTGCAGTAAAACCATAATTAATGCGATCAGGCCACCACGGACTACGTAAAAACCGCCGCAAACGAGGAGAGGCATTTAACAGATTCACCCGAAAACGTTTTTTCTTCGTTTCGGCTGGCCAGAAAATTTCTTCTGTTAATTCATTCGCACCCTCCGCTTGCAGGATCGCTCTTTCTACCAGATTTTTCAATTCCTTAAGATTCCCAGGAAAATCATAGGACTGGAGGCGACGCAAAGCTTCTGGGGTAATGTGCGGTTTAGAAATACCTCTAGCCCGAATATAAAGACTTGTGTAATATTCAACCTGAGCTTGAATATCGGTTTTGCGCACCCGTAGCGGTGGTACTTTAATAATGTGACCAATACAGCGTTCAATTGCCGACTGAGTTTTTTCTGAAACAATCAGAATTCTGGCTTTACTGGGACGAGGTTGGGCGGCTGAATCTCCAGAACGACTGACGGGAGTATATGTGCCAGTTTTGAGCAACTGCGTCACGGCAGGTAATAATTCTTCGGGCAATTCTTGGATGTTGTTGAGAACCAGAGTACCTTCTCCCAACCATTCCAACAATCCTGGTTTGCCGCCAGCACGACCAAATAAATCTGCACCGCTAGTTTGGAGAATACCACAATTTAGTTTAATAATTGGCTCTCGCCGTTTGGGAGAACCAAAGTGGATCAGGGCTGCGATATTGTCTTTTTCTAACCCTGGTTCTCCGAAAATATCCACTGATTTGCGGTTAGCTGCGGCTTCTCGAATTTGCTCCCGCAGCCGCACAGCATAGCGACTTGTACCGATAATTCCCCGTTGCGCTTTGGTGACTAAATATGGCCGCAAGGCAATAGAACGTTCTTGTTCATAGCCAAGTGCAGATGTGACTTGAGCTAATTCTTGAGCCAATTGGCGCGAAAAAGCCTGAGCAATTTCGGGGTATTGGGTGACTAATTCCCGAAATTTAGCAGCAGGCACAACCCAGAAGTGACATTCGGTTACTGTAGTAATTGTGAATGGAGTTAATTCTTCCAACAGCAATTCTTTGAGTTCAATCACTGCACCAGGGAGAAATCCACAAGCTAAAGCTGGGTTGCTTTGATTGGTGGTGTTGCTTTCGAGTTGACCTTCTACAAGAATATAAAGGGCTTCTGGAGAATTGCCTTCACTAACTAAGTCAGTTTCGGCATTCACTACTTGTTCTTCAATTACTTGAGCGATCGCATTTAATACTTCAGGTGAGAGAATTCCTAAAGTCGTCCGTTCTTGTAGCCATATAACCGTTTCTGGAGATGTCATATTTAGTTCTCCCTGTAGGCTGCTGTATAACAAGAATTATCCCTGAAAGGGTGTGTCAAAATATCTATATTCAGTTGTTGTGCATTAATATACAATGTGCAATAGACTTTTTGCCTAAATCACAAAATTTGAACATCCAAAAGTTTGGGCCTTAACTGAACAGTATTATCTCTTAACCTGCAATGCCATTGTATCGGCCGACAATTGCATTGCATCAACTAACAATGGCATTGTATCGATTGCGTTTCCCAGCTATTTATCTTTCTAGTAAACGATACCCTTGCCCAAGCAGACTCTATTTAAGTCCACCAAAAAGTGAATGACTGATAACTGGTCACTGATAACTGATAACTGATAACTGATTCCAAGCAGACTCTATTTAAGTCCACCAAAAAGTGAATGGGCAAACAAAGCGGCTTGAGTGCGATCGCGCAAACTTAACCGACTCAGAATATTGGTAACATAATTTTTAACAGTATTTTCTGAAAGAAACAGCGATTCAGCAATTTCACGGTTATTGGCTCTACAAGCAATTAACCGCAATACATCTAACTCTCTAGTTGTGAGTTGCGCCAATTCTAGAGGGGGTTGCACAGACGGTACAGTTGCAGTAATTGGCGTGAGTGCTTTCTCAAACAATCCTGGAGCGAGTAAGGTTTGTCCCTTGTAGACGGATCGAATTGCCAACATTAATTCATCTGGTTCGGTGTCCTTGAGCAAATAGCTCTTTGCACTCAGCCGCATCGCCTGGAAAATATACTCATCATCAAAGGTGGTGAGGACGAGAACCTTAGTGTCAGGATATTGTTGAGCGATCGCCTGCCAATATATATCTGTGCAAGAATCGCTATAAGTTATAAAAATTCTCAACGCAGACATAAACCAACTTAATCAAGAATAGTGCAAAGCATCCGCACCTATGCCGAAAGTTAAGGAACCAAACCCAATATCTACTCTCTGTTTGTACTAATTGCATTGAAAAATTGAATGGTAGGAGGTGTTGTATTAAGTACCTCCCATTTCATGCCTAGAGCGATCATAGAGCGCTAATTAAGATTAAATAACCACAAAGTTCTTTTCAGTTAATGACAATCCGGCTGATAGTTGTGCAAATTTTTCTTGAGTCGCTGCACTGGCACTACCATCTGGGTCAAAATACAGTGCACCTGTAATATTGTCATAGATAAATCGTTGATTGTTTGTGGTTGCAGATGTTCCAAGGGTAAACTGACTTGGTTTAAGTGAACCTATTGATAACCCGCCACGAAAACCATTAGCCGATACCTGAATGAGTTCATTAGTCGCGTCGAAGTCATAAATAGTACCAGTATCAGAAACTGTGTCAATATATTCAAAAGCAAAGGTATCATTACCATTGCCTCCATAGAGGCTATCATTGCCAGCATATCCATAGAGTGTATCGTTGCCATTGCTCCCCACAATATTGTCATTGTAGGCTGTACCTGAGATATTTAATCGTTCGATATTTTTGTAGCTAACGCTATCCGTGCCTGCCGTAATTGATCCAATATTAGTAGTAGCATTGAATGTCGTTGTGATCCCCTCTGTAGCATCAATGTAATTTACGGACAACAAATCGTCACCTGCTCCCCCATCTATGGTATCATTGCCAGCATATCCTGTGGAGAGAGTATCGTTACCACTGTTCCCCATAATGTTGTCATTGTAGGCTGTACCTGAAATATTTAATTGTTCGATATTTTTGTAGATAACTAAACGGGTACCCTCCGTAATTGACCCAATGTTAGTAGTGCTATTAAAAGTCGTTGTGATTCCCCCGCCACTATAATTATCGTACAACAACACATCGTCACCTGCTCCCCCATCTATGGTATCATTGCCAGCATATCCCGTGGAGAGCGTATCGTTGCCACTGTTCCCCACAATGTTGTCATTGTATTCTGTACCTGAGATATTTAATTGTTCGATATTTTTGTAGCTAACGCTATTCGTGCCTGCCGTAATTGCTCCAATGTTACTAGTGGCATTGAATGTCGTTGTGATCCCCCCTGTATCATACATGTAATTGACGGACAACAAATCGTCACCTGCTCCCCCATCTATGGTATCATTACCAGCGAATCCCGTGGAGAGCGTATCGTTCCCATTGCTCCCCACAATGTTGTCATCGTCGCCTGCACCTAAGATATTTAATCGTTCGATATTTTTGTAGGTAATTAGTACAGTGCCCGTCGTAATTACTCCCTCATTTGTAGTGGCATTGAATATTGTTGTGATACCTGTAGCATAGCTGTAGGTGTAATCAACCGATAACAGATCGTCACCTGTCCCCCCATCTATCGTATTGGATGATGGGGATTCAGTGCCATAATCTTCATAGGATAGATAGAAGGAATCATTGCCATCGCCCCCAGAGAATATGTTATTGCCTAAGGAGAGAGAGTCGCCACTGGAGTCGCCAGTGGAGTAGAAAAAGCTAGACAAGGAGAGAAAATCATTGCCATCGCCACCATTGAGCAGGTTATCGCCTAATAAACCACCAGCACTCAAGTAATCATCACCAGCGCCACCGTTGAGGGTATTATTACCAGAAGAGCGAGAGTCACGGCTGGAGTTTTTGACGCCAGAGATGTTTAGAAAATCATTGCCATCGCCACCATCGAGCAGGTTATCGCCTTTTGAACCGCTAGCACTCAATGTATCGTTACCTGCACCACCATTAAGAGTATTATTACCCTGTGAGCGAAGGTCGTTGTTTTGTTTGGAGAAGCTGTCGTAGTACTGGTAGCCAGAGGCGCTAAGAAAATCATTGCCATCGCCCCCAGAGAGCAGATTATTGCCTGGTGAAGAGTCAGCACGCAAGGTATCCTCACCAGTACTGCCGTTGAGGGTATTATTGCCCGCACCACCACGCAACAAGTCATTGCCACTTAAGCCGTCAATGATGTCATCACCCCCCTGACCATTGATCACATCATCTGAGTTGTCAAAGCCGTTAACATTATTGTTCAGGTCGTTAAGAAAGGTGACTGTATTCTTATTGAAGATAGTGCTTTGGGTAGAGTTAGCATTGAAGACATCAAAGCTGTCGGTGATGCTAGTTTGCCTATCAAATAGGATATTGCCCAAGTCTACACTGGCTCCTGTAGATAAACTTAGGTTATCCAGGTTTTCCAGGGCAAAGTTTTGCAGGATGACTTTGGTAGTATTAAAGTCCCTTTCAAAGGTGATTTCCAGATTGCTGCCATTCTGGGTTAGTAGCAGATTTTGGGCAGTGATGCCTGTACCAAGGAATGTTAAAGTGTCCACTTCGGCAATGACTGCTGATGTGGGATTTGTTCCTTTACCTACTCCACCAAAATCGGTGATAGTACTAACCGTGCTGTAGCCTAAGGAGTTGTAAACAAATTTATCCTTGCCACCGCCACCTGTGAGGTAGTCATTGCCATTACCAACTGTGAGGATATCATCGCCATTACCACCGTTGAGAGTATTATTACCCTGGGCACCAGAGGCAAAAAGAGAATCATTGCCATCACCACCAGAGAGTAGGTTATTGCCTGCTGAATAATCAATATTCAAGCGATCATTACCAGCGCCACCAATGAGAGTATCATTCCCTGCACCACCTCTAAGTATATCGTTGCCTGCAAGACCCTTAATCGTGTCCGCATCATTACTACCCACTAACGTATCATTACCATTGGTTCCAATGATATTTGCCATAACTTTTACCTACTTCAATCGATTTTTTCAGTAACTTGAAGTTCTCAACCCTGAGTTAATGCTGTTTTAGAGGACAAAAACTCACTGAAATTTGACGTTTTCGACACACTTGATACGTCACCTTTGAAAGACAGTAATATTTCTCGAAGATTCACCTTATTCCAAGGTTTTTATGTCGCACTTAGCTAACTATTTCAAACTATCTAAGTCTTAAGCACTGTACAAATTCATCAGCGTGTGCAATCAGGAAAATCCTTCCTTTCAGGCTTTTTTAATTATCTTTGTTCTGTATAAATCACTGAACAAGTGTCAAAAAATCTGACGAGTGAATGCCTAAAATTCACTCTTTATATTTGATTTTTTTGCCAGCGCTTAAGTCCTACTAGCTTAAAAATATAGAATATTTAAATAGTCTCACAATAACTATATAGTCATATCGTACTTAGATGTCTATATTTAGATAGGCATCTTTACATACTCTTCACATTATCTGTCGATAAATGTATATACGATTACTAAGCTTTGTATATTCTTCATATTCTTCTGGTGTCTAGGCAATAAAAAGCAGAACTCAGTAGGTAAATGTTTTTATGAGCAACAAAACATACATATTTTCTCTTTTAAAGGCTGCGATCGCACTGATTAGCTTATTCTGGTCAACTGTGGTACTTGCCTGCGTACCATTCTCTGCAACCTTGACTGTCAGTTTACCTTTGCAAGAAGGAAAACGGATAGGGCGGCAAAAACAAAGGCGATCGCTTGTCCTTTTAAAAATATTTCAACTGGATTTGGATATTGGTATCTGGTCCTGCTACTAAAAATGCTGCTTCGCTAAATTTGGGCGCTCTTGTGCGAATTTCTGGGTTGCTGGAAAATCCAAAACCTTCGCTTGGTATACCAAAAATATTGCTATTGAGAGTACGGTCATTATTTTGATCGTGGAAGACAGCAACAGCGTAACTACCTGCTTTCAAGTTATCAAAGGTAATTGGTAAGGGATTTTCAGTAATCTTGGTACACTGCTTTTGTAAGACGCGATCGCGATCACTAGGAAATCCTTTACTGCTAGCAAATATACTGGCACAGACTTGTCCTTCTTTATTCTTCAAGCCATCAATTTCCACGGTGAGTTTGCTGTTAAAATTTGCCTTGGCACTAAATGACCATGCCAAATTTCCCATCACTGCCAATAGCAGCATACTAACTCTTAAGCTTTTAAGCATAAAATTTTCACAAGGTAAAATGCGATCGCTAAATTATTGAAGCAGACAAGGCGCAGGGTTTCGACTACGCTCAACAACCAGGCAGAAGGTTTTATTCACAAGGGATTCAAACCTGTGAGTACTAATGCTAGTAGGCGATGCCAGGGAATAATACGTTTATTCATTGGTTATTTTTTCTGCTGTAAAAATGGTAATTGATATTAGTAATATATTTAGCACAATCAAATAATTTAATTAAGCTAACCAAATTCAGTTTTTAGTCAACACTTTTAGTAAATAATCATCTCATTCTCCGTATCAGTTATTTATTTTTCTGGAAACACACTTTTTCTAATATTAAAAACTCTGACTAAATCAAAACATAAACATTTTTTCACAGAAATTATCAGATTAGTTGCTGATTTCACTTTGGTAAATTTATCCCTAACGGATAAATTTGACTGATTGTCTATTTACTCTAACTAATAAAACTGTATCATAAAACACATTTTCTGAGTTTTTGTGATGAAATATAACTTATGATGCAATAAAAAAGTAACTATATCCTTTATAGCTACGTATTTTCCGATATTATAATTGGACAATTTTGGATGTTGTTAACTTTTTATACAAAGAGTTAATTCTTTGTGACTTTAAAGGTACATCAATTCATCACTGCACTCAAAATTTTGTATTAAAGGCAACACAAATTTCTCACGCTTATCTTGAGATAGCGGCTTGGCCAAGCTATTTATACAAGATATAGCGTTTTGCAATTACATGACTCACATAGAATTGTTACAACAAGGCTAACAAATCTAATTTCCTTAAAGAAACCGGGTTTAGAGTACCTGTAATATGGGAGACTTGGCAATATTCCCTATAAATCAGAATTAAGATGAGTAACGCAATTTCGGATATTGCAGTCAAGACCATTAACGGTGAAGATAAGCAATTAAACGACTACACCGGGAAGGTACTCTTAATTGTAAATGTAGCTTCTTTCTGCGGTTATACTTCTCAATACGAGGGGTTAGAAAAGTTGAACCAAAAGTATGGAGAAGCAGGTTTACGTATTTTGGGGTTTCCTTGTAACGATTTTGGAGCGCAGGAACCAGGAAGCAATGAAGAAATTGTGCAATTCTGCACGAGTAAATATAGTGTTACCTTTGAACTATTCGATAAAGTTCATGCTAAAGGCTCACAGCAGCATCCACTTTATGAGCGACTTACTAAAGCCGTTGAGCCAACAGGAACTGTTGCTTGGAACTTTGAAAAATTTTTAGTTAATAAGCAAGGTAAAGTGGTAGCTCGATTTAATAGTAGTGTCCAGCCAAATTCACCAGAAATAATTGCCATAATTGAGAAAGAATTAGCGAAATAGTCATTAGGTAAAAATTTCTGTACTATAGGAATCCTATCTGATTTATGAACAGGATTTCAGATGAAACCCTGATAAAATGGGCTTTTCAGTCTCAGTATTTTTTCAAAAATCAAATCGGAGTCCTATATTAATTATTGACTGTTAACTCTGGACTGTTAAAATTATTTACTTCCAGACAATTAATTGAGAATCTTCTCTCAATGAGTAGTTTAATTTATTTGTGTCTAATTTGTCATGAATCTTGCAATCATTGGTTGTGGTTATGTTGGTTATAAAGTTGCTCAATATTGGCAGCAAGATATGAATTTTGTTGTCAGTGTAACCACAACTTCGCCTGAGCGTGTCCCTGCACTACAATCAGTATCTCAAAGAGTTGTAGTTACCTGTGGTAATGACATAGATAGTCTAAAATCAGTTTTGCACAATCAAGATGTTGTACTTTTGAGTGTTGGGGCAAAAAGTGGGGAAGTTTATGAAGAAACTTATCTACAAACTGCCCAAACTTTAGTTTCATGTCTACAGCAGATGAAGAGTGTAAAACAATTAATATATACAGGTAGTTATGCTGTATATGGTGACAGAAATGGTGTATGGGTAGATGAAGAAACACCGCTTGCACCTCCTAATTTAAATGCACAAATTCTCCGAAAAACAGAAGATGTGTTGCTATCAGCATCTAGCGAAAATCTCCGTGTTTGTATCTTTCGCTTAGGAGGGATTTATGGAACTGGTAGAGAACTGTTGAAAATATTTGGTAGATATTCTGATACAACCCGTCCAGGCAATGGCGAAGATATCACAAATTGGGTTCATCTAGATGATATTGTTGGTGCGATAGAATTTGCCCGTCATCGTCGGTTGCAAGGAATTTATAATCTAGTAGATGATGCACACCTCACCAGCCGAGACTTGCTAGATAGTTTATTTGAAAAACACAATTTACCCAAAGTAAAATGGGATACATCTATCAAGAATACTCGTCCATATAATGCTTGGGTATCGAATGAAAAGCTCAAAGAAGCTGGATACGAGTTAATTCATTCACAGATGATTTTTTAGCAAGTATTAAAAACTAGGGATTATGCAACCATCTGCTACAGCTAACATAACCAATTTGACAGTATTTACTAGCCAGTTTTACAGTTGGCAGAATTATCGTTGCGCCTACGAAGTTCATCAACCAATCAATACAACATCTGAGGGCATTCCCTTACTATTAATTCATC
Source organism: Nostoc sp. (assembly GCF_036917515.1). Classification (GTDB taxonomy): domain Bacteria; phylum Cyanobacteriota; class Cyanobacteriia; order Cyanobacteriales; family Nostocaceae; genus Nostoc. The sequence continues at coordinate 47,926 of NZ_JBALDE010000093.1, read as the reverse complement.
CAATTGGTGTGGGATTGTCGCGGCGATTTTGGCAGCGATTTTGTCGCGAGTGGCATAATACAGGTCAGCGTAATTCAATTTACAATCCTGATTTATTAGGATGTGGTGAAAGTGATATGCCCCATGTAGCTTACACTCCTAGTGATTGGGCAGAACAGTTACAGTCCTTTTTACAAACAGTAATCCAAAAACCGGTTATTGTTGTAGTACAAGGTGCTTTATTGCCAGTTGCCATCCAACTAGTGCAAAAGGAATCAAATTTAATTTCTGGACTGGTACTTTCTGGGCCGCCAACGTGGGTTTTGATGACAAATAAATCACCAGAATGGCAGCAAAAAGTTTTTTGGAACCTGTTAGATTCGCCTTTTGGCAGTGCTTTTTATCGCTATGCACGCACCCCAAAATTTTTACGTTCTTTCTCAATTCGTCAACTCTTTGCTTCTGAAAATGCTGTGGATGCAGAGTGGTTGAATACATTGCTTGCAGGTGCAGAAAATCCTGCTAGCCGTCATGCAGTGTTTTCTTTTTTAGCAGGGTTTTGGCGAGATGATTATACTAGTTTTATTACCTCCATTCAGCAACCAACATTAGCAGTTATGGGAGAGATTGCATCGAGTATTAGCCAAGACAATAAAAAAGAAACCCCAGATGAACGCTTGGATCACTACCTTACTTGTTTGCCTCAAAGTCGAGGTATAAAAATAAATGGACGTAATGTTTTACCTTATGAATCAACCACTGAATTTGTAGCAGCGATCGCTCCATTCATTAATGAAGTTTTTTAGTTGATTGATAGTTAGATTGTACCAGTTCTCCCATGATAAGTTATGACTGGAATTGATTACTAAACGCAAGCAAAACTATGTTACCCAATCATCAAGGAAAAAATGTACCCAATGTCACTTTTCATACTCGCAATAACAACGAGTGGATAGATGTGACAACCGATCAGCTATTTGCTAATAAGACAGTAGTTGTCTTCTCTTTACCGGGTGCTTATACTCCGACTTGTTCATCTACTCATCTCCCTGGCTACAACGAATTGGCTCCGGTTTTCAAAGCAAATGGTGTCGATGATATTGTCTGTATTTCTGTTAATGATACCTTTGTGATGAACGAATGGGCAAAGGATCAAGAAGCAGAAAATATCACACTAATTCCTGATGGAAATGGTGAATTTACTGAAAGTATGGGTTTGTTGGTAGATAAATCAGACTTAGGGTTTGGGAAGCGTTCGTGGCGCTATTCTATGCTGGTGAAAGATGGTGTAATTGACCAGATGTTTATTGAACCAGAGGAGCCAGGAGATCCCTTTAAAGTGTCTGATGCTGAGACAATGCTCAGATACATCAACCCCCAAGCAGTGAAGCCTGAAGTAGTTTCCCTGTTTGCGAAAGTGGGTTGTCCTTTCTGTGCCCGTGCTAAGACAATGCTCAAGGAACATGGCATCAATTACGAAGAAATTACCTTGGGCAAGGATATCACCACCCGGTCATTAAAAGCAGTTACAGGTGCGACAACAGTTCCCCAAGTATTTATCGATGGTAAATTAATTGGTGGTTCTGAGGCACTAGAAGCTTACTTCGCTGCTAAACAGGGTTAAGTAGGGTTGCAATACTGCGTAGGTTTTGCCTAAAAAATAGAAATGTCTAGGTTGGGGAGCCACTGCGTTGGACGGGTTCCCCGGCTTGTACCCCTGCTCTTACAGCTATTTTCAGGTAAATAGACCACGCAGTAGGGGCGCAAGGCCTTGCGCCCCTACAACAGATGTGGTTCAAATACATGAAAACTGCTGTAAGCAAGCTAGCAAGAGCGTCTCCCCTTGGGAGAAGCAAGTAGCGTTTGAAGAACAAAAACCAACATACAGATACCTCAAAGTCATGTTGAAGTACTTGAAAGTCGTTTTGAAGTACTCCGAAATCGTTTTGAAGTACTCCGAAATCGTTTTGAGGTACTTCAAAGTCGTTTTGAGGTACTCCGAAATCGTTTTGAGGTACTTCAAAGTCGTTTTGAGGTACTCCAAAGTCGTTTTGAGGTACTCCAAAGTCGTTTTGAGGTACTCCAAAGTCGTTTTGAGGTACTCCAAAGTCGTTTTGAGGTACTCCGAAGTCGTGTTGGAGTACTTCAAAGTTTGTCGCACCGCGATACACAGGTACGTAGGCGTAGCCCGCCGTAGGCATCGCTTGACTTTTAAAACAGTCGCTACGAATATTCTTAACCGAGCGGTATTGAGTTGGGGTACACAGTCATCAATTGCACCAACTTCAGATGAAAGTCATGATATTTTTGACCGTAGCCTGATTTGTGAGAATTGAAAACCACAGATCCCCGATTTCGTAAAAGTTGTCGGGGATTTTGTTTTTCGTCAACAGTTAACAAATCTTCAGATGAATAGATGTATTTTTGTCCAGCTATTCACTAGCGATCGGATAAAATCGATTCGGATTAAATTTCTATTTATTTAAAATATAATATGTTTGCCAGAATCCGCCGAATTTTGAGTCAATTTTTTAGTAGATCAAGGACAATCAACAACGAACCACTGAATAAGGTAAGTTTGATTGTCATTATTATAATTGATATTTTTATCTTAATTAATGTTTTTACCGGACTCGATGATATTAGCAGATGGCATATCAGTCCGAATGAGGCTTATCCATGTTATTCAGAGTGGCAAAATTACCGGGCAAAAACTAATAAAGATAAAGACTATGAAATTGTTAGACTTTCATTGTCATCTTACACAAACAATCAACTCAGTTTTCGGCGAAACTATCAACAAACTGAAGCCAGACATCTGGGTAAGGTTTCTCAAACGTGCTTGCAATATGCCGATTACAAAGATAAGATTAACAATCCTGAAAAGCAGCAAATCATCAAAACTATTGATGAGGAACAAGCGAAAATCAGTACTTTGGAACAAAAGAATCGCACTATTAAAGCCGAATATGACTCAACGTTATTAGAAAAAATTGCAGGTCAAGGTCGTGAACAATCAATTAATCAAGTCAGTGCTGAAAAAGCTAAACAGGTATTAGAACAAAATAATCGCGAAATTTCTACGCGTAAACAGTTCATTTCTACTCTTAAAACTGAACTACTTGCTAAACAGGAAATCATTAAATTTCTAGCCTTTTTTAAAGATGACAATCGATTTCAAGAAGTAGATAAAGGTTATCATCAGGCATCATTTTGGTATCCAAGTATTCAGCTTGGTTCTCAGTCTCTCTTTCTTTTACCACTGATTTTTATTGCCTTATCAGTTCATAAATTTGCCCAAAGAAGAGGATATGGACTCGTTTCGCTAATTAGCTGGCATTTGCTAGTTATCTTTTTTATCCCACTAATCGTTAAAATATTTGAATTTCTGCAAATAGGTGCAATATTTAAATTTTTATTTGATATAATCAGTGCCATTTTTGGCGGTTTAGTTTTCCTAATAAATTATGTTTATATCTTGCTAATTCCAGTTATTGGTTTTGGAATCATCCAGTTTTTTCAAAAATTTGTCTTTAACGCTAAAGTCCAAGCTGCTAGCAGAGTTCAACAATCATGCTGTGTCAATTGTGCCAAGAAAATTCGACTTGATACTTACTGTCCACACTGCGGTTATTATCAGTACATTGAATGCCAGAACTGTCATAATCTTACTTATAAACATTTGTCGTACTGTAAACATTGTGGAACTTCTCAAGTTTCCAATAATTTGTAATCAGTGAAGCCGTCGAGCGGTTTTTTTAACTTAGATATGGAAAAAGCGAAACAAATCAATAAAGAGAGTCAGTCGCCGTTTGATTTTCTTAAAAACCTGTTGATTGCTCGTTGGCGATCACTCTTACTCCTTTTGATCGGAGTCTATTTACCTTTGCAAGTTTTTGAAATCCTAACAGTGAAGATATGGGAGAATCAAGCGGGGTTTCCGTGGGATGTACCTATTCTGTTAGCAGTTCATTCTACAGCAAACCCACAGTTAGATGTTTTAGCTGTCACCCTAGCTATAATTGGGTTGCCTTGGACGGCGATGCTAATTTCGGGTGCGATCGCACTGATGTTACTACTTCAAAAACGCTGGCGATCGCTAGCTTATTTACTCACTACCTCAGCAGGAAGCATTATCATCAACCGCACAGCTAAGGAATTAATGCATCGAGTGCGTCCACAATTGTGGCAGTCCATTGCACCAGAGTCTAGTTTTGCATTTCCCAGCGCTCATGCGATGACGAGTGTAACACTGGTAGCAATTTTGCTATTCTTAACTTGGACTAGCTCTTGGCGCTGGTTGGTTCTCATATTAGGCAGCTTATACATTATAGCTATTGCGTGGTGTCGTCTCTATCTAGGAGTTCATTTTCCTAGTGATATTCTTGCAGGTTGGATGGTTACATTAGGTTGGACAATTGGTGTCAGTTTGATTATCAAACCGTATATAACTATAGCCAAATCTTTAGATGGCAAACGTCCTAAAGATGAAACTACCTTGCTACCAGAAGAAATAAAGTCGATAAATGAGGAGTAATATCAGCCCTCACCCTAAATCCCTCTCCCAAGCTTGGGAGAGGGACTTTGAAATTGCCTCCCCTTCTCCCAATTTTGGGAGAAGGGGTTGGGGAATGAGGGCAAATTTTGCATTTGTGCAAGATGATTAAATTAAGAACAGCCCTCAACATATTCGACTTCTGGCAATTTACCCGCTCTGAACTCAGTGACAAGTTTACCATCAGTCTCGAAGACTAGACGATAGTTGCGATCGCCACGGTCTTTCGGGATAAAAGTTAGGTAATGTCCGTTTTGGACGTATTTATGAGGTGTGACTTGAATTTGTCCTGGGTAAAGGGACTTGATTTGCGCTTCTGTGTCACCAATTTTTGCACCTTTGAGGGTAGTAATCTGATTATTTTGCCTCACATCTACTCTAGAAATCCGACCTTTTGTCACCATGAACGAAAGATTTTTGGGTTCATTTTGTGGCTTAACATAATAGCAATTATTATTTGGTGGATCGCCCACTAACTTAGTACCAGCAGCTTTTGCCGCTTGAGGGACAGTCATGCCAACTTGTACTGTACCAATACCGTTAATAAACAGTTTTGACTGATTCGTTAGTTTCGCCTTTGCTACAACTGTACTAATAGTCAAAGAAGAAACTGTTAGTGTTACGGTCACAAAAGTCAAGAATTTAGTTTTGCTATTCATAATTGGGTATTTTCCTCAGTTAAGTCGATAATTTCATCAAAGCAAAAATTGCGGACTAAATTTGCCAATTTTTCTGCCAAAGCAGAATGAGTTTAGGGATTGAGAAGAGGCAGAGGGAGGAGTGCAGAGGAGAGGAATTTTCTTCCTTGCCCCCTGCTCCCTGCAGCCTAATCCCCAAGCTTACCTGCAACGTTACTTTGCTAGTCTGAGTAAACTTGGCGGAGTTTACCTTCATCTGTTTGGATGTAGTGGGGGAGATTGGGGGCCATTTCAAATTTGAGAAACAATGCTTTGCCTGTATCCGCACTTAGAACATATTTGGTAGTGTTTGCAACAAACAATAGATAAAGGTCGATGACAAGAAAATGCGTAACCGAGCAGAAAAAGCTGCTGTCTCTTCCTAATCACCATCTCATTTGCAAGCAAAAATTACTTTGACCCCTGCAACACTTTAGAGGGGTTTTTAATTGGTGCTACAGTTGCTACTTGCTCTAGCGTCATCCTATGCACAGTAGCACTGGAATGCTTTCTGCTCCCACAAGGGCTTAACTTATCAAACTTTTAGAAAAAAGGGACGGGTTATAAATTATTTACTGTTTTATCAAATTAACGTTGTTAAGTTACTCAGCAGGTGTAGTTTTTACCTCCAGGCTGTGTTAAATATTGTGACGCGAAACAGGAGTATAGATACGTTGCTAAAGCTTTCTCCCGAATCTCCTCTATTTATTGTATTAATCATTATTAGTTTTCTAGTAGTAACTTTGTCAACTTGGTTATCATCTAAACCATTCGCTTTAAAACCATTTGGAGTTAATGATATTGTCCAGTTACTCACATTACAATTATTTATTTCTTTGTTGTTAGAGCGTTCTTTAGAAGTTTTTATAACTACTTGGCGTGGCCCATTCGTCGAACAATTAGATATTAGAATTCAGCAAGAAAAGGCTCTAATATCTGAGAAAATAAGACTTATGGAAGTACAACAGAACCAATTCCCTTCTTTGGAATCCAATCAAACCAGTGTACTCCCACCAGAAGGAATGAGTTTAGAACAGCAAATTATCCAAAATTTTACACAAAATCAACAAGATTCATTAAAAGTTTTCAAGCCACAAATGGATGATATAAATGAAAAAGAGCGCCAAAGAACAGCCTATAAATCTGATACACGAACAATTGCTCTATGGACATCCCTTTTATTTGGTCTTTTAATGAGCGCAATAGGTATTCGCTCAATTGAGCCACTTGTAGTTATTGATTTAGATAATCCCATACAAGTAATTATTTTCCGTTGTTTAGATGCATTGTTGACAGGAGGTTTAATTGCAGGAGGTAGTGAGGGAATTCATAAGCTCATAAAAGTTTTTATCGATTTTATGGAAGCTACATCTAAACAAATCAAAAATCAGGGATCATCTTGATAAAATTCTGAATACAGAAGCGTATTAAAAATATTATGAAAATTACAGTAATGTCTATTTTATATTATATAGAGTACCATCTTCCCATAAATATTATCAAATTCTATACCTTTAACTACAATATTTTCTCGCAATTCTCTTGGTTTCATTGATAAGTCGAAAATATTTTCATACCTAACAATACCTTTGCCAAAATAAGAGCCTACAGACAGAAATTTTGGCAAAAATCAGCTGTTAGGAGCAACTACGTCTGCAATGCAGTTAGTACTCAAACAAATATTGCAGTCTCCGTTTCGAGAAACACTTAGACTAATGTATTTAGAAGCAAAGGTGTTGAAATTACTGATATTTCAGATTACACCGTGGGGAAAAATAATCTCTTATTGAATTGTTGCAGCGATCACTCAATTTCCCGTATTCTCATAAACAGAGTTAAATAAAAATAATTCTCAAAAATCGACTCTGTTTTGAAAAATCCGGTTGGGTGTATGGAGTAATGAAAGTGTTGCGATCGCTGTTTATTTCCTGTTTTGTTGTTGCTGTTGTCATACAACCTATTCAGGCAAAGGAAGTAACTGAAATTCAAAGTATACAAGAATTAGACCGTTCCGCAAGAACAGTCAAAGAATGGTTCGCTCAGATAGAACAGCAAAACCCGCCAGCCCAAAGCCAGGAGGGTGAAGTTGTACAAGTGACTTCAGTGGAGGCAAATCCCACCTCTTCGGGTGTGGAGGTGATTTTGCAGACTGATAAAGGGCAACAGTTGCAAATAGTGAATCGCTCTTTTGGCAATAACTTTATTGCTGATATTCCCAATGCCCAACTGCACTTACCGAGTGGCGAGGCATTCATATTCCGCTCTACTAAACCAATTGCAGGGGTTAGTGAAATAACGGTAACAAACTTTGATGCTAATACTATCCGTGTGAACGTGACAGGTGAAGCGGGTGTACCAATTGTTGAGTTGTTTGACAGTCCAGATGAAGGTATCATCTTCTCTGTTGCAACTGCTGCGTCTAGAGCACAGCAACCTCAAACGCAACCAACTCAGCCACAAGAGCAGCCAGGGAGTCAAACACAGCCTAGTCTTCCATCGCCAGCAAGTAATGAACCAATTGAACTCGTGGTAACGGGTGAACAAGACCAGGGCTACAACCCCTCACAAACGAGTGTGGGAACGCTCACTGATACGCCCTTGCGAGATATTCCCAATACCATTCAAATTGTGCCGCAACAGGTGATCAAAGATCGTAATGTAACCGATGTTAACAGTGCGTTGGAGAACGTCAGCGGTGTTCAACAGAGTTTTGGAAATATTACAATTCGGGGCTTCAATGCACAAAGGACAAGCAATAGTGGTTTGTTGTCAGGCGGTGGAGATTTTTCTAACGTTGAACAGGTTGAAGTGCTGCGCGGGCCAGCAGCAGTTTTGTTCGGAAATGGCGGACTTGGAGGCATAATCAACGTTACGACCAAACAACCTTTGTTTGAGCCATTTTATGAGTTAGGCTTGAATGTCGGCAGCGATAGTTTCTACCGGGGGACGGCCGATCTTTCAGGCCCACTGACTCAAAACAGAAATCTGCGCTATCGCCTGAACATTGCGCTCCAGGATGCTTACGACTCGCAAGACCTTTTGAGTTCACAAAGTTTGTTTGTTGCACCAACCCTTGCCTGGGATATCAGCGATGATACAAAACTCACCGTAAACTTTGAATACCTCAGTCAACCATCAAAATCTTATGGAGTCCAAGGTTTGAATGGCTTATTTTTGCCGCGACCTATTGATAATGATTATTTTGATGATAGAGACACTTACGATAGCTCAATTCAAGGAGGCTATCTTTTTGAACATCGGTTCAATAAAAATCTTCAGCTTCGCAATTCGCTAGCCTTCAGCTCAGCACCTGGACATGGCAGAGGAATTAGTTATGGCAGTTTATCTGATGATGGATTTATTGGAAGGTCATACAGTGACGATAGATACGTGTATGAAACCTATTCGACGCAAACTGATCTGCTAGCAAACTTTAATATCGGTTCGGTTGCCCATCAGGTACTGTTTGGTTTTAATGCAAATCTTAATAGGCAAAGATTTTTTGGTTTAAGTGTAGACGAATTGTCACCGCTCGACATTTCCAACCCAGACTATGATATCGAATTACCATCCAGCGATGCACCTATAAACTATAATCAACAATACAACAATGACTCCTATGGGGTTTTCCTACAAGATCAGATTAAGTTTCTAGATAACTTAATCCTGGTGGTGGCTGGACGATATGATTGGGTGACAGTCAAGGCGAGTGACTATGTTGGAGGTACTGCTGATATAAACCCTGTAGGTGCATTTAGTCCCCGCATTGGCATCGTCTATCAACCGATCAAGCCGCTCTCACTCTACGCTAACTACAGTCGGTCTCTTGACACTGCCGATACTGGTGGTCGTTCTCGAACGGGTCAAGCCTTTGATCCACAGCGCAGTACTCAATATGAAGCGGGTATCAAGAGTGATTTTCTAGACGGTAAACTCTCAGCAGTTTTAGCCGCTTACCAAATCACGAGAACCAACGTGTTGACACCCGATCCCCTCAATACTGAGGACGAAAGCTTTTCGATTCAGATTGGAGAACAGCGCAGTCGCGGCATCGACTTCACTTTGACGGGTGAAATTTTACCGGGTTGGAATTTAACAGCAGGATATTCTTACATTGATGCGATCATCACTAAAGATAATAATTATGAAGTGGGCAGTCCGGTGGTATTTACGCCACATAATTCTGTTAATTTGTGGACAACTTATCGAATTCAAAGCGGCGATTTGCAAGGTTTGGGCTTTGGATTAGGCATATATTTTGTCGATGAGCGCCCAGGTGGTGAATTTATTGCGCGCGACTACCCCGACTACAAGATACCTACCTATACACGATTTGATGCGGCTTTATTTTACCGACGCAACAACTGGGAGGCTGCGCTCAACTTTGAAAACTTATTTGATTCGGAATATATTGTCAATTCGCGCGGTCCTGGGGACATTACTCTAGGTGCACCTTTTACGATTCGTGGGTCACTCAGAGTGCGCTTTTGATCTTCTCAAAGTCTGCGGTTGAATTTACTCTCATCATAATGACATTACGCTGCCCATATTTTAGTATTCCCCTTGGTGACTTGCTCGTTTTAAGTCAGGAGAAGTTTTAACCATGAGCAAATCTAAAAAATTCCGCAATCTGATTTTCAATCTGCACCGCTATCTTGGTTTAGTGCTTGGCTTAATCGCAATTATCGCTGGCTTAACGGGTAGCCTGCTGGTATTTATGCACGAGATCGATAATTTCGCCTTCGCTCATAAGTATGGAGCAGTGATCCCTCAAGAGAATCGCCTACCTTTATCCGTGCTAGTGGACAGGGTAAAAGCCGCTCATTCCAACGATCCAGATTTTCAGCTCGGTCGGATTTTTCCTTACGGAGTTTACTATAATTCAGCACCAAAACCCAATGTGCCTGCGGCAATCGGGGATTTTTTGGTAGATCCCTACACAGGGAAGTTTTTAGCCCAAAATCCCTCCTGGTTTGGCAGTGAATTCTTCGGCAAAGTGTATGAGCTTCACGTTGCCTTGCTGATGGGCGATACGGGTGTCTACATCCTTGGAGTAGCGGCTTTGTTGATGGTAATTCTGAGCGTAACGGGGATCGTCCTCTGGCCCGGATGGAGAAAACTGAGTAGCGGATTCAAAATTAAATGGAATGGTCATCTCAAACGACTAAACTTTGATATTCATAAAGTAATTGGCATCATTTTAGGCGTAGTGTTGATTTTGCCTGTCTTAACAGGTGCTATGTGGAGTGGTGTTCCATTAATTAATCCCCTTATTAATGCCATTTTTACGCCTGTAGATGCTGTTGCTGCCATTTTTACGCCTCAAACACCTCAGACAGTAGACTCTCCCCGCAAGGCTTTGACTCCGGCTCCAGGTCAAACTCCTTTTGCCTTAGATGCGATCGTGCAAAAAGCTGAAGCTGCCTTACCGAACTTTTCCATATTTAGCATAGACGTGCCTGATGAATCAAAAGCAGGAAGCTACGACTTTCGGATGATTTCTCCACGAACGCAATCCTGGGACAGTGAGGTGCATATCGATCAATACACGGGTGAGATTTTACAAGTGGTTGATGGGACTAAAACAAAGTCCTTATCAGGCCGTTTTTACAACTATGCAGTACCCCTACATTTTGGCGTTTTTGGTGGATTACCTACCAAAATCTTGTACGTATTCGTAGGATTATCTCCAACTATCTTGTTGGTTACAGGTTTGAATATGTTTCGTCTGCGTCGTCGGAGAGTTTCTCAAAAGAATCTGGTCGATCTCTTTGATAAGTCTTAATCTAACTCAGGAGAATATCGTCAGCAAAAAGGTTTATAGCAAAAACTACGTCCCGATTCAGCTTAAAAAAATCCGGTTTCAGTATCTAATTTTTCCCGTTAAGTCTTAAAAGGCCTACTGAAAAATGATTTAATAAACAGCACAGCATATACGGTAGACTAATGGAAATTGGGTGCTAAAGGTGACAAGCAATGCTGGACTAGTGGGAGAAAAATTTTGCAACCTGTTAACTAGGCGATAACTTCGTTAAGCTGAGTCGCAAAACGACACGCTGCGCGAACGCTAACGCCGATTGAATGAGCGTGCAATGTTGATAGGCTATCTCTAAGTCTTGGATTTGGCAAAGCACTGTTGGAAATATTCAGCAAAGCAACTGTACTTAAGAGGGCTTACGAGTTTTTGCCAACTCAAAAGTAGAATTTTCAATAGCTTTTAGAGCCGCACTGTTAGATAACGGCGGAAACTGTTGCAGAATACGATGTAGTGCTGTGTGTTAAAGACATAATTCATGTTTTCGACCGAGAAGATAATGTCACAGAAGTTTTCTACAAAGTTCGTCAACTTCAGCACACTGGAGTTCTTGTTCGTGTTGTTCGTGCGGCTCATGACCACAGTTTAGATTCTGATAATGAACGTCTTTGGTCAAAGCTCGTTGCACAGCTTGCCAGTTTTGAACAAAAAATTGAATTACCCCAGACCAGCCAAGGTTCTGCCCGCAAAGCCAAGTTGGCTGTAAGATTTTGCCCTTTTAATCTCCGTACTCCTTACCGTTTTGATAACTGTGACCCGCTACCTCAGATTTACTAAGAATGAATAAACTTCCATCTCCTCCACGTCCAATTCTTAAGGTTTCATCTAAGTAAGTAATGTCTAATGTAGCAGTTCTGCTAGTAGGATTATTAGCTGGGACAACCTGAAATGGGTTGAGTTGGGGCGTATGAATACCGACAATCTTCTCAATTGATAGGTAGCGTTTGTCAAAATAGACGTTGATACGTTTGTTCAATGGAGGCTCTAAATCTTCTTTGGCAGGCTCAAAGCTAGCTGTCACTTTGACATATCCCGATACTAGCCCCAGAGGATGTTTAACTTTAGCTAGATTGAAAAACAATTTATTTGCAACATCAATCACTTGATAAACTTTACCCAGTTTTAATCCCAATGGAAGAGAAGCTAAAGAACGTATTTCTCTGGCTGTGGAGTATTGCAGTTGCCAAGCTCCTTCTAGCAAAGAAGTAGCATAGAGAAGAGGATTGAGATTGGGATTGACGCTCTCTAGTTCCGTCGTCAATTGTTCAATTTCTGCGGCTAAGGTTTTGTCTAGCTGCAAATCAGTAATGGGAGAGCCATCGCTCTTAGTTTGAATATTCTCAAGCTTTACTTGTAATTTTTTTTTAATTAAAAGTTGATTATTCAATGGTTAAAGATTTTCCTTTATATATCCTGTTTTTTTAGTTCAACCTTTATGCAGGAAGTACATAAAAGTTGAATTATTTAGATAAGATTAGTCAATGAGTTGTGGAGTAGGAATTTGCCTATCGATATCCGCTTGGGAATAAGTTGGGAGCACCCAACTGCTCTCACCCGCCTTGAATACTTTGGCAGGTTCAACATTCAATTCAATTGCACCAGTGGCTAAATTGGTTCTAGCGAGAGACTGTGTACCATCAACAAACTTAACAGCAATTGGTTGGGTCAGTTCTTGTAGTTGAGTATTTGGGCCTAAAACTACTTGCGAACCTGTGGGTAAGTAAATGCCATCGCAATCCCAATCATCATCGGTGATTGTTCCTGCACCCAGAAAGTAGAGTTGGGTTGGAGATTTTTTTGGTTTATTGGCATAGACAGCCAAAGTCTTTCCAGTTTCATTGCGGCACTGCGCACGCTTTCTAGCTGTTTCTATGACATTTTTCTGAAACTGTAATTGTGCCAATCGCTGCTGGAACTGCTCTGGTGTATAGCCAGCCTGCTCAGGTGTACTCTTGACAGTTAGAAGTTGATTGAGCGCTTGAGTTACCTCAGCATAGTCAGCCCCCTTAGTAAAATCCTTACCTGCCCAAGAGGGTTGAGCAATTAGCAAGTTCACCATCAACACCAGAGTAACAAGAACAATTTTGAGAAACTGCATATATTTCTCCTTTTTTGAAATTAGTGTTCAGTACCACTGAAACTTTACCAGATTTCAAATCCTTGAAAATTTTGATCGCGATCGCACCAACAATAGCCATAAGATTAATTAATAACCCTACAAGCTCTCCTCAATATCCACTAAAAGGTGGTAGCAGTTAACTAGTAACTGATAGCTGATGTCAAACTCTTAACTGGGTGACGGCGATATTGCCGGAAAAACATACATCCACATCGCTGCCAGGAGTGCGATCGCGTTTGCTATATTCTCCTACATAATAAAAATCATTGCCTTCGATTCGATAGTTCACGGGCAAAGGTTTGGTACAGGCTTGGCAAAACACCATCTCAGGATGTGGTTCTCCTGGTTGCAGATGCGGCAGATTCACATTCCAGAAGCTTCCTGGTTCTAGGGGACGCTTGAGTAAATCCGCTAAAACTTCAGTTGTGAATTTGGCAGCTAGATCCCAATCAAAATTCTGCTTGGCTTTACGATAGTGGGAAATGGCAACTCCGGGAATACCGTGCATCGCGGCTTCCCGCACGGCGGCCACTGTGCCAGAAATGTAGGCATCGACTCCCAAGTTTCCCCCAGCATTGATACCTGAAAGTACAAATTTGACATCTGCGGGAATTTGTGTTATAGCAATTCTTACACAATCAGCGGGAGTACCTGCGATCGCATACTCAGTCTCAGAACGTCGCAGGAGGTTGATAGCACGAGTAGTAGTAACTTGATGTCCACAGCCAGACTGATGATCGGCAGGAGCAGCGATAATAGAATTTTTGCCATTTACAGCTTTGAGCAGCGCTTGGATACCGGGGGCATCAATGCCATCGTCGTTAGTTAAAAGTATAGTCATGTATATATGATATTGACTTAGCTAAAATTTTAGAAAAATGCAGAGATCAACCATCACATAGACATCTGTTATAAATTAAGTATGCATTATCCAGAACTCTTGTAGAGACGTTGCCCTGCAACGTCTCTACAATCTTTTCTCTCAAATATCTAATGAGTACGCCAAGAAAAGCTACTTGCATATATGAAAAAATATGCTTGATTCTGCAAAAAATATCGCTCGTGCGATATAATTTCTAGATGGTTTGCAAATTCCGCCCTAAGCATTTGGGTTAATTCCCAAAATGGGCGGTATTTCTTGTCACTAGTAAGGGAATTAACGTTAGGTTAATCCTTGCAACCGCCTTCAGAACAAGTTTGTGTAATCAAAAATCCCCTACAATATACATATTTGCTGGGAATCTCAGAAATTTTACACTGGAGAAAATCGGGAACGAGGTGATTTTTGCAGTGGTTCTGTTGTATTTTTGGTGCAAGTCTGTCTTAGGGATCACACGATGAAACAGCTCCTCAAACAAGTTTTTAGCAGTCAAAAACACCTCATCCGGCTAATTCTACCTTTGGTGACGGTTATTTTTGCAGCCTCGCTGTTTGCTACACCTGCTTTAGCCACAGGTGTGTATCAAATACCCAGCCTGACGGCAGGGGATGACACCTGGGTTTTGGATCAAGGTGAAGTTATCAGCCGTCTGAATGAAGGCAAGATTAGCAGCGCTTTTAAGGATTTGGCAAAGCAAACAGATAAGGAAGTCAGAATTGTTACTGTTCGCCGACTCGACTATGGCGAAACACCAGAAAGCTTTACTAAAGAACTGTTTGAAAAATGGTTTCCGACAAAAGCAGCCCAAGCTAATCAAACTTTATTAGTTATTGATACAGTTACCAATGGTACCGCTATTATTACTGGGGATCAAGTCAAGCCAATGCTTACTGACTCTATTGCCGAGAGTGTAGCTACTGAAACAGTAAGTGTGCCGTTACGCAATGGTGACAAATACAATCAGGCGTTTCTCGATGCAAGCGATCGCCTTGTCGCCGTCCTCTCTGGCAAAGCCGATCCAGGACCACCCCAGATAAGTGACAATGTACAGGTTGGAGGCACTTTCAAGAAAGCAGAAGAAACCAACCAAGGTAATGCTACTGCTTGGGTAGTAGGATTATTAATTGCTGCCACCGTTATCCCAATGGCAACTTACTATATCTATCAGATAAATCAGCCTTCATCTAATGGGTAATGACATTAGGAGTGGAGTTAGGAGTTATGAATTTCTAACTCTTAACTCCTCACTCCTAACTTTAATCTTGAACATACTCTTGCCCTGTAACTAAAGCTACCTCAGCTCGGACAAATTCTCGACCTAGATAAGCTGCATGATCTAATTGAGTTACAGGAGGGGGCTGAGTTTCTTCAAAAATCTTCACGCAAAGTTCTTTCGCCGTTCTGGCGCTAAAAACTGTTGTATGAGTTCGTTCTACCTTTTCTCGCGCCGGAATTACCTTTCCCGTTTCAGGATCGACAGCTAAACCGCGATCGTCAATCACATTTGTAAAATGCTTGGCATAAATTAACCCTGCGTCTCGATCTAAGTAAATAATGAAATATCCACCAGGATCGAGGTCAATATGACGCTGGGAAAGTTTATCATCAATTGCGGCTAAATCTTCAACTATTAAATCCATAAGCATTATAAAAAGAAATTTTCTTTTTTCAGGGTTTTTACACTCTATATCAAGTGTAATTCGTATCTTCCTTAGTCTTCTTGATATCTTTCAGATATTGAAGAATTTTTCCAAAGTAGGCGTAATTTTGATAGACAAGGCCAATCTCAACAGGCAATTACTGAATACACACGAGCAATCAAGCTTGATCCTAGCTATGCTGCTGCTTACTTTTTTCGAGGTAATGCTCTGGCTTTAGAAGGACAACCACAAAAAGGGATTGAAGATGCCGAGAAGGCTGCGGCTATCTACAATTCCAGAGGAGAACCACAATGGGCAGAGGCAATGCTACAACTGGCAGATAGTATTCGACGAGGCATTAAAGAGGGTGAATTTTGACGAATGGTAGTAGAAATACCATCTTGATCGCTAACAGTTTAATTTCACAATTTTGAAAATAAGGAAAATAAGTATCTGTTTGCCGAGTAAAACTTAATTATTCGGCAAATGTTACGAAAGTAGTTCCTTTTCCTCAACCATTTTTCTCACTAAATGGCAACTCTGCATTAATTGCCTCAATCTGCTGCTGTTCAAGTTGATTCACTTCCTTAATATAGGGAAGTAAAATTTTTCCTAAACGATTATTATAAAAGCGATGCAAACTGTGATTGGGCATAGCGGGGAAACCGCGCCGTTTTTTATGTCGCCCGCCCGCGCCAGGGTCAAAAATTTGGATGCCGTTAGCGATCGCCCACTCAATCGGTGCATAATAACAAGCATCAAAATGTAAGCAATCTATTTCTTGAAAACTGCCCCAATAGCGTCCATAGAGTTTGTCATCTTTAAATAAACAAAAAGACATTCCTAAAGGATGAGAGTTATCTTCTTCGCTATATGCGGCAACTAACAAGACTCGATGGCGATAATCAAAGTGTAGCTGCTCAAAAAACCTGCGTGTGAGATATTTGCTACCCCACCAGCCAAACTTATCACAGGTGTCAGCATAAAATTGGTACATCAAGGGAAACAAAGACTGAGGAATTTGATCGCCACTGAGCGGTTGCAGTCGTAAACCTGCTTTTTCCACAGCTTTACGTTCCCGCTTGATATTGCGGCGCTGATTGGCGTTAAACACCTTTAAGTAGTCATCAAAAGTTTTAAAGCCAGTATTTTCCCAGATATAGCTGTGGTGCAGCCAAGTTGTAAAACCATGCCGTTCTAGCATTGGACGCCATTGGGGATCGACGTAGAGAAAATGACACCCAGAAATCCGATTTTTGGAGCAAAAAGTGTCAATTTCATGCACCATCAGCGCTGTGATTTCATCTTCATCTTCTCCTGGGGCGATTAAGAACCGATAACCTTCCGCTGGAGTAAATGGTGTCATTCCCAACAATTTTGGGTAATATTGAATTCCAATGCGATCGGCTAACTCTGCCCATTGGTGATCGAAAATAAATTCACCAGAACTATGTCCTTTGAGATAAAGTGGCGCAGCAGCAATCAGTGTTCTATCTCGCCACAATGTCAAGTGATTTGGCAACCAACCAGTTTTAGCCGTAACACTTTGGGAGATTTCAAGATTGTTCAGCCACTCCCATTCTAAAAATGGCGTTTTGAGTGGCATTGCCAAAGCATTCCAGGCATTTTGGGGTACTTCAGCAATTTTATTCGTCCAAACGACAGAATAGCGAGGCTTAAGTTGTTCCACCATCTTAGAGGAGTAGGGAGTAGGGAGTAGTAAGGGGCAGGGAGGCCGGGAGGCCGGGAGGCAGGGGAGGAATAATTAATGCCCAATGCCCCATCCCCAATGTCCAATAACTTTACTTAGCGTAATCTAATCTGCTGTTCGTTGCAGGCGATAGTGCAAAAACACTTCTTGCTCAACTGTATGAACTTCTATAAGTTGTAACTTGGGAGCCAAATCAGGTAAAAATCCTTTCCCTTCGACGGGTGTGGGTGCAGTATTACCACCTAAAATCAGCGGACAGATAGTTAGCCAGAATTCATCAATTAAATCTAGTTCCAATAAGGAAGCGACTAATTCACCTCCACCCAAAACCGCCAACCGTGTTATATGTAGAGTGGCTAGATACTTCAAAGCTGCGGAAATGTCAATTTTTCGCGTTGGTGTTTCAAAAACCAGAATCTGCTCAAATTCTGAAGGGTACTCTTGTACTCTGTTTGCCAGAGTTGAGGAAAGCGTCTGTAAGCGTTCTTTCCACGAAATTTCTCCTGCTGTTGTAGTGAGTAGCCAGCGTCTAACTGGTTGCTTAAAAAAGCGAATTTCCGGATTAAGGCTTGCAGAGTTTGTAATCACTATATGAACTGGTTGCCGAGGCTTCCCTCCTTGCACCCGAACTTCCACTAGAGTTGGATCGGTTACAGTAAGTGTTGTTCCATAAGCGTTCAGAGTCCCAGCACCGAACAAAACGGCATCAGAGGCAGCAATTTGTTTTTCTAAGTGTGCTTTATCAACCCTTGAGCCAAACCGAGCAGGCGATCGCTTAAAATCTGCTATCTTGCCATCTGCACTCATTGCTAAAACAACTGTAGTATGAGGACGATGTTGCGACATTAAATTGATTTGATAGTTTTAATATTTTCTTTGGTCAGATGTAGATTCTCAAACAAAACCATACCTGCAAGCTACTGTTTTATAATTTCAGCCCCTTATTGATATGCAACATAAATCGCTTTTACATCTAGCATATACGAGTTTTGGTATACCACGTTTCTTTTTGAATTATAGCAATTTGTTATTTTTAAACATTGAAAATAAAATTCTGATCATTTAATAAAATGTCTCATCTAGCTAGTCTAATTGCATATCTTTGGTGTTGTAGATTGCAGGTGCAAAGTGAGACACTTGATGACTAATTCCCGCCAATCTTCCTTTCGTCGAATTTTAGTAACAAGAATATTGCTGCTGTTTGTTCCAGTTTTACTAGTAGGCGAAATTGTTGCCTTGAATAAGGCACGTTCTAGTATATTGGGAACGGCGCGTCAAAATTTAACAGAAAGCGCCATCAGTAAAGGAGAGAGAATTGGTGATGCGATCGCAATCTTAAAAGCCAATTTACAGAATGTAAGCAAAACGACGGTAATTCCATCGGATTCGCCTATACAAGAGCAAGAAATTCTCACGCAGTTAAGGCAACAACTTCCAGCTAGTATTGAGTGCATCCAATTAACAAATCTCCAAAGCCACAAGATAATTACAAGTAGCTGTGGGGATCAAGAAATTGGCGAATTGAGATTACCTTTCCCTAGTGAGGGAATTGATGTTAAAGCAATCTTCCCGCCAAAAGCAGGAATGACTGGAAAAAGAAACATACAAAATCAGCTGCGACTAGTTTTATCTGCACCAGTCTTTGATAGCCGAAGAAATTCAGTTTACAGCTTAAGTATTCAGTCTGCATTATCCCAACAAACCAAAAATCCGCCGGGATCGCTCACAGGTGCTATGGTAGTGATTGCTGAAGATGGCACAATTTTGGCACACCCATTCACAGATTGGGTGGGAACTAATATCAATCAGCACCCCCATTCTTCCCAAATCAAAAGCATAATTAAAAATGCAATTACAGGACAAAACGATTCGATAAATTTCTCTTTTACCGAAGGAAAAGAATTAGTCGCTGGTTATACAGCAATTCCAAATCCACTCACCCAACAGCAGCAGCAAAAATGGATAGTTTTAGCTGTTACTAGCGTCGATAATGCACTTTTTGGTTTAGAGGAAATCAAATTAATTCTTATCGTTTTGACAGTCGGTTTGATTGGTGCAAGTTTATTAGCATCTCTATATTTAGCTCCTTACTTGGCACGTCCTGTAGAAGAATTGCGAGACTACGCTCTCAATATTCACTCTCACCATGCCGCACAACCAGTTCCGCACAATTTTCAAATTCGGGAATTTAATCAGCTAGCCCAAGCATTAGACCAAATGGTAGAACGGCTGAAAGCTGGATCGGAAGAATTAGAAATAGCTTGGAAAGAAGCAAAAAGCGCTAACCAAGTTAAAAGTCAGTTTTTGGCTACGACTTCTCATGAATTGAGAAACCCATTAAATATTATTATTAACTGTATTCGCTTGGTTGAAGAAGGCTTATGTGATGACCGAGAAGAAGAAATGGAGTTTCTCAAACGTGCCGATGAAACAACGATTCACTTATTAAATATTATTAATGATTTACTGGACATTTCTAAAATCGAAGCAGGTAAGCTTTCAGTCGTCTCTACACCTATTGACCTCCGACAACTATTGTTAGAGGTAATTAATTTACAATCAGTTAATGTCCAACAAAAGGGCTTGCAATTGAAATGTGAGTTAGCTTCCAAAGTGATACCAATTAAGGCAGACGCGGGAAAACTCAAGCAGGTGCTAATTAATGTTATCGGCAACGCCACCAAGTTCACCGACACCGGAAGCATCACCATTGCTACAGAAATTCAATCTAGTAATGGTAAATCTCAGGTGGTAGTAGCTGTCAAAGATACAGGTATAGGCATCGATCCAACTCAACAGCACAAACTATTTCGCCCTTTCGTAATGGTCAATGGCACTACGACACGCCAGTTTGAAGGTACTGGACTAGGACTAGCGATTTCACGAAACTTAATTGAACTCATGGGAGGTAGCATTACTCTTGAGAGTGCGGGACTTCATCAAGGTACGACACTAAAAATTACCTTACCTTTGATTGATATCTCGCTGTTAGCTGTTCCAAATAAAGAAGCAAATGTCGGGGATCTGGGATTCTCCTCTGGGGATGAGGGAGTAAAGGCAAACCGCTATCCTAGTCTACAGGAGTCTGGGGGAAGTTCCTCTTTGGGGATCAACAAGTCTGTGATAAAGGTAGACAAAGAAAAGTTCCCGAAGTCCCAGTTGCTATTTGGAAATGAGACTTGCGAGATTCGTCTTTCGCCCTTACAAACTATTTTGGTAAGTCTTCCAAAAGGAGGAGTTTATGCAAATGGGACTTTCAAGAGGTAATTGAGTCAAAAGTCCATTTACTTAGATGTAGCACTGCCAGCAACTAGTAAATATAGCTCCTAACCATATTCTCTGATTAATTGGGCGATCGCATTCTCGCCCACCAAAACCGAACGAATTACTACAACATATCCTTTTTAGCGATCGCTTCACCCCAAATTATTCATCAACGCGATCGCTATGCTTTTGGTGCTGATTTAGAAGCGTTACTAAATAACCAAGATAAAAGATTTGCAACTGTAGCGGCCCCAAAAGAGAACAGCGCAATAATTGCATCACGAGGTAAAATACCATCCAACCAGCTACCCTGTATTCTGGAAACTGGAAAATCTGGATCTAGACCGATTTGAATCTCTTTAGTTTTCCCAAAAAAGCGGGCTTCTATACCTTTTTTAGGGACAATTTGCAGATGGCGTATTTCTTGAATGTTTAGAGGAATCTTAGGGTCTTCTCCCATAAGAAACTGATTTTGTTTAATATCTCGTTCCTGTTCTGCCATGCGGATTTTGCCTTCCACAATAGTAGAAATTTTTAAATCGTCTCTGACATTTTTACCAGTTCTATCTACATCTATAAATTGCAGATTTTCGGTTTTTATCTTTCCTCTAAACCATTCTTCTGATTCATATTTGGGAGTTTTAGCTACAGTAATATCAATACTGGTTTTTTGCATTATCTCTAAGTTAATTTTTTTATTATTTGGGTTGACAATAAACTCTAATGGTACTTGGGTGTCTGGCTGATTTGGTAATTTAAAATCTAGTAATTCGTAACCTTCTAGTATAACTTTGATTGGTTGTTCACCTAAATCTAGGTCTAACGTATTTGGGTTAATTTTTTGGTTAAAATTAGAGTTAGGTTGCAGAGAAAAAGCCAGTTGATTACGATAAAAGTCATAGCTTAATCCAGTTACTTTTGTATTTGGTTGTAGCCGTAGTTCATCAAGGCTGATTTCACTAGTATCTTGAGGATTAGCCGACGCCATAATCCATCTACTCTCGCTGTCTTTAAGTTGAATTTTTAAAGAGTTTAATTTATTAATTTCTGGCCAAGTTTCACTTTGAAAATTTCCTGTGAAAGTTAGGGTTTGTCTGCCTTGATTTTCTAGTTTATTGATGCCGCGAATATCTTGAAGAAAGAGTTTTGATTCTTCTCCGTTATAGACAAAACTCATTTCTTGAGCAATGATATTACCTTCAAATATATGAGTGCCTGGTACAATAGCGGCAAAGGTGAGGAAAGTAAAAAATAAAAGTAACAGTAGTACCAAAAATGAATTTTGATGGTTTGAAATTGTTCGTAGTAAGCGCTTTAGCCCGGAAGTACTGACTACAAACAAAGCAGTTAAATTTCTTTTTATAAAATTCAACCATTGGCGAATCTTGATGAAGTTGGGAAAATTTTGTTTGGCTTTTTGCCGAGATGCCATGATTTATTTCAACCAATTTGGGTTATGTTCAAATACAATTCGCCTTTCGATGCGATCGCTAGGTTCATCTCTCCGGTCAATATTAGCAACATAGTGCAGTTCATAGCGCCCAGATGGCGCATTGCGACCATCCCAGGTAAAAATAGTTTCACCCTTTTTCGGGTTGGGGCGGGAAGTGCTATAGATTGCTGGTTGACCTTTGGAGAGGATTTCAAAGTTGGTAAATCTCACTCTGTCTTGGGAATAAAAGACAAATTCATACTTACCCGAAGTTTGCCCTAGAATAACTGGAACATACACAGGCTGGGAACCAAGGTTATAGGATGCCACAGCACGAAGGCTGTTAGCTGGTATTTTTGCTTGCCTGAGAACGTAAGTATCCCAGCTAAAGCTGAAACGCGAACCATTATTAGACAATAACAAGTCATCCATTTGATAGTGATAATTATCTCCCAAGGATTTCACTATTACTTGAGGATTTTTACCTCCATTGATGCGGGGAATTTGCACTGTGAGAGTTTTGCCAAAATTGGTTAAGTTTCGGGTAGCAATAGAAATCAGGTTCAAGCTATTGCCGCTTAATTCTTCTTCTTTGATACCTTCGCAGCGATTGGGTGGTTTGCGGCGGATGTAATCGGTAGATTTGGGGTTTCCTTCTGGGCAAGAAGCAGCAGCAGGAAGATGGCTGATGCTGAGGATTAATAGGCTGGCAAGAATAATTTTATAATTCATAATTTATTCAAAGTTAAAGAAACAGAAAAGTGATGAATCACTTGTAGAGACGCGATTCATCGCGTCTATTTCATTTTCCAGGTAGACAGTTGTTTTTGAATTTCAGACATCGGATAAGCCAAATCTCGGCCTTCACCTTTTTTTTGGGCGAAGACAATACCTAAAAGTTGATTTTGCAAATCAATTACAGGACTGCCAGAATAACCGGGTTTGAGTGCAGCTTGAGATATTTCTAATTGCTGGTTTTGATAGCTGATTTGTCCTAATTCCATAGACCAAGATTTATCTTCACCTCTTTGAGCAGAATGACCAATAACCCGAATGGGCATTTTCGTGGTGATTGCAGTTGAGGAGATGGGTAAGGGTTGAATATCTTCTGGCAGATTATCGCTAACTTCCAACACAGCTAAATCGAGTTGTTCGTCTGTAGTCATTTTGAACAGCTTGGCATCTCGCCGCATTCGCACTCGGTTTGACGGCGGTGAACTGAAAAATTCAACCTGAATATTTTTACCCTGTTCATAGCCATCAAAAATCACATGACGATTGGTGAGGATTAATGTTCGGTTGCCTTCTCGCTGAATGACTACACCAGTACCAATCTCTGTTCCCTGGCGTTCCCTGATAGAAAACTCGGCAGTGATGCGTACCACAGAACGCTTAACGGGTACAGTTGGATCATCTTTAGGCAACCATTGGCGATCATCTTCTACGCTCTTAGCTTGGGTATCGTCTTTGGTTTTCCATAACTGCCTTGCTTCTATATTGTTGTTACTGGCATAGACAAAATTGGGGTCAATCTCTTCTGACTTGTCAAACTGTTCAATGGCTTCTTTTAGTTTCTCTTGCTGTTGGAACACCAAACCCAAGCCATTATGAGCAAGAGTATGAACGCTGGCTGGAGTTCCAGAATTCTCTTCTGGCAATGTTAGGGCTTTTTGGAAGGCGGCAACTGCTGCATCTAATTTCTTCTGCTCACCCAGGGCAGCGCCGAGATTGTAGTAAGCACTAGCATAGTTAGGGTTGAGTTGAATTGCTTTTTCGTAAGCGGCAACTGCTGCATCTAATTTCTTCTGCTCACTCAGGGGATTGCCGAGATTAATGTAAGCTTCAGCAAAGTTGGGGTTGAGTTGAATTGCTTTTTCGTAGGCGGCAACTGCTGCATCTAATTTCTTCTGCTCACTCAGGGCATTACCGAGACCCATGTAAGCATCAGCATAGTTGGGGTTGAGTTGAATTGCTTTTTCGTAGGCGGCAACTGCTGCATCTAATTTCTTTTGGTGTCTCAGGGCATTGCCGAGATTGATGTAAGTATCAGCTAAGTTGGGGTTGAGTTGAATTGCTTTTTCGTAGGCGGCAACTGCTGCATCTATTTTCTTCTGGTCACTCAGGGCAATGCCGAGATTGTAGTAAGCATTAGCATAGTTGGGGTTGAGTTGAATTGCTTTTTCGTAGGCGGCAACTGCTGCATCTATTTTCTTCTGGTCACTCAGGGCAACGCCGAGATTGCTGTAAGCTTGAGCATAGTTGGGGTTGAGTTGAATTGCTTTTTGGAAGGCGGCAACTGCTGCATCTAATTTATTTTGGTCACTTAGGGCATTGCCGAGATTGCTGTAAGCTTGAGCATAGTTGGGGTTGAGTTGAATTGCTTTTTCGTAGGCGGCAACTGCTGCATCTAATTTCTTTTGGTCTTTGAGGGCATTGCCGAGATTGATGTAAGTATCAGCTAAGTTGGGGTTGAGTTGAATTGCTTTTTCGTAGGCGGCAACTGCTGCATCTAATTTCTTCTGCTCTGTGAGGGCATTGCCGAGATTAATGTAAGCTTCAGCTAAGTTGGGGTTGAGTTGAATTGCTTTTTCGTAGGCGGCAACTGCTGCATCTAATTTCTTCTGCTCTCTGAGGGTAACGCCGAAATAGATATAAGCATCAGCATCGTTGGGGTTGAGTTGAATTGTTTTTTGGAAGGCGGCAACTGCTGCATCTAATTTCTTCTGCTCTCTGAGGGTAACGCCGAGACCCATGTAAGCTTCAGCTAAGTTGGGGTTGAGTTGAATTACTTTTTCGTAGGCGGCAACTGCTGCATCTAATTTCTTCTGCTCACTCAGGGCAATGCCGAGATTGTAGTATGTATCAGCAAAGTTGGGGTTGAGTTGAATTGCTTTTTGGTAGGCGGCAACTGCTGCATCTAATTTCTTCTGGTCACTCAGGGCATTGCCGAGACCATTGTAGGCAGTTACTAAGTTAGGGTTAAGTTGCAAGGCTTTCTGAAGAGATGCTAATGCCTCCTCTGATTTCCCTTGAGCATTTAGCACATTCCCTATACCAACGTAAGCTTCGGCATCATTAGGATTGAGTTGTAATGCTTTCTGGTGCGCCGCTAATGCTTCCTCTAGTTTCCCCTGTCGCCGCAAAGCATTTCCCAAATTGTTATAAGCTTTGCCATTATTGGGTTCAAGTTGCAAAACTTGACGCCAAATTGTCTCTGCTTGGGAGTTATTACCCACTGTTTCGGCAGCGTCGCCTTGTTTAAATAGCTGTTCAATATTGTTTTGAGCAACTACAAACTGAGGTGTGATAGCCAGAGATAGAGTTAAAAATAAAATAGTAAATATACGGTTGTGCATAATCATGCTAATACCTTTTCAGATTTTATCAGGACTCACGAAAAACTCGCTAAAAACCTGATGAATCTTTGAGACATACTCATGAACGAGCCTTTGAATTCCATTAATGAGCCTTTGAACTGCATTAATGAGTCTTTGATACTCGCGGACGAGTCTTTGATACTCGTGAATGAGTCTTTGATACTCGCCGACGAGTCTTTAATACTCGCCGACGAGTCTTTGATACTCGTGAATGAGTCTTTAATACTCGCCGACGAGTCTTTGATACTCGCCGACGAGTCTTTAATACTCGTGGACGAGTCTTTGATACTCGTGAATGAGTCTTTGATACTCGCCGACGAGTCTTTGATACTCGTGAATGAGTCTTTGATACTCGTGAATGAGTTTTTGAACTCCGTTGATGAATCTCAGAGGTTTGTGGATTATAGTATAAAGGTCTAATTTGGAAAACTTTGGATAAGTTTTATTTAACGAAAAATTACAGTTGAGAGCAGTTGTTCAGAAAAACAGGTTTGCCGCCTTGCTCAAGAGATACAGTCAGAGCAGCAAGAATTTCTACTAACTGTGTGCCTACCCAGCCAGACGAAATCTCTGAGGGAGTATTGTTGAGAATAGAGACAACAAAGGAGGAGCAAACCCGTCTCAATGGTTCGCC
This sequence comes from Nostoc sp., assembly GCF_036917515.1. GTDB lineage: Bacteria > Cyanobacteriota > Cyanobacteriia > Cyanobacteriales > Nostocaceae > Nostoc. Next base: position 21,843 of record NZ_JBALDE010000093.1, on the reverse strand, counting down.
TGTTTCTAATTCCAGCGCTATCTGGCTTTGATTCACAGGAATAAATTGATTGCCTTGCTGTTCAAACTCCCCATATAGCAGGGTTAGGGGTGATGATATTGACATTTCATCAAAAATCAAGCTGCCAAGGCTACCTACAATCCCCAGCCGTCGCTGTTTATCAGGATTCAGCCAGCACAAATGAATATAAGCTTGAAAGCCATCTGGGTATGTCAGTGTTACCCATACTAAATCAGCCAAACCTTGAGGCAGAGGAGAATTTGTATCTTTCTTTCCCTCTGCTTCCCTGCTTTCCGGCTCCCCTGCTCCCTGTAGCCACACTGTACCCGTTGCTTGTACTTGCACAGGAATTTGACCCAGCCAAGCGTTAAAGATAGCAATATCGTGAATAGCTAAGTCCCACAGCGCATCAACATCTTGGCGGACAGGCCCTAAATGGGTGCGAGTGGCGTAGCCATAGCGTAAATCACCTAATTTACCCGCTTGTACTACAGTTTTTCCTCGCTCAACTGCTGGGTGAAATAAATAAGTATGGTCAACCGTTAGTATTAAATGATGCTCCTCTGCCAACTGACAAAGTTCCCGACATTCTGCTGGATTGAGAGTTAGGGGTTTTTCAGCTAAAACATGGTATCCCTGTTGGAGAGCATCTTTAATTAAAGCATAGTGGGTGGTAGCTGGAGTTGCGATCGCCACTCCTGTCAACCCTGGTACTCTCTTTAAATCCTGCCACTGGGTTGTTAATAGTACATTTTCATCTAAATTAAACTGCTGCTTTACCGCCGCTAATCGTTCTGGATGGGGGTCTACTACAGCAACTACATTTACTTGGGGATGTGCTAAGAAATTCCGTAGCAGATGCACTCCCCAACGCCCAACTCCGATGACAGCAATATTAATTTTATTTGTCATTTGTCATTTATCATTTGTTATTTGTCATTTGTCATTTGTATACAAAGGACGAGGGACAAATGACCACTGACAATCAACTGATTATCGACTAATCGCCCTTGTTTTAAGCTCAGGGTATTTGCGGGTTAGAAATTGCTAAAAAAGCTACTTTAGCTGCTGCTTGTTCTGCGGTTTTGATTGAGCGTCCTTTACCTTGTCCAAGCATCTTTCCGTGCAGCCACACTTCAGCCATGAAACGTTCTTGATTGCGATGCGGTTGAGTGATTTCCACAACCCGATACTCTGGTAAAACTTTAAATTGCGCCTGAGTCCATTCTTGCAGAGCAGCTTTGTAATTAAGTCTGGCAGGATCGAGGCGAATTTCTGTTGCTAGTTGGTGGAAGTGGGGATCTAGCCAAGAGCGAATCAATTCCAGATTTTGAGTACTTAAGTAAAGCGCACCCAAAACTGCTTCAAAGGCATCTGCCAGTCGTGACTCTAGACCAACTTTATCAGCAGTAGCACTGCCAGCGACTAGTAAGTATAACTCCAAACCGTAAACTCTAGCCAATTGGGCAAGGATGCGATCGCTCACCAACACCGAACGAATTGCCGCAAAATCCCCGACTGGACAATCGGGATAATTTTCCCATAACACAACAGCCGACACCAGTCGCACCACTGCATCGCCAACAAACTCTAGCTGTTCATAATTTGCCGAATCAGAGACAGTGGGATGAGTTAGCGCTAAATCCAGCAGTTCCCATTTTATAGGTGCTTCTAGCGACAAACCAAATTTTTGGACTAAACTTTCAAGTTGCCGTTGACGGCGTGGATAAGCGAGGGGCATCACGTGACAAGGAGACAGGGGACAGGGGACAGGGTACAGGGGAGCAGGCTAGCAGGGAAAGGCAACTATCTATCTTATATCTCTAAAGTTCTTGGACTATCTACTCTAACAACTTTTTGCTACTTCTCTCTATCTAGCTTTTCTTGGATAGCTTGACGGCAAAATTCAGGAGGATCGTCTTTAGCTTTTACCTCTTCCTTCATTTCTTTAGTGACACGAAAATTCAATTGTTCTGTTAATTCCTTGCTTGGTTGATTTCCAAAATTTTCAGGTTTACCCTTAGCTTTAGCCATTTATATAGAAACGTAAATATAGCTTGAAGTCGATGTTAACAACGGAATAGAGTTTTATATCGGTGGTGTTCGTGTCTTGCAAACTAGTTCACCACCGATTCCCACTTTTACAAGAGGTAACTCTATTTTATGTTTACGCGCACAGAATTAGAAGTTAAAAGCTTGAGAGCGTTACGCGATTTATGCCTGATACAGTACGGCATCCAAGCAATAGGAAACCCTGCTGATAAAGCATCTTACATTAACGCACTCCTGACTTTTCCTGTTGTAGCTTGCAAGCAAGTATCAGAAAATAAAGGATTAAAGTCTCCTACATTCTCTCAAGTAGAAGCGATAGAAGCGACATTAGAAGCTATGGGAACACCGACACCAGAGCAGTCAGCATTACTGAAGGTGACGATGGAGGGAAGGAAGCTAGAATACCCAGCACGGTACAGTCAAGAGAAACTCTTTGGACTCTATCGGGTTAAATGGCATTTGGATACAGCATTAGAGATCCTGGGAATGCTTTAAATGATGAATTAGCGATGTCTACGACGAGCTTCTCTACGAGACGCTACGCGAACGCTTACGCATAAAATCCGTATAAAAATAATGGAGTACAAACCGTCAAAGGTTTATACTCCGCAGGGGAGAGAGCAGGACATAAGCCGGGTTCTGTTCTCTTGCGAGGGCAGTTATCTATCTGGGACGCCTGTTACCAAACGCCTCAAGCGGCTCTCATTGAGCGGAACTGGTAAAAGACCAACCGTAGTTCCTATCGCCTTGCTCCCAACCGGGGTTTACCGAGCCAGCACCTCTCGATACTGCTGGTGCGCTCTTACCGCACCTTTGCACCCTTACCCTATTCAGTTATCAGTTACCAGTTATCAGTTGTCAGTTATTAACTGTTTACTGATAACTGTTCACTGCTCACTGAAAAGGCGGTATCTTTCTGTGGCACTATCCTCACGATCGCTCGCACTGGACGTTATCCAGCAAGTTTGGTCTTTCGGGAGTCCGGACTTTCCTCAAATCAGTAACTATGACCGATCTGCAACCGCCTGCGCCTACTCTCTCCTTAGATCCAGTGTACCCGGTTGACACAAGGGGTTGACAGGTTATTACTTCTTTTTATTCCAAGGTAGAGCATAAGTCCAAGGTAGTTTCCTAACTGTGAAAGGACAATTGATAATACTAATAGGAGGAAAATCGCCACCTGGGGCTAGACCTAAACGCACTTCAGATATCCTAAGTACTAATTGCAAAGAAAAGTCCAACTCTTTTTTTCTGTTAAGAAAGTCGTTGTACAATTTTTTTTGTCCTTTTTGTAGCCCATTGATATCAATTAGTGGTTTTTTTGCTAAATAGGTTCCAGCTACTTGATCGCGCTCGAAAACATCTTCTGCTGTCACTGTTTCAGAAAGTGTTTTCCTGGGAGCAATCAGGCTAGGACTTTGGGGTACTGCTAAGTCGCGGGTTAAGTCTGGTGATTTCCGAATTACGCGGCGCGATTGCTTACTATGTTCAACAACTAAAGAACTGTTATCCCAGTCAACGTATAGAGCAATATTATCCGATTTATTTTCAATGCTAATTCCTAAATCTTTCAAATCGTCAATTGGGTATGAGGGTTTGAGTTTAAAGGAAATTCCAATTTTATCGTCGAGATTGTGTTCTTTGAGTTGCTCGTCAACAATTCCTTTTTTAAACTCAAATTTAACTTGGTCATCTATGGATTCAATCATGCGGTTGAAAACATAAGAAACACCGATAATATAAATCGTCAAAACTACTAAATTCTGGTCGCTACTCCTCATAATTCAAAAATCTTAACTCCTAGTACTAATGAATGTATATTTGACTTGTCGCTAATCTACAATTTTTAATTGCGCTTAATTTCTATAGAATTTTGCAGCCAGCCTCGTCGCCAAAAAAAGAATAGCAAACCAAATGCGATCGCTAACATCACTGCCCAGCAAAGTGGATAGCCCCAATACCAATTCAATTCAGGCATATTATATGGCGATTTTTCAGTACTGAAATTCATACCATATATTCCGGCAATAAAAGTCAGTGGAATAAAAATTGTTGAAACTATCGTTAGTACTTTCATAATTTCATTCATTTTATTACTCACTGCCGAAAGGTAGACATCCATTAATCCAGATGCCAGTTCTCGGTAAGTTTCCACCATATCCATCACTTGCACTGTATGGTCATAACAATCTCGCAGGTAGATTCGCACTTCTTCACTAATAAGTTCACTACCATCTCGAATCAAGGAATTAATTGCATCCCGCAGGGGCCAGATAGCACGACGTAGTTGTAGTAATTCTCGCCTAATTTGATAAATGTTTTGCAGTGTTTGAGGAGTAGGTTTAACTATTACTTCCTCCTCTAACTCTTCGATGCGTTCACCATAAAGCTCCAGTACTGGGAAAAAACCATCAATAATTGCATCTAACAGAGCGTAAGCTAAATAATCCGCTCCCTGTTTGCGAATGGTACCTTTGTTTTTATCAATTCGCGATCGCACTCCTTCAAAACAATCATGTTCTGGTTCTTCTTGGACTGTCAGCAAATAATTTTTCCCTAATATCAAACTCACTTGCTCGCTGTAAAAACCACATGTTTTTTCCTTTGGTACTACCATCCGGACAATGAATAGTAATTGGTCTTCATAATCCTCTATTTTGGGACGCTCTGGTACATTAACTATATCTTCTAAAACTAGAGGAGGTAACTTAAAAACCTTACCCAATCGTTGTAATATGTCTTGACTGCCTAAACCTTGTACGTCTACCCAAGAAATCGATTCCGCCTCCAGATAAGGGACACACTCCTCTGGAGTTTCTATTTGTTCGCGGATAAAATTGGTTTGGTTATAGTCAATCAAAAAAATTATTGGTGGTGGAGCATCTGCATCAATAAAAATGGTTCCAGGTATAGTCCCCGGTTGGTGATAGAACTCATTTTCATATAACCTAGTTACTATTTTTGGAAGACGACGCAGTTTTTGTGCCATACAATATTACCTACATTGGCATTGGGAATTGGACATTGCTAAAAAGAACCAACCAGCGATCCTATTTACTATTGATATTACAAAAATTAATGTAAAGACTGTAATTTTTAGATTAAAGAATTATTTAGGTTGAGTAATTTAGGAATCAGTATTTTTTTAGTGGTTAGTAGTACTCACGACTAATTACTGATAACCATGATGATTATTTTTCTTTATGCCCAGCTACTTCCCAGGAATAGAGATAACATATTGGCTCTGAATCAGCAATGCTACAAAAAACAGTTTGCCTTGGCAAGACAAACTGTTTAAAAAATATTTATCTGGGTCAGCAGAAGTTAGAACATGCCCATGCCGCCCATGCCACCCATGCCGCCCATGCCACCCATGCCACCCATGCCACCCATGCCGCCCATATCAGGGGCAGGAGCAGCAGATTTCTTCTCTGGCTTTTCAACAACGATCGCTTCGGTGGTTAAGACCAAACCAGCAATGGAACCAGCGTTTTGTAAAGCTGAACGCACGACTTTGGCAGGGTCGATAATACCAACAGCAATCAAGTCTTCAAATTCGCCAGTAGCGGCGTTATAGCCAATATTGAAGTCGCTATCCCGGACTTTCGAGACGATCACAGAACCTTCAGCACCAGCGTTGTCTGCTATTTGGCGTAAGGGGGCTTCTAGCGCTCGTTCAACAATATCAGCCCCAATTTTTTCTTCGTCATTTTGTAGGGTGTTTTTAATCGCTTCTACCGCCTTAGCTAAGTGAATTAAGGTTGTTCCACCACCAGGAACAATACCTTCTTCCACAGCAGCTTTAGTAGCATTCAGCGCGTCTTCAATCCGCAGTTTGCGGTCTTTGAGTTCGGTTTCGGTTGCCGCCCCCACTTTAATCACTGCCACGCCGCCAGCAAGCTTGGCGATGCGTTCTTGGAGTTTTTCTTGATCGTAGTCAGAATCTGTTTCTTCTAACTGCCTGCGAATTTGACCAATCCGCTTTTGTACTTCTGGCTTGGTGACACTGCCAGCGACAATTGTGGTGCTTTCTTTGTCAATGGTGATTTTGCGGGCAGTTCCCAGCGCTTCTAGAGAAGCGGTATCCAAGCTTAAGCCGATTTCTTCTGAAATCAACTGTCCATCGGTGAGAATAGCAATATCTTCTAACAAAGCTTTGCGGCGATCGCCAAACCCAGGCGCTTTAATCCCAGCCACGGTCAGTACACCCCGCGCTTTGTTCACCACCAGAGTTGCCAAAGCATCACCTTCGACATCTTCAGCGATAATTAGCAAAGGCTGACCAGAACGAGCAACTTTTTCTAAAATCGGCACTAAATCTTGGATGCTGCTGATTTTTTTATCTGTGATTAAGATTCGGGCGTTTTCAAATTCGACGATTTGCCGTTCGTTGTTGGTGACGAAGTAGGGAGAAATATAACCCCTGTCAATCTGCATCCCCTCAACTACTTCTAGTTCGGTGGTTAGGGATTTGGATTCTTCAACGGTAATTACACCATCTTTGGTGACTTTTTCCATTGCTTGAGCTAACATTTGACCAACTTCTTCATCGTTACCAGCAGAAACAGTGGCAACTTGAGCGATCGCACTTCCTTCTATCGGCTTGGCTACCCTGGCAATTTCTTGCACCAGGGCCTCAATAGTTTTGTCGATCCCGCGTCTCAAGCTAACAGGGTTACTACCCGCCGCGACGTTCTTCAAACCTTCTCGAATCAGGGCTTGCGCTAAAACTGTGGCGGTGGTTGTACCATCCCCAGCGACATCTTTAGTTTTTGAGGCCACTTCCTGGATGAGTCTTGCACCAGTATTTTCCAAAGGATCTTCTAATTCAATTTCCTTGGCAACAGTGATACCATCGTTGACAATTTGAGGTGCGCCAAATTTTTTCTCTAAAAGGACATTACGACCTTTGGGCCCCAAGGTGATTTTTACGGCATCCGCAAGGGCGTTAACACCCCTTTCTAGAGATCGCCGCGATTCCTCGTCAAATGCAATAATTTTCGCCATGTTTTATTTCTCCAGCGCTTCCATTAGACAATTTAGCACTCACAGCGCCAGAGTGCTAATCTCTCAAGCGGCTCAAGTTACAAATGGAAATAAAAAAATTGATTAATATACAGGTGATGCTCATATTAGATACAGGCAGTAATGCTTGAATTGGGAGATGAATCTAGACAACTCCCTTAAGTCCCTTGGTATTGCCGACCCTAGCGGCACCGGCTGGTTGGCAGTAGTATTTACGTTCCTCTTGGCTTGCCTTGTAACTTGGCGTTTAATTCCGACAGTACGCAAATTCGCCTTGCGCGTAGGTTGGGCTGACCAACCCAACGCCCGGCGACTCAACCGAGAACCTTTACCCAATGCAGGCGGACTGGCTATCTACGCGGGTGTGATTGCCGCACTGGTATTAGCTAGCCTTTTACGACCGATCGAACTCCAAAACGTATTGGCTCAGGTACTCACTATTCTGTTGGGGGGTTCGATATTAGTTCTTGTGGGCTTTATTGACGATCAGTTTGGCTTACCGCCCTCTGTGCGATTGTGGGCACAAATTGTCACGGCACTTTTGCTCGTAGCTAATGGCATCAGCGTCAAAGTCCTGTTTGGCACTCCCATCGACTCGCTTCTGTCCATGTTACTAACAGTACTATGGGTAGTAGGGATTACCAACGCCATCAACTTGATGGATGGTATGGATGGTTTGGCAGGAGGAATCAGCTTTATTACCGCCATGAGTTTGTTGGGTGTTGGTGCTCAATTTAACAATCGTGCTGCGGCAATCTTAGTACTAGCAGCATTGGGAGGTGCTGCGCTGGGATTTTTGCGCCATAATTTCCATCCATCACGAATTATTATGGGTGATGCCGGAGCATACTTTTTTGGCTATGTGCTGGCAGCAACTAGTATTTTAGGCAAACTGCAACAAAACACAGTTTATGCACTAATTCCCACGGTTTTATTTCTATTATTGCCGGTGCTAGACACTACTCAAGTATTTGTGCGACGGCTACTAGCAGGAAATAACCCTCTGAGTACTCCTGGCAAAGATCATCTGCACCACCGCTTACTTGCTTGGGGACTCTCCCAGCGCCATGCTGCATTTACCCTTTGGTCAATTACCTTAGTTTTCAACTTGCTAGCGATGAGAATACAAGGTATGAGTTTGGCTGTGATGCTGACAACCGCCAGTAGTATTATCCTGCTTTTGGGCTTTACAGTCTGGCAAAGGATACGCCAACAGTCCTAGTACCGCATGGCAAAAGTCAAAAGTCAAAAGTCAAAAAGCTTATATAGCACACTTTTTGGCGATTTGGAATGGGTGGTTTATTTACACCGTAGTACTAGTTGCTTGTAGGGTGAGAGCTTAAGTTAAATTGTCTTGCAACCAAGCTACTAAATCTCCTGCTGTGGAAAAGTTGATTTTGAAGTTGAAAACTCGATTAACGAGAGTGAACTACTTGAAATAAAATCGGTGCGTTACGCTTTCGGCGTAACACACCCTACAAAATATTGCTGTAGAGAGGTGATTAATCGTCTCTTTACTATTTAGGTCATTACCATGCCGCCATCGACGTTAAAAACTTGTCCAGTGATGTAGGCTGCGGCGGGATCGGCAGCGAGGAAGCGCACCATCCCAGCGACTTCTTCGGGCTGACCGAAGCGACTGAGTGGGATGTATTTGAGAATATCTTCGGGATTATTGAGATCGCTAGTCATGTCGGTGGTGATGAATCCAGGGGCGACAGCGTTAACGGTGATACCGCGAGTAGCGAGTTCTTTGGCAACACTTTTGGTGAAACCAATTACACCTGCTTTGGCGGCGCTGTAGTTTGATTGACCTGGGTTGCCGATTTGCCCAGCAACAGAGGTAATGTTGATAATCCGCCCTGATCGCTGCTTTAGCATGATTTTACTGGCAGTGCGTGTACATAAGAAAACACCAGTTAGATTAAGGTCTATCACAGCTTGCCAATCTTCTGGCTTCAAACGCAAAAGTAGTGTATCGCGGGTAATACCTGCGTTGTTGACCAAAATATCCACACGGCTGAACTTTTCCATAACGGCGTTAACTAGTGCGTCTACTTGATCGCTTTTAGAAACGTCAGCTTGGATAGCGATCGCCTGACCTCCCGTATCTGTAATTTCTGTAACAACTGCCTCAGCAGCGGCACTTGAACTAGCATAATTGACAACTGCGATCGCTCCTTGGGCGGCTAATTCAATTGCGATCGCTCGGCCAATTCCTCTTGATGCACCTGTGACAATTGCGACTTTATCTTGTAATAGCGTCATTTAATGTTCCTCAATCTTAGAAATACCGCGCTAATTATCTTATGGCGATTTCGGGAACATCTAAATATTGTCTGAATAATATCTAACTCTTGGAAGGTGACAATCTTGCTGTCATGCTGAAAGTTAGATAGCTAATAGATAAAGTTATACGTCGTATTTAGCTAGATATAGCTATGCTGAATCAAACACGCAAAAACAAGATTCCCGACTTCATAAAAGTTATCGAGAATCTGCGATTTACAATTCTCACAAATCAAATAAGATTCCTATATAACTCGAATAACAATAATTAACGTTTTACTCTAATTAAATATCTATAGTTACTTCTCTGTAAATAAATGAATAAGTTTAAGTAATATATTCGCCTAACTGGATAGACTAGAAAGTGTTGCATCTACAGCCTTCCTAAACATCACTCTTGTGAAAGCCTCTATAATGATTTGGTCGAACGTGATAATAAATACATATTTAATTCAAATGCATAAGCTAACATAATATACGTATTTTATTATAATTATTTAAGATTTTTGGTTGGCAAATCATCCTAATATTAACTAATCTAATCTTTTACTAACAAAAACCCGTGAACCTATACCGATTTTATTTTTTAAGAACTACTATTGAAACAAACAATTGAAAATCGGTGTGTGTCACATGGCAACGAAAAAGCAATTTAACAGTTTTGAAGATATGCTGTCTGCTTCTGATGTACCTGTATTAGTAGATTTTTACGCTGACTGGTGTGGCCCCTGTCAAATGATGGTGCCAATTTTAGAGCAAGTCAATGCCCAACTTAAGGAGCGCTTACGGATTGTCAAAATTGACACAGAGAAATACACAGATTTGGCTACTCAGTATAATATTGCTGCTCTCCCAACCTTAGTATTGTTTAAGCAGGGTCAACCTGTGGATCGGATAGAGGGAGTGATGCAAGCACCGCAGTTAGTGCAATATCTACAAACAAAGGTTTAATAACACTTAGAATTTTGATTTTGGTTCTTAGAGGCGCGAAATATCGCGTCTCTTTCAATAGATAGATAATAATCTGCGCCCATATTAATCTAATCATTGTTTGGTTGAACTTTTAGGAGCTATAAGACTCCTATTTGATTGCGTGAAAAAACTCTGTATAACTAAGGCTGATTCCCTACTCTCAGCCTCTGGCGCTTGTGCTGTACTTTGAGTACCACGCAAATAAGTTTAAAAATCAAATCGGATTGCGATAAACCTTAAGCAAATGTTAAGCATATTTACTTATATATCTAGAGAAAGTAGTTCAGAAATTGAAAAGACTATATTGTATAGATATAACAAAACATATTGACAAGTAAAACCATATATGAAAAGAAAGCAGCAAAGACTTGAGAAAGCCTATATTTGGGCGAATATTGATTTTGATAAGGTTAAAAATAGAATAGATGCGGTGACTTGCCAGATTGAGCGGGTTATACAAAAGCACCACCTTTCAAATCAAACTGCTAAATTAGGTAAAAGAAATAATTAGGTTATCTGTGGGGCGATATCTACGATGAGCTACACCTACACAGTTTATTTTTAATGTAGCCCGCACTTTGGCCATTCGGTAAGCTCAGTCACCACCATAAACATCGCACTAGTTTTGCATAACAGATTTTGGGCGATGCGACTATATTTCTGTTAACAACCAAACAATATTATTCAAAAAACCTCACCGAATTTTTACGTATTTATTAGTTATTATTTTATCCTCGACACTCCATTTAAAAATGTGACTAATGGATAGCCACAGATTACTCAAATGTGGAGTCGAATTCTTTATTGTTGATTTATGCAAGAGGTCTACTGTAAACTTTGTTATCCAATCTCAAAATCCCCCAATTTCTTGGGGGATTTTGACTGCCTACTCCCAATCTCTTAAAACGTAAAAGTAGTCCGAAGTACACCTACAGTCGTAGTATCATTGTTGCTGTTACCTTCTGGGTTAAAGAGAACAAACGCACCAGGGGTAATGCTGATATTATCGCTAACTTGAAGGCGGTAATAGGCTTCTAGATGATAAGGAGTTGCCCGATTGTCGCCTGCGGGCGTAAGTTGAGCAGCACCACCAGTATCACTACGGAAAAGCGGCTGACCAAAAAGAATCCCGGCAGTATTTCCTGACTTGAATAAATCTTTAAAGTGAATTCCCGCCATCCAACTTGTAAAGGTGGTCGAAGCATCCACGGCATTGGAAGCAGCATCAACAAATATTGCTGCACCGTAGCCAGATAATGCTATTTTGGGAGACAATCGCCATGTTACCGTACCGCCAACAGAGTTGAGTGTGAGCGGTGTTCCAACTGCAACTCCTGATAAAGCACCGATATCACTACTAACTAATCCTGTAGCCAAAATATTGATTTCGTGATAACTGTGGGCATAGTTTAAACCAATATCCAGAGCAGAACTTGGCTTGAAGGTTAACTGTGTAGCAATAATACTACTACCACTGAATAAACCTGCTCCCAAAGGTGTAGTAGAAACTCCTGGTACTGCTTCATTAGCAGATTTTTCAGGTAAATTGGCATTTACACTGCCGTATAAAGCTCTTAAATCAAAGTTTGGCGAAATGTTAAAAATAAATCCCGCTGCCGATGCTAAACCAGTACCCGAAGTTCCACCAGAAACTCGTAGCACAGGATTCAAGTTGCCAAAACGAGATATTGACTCTTGTCCTTCACCATAAAAAGGTGTAATTACTGGGAAAGCATCTGATGTTTCTGCCGCGGTTCCCGCAAACAAGGTTAATTTATTAGCGACGGGAAAGACATACAGCAATTTATAAACCTGAATACTGTTTGCGCCAACACCCGACAAAGTATTGACATTTAACCCCGGAAATTGCGGCTCAAAACTGGTACGAGCGCTACTTGCACTTAAAAGTGGCGAAGCTAATCCTAAACTTTGTTGCAGGCTACCTTGTCCATCAGCTCCACCCAAAAAGTTATAGGCTTGCAATCCAGTAATTAATGAATCTTTACCAGTAAAGCTAGTGGTAAGATTTAACCGCACTCTATTGACTAGGATGATGTTCGGGTCATCTTGATTAGGAGCGCCACCAGTAGCACCAATACCAGCAATAATTGCCTCTCCAGTGAGTTTGGTTGTAGTAGAAAACCGATTTGCCTCTAGTTCTGCTGTGCGAGCTTCTACAGCATCTACTCGACCCCGCAATGTTGCCAATTCCGCCGCAAATTGTTCTTGTAGTTTCTGCAACGTGGCTAAATCTTGTTTATTGACCAAATCACCAGTTGCAGTTGCAATCAATTCGTTAATTCGGTCTAAACAAGCATTTAAGCCAGCAGCAAATTCATAGCGAGTCATCGCCCGATTACCACGATAGGTTTGATTGGGATAACCTGCGATACAACCATAGCGCTCGACTAAAGATTGGAGTGCCTGAAAAGCCCAATCATTCGGCTGTACATCAGACAACTGGGATACAGATGTTACTTGTGCAAGTTTGTATGAGGTTGTAGATGAACTTGCAGGTTGTGGTATGATTGGCTGCGACAAGTTAACAGCAGAATTTACTCCTATATCTTGAATTCTTTGCTGTTGATTGACTGAGGGTAAGTTTTTTTGAGTTTCATTAGCTATCAGCAATTTACTGGAAAGATTATTTGTTAAATTGCTTTGATGAGAATAATTCTTTTCATAGCTGCCGTCATTTTGATTAACAGCTACGTTTTTATCTGCAATTTTTAAACTAGGAAGGGCTTGCACAGGTGATAACCCGACAATTAAACATAAAAATCCCATCCCACTAGCAAAAGCTAGTAGATATTTTGCCATCATGACTCCCAACACCTATAAAATAGTGGAAAAATTCATTGCGATTTTAAAATGGATTGATAAGTAAATTTAAAGTAGATTTAGCAAGAGAGTCTTGTTAACTTTAAATTTTGGATATCAGGATTTTTTCTGAATTAACTTACCAAAACGTCAGCTTATATCGCAGGTATTAAATTCTAGTAAATACTATTTTCGGAAAGAATTAACAATACATCATATTGATAGTTTCTATAATCACGATAGCAATCCTGAATGGTTTTTGAACAACGCATTGCGTAAAATGCTTGATTCATAAACCTTACAAATTTTCTCTGTTCAAATATAAAAAAGAATTGCTATAAGTAAGTGGACAAAAATATTAGTCGTTGGGATAAGGCAGGGGACAGGAGGCAGGAGGCAAGATAAAAGAGGGTTTTAGCCTCGTTCATTTTTGTTAACATAGTTTGGTTTTATTCTGCCGACCTACTTATTGACAGAAGAATAATTTATATAAGTCTGATTTTGTGATATATGAATATAGGTATTGAGCCGAGGATTTCGGCTCAATACCTAATAAAGAATAATTGACTCAAAAAAATTAAGAGGCTGCGATCGCTGCTCAATTTGGGTGCAGGCTAAGATCGGAAGGAAAACGGTGGAAATAACTTTCAAGTATTTAATCCCACCAATAGGCAACAACCACCGCATCACAATCTTGCTGAACATCTTCACCCCATAGCGCTCCTTCCAATCTAGTTCTCAGTCGGCGCTTCAGGCGCAAACCATAATCTTCATTCGTGCCATCACTTACTTCTATTGAATCAGCTCGCCATTTTTTGCCCCAGTCTGAAAGCTGTGACACTTTTGTGTCTTGGTTCTCTGCAAGGATGTATAGTGTATCGGCAGGATAGGCAATGAAATGGATGATGCTGGTTTCAGGCATGGGACGATAGTTTGCCATTGCAAGTAGGGTCTCGACCATACCACCAAAGCTTAAACCGTTTTCATCTGGTGCAAAGATTGGTTTTGTGAACAGAAAGCTTGCCCATAGATTTCTGTGGTTGGAAAGGTCAGTAATCACTTCTTCGCCATCAAACTCATTGAACCGACGCTGCCAAACCAAGGCAGCAAAGAGTTCTTGAGGATAATAGGATTTTGCAATCAATTGGATTTTGCTTAAATCAAGCATCATATTTACGGGAAGTAATATTTTTAACAAAACATTTGTAACTACCCTTGCAGTTTATTTACCCACCGCCTGCTATTCTTATAGTTACTTCGGTCTGTCATAGCAGATAGATTATCCTCGATAATGTTTTATTTGTGAGCGCTCATATACCATCGTGGTAGTGTGGGTGCTTTTACTTTATCAAGAAAGGCAGAAGGCAGAAGGAATATTGCCCTCAGCCTCCTGCCTTCTTCACACGATGTCTAGTGTTTAGTACACTAAGCTGATAATGAAGCTTTGACTTGACCAAAACGGCGATCGCGATTTTGGTAACTCAACAATGCTTGATGAAATGCTTCTTGATTAAAATCTGGCCAAAGAATATCGGTGAAATACATCTCTGTATACGCCATTTGCCATAAGAGGAAATTACTCAATCGCATTTCACCACTGGTACGAATCAGTAAATCGGGTTCTGGAGTATCTGCCGTGTAGAGATGTTCTTCTATAAGACTTTCATTCACTTTTTGGGCACTGAGTTCGCCTTGTTCCACCAGTTGAGCCACTTGACGACAAACTCTAGCAATTTCGTTGCGGCTACCGTAATTGACTGCAACTGTAAAGTGGATTGCTTGATTGTTCAACGTCTCTATCATTGAACGTTCCATTTCTGTCTGTAGAGACTTGGGTAAAGCCGATAAATCTCCAATAAACGAGATTCGTACTTCTTCTTGATGCATCTGAGCTAACTCACGGCGTAGTAATCGCTCAAACAAATGCATGAGAAAATCCACTTCTTCAACGGGACGCTGCCAATTTTCTGTAGAAAAAGCATAAGCTGTCAACGCTTTGATTCCCCAATCTTTGCAGCAACGCAATAGTTCTTTGAGTGTCTTTGCTCCTTGGCGATGTCCAGCAATGCGTGGTAATCCTCGACTGGTTGCCCATCGTCCGTTACCATCCATGATCACAGCAATATGTTGGGGGATTTTTTGGGGGTTTAAATCGGTGGGTAATTTTGATTTGTCATTTGTCATTTGTGATTTGTCCTTTGTTTTGACTAATTAGTTTCAAATAAATTTTGTAGATAGTCTGGTGTGAGGCTATTGTTCCAACTCCACAAGCGATGCATTGTGTAAGTGAAGGTGAAAAAGAGAGTTATTTTGTTGGTTAATGACCAAGCATTCCAGTTGAGAGTACCCATCATCCGCCAAAGAGTACGCATGAGGTTGTTGCGTTGATAGTTTGGCGATCGCGTTTTGATTAGCGTGCGTCCAATTCGCATCAACCCAGTATCAGGGAAAGCCCAGACTCCAAACCCCCAGAATTTGGTCGTATGATTGATTTCATCCTGTGCTAGTTCCTCTAGAACATCCTGGAGTGCGCCAGTAGTGTGAGCCATGAGCCAAATATAAAGACAGGTAGCACCGTATTCTGTGGCAATGCGGTGTAAGCCGTGGCGATATAAGTCTTCCTTAGCGTTATCTGTAGGGAGATAGCTTCTAACAGTACGAAATTTTGGGGTAATTTTCTCGCCTGTTAATTGGGTGTAGATTTTGATTAATGCAGGTGTGTGCTGACGTTCTTCCTTTTCCCATAAACCAAGTTTTAGCAATTCGCCATCTTCATTGACAGTTCCACCAACAAACCGAGCCATCTGAGGATGCAATTTTTCCAAATACTGGCGACTTGTTTGGGTATAGCTGCGAATGGGAGCTTCTGTATCCATCGCACCGATCAATATAGATAGAAATACATTTGCGTCTAAGCCGATAATTTGATTGCGGTTAATTGTTTGCCAGTCGATAAGTTTCCAAGGACGCGGTTGAGGATTGGCAAACTGTAAGGGTAAATCTTGCAGACGCTCGTGTAGTTTTTCGACTGCAATATATTTATCTATGAGGGAACGAATACGGCGCTGTGTTTGCAAGTAATCAGGAATAGGATAGCTTTTACCTGCTAAGTCTTCTGCAATTGGGCTAAGGGTATTAAGCATATTTTTATACTTAAATTGTTATCTCTATGCCCAATAGCCTAAGCGATCGCACTTGCTTTTGTCAGTCGGCTGAAGTCGGCAGTTTTATCTGATTGAGTTGGAAAAGTCGGATTTGAATTGTGGTGATTTGATATCGATAGGACTTACGCACGAGTTACGGAATAACGAACCACAGAGGCACAGAGGGCACGGAGAAATCAGAGCTTGAGAGATATTTTGCGTAAGTCCTAATTGACAATGGGCTAATCAGATAAAAAGAAAAATTTAAAGTATCAAAAAAACTATGTACTTTTTAAGCTTTTCATACATATTTATATTGTCTTTACGAGTTATCTATAAAAATTAGAATTTTTGCTGAGGTGGTTTTCCCTTTCCAAGTTCATGATAGAAAACAGTCTTAGAGGCTATTTATTTAGAAGGAAGCAAGAAAATGTCTAAAACACCAAAGCCACCAAAACCACCCAAAGCACCTAAAATAACTAAAATAAAAGTTGTTAAAAGCTACATCAATAAAAATGGAACTGTTGTCGGCCCTTACATTAAAGGAATGCCTAAGATTTAACTAGTTATTTTTTTATATTAGCTATGTCAGCCCTCATCCTATATTTATAGGTGAGGGCTAATCTATTGTTAATAAAAAATATGAGCGATTGCCGCCTTATGCCTTACACTTCTGGCAGTTCCCCAAATTGTTGACGATAACGCTCAAGTTGTTTTTGCGCTAATTCGAGCTGTTCTTCTGATGTTTGATAGCGCTTTCCTTGTTGGTCATACCAATACAAAACCTGACGCTGTATATTACCAGATACGTATTGCGAACGCCCAATTCCCAAACCAATTTCTGGTATCCAAAAGGGTTCACCAATTTGCAATTGATAACTACCATCTACTAAGCGATAAACTTCAAAAGGTTGGTGACGGTCTCTTTGCCAATACTCTGGATTGTAAATAATGTAGTACAGTACACCTAACTTGGCATAAATGTCTAGTTTTTTATCGTATTCTCCACCCGGAGTTAAAGAGACAATTTCTAAAGCCAAGATAGGCACAATATTGTTTTCTTCCCAAACAACATAGCTTTTACGAGATTTACCTTCCTTGCGGCGTTCTACACCTAAGCTCAAAAATCCGTCTGGTACAATCGGCACAAATGGACTAACCCCTGTGGTATGGTAAACGCCCATATCCACACTGAAAAACCAGTCATTACGGTTTGCCCAAATGTATTGCAGCAAAAAGAGAAGCAGGTTGGGAATAAAATTCTGGTCTTCGTTATCCACAGGGGTATCGTCTGAACAAGGAAGTTCAGCACTACTAGGCAATTGACGGGGGTCTGATTTCACCATAAGTAATAATGGTGCTGATGTTACCTAATGAGTTTTATTCTAGAATACCTACCGTTGGCATAACAGCAATCCTTTCAACAACTTGTTGCTGAATTTTGAATAAAGTTTGCAAAAGTCGGGAAAAAAGTCGGATTTACAGAATCTTATCCGAAAACTTCAGCAACATAACTGTAGATTGATTTATAGTTGTCCTTAAAATCTGACCTACCCTCTTCGTTACACAATGGACGCCCAAGCAGCATTAGCATGGTTAGACGCCATAATTCCCCCTCAGACTGGGGAACGGTTGAGCGATTTGCAAAAAGTGATTCTTGTGCAAGTTTGGTTGGGTAGAAAATACTTGGATATCGCTGATTCTTACGGTTGTACGGAAGGACACGCCAAGGATGCTGGTTCTCAGTTATGGAAGCTGCTTTCTAAAGTATTGCGCGAAAAGATTACCAAAAGTAATTGTCGCGCTACTTTGGAACGGGTTCTGAGAAAAACTACTGCTATATCATCCAGTCTGATTGATTACTCCAGAACGCCCCAACCCATCCCAAAATTAGAGGATACCAATTTTATTGGACGAACAGAAGCGATCGCTCACCTGAATACTTTGGTAAATCAGGGATCGAAAGTGATTGTGATCCAAGGTGAAGGAGGTTTAGGCAAAACCACTCTAGCGCAGCAGTATCTTCATCAGGGGTTTGACTTGGTTTTAGAACTGCTGATGGCGAAGGAAACGCAGAATATCACCCCCGCCGAACGAGTAGTAGAGGAATGGCTCAAACAAGATTTCGATCAAGAACCTGGGGTAGAATTTGGGGTTACATTGGGACGACTCAAGCGCGAACTCCACAATCGGCGGATTGGGGTATTAATTGACAATCTCGAACCTGCATTAGATCGACAAGGTGGGTTGATTGCTTCTCACCGCAACTATGTAGAACTATTACGGGTGTTGGCTGATGCTAGAGTGCAATCTGTTACCTTGATTACCAGTCGCGATCGCCTTTGTGAACCTGGGCTAAATGTGAATCACTATCGGCTTCCTGGCTTAGATGAAAGCGTATGGTAACAGTTTTTTAGCAACCGGGGATTAGCTATCAACTCACCAACTTTGCAAATCATGCATCGCACTTATGGCGGTAATGCTAAAGCAATGGGAATTCTCTGTGGTTCGATTCTGGAGGATTTCGATGGTGACATGGTTCTTTATTGGCAAGAAAATCATGCCGATCCGTTAGCAGCAACCGACTTAAAAAATTTAGCAGTTAGTCAAATTAATCGCCTGCAAGCCCTCGATCCCCAAGCATATCGCCTGCTTTGTCGTTTGGGATGCTATCGTTACCAAGATATACCCACCATTTCATCTCAAGGATTGTTTTGTTTGCTTTGGGATGTCCCATCTGAGCAACATCGCCAAATTATCGCCTCGTTGAGAAATCGGTCTTTAGTGGAGTGCGATAAAGGTGAATACTGGTTACATCCGGTGATTCAAAAAGAAGCGATCGCACGTTTACGCCCCAGCAATGAATGGGAAATTGCCAACCACAAAGCCGCAGAATTTTGGACAATTAGTGTTAAACAAATTGAAACCTTTAAGGATGCTTTACAAGCTTTAGAAGCATATTATCACTACATAGATATTAATGAATTTGAGTTAGCAGGTAAAGTCATTTTAAAAAGCCGAAATAATCAATGGCAGCAGTTTTTACCTCTTGGAAGTACGTTGTACCGAATGGGTTTAATTCAACCGATACTTGCGGCAATTGAGCAAGTTGTTAACAATCTGGAAGATGACCAAAATCTCAGCGAACTTTATAATATATTAGGTGATTTATATTGGATAACAGGTAAAATTAGTCAAGCGATTGCTTGTCAAGAAAAGACTATTACTTTAGCAACGCAAGCACTCAAATCACTTGTACCTCAGCCAAAAAATAAACATACAGTTTACTATCTGAGGATGTTAGAGGTAGATTCTTTATTAAGTATTGGTCTTTACAAGATAGATTTGTGGGAACTAGAGGCAGCCGCAAAGCTATTTCAACAAGTGATTTATCTAGCTCAAAATACTGAGCATCATCGCTGGGCAGAAAAAGCTTCAGTCTGTTTAGCTTTAGTATATTCTTATTTAGGTTTGCGTGATGCCTCTTCTGCATTAGCAGATGTAGCTTATCAAAATATAATAAATGAAAAACTGGTAGAACAAACCGGAAGATTTGTCTATTTCATGCAAATTTTGGGTCAAACCTACGTCAATTTAGGCGAATTTTCCCAGGCAAATCAGATATTCTACCAAGCTTTGACTTTTGCTGAAGAAAGTCATTATATACAGGTAAAAGCAAAAACACTCAATGGTTTAGCAGAAATTCATCAACAACAAACAGATTTTGCATTAGCTCTTGTTAATCAGACAGAAGCAATCGAACTTTTAGATAAAATAGGTGCAAAGTGTGACCTAGCTGAAGCTTATTTTCAATTGGGTTTAACTTATCAAAAAATGGTAAAGCTTAATGAAAGTCAAATGAATTTTAATCGAGCAATTCAATTATTTACTGAAATAAAAGCTCCGAAGCAAGTCGAAAAAATTTCCACCTCGCTGCTCAAAGCTCTGTCATAGTAATATCAAGTCTGGCTAATCACTTACGAGAAAAAGAGAGGTCTATTTTTTCTTAGGTCTATACTTCCGAATTATTGGTAAAACTGTACTGCCGTATGTACCCTTGCGAGTATCAAAATGCTGAATATCTCCCGATGCTCCTGCTAAGTCTATACCACCCCAAGCAAAACCAGCATCTGTCATGGCAATAACAAACTCTTTTGGCATATTCAAAAAACCTGTTTTAGGGTCGCCTTTACCCCCACCAGAGTTAGGTGCAAAAGGTCGGTCTCCTCCGCTCTTAACTGGTAACGGTTTATTGTTTTCATCTTTACCACCAAGAATCAGATAATTATTCTTTATTTTATTTTGTACTTCTTTTACTTCTGCGTTTAATGTATCTTCATTTGGTGACATTGCATTGTCTGGGTGTAATCTCTGCCAATTATTCAATAAAAATTCTTTAAGTTTACTCTCGTCACTCATAAAGGCAAAATACTGTTTTTGTGCATCACTTTCTAATTTCAACTTATCGTAAGCATTACCTACTGAGTTGCCAAATCCACTTCTACCTTGTTTGATCGAATTGATAGATGAAGAAGTACCAAGCATAAAATTAGCAATCTCATCATAGGCTGTGGTTAACTCTTGATCGAGTTTTTGTTCGCCAGCTTCGTTGAGTATATAGGGATTGTGTAACACATCAAAATCAATTGCTAGCCCCCAACCATGCAAACTTTGTTTTCTTCTTAAGGTACTACTGACACCAATCTTATAATCATTTCCCAAAGCTTGTTTGATGTTTGGTTCAGCTTTCTGCAACATATCTATTAGTTCTGGATGTACCTGCTTAACAGATTGTCCCAAAAATGTCGTTTCTTTCAGTTCAGCCACACATTCATCGTAGCTATTTTTACCTAATTCTTGAGCCATCAAATCCCAAGGATCTTCCTGTTTGGCTGGTACATCTTCTCGTTGTATTATTTTTGACCCATCATCGGCGGCACTTTTTAGCTGCAAGGATTCTTGCATAGGTTGCACACTAGAAACGTGAAGTTGCCTTGGCAAAACCTGACGCATGACTTGATTCGCCGTCCAAGGTGTCACCATACGCATTATCCGGTCACAAACCCAGTCTGCTTGCTGTTTGTCAGGATCTTCTGGCTGCCCAACCATAAGTTTAGCTTGGGGACGACGCAAGGGTATGCGACTAATGTCGTGACTAAGGGGCTTTTCTTGGATAACTTCTGGCTCCAAAGATTGCTCATCAGCAGACTGCGCCTCTTGAAGGTCTGGTGCTACCTCAGTTACTGTTTGAGGCGGGACAGTATTGATTTGTGAGCCAAAGCCGCGTATTGGATTCGCCAGTGTGGGAATACCTGGGGAGGCAAGTGATGGATTCGTAAAAGTTGATGCGGCTGATTTATTGCGTCCAATTCGCTCGCTCATCTCACATTCTCAAGCTGATTTTTGAATCAAATTATACAATTTGTTTAATGGCGATCGCTATCAACTTAAGTAACCTGAGTTCGGGTTAAGCAGGTTGAGATAAAAGCCACTCCATCTGAAGGCTGGGTTTCTTAGGTTGATGGCAATAAGCGATTAATCC
>NZ_JBALDE010000092.1:0-2511 GCF_036917515.1 Nostoc sp. | reverse complement strand
CTTAAGCATCCTCGTTTTTTTCTCTACTACACCTACTTCCTCAGAGTAATATTTTTTCTGGCAAAACTCCAGTTCTCAAGATGGATGAGGTTTAACTAAAGAATATACACCAAATCCCATCACTAAAGAATTAGCTGCCAATCCTACTTTCATTCCCGTTAATAATGGGGATGATTTTCCATACGCAGAATTTTTCGCTACTTCAAGGGTAAATTGAGAATCTTCCTCTAATGTTTCTGATGACTGAGGTTCCCAAATTATTTGTTTGAGTACCCGCAGCACTTCACCCGCAGACTGAAAGCGTTCTTGGTAATTGTAGCGGATCATTTGGCTGAGAACAGCAGCTAGATAATCGTTAACTGGCGTGTTTTGAGAACGCCAAAAAATTTCATTAGTAGAAGGATCGGTTTTTAATTGTAGTGGTTCTAGCCCTGTTAAAGCTTGAATGGCAATCATACCCAAAGCATAAATATCACTGTTGGGCTGTGTTTGACCAATAAATTGCTCTGGCGGTATATATCCCAATGAAGTGACGGGAATTTTATAAATGGGCAATTCTGCACCTATGCCAAAATCGATTGACTGGATTGAGCCAAAGTCAATCATAACTAACTTGTTATCAACAGTACGTCTAATCAAGTTTTCCGGTTTGATGTCGCAATGGATCACACCTTGAGAGTGGACAAATTCTAGAATACCTAAGACATCGATTAGGAATTCTACAACTTCGCTTTCACTCCACAGACAGCCCCATTGTTGATCAATGGGCAATTCCGCAGTCAGCGCATGTCCTTCAATATACTCTTGCACTAAATAAAATCGCTGGTTTTCTTCAAAACAAGCGATAAATTCAGGAATTTGGTCATGACTTCCCAGAAGTTTCAAAGTTTGGGTTTCAGTTAGAAACAGTAACCTCAGCATCTCCAAATAGCCGGATTCGGAACTGCTAACTTTAATCTGCTTAATAACGCATTTGGGATTCTCTGGATAATCTACGTCTACAGCAATGTATGTTTCTCCAAACACCCCTGCACCGAGGCTTTGGACAATTTGGTAACGCCCTTGTAGTAATTTACCGATTATGTGGTAGGTCATGACCTGGTTACTCAGTAAGTCCTTATTATTTAGTTTTTCTGACATTCCCTCCTATTTCCGGAATACTTGAAAAATATATATCTTGAATTTTTGTTACTAAAATCAAAAATGGATTTATTTAAGTATTTTTACTTAAACATTAGAAAGAATGAATAATAAGATTCTTAACATCTTTAAGAATAAAATTGACGCAAAAAATAGCCAAAATCACTATTTTCATCTATTTTTAATTTATGAATTACCACTAATTTATAAAGATTATATAAAGTTTACATAAATTTTATATATTCATCCTTGCTAACTCACAAATTTTTTAAATATTACGTATACTATATGTGCGTAAATACTTTTTAAATCTAATACAAAACCAATAATATCAACAGAATATTAATCCAATAATTAATTTTTCATTACTAGTTAGTAAACGAAAATTTAAGAGTATGGGTTGTTCCTAGTTTGCGCTTGAGGGCTAAAATATTTCAATTTAGTGGGGGTGCAAAAACGCTGATTATTTATCCGCCAGTAGTACAGGAGTCAGAATGAATTCTGACTCCTGACTAGCTGAATTCTGTTTGATAAAGAATAGTTTTGTGAGTTTCAGTTAAACAGGTTCTAATTTCAAGAGATATCCAATGAAAAGGTTTTATCAATTAGCAATTGCGTCTACTATTGTTGGGTTCGGATTAGGAACGCTAAATACAGCCCAAGCAGCAACTTTTACTCAGACTGCATCAGATCGAGGTTGGTGGGCTGCTGAAGATTCACTTAATGGCTCTAATTCTAACGATAATCTCAACTACGTAACTGGAAATATACGCGGAATAGATTCACGTAACTATTTTACATTCGATCTTGGTAATCTAGTAGGAGTTACTTCAGCAACCTTGCAAATTCAACGATTTGAGGGTTCAGGAAATCCAACAGAGACTTTAGATTTTTTTGATGTTTCAACACCTGCTAATGTGTTAAGTCAGAAAAATAATAGCCCCAATAATACTATTTATAATGATTTGGGAAGTGGTAAAAATTATGGAAGTTTTAACGTTACTACTTCTGGCGATCCAAACGAAATCTTGAATTTTGCTCTCAACTCCAACGCCATTGCAGATATTAACGCTAGAAACGGAAATCTTTTCTCAATTGGAGGTGCGCTTCAAGGGGATCTTGTTGAGGAATATCTTTTTTCTGAGAGTGGTGATCAAGCGTTTGCTAAACTTGTGGTCGATACCGATTCAACCCCTGTTCCAGAACCTAGCGACCTTGGCGGGATAATGGTTGTTGGTGTTGGAGGCTGGTGGCTAAAGCGTAAACGAAAAACGTCTCTAATACCAATTCTCTAAAAGCTGGCTACAGATAGTGCCTCTAAAATATATTGCCTTCGGGCAATAGATGCAATAATTGGTTTGGTTAATTTGC
>NZ_JBALDE010000091.1:0-36033 GCF_036917515.1 Nostoc sp. | reverse complement strand
TGGCAGTTTCTGTGCTAAGGCACTTAAAGCATCGGCGCGGTACTCCTCATTCTGAATTTCTTTGGCAGCAGCGAGGGTTTCTGGTAACAACTCTGGTGGCAGTTTCTGTGCTAAGGCACTTAAAGCATCGGCGCGGTACTCCTCATTCTGAATTTCTTTGGCAGCAGCGAGGGTTTCTGGTAACAACTCTGACAGTTTGTCAGCTAAAGCACTTAAAGCATTGGCACGATAATACTCATCTTGAAGCTTCCTGGCAGCAGCGAGGGCTTTTGGCAATAACTCTGGTGGCAGTTTGTCTGCTAACGCACTCAAAGCATTGGCACGATAATACTCAAACTGAATCTTCCTGGCAGCAGCAAGGGCTTCTGGCAATAACTCTGGTGGCAGTTTGTCAGCTAACGCACTCAAAGCATTGGCGCGATACTTCTCATCCTGAATATCCCTGGCAGCAGCAAGGGCTTCTGGCAACAACTCTGGCAATTTGTTAGCTAACGCACTCAAAGCATTGGCACGATAATACTCAGACTGAATCTTTCTGGCAGCAGCAAGGGCTTCTGGCAACAACTCTGGCAATTTGTTAGCTAACGCACTCAAAGCATTGGCGCGATACTCCTCATCCTGAATCTTCCTGGCAGCAGCGAGGGCTTTGGGCAACAACTCTGGTAGCAGTTTCTGTGCTAAGGCACTCAAAACATTAGCACGATAATACTCTGACTGAATTTCTCCGGTAGCAGCGAGGGCTTCTGGCAACAACTCTGGTGGCAGTTTCTGTGCTAAGGCACTCAAAGCATTAGCACGATAATACTCTGACTGAATATCCCTGGTAGCAGCGAGGGCTTCTGGTAACAACTCTGGTGGCAATTTCTGTGCTAAGGCACTCAAAGCATTGGCGCGATCACTCTGCTTCTGAATATCCCTGGTAGCAGCGAGGGTTTCTGGTAACAACTCTGGCAGTTTCTGTGCTAAGGCACTCAAAGCATTGGCGCGGTACTCCTCATTCTGAATATCCCTGGCAGCAGTGAGGGCTTCTGGCAACAACTCTGGTGGCAATTTCTGTGCTAAGGCACTCAAAGCATTAGCACGCTCATACTCAGACTGAATATCCCTGGCAACAACGAGGGCTTCTAGTAACAACTCTGGCAGTTTCTGTGCTAAGGCACTCAAAGCATTGGCACGCTCATACTTATTCCAAATTGCCTTGGCAGCAGTTAGCGCTTTTTGCAGCGCTAAGTCTTGAAGATTGGATGGCAAATAGTTGACTAGTTCTGTCAGCGAACTCACTTTCTGTTCTGAATTAGGGTTTTGCAGAGCGTAAGTCAGTCCTTGTTCAGGAGTCCAGAAATTATTTTTAACCAACGCAACCAGCAGTTTTACTGGTAAATTACCTGCCAAACTATTCAGAGATGCACTAATCAAAGCATAGCGACACTGCAAACCTACAACTTGGGGCAAAATTGATTCAGTCCAATTCGCCTCTGCTAATTCCCAAGCACGAGAAATATCTGTAATGTAACCCCCAGCTTGTCCTAATTTTTCTCGCGCTTCAAACCAGCCATTGCTTCCTGTCTGCGACTCCTCCCGTAATAAGGAGTGAATTTCTTCTACTCGTTGAGCTTTTTCTAAATGCCAAACTAAATTTTGATGAATGTAACCATCATTAGGTAGGGTATGCCAAAGGTTTTTTTCAGTCTTTTGCTGATACCGTTCTAGCAATTGGCTATGAGCGTCGGGTAAATTCAAACCCATTCCTGTAGGCGAAGATTTAATTAATCTAGCACGAGCTACATCATGCAATAAATCATGTATCCTGTAGCCTTTCCACTCAACACCACCAACAAATACAGGTGAATCAGACTGAAGTAAGGCATCATTCCAAAGTAGCTCTAAACGCTCATCAGCTTCATCCTGGGATTCCATATCCCATAATGTAACTGCCATTGGTGCGGCTATTGTGACATCCTCTGGTAAAACTCCCAACCAAATAAAATTTTCCCAAGCTTGTTCGTTATAATCCCGCAAAGCATTAATGCTCAAATTAAAAGTTGCTTCTAAAAAGTTTTCTTGACGCGGGCCGTATAAGACTTTTAAGTTTGCAACCTCTTGTTTCAAATCCGCTTCCAGCTTCACCCATGTAATTTTCCGTTCTACTCTTGCTGCCACCAAATTCAGTGCGACGGGTAGATATCCCACAGCCTCGGCTACTCTCAAAGCCTGTTGTTTCTCTTCTCCTTCTATTTCTCGTCCTAAAGACTTAGAAAGTAATTCCAAAGATTCTGCTGGGGTCATCAAATTCAATTGTTGCAAATAAGCATCAACACTATTAGCCACATCAGCACGCCGAGAAGTGATTAATAATCGGGATTGGGAACTTGCTACCCGACGAAAGGGTTCAACTTTATCTGGTTCCCAAGCATCATCAACTACTAGTAAAACTGCCCGATCGTGTAGTAAACTTCGCAAATGGGCTGAAGTTGCCTCTATATTAATAGCACGAAATTTATAGTCTCCCAATGCTTGCACCCAGCTACTCAGCAGCGCCAGAATATCTGGTTCCTGTCCCAAGGTTGCCCAAAGCACACCACCAGAGAAACGTTTTTTGATATCTTCATCATGGGCAAGGGCAGCAGCTAAAGTTGTCTTACCAATGCCACCTAAACCGTGAATTGCACTGATGATCAAAGCACCAACATTAGATGTATTTTCCAGTAGATGAGCTTTGATTTCTTTAGTAACTTGTGGGCGATGGACAAAATGAACAGGTAAACTCCGTGCTTGAAAAGGTCTGTCAATTGAGCGAGGATAATTAATAGTCAGGCTACCTTCTACCCGACCTACATTAATGTTCTTGTCCCCCTTGCTGTCTTGAAAAACATTTTCATTACCTGAAATCGTTTGTTCAACCTGAGACTGAATAGGAGGTTTTAAACTCGTTATAGAAGCTTCATCATTTTCTGCGTTCCCTAAAACTGGTTGTTCAACCTGAGACTGAATATGCCTATCTAAACGGGTTTGAGCAACTTCATCTCTAAGTAATAAATGTCACCTACGTTTTAATCTCCGACGATTCCCTCTCAAAAAGCCAGCTAACTTAGACAAAAAAAGTATTATCTGCTTCCATAACCTTCTCAGGTTTCTTTTCTGCACAGTTTTAACTTCCTATTATTCTAGTTTTCTGACTAATTGATAGTTGCATCACCTCCCACTCTACCAATCGCCTTATTACCATCACCTGCAATGTTCTGCACTACGTTGTCATCGCCAGATATTGTTTGATTAAAAGTATTAACAACCTGAGAAATTGCTTCGGAATCTTCTTGCATTAAACGGGCAATCTCAGCATATAAATTTTTATCTTCATCCAGAAATTTCTTGAGTTGCTTCTGGAGTGTTTCTTTCGCATCTACATCATTAGGAGAATTAGCCAATTCTTCTGCTGCACCTTTTGCCATTGGCTTGGCCTCTACCTTTGGTTGCAGCTTAGTCCACAAAGCCTTGGCTTTTTCCCAGGCGTTAGCGCCAAACCCTTCACCCAGTTTCTTACCAGTTTCTTCGGCTGCTTTCTCTCCTACTTTCAATAAGTACGGCAAAAAAGGGGTCAAGAAAGTAGTTAAAGTTACTATATCCATTTGCTTACTCTAATTCTATCTTAACACCTGAATAATAAACGGTGAAACTCAGGGTAATCACTTAATGTAATAATTTTTTATGGCGATCGCTTTAAGTAGACGCATTTTCCACCAATATGCGTTCCCAGTCTTTGACTAGGAACGAGATCAGAAAATAAAAAAGGCTTTTAGCTTAAGTTGACACCAGTGATGGCTGTGCTACCCTACAAGGAGCTACAGCAGATTGCAAAGCAGTGAGGTAAAAATAATCGTAGGGGCATAACATGTTATACCCCTACCCATGTACTTCATTTACCTGAAATACCCTGTATATTCATCTGTGGTTAAAAATTTTTTTCTGGACTTACCCATGCGGAAACTAGGCAGATTTCTTATTTTCATCTGATGCTTGCCCTGCACTACCTTTTAAGCGAGTCAACCTGCTTTTGCGTACACGTATGCTGTCACGAACGCCACCTGCTATTTCATATTCGCTGCTGTCTGTGCCATACTTGAAACCAACTCCCTTCATCATCTTATCTGAAAGTTTACTCAACTTTTTTTCCATTTGATCGATTTTAGTTTTAGTAGAGTCAACCACAGCTAAAGTGTTGTTATAAGTATCAAGCATAGTGCGAAACTCCTCAATTGATTGAGTCAGATTTTCCAAATCGCAACTATTACCAAAATCCATGTTTGAATCAATTGCTTTGAATCCAGACGTTCTCAATTCAGCTTTTTCTAGAATCCGCGATGTCCGCTTTGTACGAGGCATAAATGTACTCCTTGAAGATATTTCTAGAACTAGCTTGCCTTAATTAAGCTGTATTATGTATCAGAAAAACTCGCAAATCATTATATTTTTTCTAATAATATTTGTAGGCAATTCCAGTGGTTTTGCTGAAGTCAAGAACTAGATGCTGATTTTTATAGAGATAATATATTTGAACTTTATACAAGCTTCAGTTTATTCACGATCACTTTCATGTTAATGACTAATATTGTAATATTAGTGACTAATATTGTAATGTTGGTGACTAATATTGTAATGTTTGATGACTAATGTCGTAATATTACTCACTAATGTTGTAATGTTGGTGACTAATGTCATAATGTTTTGGCAGTTGCTTGAGTAAGGTTGACAGTAATAGTCATCTGCCTTGGTAATTAACTCCTAATATCGTTTACGATAACACTCGATGGGTGGGCGATCGCTTCTAAAGAACCTTCTGGATGCTGAAATTTACTCTCTTGATGAAGAAATTCATTAGTGTATGAATAATCGGGGCGTATTCCTTCTCGCCACTGTACTTTTTCATCATGAGCGTTGTATAAATCCGAGTATAAGCAAACACGAATATTTCTTGAGTTAGAAAATTATCCTATTAGATTTAGGTTTATTCATCCGCTAGTTACACAGAATTCATTTCTGAATTCTGTTTTATTAAATCAAATCTATTTGCATTGCATTACCTTCAAAAAAACCGAGGCTGGAGTAAACTGGTTTACCCAATGGCGAGGCGTTAAGAACTACTCGCGTGCAGCCGAGTGCTTTTAAATATTCAATTGCTCTATTAGTTAAAGATTTAGCAATGCCTTGTCTGCGGTAAGATTGTTCAACATAAACGCCCCAAATATATCCAAATTTGCGATATTCATCTTTGAAAACATCCGGGTATAAACCTGCAAACAGTTGACAACTTACAGAACCCACAACTGTATTATCAATCTCTGTAACAAAAGCTTTATAAAACAAATCTCGACGCGCTTCCTCTATAAATTTGAGGGTAATATTCTGCCATTCCAGAAGTATATTACTCTCATCAACACCAATATCTAGCTACATTTGGTAAAAGTGTTCTGCAATCAGTAAATCTTCTTTGGTGGTGGCTTCTCTGATAATTATATGTTTTTCTGTCAGCATAATTCCCAACGAATTTTTGGAACTCACAAATAACTCCTCCCCAAAGTTGGAGAGGAGTTTGTTAGCATCAGCTAAAAACAGACAGTTTGACAGATCCGATTTCAGACTTTCTGTGCAGTTACTTCCTCTGGTTTTTCTTGAGTTTGCAAAGATGCATACAACCTATTCAATGCATTTACATAAGCTTGCGCAGATGCCACGATGATATCTGTGTTCGCTGCATGACCAGAA
This sequence comes from Nostoc sp., assembly GCF_036917515.1. Classification (GTDB taxonomy): domain Bacteria; phylum Cyanobacteriota; class Cyanobacteriia; order Cyanobacteriales; family Nostocaceae; genus Nostoc. The sequence continues at coordinate 30,273 of NZ_JBALDE010000091.1, read as the reverse complement.
AAAACTTTAGATTCATAACGTAAACGAATTGTCACTTCGCCAATGGCATCAATACCGGCTGTTACTGACTGCACAGAAAACTCAATTAACTGATTGGGTACATTCACCACACGGTTAATAGCTTTGTAAACTGCATCCACTGGTCCAGTACCGATCGCAGCATCGGTTAATTCTTCACCTTCTGGGGTACGCAGGGTAACTGTAGCAGTAGGACGGGCGTTGCTACCACAGGAAACTTGCACCAACTCTACCCGGAACAAATCGGGTGCTTGTTGGATTTCATCATTAACGATCGCCTCCAAATCCCAATCAGAAATTTCTTTCTTTTTATCTGCCACTTCTTTGAATCTGACGAAGGCTTTATTTAATTCAGTATCTGATAGTTCAAAGCCCAATTCTTTCAACCGACTACGAAAAGCATTTCTACCGGAATGCTTGCCCAAAACTATTTGATTGTCTGTTAAGCCAATCAATTGGGCATCCATAATTTCGTAAGTTAACTTATTCTTTAATACACCATCTTGGTGAATTCCAGACTCATGGGCAAAGGCATTCGCTCCAACGATCGCTTTATTTGGTTGTACCAACATTCCCGTCAAATTGGAAACTAAGCGTGAGGTTTTATAAATTTGTCGGGTGTCGATATTTGTCAGGGATTCTTGAGAATTTTCTGGTCTACCGAGATAAGGATTAAAATATTGCCGCCGCACGTGCAACGCCATTACCAATTCTTCTAGTGATGCATTGCCGGCGCGTTCACCAATGCCATTAATCGTACATTCTAGTTGCCGTGCGCCATTTTTTACGGCTTCTAAAAAGTTAGCAACTGCCAAGCCTAAATCATTATGACCATGTACAGAAATAATCGCTTGGTCGATGTTGGGGACATTTTCGATAATCCCCTTAATTATGGCTCCAAATTCGCTAGGAGTTGTGTAACCCACAGTATCAGGAATATTAACTGTTGTTGCACCAGCTGCGATTGTTCGCTCTAAGACTTGGTACAGAAATTCTGGATCGGAACGAGCCGCATCCATCGGCGAAAATTCCACATCTGTCATGAAGGACTTGGCATAAGCTACCATTTCTTCGGCGATCGCTAACACTTCTGCCCGTGACTTTCGCAATTGATACTCTAAATGAATATCAGAAGTCGAAATGAATGTGTGAATTCTGGCATTAACTGCTGGTTTTAATGCTTCAGCAGCCGCTTCAATATCTGCTTTAATCGCTCTTGCCAAACTACAAACTACCGGACCATTTTCTGTTCCGACAATTTGAGCAATCTTCTTGACTGCTTCAAAATCTCCAGGACTAGCAAAGGCAAAGCCTGCTTCAATTACATCTACACCTAGACGCGCTAATTGCTTGGCAATAACTAACTTTTCGTCTATATTCAAAGTCGCACCTGGACACTGCTCTCCATCTCGCAATGTTGTATCAAAAATAATGATTCGATTTGTTTTGTTTGTCATTTGCCGTTTGTTGTTTAGTATTTAGTGTTTACTTATGGCTTAATATATCTTCAACCCTAGTTTTTCTTTTACTCTTATTTTTGTAAATAATTGTTAAAGCTACTAACCTTCAGTTTTCTCTATTTGATCTCTGATATCATTTAAATCTATATATCTATCAGTAGCATTGCGTAGTTCTCTAGCAATCATTCCTTCTGTTGATACTACCGTAATATGTGTATTTTTTGAGCGTAATAGTTCGATTGCTCTTTCAAAATCTCCATCACCACTGAATAATACTACTCGGTCATACTGGTCTACTGTATTAAACATATCAACAACAATTTCAATATCTAAATTCGCTTTTTGCGAGTAACGACCTGACGTGTCATCATAATATTCTTTGAGAATTTTAGTTCGTACTGTATATCCTAAACTAATTAGAGCATCTCTGAAACCTCGCTGGTCTTGTGGATCTTTTAAGCCAGTGTACCAGAAGGCATTAATTAATGTTGTTTCTGATTGCTCATGTTTGAAGTATTCTAAGACTCGCCGCGGGTCAAAAAACCAGCCATTTTTTTGTTGAGCATAGAACATATTGTTTCCATCTACAAAAATAGACAGACGATTCATTGGAGAACCCATACAAATTTACACCTAATAATATATATGAATTTAGATGGAACAATAGATTATAGCAATTTTCAAATGCCTTGTTTGCTAATATCTATAACGTAGTTCTTTCTCTATAGCTTTTATCCTACCTCTTTCAAGACATAAAAACGCCTGCAATATTGAAGTTAAGATCCTGGGTGTTAACCTGATTCACCTCCAGCACTGCAAGAGCCTCCTGGCGATCAAAATCTACCCATAAAATTGACCCAGTAATAGCATTCATCGCTGCATAACACTAAAGTTTACTCCTAAAGAGGTATAACATAGGCTTAAGGTAAGATATAAATTAATGCCCATCTTTCAGTAAAGCTGTCAGTCTTAGGACATGCTTTCTGGAGATTACCAACATTGCACCAGAGACAGAAGACAGCCTTGGAACTGCTTCTGGTATAGCACCCAGTTAGTAACGTACTTATTGGTTAAGTGAGGGTAAAATCTGGCCACAACCAAATGCACCGATAGAGTATATCTGGCTCCGATCTATGAGACAATCACTACTTGTAACTCATTCAACAGAAAAAGAATAAATTAAGTAGTGATTGAGTAAGAATTTCTTGGGGGCTGGCTCTGCCAATAAAAGTTTGTTGATAAATAGAAGATACTTTACAAATGTATAAGATTATCATTTAAGTCTTATTTCAATGTGCTTACACTAAAACGTGGTCTGAATAAATAAAAGTATTGGACTTAAATCAATCAGTAACACGATATGGCAGAAGAACCTACATCTACCTTAACTAAAAACTATGTCTCTACTGCCAAAGGACTGTCAAGTAAACCAACAAAAGTGACTTCGACAGCATCTGTTCGCCACTCCCGGTGGATGGTTCGCTTAGGTCATCTACTGGCAGGTACTTGGGCAATTGGGGGCGCACTATTGAGTGCTTCTGGTGGGGAATTGGTTCAATTGATGGAAAATCAGGTGCTTTCTGGCTTTTTTCAACTGCGTGGGTCGATCGCGCCTCCAGAAGACATTGTAATTTTAGCAATAGACGATCAGTCAATATCCGTTCCCGAACAGTACTATAAAACAGATCCGAAACAGTATGCCTACTTAGAAACACTGAAATCTTATCCTTATAAACGCGCTGCATACTCCCAGGTAATCACAAAATTAATCAAAGCAGGTGCCCGCTCTGTAGCATTAGATGTAGTTTTTGACACAGCAAGTAGTTATGGAGCTAGGGACGATCGCCAATTTCAGGCAGTATTGCAAAAATATGGCAAAAAAGTTGCTTTAGCAGCCGTCTACGAAAATTCCCAGACGCACCAAGGCTCTTTTACACAACTGACAGACCCACAACAAATGTTTCGTACGGGATCAGTATCCATTGGCTCAGTTAATTTTCCTTTAGAAGTAGATGGAAAAATTCATCGATTAGCGAGTGAGTATCCCAAATTATTAGGTGAAGATAATTTATTTACCAAAAAGCAACTCTCTTTTGATGAAGCAGCGCTGAGGGCAGCACAAGTAAATTATCCTCAACCAAAAGGCGATCGCATTTATTTTTGGGGGCCTGCGGGTACATTTGAGCAAAAACCTTTTTGGCACGTACTCGACCCGGAAAACTGGAACAGCTATTTGCAACAGGGAAAGGTGTTCAAAGACAAGATTGTGCTGATTGGTGCAACAGATCAGTTACATAATGATTATTATCCAGTCGCTGGTAGTAATAGCACTGAACCGATGTCGGGCGTGGAAATTCACGCTAATGCGATCGCAACTTTGATGTCAGGGAAAGCGATCGCCCCAGCAATTAATAGTCCACCATTGCAGGGTTTGTTTGTGCTAATGCTAGTGGGCAGTTCAGCCTTGATGATTAGCAGACGCAAGCGTAGTATCCATAGATTTTTCTATAGTCTCGCCCTGTCTGGCGCTTGGGGAGGAATTAGCTATGGGTTATTTGTTTATGGTCAGTTAATTTTTCCCACTAGTGTACCAATGATCGCGATCGCCATCACCGGAATTTGCTATTTGGCAACTTCAGTCATCAGGGAAAGCATCAGAAAACGCCAATTAGTAGACATTTTTCAAAAGTATAAAACTTCCCCCGTCGTCCAAGAGATTATCAGCCAACAAGATGACTTCCAACACCTAATCCAGCAACTAGATTTAGCCTTATCAGGGAAAGTTTTGGCTAGACGATACAAAATTGTCAAAGTTCTCGGTTGTGGTGGATTTAGTGAAACCTACATTGCCGAAGATACCCAACGTCCTGGAAATCCGCGATGTGTTGTCAAACAACTAAAACCAGCCAACACCAAACCAGAAGGATTGCAACTTGCCAGACGTTTATTTAACTCAGAAGCACAAACACTAGAAAAATTGGGAAGGCACCCTCAAATTCCTCAACTTTTGGCCTATTTTGAAGAAGACGAAGAATTTTATTTAGTGCAAGAACAGATAATTGGTCATCCTTTAAATCAAGAACTTTTAGCAGGTAGAGCAATTGAAGAAATTGCCGTGCTCAAAATTATCAGAGACTTATTGCAAACATTAACATTTGTCCATGAAAACCACGTGATTCATCGGGATATTAAACCCAGTAATATTATCCGGCGATACTCAGACGGAAAACTGGTGTTGATTGACTTTGGAGCCGTCAAGGAAGTCGGCATCAAACAACTTGATCCTCCAGAGTCAACCCCTTTCACCATTGGTATTGGTACTCAGGGTTACGCACCAAGCGAACAATGTTTTGGGCGTCCACATTACAGTAGTGATATCTATGCAGTTGGCATGGTTGGGATTAAAGCCTTAACTGGTATAGCACCCCGTGAGCTAGATAGAGATGCTAATGGGGAGATCAAATGGAGCGATGCCTACGGCGGTAAACTACGCACTCAGGTGAGTCACTCCCTAGCTCAGATTCTCAGTAAAATGGTGCTGAATGACTTCAAAGAGCGATATCAGTCGGCATCAGAGGCTCTTAAGGATCTTGAAGCTCTTGAAACTTTTGACGATTTAGTAAATTCCCAACACAGATACCATATCCCACAAGAAGACTTATTAATGAATACTTTAGACGATTTAAGCATTCCCACACAATCTTACTCAGAAGGACAAGAAACTTCCAAATAAAAAAGTATTCAATCGCTGTGGAAGCTGTTCTTGAGTAGGAGAAGCAAAATCTGATAGTTGTATTAAATACAATAATTTAGATTATTGAAGTAGAACGTTGTGGAAAAACAAAACTATGTTAAGAAAAATTAAATAGACTTAAACCCTCTTCTATCCTGCCTCCTGCCTCATCCCAACGATAAATATTCACACTAAACTACTTAATTCTTGGATTCACTAAAGTATAATTTAGCACAAAAATTAAAGGTGAGAAGAAGGATTTCCCCCTTCTCTGTTTGTGGCTTTTTCACTCAGCCCTGCACATGATTTTAATTCAACGACAGAAATTCTTCTCCTGTTGTGGGATGAATGGCTATGGTTTGATCAAAATCTTCCTTAGTAATGCCTTTGCGAATTGCCACACCGAGGCTTTGAATGATATCTGCTGCGTGTTCACCCACCATGTGAGCGCCCAAAACTTGTCCAGAATCAGTATTAAGCACCAACTTTATAGTGGTTGGCTTATCCTGTTCGATCATCTGATACAACAGTGGTTGGAATTGGGTGCGGTAGCATTCTACAGATTCACCAAATTTTTCCCGTGCTTTCGCCTCCGTCATCCCCACACTAGCCGCTTCTGGACGACAAAAAACAGCAGTAGGCACATAATCATAATTTAGTTTTTGCGGCTTGTTCCCAAAAACTGTATCGGCAAAGGCAATACCTTCTGCCTTAGCCACTGGAGTCAATTGCACGCGGCTGGTGCAGTCACCCACAGCAAAAATATTGTTTTGGCTGGTGCGGCTGTATTCATCTACTTTGATGGCACCATCTTCGCCTAGTTCAACATGGGCATTTTCCAAACTAAGATTCTTGGTATTTGGAGCGTAACCTGTGGCAACTAAGATAGTATCTGCTATAATTATTTCTCGCTTCTTACCAGTAATAGTTAGCAACAAACTCTCATCTGAGTATTTGATTTCTTGAACAGTGCTGTTGGTGAAAAACTTAATTCCGCGTTTAATTAACCCCTGTTGTACAGCAGAGCGAACGTCATCATCAAACCCCGATAAAATCATCTCATCTTTTTCAATTACCGTCACCTTACAACCAAAAGCGTGCATCATGCTGGAAAATTCTACGCCAATGTAGCCGCCGCCAATAATTGCTAAACGTTTTGGCAGATAGGGTAGCTGAAACATCTCGCGGGATGTGATAGCGTATTCTATACCTGGGATTTTGGGCTTAAGGGGTTGCCCTCCCACAGCAATTAAAATTTTGTCAGCTGTAACTTTGCGTCCATCAACATTGATAGTATGGGCATCGATGAAAGTGGCACGTTGAGATATTAACTCAATTCCAGCTTTTTGCAATTGCTGAAAATAGGATTGGTTAACGCTGTCAATATGCTGATGTACTGATTTAATAAATAATGTCCAGTCAAAGTATGTTTGACAGTCACTCCACCCATAACTGTGTGCTATTTGATTTTGCAGGGCGAAGTCAGCAGCGTAGACAATCAGCTTTTTTGGAACGCAGCCGCGATTTACACAGGTTCCACCAATGGCTTCTTCTTCGGCAACAGCGACACGTACACCATAACTAGCTGCTTTTTTAGCTGCTGCCAATCCTCCAGGCCCAGCACCAATGACAAACAGGTCGTAATCAAATGTCATAAAAATCTGTTCCTTGTTTACTGTTTGGAAAGCAGAGCTATTTCATCCCTTATAGTTATTCAGACAAAACTTCATCTACTGTCTTTGGGTGGACAATTTGGGATGAAACCAGGCTGATATGTAGGATATTGCCGCATTAATAGTATTAAATTGAAAAGGAACAGCGATCGCTCGATTATTGCTAATTTATATTACATTATGTTGCCAAAGAAGCATTTTGTCTATTCTACAAGGGGTAGATGTTTGCGAGCGCACTTCTTTCTGGCTATCACTAGCAGTTTTGTCTTTTATGACACTAGGTAAGGGCGGGTAAGATACCCACCCCACAAGAGAAGCAGCTTAAAATTTTGCTAGTAAGTCATCGATCGCAACTCTTGCTGTTACGGATTTTATACCTCCTGCTTGTTGTAAAGATTCAAGTAGATACTGTGCTTCCTCAATTTTTTTCACAGCCTCCATAGCGAGTGGCTGGCGGCTTTGTTTAATATCTTTGAGGATAAGTGAGATTCGCTTATCAACAGATAAGCAGAGTTGTACGGGTGCTAATAGCTGTTTATTCATAATTTGGTGTGTTTGAATCACTACATCTATAGCTTTGCAGACCCTTGTTAAAAAGCTACCAAACAAGCGTTAGGTACTTGGTTAGGATAGTGTTAGGAATTTGATAAATATTTCTAAGAATGGCATCTATCCAAAATTCTCCTGAAGAAAAATTTACAGAAGCTGCTCACAACTGGGATTTAGAAAGGTTGTACAAAGACCTTGAATTATCTAAGCGACAAGTAGCGCCTCACAAAAGAAAGGGACTTACAGAAATCGAAAAGCTGCATTTGAGAGGCTTGCTTTGCGCTAATAGTCCAGATGAAATAGCTAAAAAGCTTTGCAAAAACTCTAGAGGTCTTAATGCTGATCTTTGTGAAACTATTTACCGATATGTTGAAACACTTACCAATAGACTTACTAACACGTTAGAGAACTGGAGAGATATCTATAAGTGGCTGGAAGAAGCTGGATATAAGGCTAGATCATCTAGCTCAGTTCTATCGCACACAGCCGCAAACCATAAGCCTCAAGAGTCAGTCTCTGAAATACCAGTATCCAACAATTGTGATTTTGTGGGGCGTGAGGAAGCGATCGCACACCTCAACAACCTTGTTAACGAAGGTGCAAAAGTTATCCTAATTCACGCAGAGGGCGGTATAGGTAAAACAACCTTGGCTAAAAAATGGTTTGAGCTTCAAGGTTTAGAATATCTTGATCTGCGTGTAGGAACTACACCCCAAAACCTCAACTCATTAGAAGATTGGATTAGGGTGAAGCTCAGATATGATTTTAAAGAGAATCCAGAACAAGATTTTATGACTATGATGGAGCAATTTCAAAGTAGGCTCCAAGAGCAAAGAATGGGCGTGTTAATTCATCATCTTGAATTTGCTTTGATAAATGGTGAATTCATAGAATCACATAATAGTAACTATATAGCACTATTAACAGTACTAGCTCATCAAAGTGTGCAGTCAGTCACCCTGATTACTAGCTCTGAGTTACTGTATGAACCCGACTTAATCAAGCTTAAAAGTTTTCAAGATTATTGGCTACCAGAGTTGAAACATAAAGCTTGGAGGGATTATTTTGTTAGTCGCAACATTACTATAGATACTGATGCTCTTTACGAAATAAATCGAGCCTATGGCGGAAATGCCTTTGCTATGTATCTCTTGAGTCCTGAAATTTTAAATGAATCGCAAGGAAATTTAAAAGCTTACTGGCAGGATAATTGTGATGATCTATTGAGGCATCCAACTTTAGAAAATCTAGAAAAACTTGTTCAACGCCAGTTTAACAAACTTCAACAAGATAATCCTCAAGCTTATAAACTTTTATGCCACTTAGGATGTTACCGTTATCAATATATTCCTGTAATATCTGAAAAAGGAATTTTTTGCTTACTTTGGGATGAGCAAAATGAGCGAAATAAACTTCGATTTATCAGAGATTTAAAAAACAGAGCTTTAGTAAAGTTTAGCAGTGAAGGATACTATTTATATGAACTTATCCGCCAAGAAGCGATAGAAAGACTTAAATTAACAGATGATTGGAAACAATCTCATGCTAAAGCTGGAATATTTTTATCTACATTAATATCTAATAACTGCCAAACAATTATCCCAAAAATTACTTGCACCAAAGTGAATGATACTCAAGAACAAATGTATCTAAATATCGAAAATGCAGAAATAGCAGTAAAACAAGAACTTACTAAACAGTAAACTATTGCCTTAGAAGTTGTTTATCATTCTATGGAGTTTTATGGAGCAGGTTGTTTTGAGGAATTAAGACAAGAGCCAAATTTATTAGACAATGTTTTTTTTCATGCTATCAGAAATATGGTTTTGGAATATATTGATTGTTATAGTAATTTAGGCATAGTACTTTATGAATTTGCATTAACTACACACAGATTAGGAATAATTGACGAAAGAGAAGGAAAGTTTATAGAAAGTAATAAAGAATTTGAATACTGCCAAAGAAGTTTTAAAGTAAGCCAAGATTTTTTTCAAACAGCTTTAGTGATTGCAACAAGAGTTAAAGAAGATAAATTAATGATTAACGTACTTCTGTCTTTAGCTTGCTGTTATTATTTTAGGGGGATAAGTTTACATGAGCTAGGAATAGTTTTACATCAAATTATAAAAAATAATGAAAGTAAAGAAGCTTTTGAGGAAAGCCAAGTAAACTTGGAAAAAGCACTAAAAATATTTACTAACCTGTCATTTGAGCAACAAATGAAGGAAGTAAAACAAGCAATTTCTAGTCTAAAAATAAGTGAACAATCTTGCAGCACATTCATAGCAAGATTTTTGATTTAATTAGCAGGATTTTAACTCACAAGTTTTACAGATGCGATCGCACATCGAAGACACCCTACTCTTACCCATCGCTGAAATAGAAAAACGACCATTCAAAAATTAAATCGCTTTTTTCTTTGCGTGAGGTAAAAATCAAAAATAAAGGCGGGTGCGGGGATTGAACCCGCTAATCCCCACAATGGTGGAGACGTAACCGATAATCCTAAATTCTTCGGCCCCGAAAGGCAAGTTGCGAACAAGGATAACCCGCCATGAAGTATGAAGGATAAAGGATGAAAAACTTTATCCTTCAGTAATATCTACAATTCACCTGTAGCCAGCATCTGGATAATCCGAGGTGTACCTGGGTCGAACCCTGCCAAATCCCAAGATAGCGGATCTTCAGGATCTACCAAAGTAATTTGGTAAGGTGTCAAGGTGACATATACCGCTTTGACGTTGGGATTTACCTTTTTGCGGTACTCCTTCAGCGCTTGACTTGGATGCTTATACCCAGCCCAGCTTTCTGAGTCAGTCCAAAAGCAGACTACATCTGCTTTAAACTTATTCTTAATCATCCAGTCATAAGCTACAGACGCATCCGTTCCGCCGAAGTTCTGATTCCTAGCTTTCGCTACAGCAGAACTAAAACTATCTTTAGCAGTGATATCCAATTCCCGGAATTCCGTAGCAAAGCCGCGAATCATGTAGTTTTTCTCTGCTTTTGCTGTCACTAGTGCCATTGTAGTGGCAATTTCACAACAACTCAGTCCCATATCTGCAACCATGCTACCCATAGAACCAGAAACGTCTACGGCGTGCATAAACACTTTACCTGTGGGTTGCACAACATCAAAAGACAGTTCAACCGCCTTTTCTAATATGTCTACAATCCGAGGAACTGGGTTCCAAGTTTTCTTACTGCGTCCTAATCTGCCACCAGATTGATAAGTTTTGAGTGCTTTCAAAACATCAATTGGATGGATGCGACCTTTACGCAGATGTTCTTTGTTGTTAAGAACTGCTTCTACTTGCAGCAAGTTGGCACTTTCATCTGTTCGCAACACACCCAGTTCAGTTAAAGAACCCAAGTTACGCAACATTGCACCTATTGGCATTTCCTGAAATAGTAGCTGCCAAGCAAGCTGATCCATTTTGCCCACTGGTGCAGCCATTTCGTGAGTTAAGCGTCCTTGGGAAATAGCTTCATGAGTTTGAGTTGGATTCCGCTTCAGCCACTCATACCACCAAATCTGCGCTAACGCTTCTGAGGGGATATCTGCTGGCAATTCTTCCCAGCCTCTAACTACCCACTCAAATAGTTGACGGTGATTTTCTGTAGGCGGTTTGACATGGAACAACCGCAATGCATCCCGGTGGGAGAAGCCTTGACGCTGTTGATATTTCAACAGTTGATAAGCTAAACTCTTAACATCTTCTCTTGAAAGCCAAGTTTTACCAGCTTCCCGTACTACTTTGCCAAATCCTCGTAGAGATTTGGTGTAGTTCAGCCATTCGTAGAAGTGGCTACCAGTACGGACAACTTGCAGGAAAATTTCACCAAACGCCTGTTTTGCTTCTGGTGCTTCACCCATAGAGAGCAACACTAAAGCCAAGATAGGCGCACTGTTATTAATGGCGCGTCCATCGCTAGCATACAAAATTTCTTCTGCGACACGGCCAGGATTTTCGGCAATAGCTTGTCTGACAACTGTCACAAAATCTTCAGTTAATTCCTGTTTACAAGCGTAGTAAGTGCTTTTTGCTGTGCCAACTAATAAACAGCGACGCAGCATTTTCCAAATACCAGCATCAAACATCCAGCCACCGGAACGCCCCTGAACCATTTCTGCTTCTCGTCCGGGGATAGGTTGATTTTGGGGTGTAATTGTTTTCTTTTTAGTGAAAAAATTGTAATTCATCGTTTCATCTCCCGGCCCTTGCAGGCAAAAATGAAAGGTGGCAAAGCAGGAATTGAACCTGCGACATCCGGCTTAAGAGGCGATAACCCTAATTCATCGGCCTTCTCAGGCAAGGTGTGAACAAGGATGTTTTTCGGTGCTCTACCAACTGAGCTATCTGCCACATGAAAATTTTGGATTTTGGATTAAATTTAAAATCCAAAATTATTTGGTGTAGCGGAGCGGGATTTGAACCCGCGACCTCTCGAACCCGATTCGATAACCCTCGATTCGTCGGCCTTTGCAGGCAAGGGGTGAACAAGGATGTTTAGCGCTCTACCACTGAGCTACCCGCCACATAAAAATTCAAAATTAAAATTTCAGGACTAGATTTGGTGTAGTGGAGCGGGAATTGAACCCGCGACCTCCCGCTTGGCAGGCGATAACCCTCAATTCGTCGGCCTTTTCAGGCAAGGTGTGAATAAGGATATTTAGGCGCTCTATCCACTGAGCTACCCACCACATATAAATTTGCTGTAACGAAGTAGGATTTTTACCTACACCTCCAGAAGTTAAATCGGGGGTGTTTTAGTTATATGCGATAACCCTCGATATGTCGGCCCTTCAGGGCAAGGTGGGCGCTCTGCCATTTGAGCTATTCGCTACTGCTGAAAGTTAACTTCCTAGTGAAAGTTGACTTGTATTATTACTGTAGTATATGTATTATTGATTGTCAAGGGTCTGGCAAACCAATTTAGAATTATTGCTTTGGAAAGAAAAGTCTGAAAAGTACAAGCAAGCGATTGCTTAGAATTTCGGGAGCAGATTATCCGAGATGTATGGCGATCGCTCTCATCACAATCCCCTTCTTTTCTCTGGTAAAAAGCTTTTGCGCGATCGCAGACCAATATTAGATAAGCAGAAGGTTGAAAAACCTATAACACTTACTGAGTAAGATTTTGCCGACAAATTTGCCGTGACTTTGCCAAAAGATACAAAAAAGTGTCTCAATTTTTGCCAATATAATAATATTATTTCCCAAAATTCACTTGGCAAAAATCGGCATGAGTGAGAAACCCATAGAAGGTGACGGTAAGGCTTTTCTCGTTCTACTTTTGCCCATCTCGTTTTTGATTATTTTCCTAGTTGCCACTTGGAGAATTTTACTGGCGGTAATTGTGCTGGTAATTGGTTTCAAGCTTTGGCAGGAATATCAATGGCAACAGTGGACTGTACGAGTTAACCCAATTTTTCATCAATTGGTTCGTGAAAATCAGGGCAGACTGACGCCAATGGACTTGGCAATCAGGGGCAATTTTCCTGGAACAACGGCAAAACGCTACTTGGATGCTAAAGCCTCGGAATTTGGTGCCAGTATAGTCAACTCTGAAGAGGCAGGGCAGTCTTATTACTTTATAACTGCCAGCATTCTCGGCAATATTCTTGATAGTAGTGAGCCAGTTAAAAAATTTCCGGCTCAACCAGTTACTAAAACAGCGCGTTCGTCGCAGACGTTGGCGCAGCCATTGCTATTAGCACCACCAACCCCACAGGAGGAAGAACCAGAAACCGAATCACTCCCACAGCAAACACATGAGGAAGCTAAACTATCCCTGGAAAAACAATTAGTTTTTGGCTCTCTGATTCAATCTGAACTTGCTAAACGGCTCAATGTCTATTCCAGCACAGTTTATAAACGGCGAAACGATCCAGAGTTTCCTGAGTGGAGTCGCAGCAAAGACCCTGATGGTATTGCATGGTCATACTCGGAAAAAGTTAAAGAGTTTTTCCCACTGGAAGAAGAAGGTTGAAAAAGACAGGAGGCAGGAGGGGAAAATCATCGCTTTATTTGACCTAGAATGATTTGGTAGTTCTGAACGAGAGTTCAGTGTTGTTATCTTAAATCCTTGCTCCCTCTGGTCGCAGCAGTTATAAAGTACGGGCAGTCTTATACCAATTCGCAATTCGCAATGACGCTCTCTTCGAGACGCTAAAAGCGAACGCGGACTCGCTAACGCAATTCGTAATTGAGAAATTTAGATGCAGCAAGGCAATCTTTGCTTACATCTGTTGCCTTATTTTAGAGAATTGGTATTACTCCTGCCTCTTGCTCTCTGCCTCCTGCCTTCGTTGATTTTTGAATTCTAAACCCACAGCTTCGTTGATGGAATTTAATCCGCTTTGTTCTAGCTGGGAAAGTAAACCTGCTAGAATTCGGCGTACCATCATTGGGCCTTCGTAAATCCAGCCTGTATAAACCTGAATCAAGCTAGCACCAGCAGTAATTTTTTCCCACGCATCTTCAGGAGAAAAGATGCCACCCACGCCAATAATCGGGATTTGTCCTTGAGTTTGCTGCCAAATAAAACGAATTACCTCAGTGGAGCGATCGCGCAATGGTTCACCACTAATTCCGCCGGCTTCTTCCTGGGGTGATTTGCCAGTTTGGTCAATTACCTGGGTTTTCAGTCCATCACGGCGGATAGTGGTGTTAGTGGCAATAATTCCCGCGAGTTGGTAGGTTTTAGCTAAAGAAATAATGTCAGCGATCGCTTCCCATGATAAATCTGGTGCTATCTTGACAAAAAGTTGTTTTTGTGCATTATTTTCTTGTTGTAATAAATTCAAGATGGCACTGAGCATAGAAGCATCTTGGAGCGATCGTAATCCTGGTGTATTGGGAGAAGATACATTAACAACAAAATAGTCTCCCAAATTCTTGAGTAAACGAAAACTATCGAGATAATCCTTTGCGGCTGCTTCTAGGGGAGTTACCTTAGATTTACCCAAATTTATCCCTATGGGTATTGATCGGGTTAACTCATGCTTTTCTTGTTCCAAACGTGCCGCCATTACTGCTGCACCACTGTTATTAAAGCCCATCCGATTGAGAGCAGCTTTGTCCAATGGCAAGCGAAACAAACGGGGAGGCGGATTTCCTGGTTGTGCATGAAAAGTTACAGTTCCAAGTTCCGCAAACCCAAAACCCAGGTTAGACCAAATGCCAGCAGCTACTCCATCCTTGTCGAAGCCAGCTGCTAATCCTACGGGATTTGGAAAGTTTAGCCCAAACAAATTTTGTTCTAGGCGTGAATCGTACAGACATAAAGACTGCTTTAGGCGTTGGTTGATCCAACTAGCAGGAGGGCAAACACCTGTTTGCAATAGCCAACTAAAACTGCGAATCGTCTGCTGATGTAACCACTCTGAATCAGTTTTTACCAGATTGAACAAAAGCGGACGAATAGCAAGTTGATAAATATCCATTTCAATCCTTAACACTACGCTAATTCGGTAGACTGACGCGCTTTCTCTTTAGTTCGTCGGAGTTCGTCTTTAGATTGCTGTGCTTCCTCTTTAGCTTGTCGGAGTTCTTCTTTAGCTACCCGCACTTGTTCAGCATTCTGCCGCATTTCTTCGGCAGAATTTCTCATTTCTTCAGCAAGCTGCCGGGTTTCTTCGGCAGAATTTCTCATTTCTTCAGTAAGCTGTTGCTGCTCTTCTTGCAAGAGCCTGGTATCTTCAGCAGACTCTCGCTTTTCCTCTGAGATTTGTCTCTGCTCCTCTTGAGCATCAGAAGGAGTTTCACCCATTTCCTTAGCATGTCCATAATCTAACTTTAACGAACCTGTTACCTACAACTTTTAGCAAACTCCTGTGGCAATATTACTCAGGGTGCTTTTCTGGGCATCTTATATATTACAAGTTATGTTAACCAAGAAATCAGATGGGGCAGCCGCAAAAACCTATAGCCGCCGAACAGCAGATCCTCTCTTTGGGGCGCCTCCTCCAGAGCCTCAGAGAAGAAGATGATGTTGACGTTCTGATTGAAACTACTATTTCTTATCTCAAAGAAGAGTTTGACTACAAACTGATTTGGATTGCTCTTTACGATCGCCTGAATCACATATTATTCGGAAAAGGAGGCATCACACCCGATCATGACATGAGCTTTTTACACCAAAGAGTTGTTCTAAGTCCTGGGGATTTATTAGAACAAGTAGTAATTGAACATCGTCCTTTAGGCGTAGCTGATTTGCAAACTGAAATCCGTGCCGCTGAATGGCGAAAAATTGCCGAAAAATTCCACATCCAAGGAACGATTATTTTACCAATTCGCTACAAAGACCGTTGCTTGGGCTTGCTATTATTGGGTTCAGAACGCTGGGGCTACCTACTGACAGGAGAAACAAAAGCACGTTTGATGATGGTTTTAGGTGAACTAGGAGCAGTGCTTTATCAAAATGAGATGCATAAGCACCAAAAGCAAACCAGGCGAACCGACGAGCCATTATTAGAATTGCTAGAAAATTTACGCACCCTCAGCAACCTAAATCAAAGACTTGAAGCAGCGGTGCAAGCAACTCATAAATTTGTCTCCCCCAACCGGACAAATGTTTACTGGTTTGAGCGGGAAGGGCGCTACTTTTGGTGTCGAATGAGCAATCAGCTGGTCAAAATGGATCGCAATTTTAGCAGTCAGCAAGCAGCAGGAATGACTGTACAGGATTTGAGCGATTTTTATTATGCTTTGGCAGTTAACCAAATAGTCTCAATTGGTGATGCCCGCAGTTCTTTAAAAAGCCATTTTACGGCAAAATTGCTGGAACGCTTGAAGGTGCGATCGCTCCTAGCAGCTCCGATTATCTGGCAAAAGAACTTAGTCGGTTTTCTGGCGGTGGAAAGCAATGAACCTCGCATCTGGACAGACACAGACAAAAATTTCGTCCAGAGTGTTGCTGGTTTAATTTCTCTGGTTGTACCTACCGAAAGCATGGAAAGTACAATCAAACAGATTCAAGAGGATGCTCAACTGACTAGCCAAGTTGCCCAAGGTATCTATAGCGAACATGACCTTCAGGTAACTTTACACAGTTGTGCTAAAAGAGTTTTAGCTCGATTAGGTGCTACCCGCTTTTTACTGTTGCAGTATGACCCTGAGCAGAAAAATTATCAATTTACTTACCAAAGTCAGCCTTATAATCGCCGACCGTTGACATTTACCCTGCATACTCTCAAAGAATTAGATGGGCAGCTTTTGCAAAGTTCAACTCAAGCGGTGGAAATTGAGAACTTAGATGAAGATTTACGCTTTTTTAACTGGCGGCCCTTGTTGTTAGAGAATAATGTGCGATCGCTACTTGTTTGTAAATGCACTCACGAACATATACCAGCAGCACTTTTGATGATTACTCATGAAAACCATCGTTCTTGGACAACTCTAGAAAAGGAATTGCTGTGGGCGGTCAGTCAACAGATTGGTGTAATTGTTCGTCAGTGGCAATTACATAATCGCACCACCCAGCAGCAAAAAACTTCCCAGGCATTTGAGCAATGCTTACGCATCCTGACACAATCCCAGAACAGCATTGAGGTCGAAAAAAAGCATTTAGAAGGTGCATCTCTCGAACAAATAGCATCAATTTTGGGTTGTCCCTTAGCGCTAATGCTATCCTGGGCACCTGGCGAAAGTTGGGCAGAAATTATTCCTGGAGTGATTGACAATAGCCAATTTGGGATTTTTTCTGATGTATCTATTTCTATCCAGACTGAAGCCTTAATTCAGTGGGCACTTGCTACAGAGACTTACCTAACTTTGAAGGTGGATAATTTACCTCCAGAAACCCGGAAATGGTTGAATGTTCCAAACAAAAGTCAAATTTTGGTAATGGCATTACGTACAACTGCTGTTTATGAAACCACTGGTGTAGTGTTGCTTGTAGACTATCAAGAGCGTCGCTGGTCAGAACAAAGCCTCAGTGCAACAGCAGCTCTGATTTCTCAATTAGCCTGGTGGCGTCGTGAAAAGCAAATTATCCGACTTTTGGAATCCACAACACAAGAATTACGACAACTCAACTGGTACAAACATCGTCGTTTAGAGGAAATTCAAAGAATAACGGCCCATTCTCTTAAACAAATACACGATTTGGGCATTCCTGCTAATGAATTGACTCAGATGCGCTACCAACTATTGCTACGGCAGTTAGATTATACAGCCACCTCTATGAGTGGAATGCTAAAACTTGAGAACTGGCAGCTACATATTAGTTGGGAAACTATGTCCATAGCCAGTTTACTAAAGCGATCGCTCGAACGGATCGAAAATTTACTTAAACAACAAAAGCTGTGGATTGGGGTACATGGTTTGGGACAACCAATTGACGAGCAAGAAGCGCCCAAGAATTCTTCATTAGTTAGAGGCGTTCCTACCTCCAGCACTCAATCTGCAATGGCGATCGCTGGTGATATTGTCAAAATTGAACTAGTTATCCATGAATTATTAGTTACTGCCTGTAACCGTTCTCAAACCGGTAGCAGAATTGATATTTGGTGTCGCCGTTTAGATGCGTCAAAACCCTTAGATACAAAGCATTCTTCTACAAGTGGAGGAGCTGAACATCAGACATCGCTAGAATTATCAATCACATATAACGGTGCGATCGAACCACAGTTATTAACAGAATTACATGATAATACATCTAAAGATATACTTGCTCCTTCCAATCTTGACCAACCACCAGCTTTACATTTGGCGATCTGCCAAAACCTCATGCAAGAACTAGGAGGAGAGTTGAATTTCTATCAGTTACCAGATAATCGGGTAGTCAGTCGCTTGTTGTTGCCGTTAGCTGTTCATGATTCTTAGTACAGCTTTGCGTGAAATCACGGTGAATTAAGGGTTGAAATTTCAATGCAGATGCGCTTCGCATTCCTACAGCAAAGATTAGTACAGATGTGCTGTGGTTAATTATCCGACTTGTACGAGAACTGCTATAACTACAAGCCTTAACAATTTATCTTTATCACTGTCAAGGTTAATTAAACGTAAATATAAAATTATATTGTCAATAATCAAACTTTTTTCTATATATTTACTGAGTTGATTAATAGTTAAACAGGTAAACTTTGGTAACTTGAATATCTAAAAAAACGTGACATTTTTTAAAAAATTAGCTAACATATAACTTGATAAAAAGCTGATTAACACTATTATTAATTTAATTTTTAGGAAAATAATTAATTTAATTATTTTTTTATAACTTTTATTTATAAATTTTATTAATTAAAAAAATATAACATTTTTTCAGAATTTAATTATTGGTTAATATCAAAGTAACACTTAACGCTTTGTATGAATAATTAAATTACAATCAAATTAAAAAACCACATATTATATTTATATATTTAATCAACTTTTTATATTGCTTTTGTGATAGCAATAGCAGTTTAAATCTACATTTTTTAGAGAATGATATGGAATTAGTGCATCAAATCATAACTGTCAGTTTATGGATTTCAAGTTTACAGCAAATAGAAGTATATGGATGCTACAAAATATTTCTAAATATCAAGAAGATTAAATCTCAACATAAAATTTATATGTCTGGAGGAATCTATCAATGAGCTTTAGATACTTCAAGCATTGGTTGAAATTTAGTTCAATCCGAAACATTATTGTTTTGACCTTAATATCAATTCCTAACTTGTGTAGTGTATCGGCTCAGACTACTACTAAAGGAGGAATTGACTGGATTTTAGTAGTAGATACTTCTGCTTCCATGCGTGGTGTAGGTGGAACAAAAAATATTTTTGAGCCAGTAAAAAATTCTATTACTGAATTTGTTAACACGGCTAGATTAGGCGACACAGTTACTATTTATAGCTTTGATAGAGATGTCACTCTAAACGCCAATGATATCACTATTAACAGTAATCCAGATAGAGGTAAGCTCAAGCAAATAATTAACTCACTTAAAGCTGAGGGTGTACGTACTTATACAGGTAAGGCTGTGCAAAAGACTTTGCAACATTCTGCCGTGTTAAATAAACGTGCTGATGCTCTTGGTCGTACTGTTAGTATCGTATTTCTAACAGACGGATTAGAAGATGTGCGTGGTATTCCTAATCCTATTTCTATTCCTAGTAATGCCCAATTTCTACGTGAGCAACAATGCAAGCCCTACATATTTTTTGTGTCTTTAGGATTAAAAGAACACGAAAAGCAACTAAATGACTTTGCTAGCAATCCAGCACTTTGCGGTAAGGGGCAAGTATTGCGAGATCCTGGCGGAGTTCAGCTTAACCAACTGGCTCAAAATATCCGACCAGCGCTTATTAAACCAAAACTTGATGTTAATTTACCTACTGCTAATTTACCACAATTATTACCTGGAACAACTACTGAACCACTGAATATTAATAGTATTAGTAATGTCAATACTAAGGTAAGTTTACAACTGGAAGACCCTCAGCAAAGTGGTATTAGCTTAATTTCACCCGATCGCACCATCGACTTAGTTGCGAATCAAGCAACAGTGATTCCTGTGCGTTTACAGATACCAGCAGAGGCAAAGGGGGGCACTAATAACTTGCGCTTAGTGTTGATAAGCGCAGATCAAGCGATCGCACCAATTACAATTGACCTACCTTTAACCATTCAGTCGAAACTACAAATACAACCTACAAAAATAGATTTTGGCTCAACAGAGGTAGGCAAAACCACTGAAACCCAAACTTTGGTAGTTCACACTAATATATCCGGAACAGCTAGCTTACAGTTGCAAGGCAATTCCAGAAAGATTTCTGTAGCAGAACCTTCAGCAGCTATATCCTTACAACCAGGAGAAACTAATATTCCTGTGCAGTTGCAGGTTGCTGATAGCAATTTTGAAGGCGATCGCACTTTCACCCTAGTCCTGACCCCAGATAACTCAATTGCTAGTCCTGTCAGTACGGAAGTTCATCTGCATATTCTGATTCCATTGGGACGAAAAATAGTTATTTGGTTACTTTTAGGGCTGCTAGTGTTGTTAATTGCTTTGATAGTAGTTTGTTTGATTCAACGCAAAACGCCCTTGGAATTAGTCGAAGATTTCCGCAACCGTAACCGTTTAGAAGGAGCGTTGGTAGTGCTGGAACCACTGCCACAATCATTGGAAGATGAAGAGATTAGTCTCACTCACCTACCGAAGGCTAGAGTATGCCTGAGTGATTTGATACCAGCTATTGCGGCTACAGATTCTGATGCTGAGTTAGTCACAGTTTGGCGGGCAGGTAAAAAAAATATAGATTTACAGTGTTTGAAAGGTGTAATTTTTGTCAATACTAAAAAGATAAATACAGATGAACTCTACAACGAGGACATCATCGAAATTGGCAACGTTAAGTTGCAGTTTAACTGGATTGAACACCAAAGGCCCTCTGAGCCAAGCAGTGGGCAGACAAACTTTTGAATAATATCACAGGAAAGTGAATGTTAAGTCCCACGGTTGTGCGTCCCACGGTTGTTTTTCGTCCTACTGTTGTTATCGGGCTAGGAGGAACGGGTTATGAAGTCGTACTTAAACTTAAAAAGCGATTTATAGATGTTTACGGCTCAGTACCAGAAGTTATTCGTTTTATTTCTATTGATACTACTGAAAATATCCAAGAACGAGAAAAATCACCTGATGGAACTAAGGTTTTTTTAGAACCTAATGAACTTTATGCAATTTCTGTTGCAAATCCCCTACCGCTAACACGTAACGACCACATCGCGGAATGGTGGCCTAGGGACATTCCAGCAAACGCCCTGATCAATGGTGCTGGACAGATTCGGGCCCGGGGGCGGCTCGCCTTTTTTGCAAGAGTAGGCGATATCAAAAGTTTAATTTCTCAAGCAATCAATGCTGTCCGCGAAATTCGCACCAACAAACAAGCATTTTCAGATAACTATCAAGTTTCCAGTCGGGATGGTGTCGAAGTTTTTATTGTTGGCAGTTTGGCTGGTGGGACGGGCAGTGGCACATTCTTAGATACGGCTTTTTTAACACGGCAACATCTCAATAATTTTTCTAATATTACGGGGGTATTTGTTTTACCCAGAGTGTTTGCCAATATTCCCCAAACTCACTTGGTCAAGTCTAATGCTTATGGCGCACTCAAAGAAATCGAACACTTTTGGGGATTGTCACCATCTAATAGCATTGAGATTGATTATGGTGTCACAAAAATCAAAGCCGATCGCCCTCCCTTTGATGCAGTATTTTTAATTGACGGGGTTAACAAAAATGGAACTGTAGTCGGTCGTCCAGACGATTTGCAAAATTTAGTTGCAGATGGTTTGTACATCCAGATTGGTTCTCAAATCGGTCTAGACGCCGCTAACGTTGCTGATAACATTCGCGCTTATCTGGCAAATGGTGAAAAAGTTCGAGGGCGCAATATAAATTACTGTAGTTTTGGCTTTGCCACCTTGACTCTGCCAGTACAGCAATACGAGCGGATGAAATTAGAGGATGCTCAAAGCTTGCTGAAGAATGAGTTAATGGCATCTACCCCAGCAATCGATTTAGAAAGCGACATCGCCCGGTTTTTAGAAGATTGCAAGTTAGCAGAAGCAACTACTGTCCTCAATGCCTTGACTGAAAGCGATCGCGGTGGACAAATAAAACCCGAATTTAGAATTGGCGAAATCCGTCACGATCGCACAGCTTTGGCGACAATCAAAGAACTTTACAAACGGCAGTTAGATCAATTTGAACAACGGACGGCTCAAGAATTGGGATTGAGTTTTTATCGCTTAGAGCAGGCTGCAACTGCTGCGATCGCAACTTTCTGGGAACGCGGTCTTAACCGTCCCAATGGATTAGCTTATGTTTTGGACTTCTTGAGCAAACTTTCTCAACAATTAGACGAATTACAGCAAAGCGTGCAGCGCAAGTCACAAGAAGCGCAATCTAGTTTCAATGCTTTGAAATTAGAACCACAAGAAGAAAAAATTAAAGAAGTCGCAGAAACTTGGTTCCCAAATAAAAACACTATTCAAGCTGCTTGCCAGAGATACAAAGAACGGGCTGACCAAAAGTGGAAGACTTATTTACATTGGAAACGTTGTGATAAAGCGGCTGAACTCTATGGTGTACTACGGGCTAAGGTAGAAGAAATCAAAGAAAAATGCCAACGTTTACATAGCAACTTAGATAAAGTTTATCGAGATTTAGAACAGAGTTATCACGAGGTCAACCGTCAAGGAAGTAACGATAATCCCTTTATTCATACCATTGGGCGCATCAATCTCCAATCAAAACGTCCCAAAGTTACTGGCGAAGATTTTATCCGTTGGTATCGAGAACAGTCTCAAACTTTAACGAATTGGTCTGAGAAAAAAGCTGAAGATGTCAAGAACGAAATTCTGAAATTTGTCGATGAAGCTTACTATCCGCTCACCAGTATGACTGTTGAACAGGTTTTAGCAGATAGTAATCCCGAAGATGCAGGGCAAGATTTGCAACAACTTGGCAAACTTGCAGTTCCTCTTTGGCAGTATGAAGAAACGGAAATTCCCGTTCAACAGCAGCACGTGATCACAGAATTTTATTACTACGGAGTAGAGAGTAGTAATACAATTTTTAGCGATCCACCTCTTTCTAGCCGTTTACCTAAAGGAAGTAATAATCCTTCTTTTGTACCGACAGGCGAACCCCATAAAGTGATGCTGTTTCGAGTCGAAATTGGTGTTCCCTTATTTGCATTCAACGGAATGAGGGATATGGAGTCAGCTTACCTAGATCCAAATAAAGTCTTTAAGCACCTGCATCGTAATTGGACAAACTTAGCTAATTTAATTCCACCGGAAGACGATGGTGGGGCGTTGCGTTGGTTTGCTTTAGCCTTAGCACCCGATCCATATAAATTGGTTGTCAATCAGGGTAGGAAATATTTCGTTTCTACAGAACAAGCGAAAAGATTAGAAGGCGGAGTTTTGCCATTGGGAGGCGATGCCTACGGCGGGCAAAGCCTACGCAAGTTAGCATTTAAAGCTTTCAAAAGTAACTTGCCTCTAGTTAAAGAAATTGCTGACAAAGTTGAGCGTATCACCCACGAAGACCAAGAAAAAGCCAAATTTACTTTGCAAAACTACATCAATCACCTGAATCAGGTTTTAAACGGAGGCAAGGTTGATGCCCAGATTAAAGAACAGGTAGAAATGGAAATCCAGGAAATTGAAGCTTATCTGGAAGATTTAGATGTGATTATTTAGCCCCATAGTTTGCACTCTGAGAGTGTTCCCATGCCAAAACCAACTATTTTACTTGCACTCGATCCTCACAGTGCCGCTTTTTGTGCAGCCATGAAACGGCAACTGCAAGAATTTCCGGCTACCCAAAGCTGTTTAATTCAAACTTATACCTTAACTTGGGATGGTCAAACTTTTAGCTTTAATAGCGAGTTAGATCGGTTTGCTGACACGAGTTTTGATCTGGCTCAAACTCATAGTAAACAAGCTTATGTCTCCAAAATTCGTACCCAGTTCAGCGAAGCGACTGGCGAACTGCAAACTGCACTGATTGAATTATTGAAAACGGCTAGTCAATCAAAAGAAGTGCTTGCAGCGAAACGCCAAGGAGTAGAAATTAGCAACAGCCATCAAGTATATCTCATGCTGTCAGTCAGCAATCAATTTGCTAAGGGAGTAGTTTTTGACATAGTACGCTTGATTCGTTGGTTATTTTCTAACTACTTTGTCGATATTCCTTACAGCTTAGAAGCTTTGTTGTTACTACCAGGGTTATTTTCCCAAGCCAAAACTGCTGATTACGGTGCTGCTTACGCTTTCCTGAAAGAGTTAGATCACAAAATGACCAGTGGAGTTGTGATTAAAGCTGCTCAAAAAGTAGCACCTTTTGATAACTGCTGGCTGATGGACGGGCGAATTGGGGGACTGAGGGATAATTTACCTAGTTATGCTGATGCTTTGGCAGGTTTTCTCACTGTGGAACCGGAAACCAATGGCTTATTGATTGGCGTACAAAAAGTACGAGGGAAAATACCCGCTTATAGTTCATTTGGTTATGGAGAATTATTTTTCGCAGGAGAAACAACTATTAATCGTTTGAGTGCTGCCTTAGCTGCCGATATTATCATGGAGCAGTTTTTACCGAAGGCAGAATTTACTCCAGAGGCAATTCGCAAATGCCTGTTAGATGCCAAAGGATTTATACTCAGCGAAGATTTCAGTAATGCTTTTCTCGGATTAGAACGAAACAACGGCAAACCAGTTTGGCAAGATTTTAATCCGCGCCTTGAGATGCGTGCTGGCCAGGCTCAGGAATATAGGATAGAATTACAGCGTGCTTATCGGCAATTTGAAAATAAAGAGCTACTTTCCTATAAGCGCACGCTAGAAAATTGTTGCAAACAATTACAGGCAACACTAACCGCCTTCTTAGACCGCACCATTAATCGCTATGCTGATGCTACACCTAGAGGCTTGCATGAAGCAGCTAGGCTGTTAAATATATTGACCTTTTTGTATTTGGAACTGCAAACGGATGCCATAGGCGATCAATCCCAGAATCTTGTTACAGAACTGCGTGCGGCTGAAGCATTTCTCGACTCAAGATTGCAGGTAACAATTGATCATGAAGCTACTCAAAAGCTACTCAACCAAATTGTCTCCTTAAAATTGCAGCAGCAACAACTACAAGATGCTTTAGCTCAAAGAAAGTCTGAAGAACAACTGCAAGAGCTACAAACAACTCAGAAACAGTTAGAAACGGCAATTGCTGAGTATCGCCAAGCGTTAAATGCCGAAATCGAACAAGCTCGACAAATTCGCTTTACGGCGATCGCTCGCGCTCGTGAACAAGCCGAAGCCGCGATCGTTGTAGCTCAGAACCACTTAACGGCCATTGAAAATCAACTCGAAACAGCCACAGATAAATTAGATGAACTACTAACAGAAGAAAACCGTTTTCGCTCACAGTATCTAATCGTTTATCCTACCTTGGTTACTGGTGCTTTATTCGCCTTGCTGATTATAACCGGAATTTTCAGTCAATCAACATTATGGCTACTATTGCAAAAGTTTTGGGCTAACTTAGTTACTTATCTGCTTTGGACTGCGGTAACAATTTTGACTTACTTAGGTATCGTTTGGCTCAAGTACAGCACTAATATTCGCGATCGCATTCAGAAGGTTCAAAAACAACTTAAACGCCTAGAAAGCACTGTTAAAGCAACCGCCGTAGAATTACGCCGCAACTATAATGAACAATTAAAGTTAGAGTACGATTTATACGCCCAAAATCTCCGTGTCGAGGCGTTAAATTATTTGATTAAAACAGCTAAACAAAGAACTGAAACCTTACGTCAAACTTTGGCTGATTTCTCTGAGATATACAATAATTTGGTTGCTCAACGCGATCAAGCTACCACGAAGTTCTCCGAAACTCGGCTCACAGTTCTGACTGATGCGGATATTGATGCTTATTACCAAAGTTTTCTTTCCACATTACCAACACAGAAGTTTACTCAAGAACAGGTTAGCCGTTCTCAGTCGTGGAAAATTTCTGCTGAAGAATTTCAGAATCAACTTATGCCCTTTGCTCGGCAGCAGTTCGAGCAATTGGGTAATTTGTCTATTGGCAAAGTTTTAAAGCAATCAGATTTAATTGCCGCTAATACAGCTAATTTGCGTTTGAATCAGCTTTATGATAGCGCTAATTTGTTGCTGCGAATTCAAGATATCGACACTAACTTAAACCCAACTTCTCAACGGGAGATTACCCTCTGGGTGGGAGCAAAAGATAAAGAACAAGTTTTTGCGTTTTACAGTCGCTTTAGTCGTAGTTTAACCGCCTTGGTAGCTGAAGATGAGCAGCGATTATGTATTTTGACTCGTTCGTTGGGCTTTCCGGCATATTTTCTCAGTCAAATTGAGTATTATCGAGACTGCTATGAACGGACTCAGAGCGAACAAATCGAGCCAGACGAAAACGTTTTCGATTTAATTCCAGAGGAAATTGGTTCTGGTAGGGAATTAAAGCTAGCTTATCAAACTCTGCTGTTAGCGATCGCGCTTGGGCTACTATCCCAGCATTCTCAAGGTGATTATCAATTCAAGGGTCGGTCACTTGGTAAAGACCGAGAACAAATTGCCTTAGCTTTAGCAACTGAGTTTACCCTTGAGGAACTCTATGGAGGCTTACAAGAACGTATCGAAACATTTGAACGTGATTTTACCTACCATAAACTACAGGAATTCGGAACATCTGCCTCAGATTTAAATCTCCACGAACGTAAGCTTTTGGATCATCTACTTTCAGACTATAACCCTCTGAATTAGGTATTCAATCAGCTTTTTTACCTCTCTGGAAATTTAATATAGACCCAACCTAATCCCTAAGAGCTAATTTGTAAACTAGAGTAAAGTCTCTAATTCGTAAGGATTTCAGGAATTTGAGCCATAAGAGCGTTTATTCTTTGAAAGTCCTGTCCAGCAATGAATTGGATATGCTTAAAATTTTCTTTACGAATCAGCTCTAAGGGACTTCCAGTTAAAAAATATCTGATTATAAAGTCACAAGGCTAGACCTTGCGCCTCCAGTCTAGATATTGAGTCATAAACTCAATAGAATGCATTTCCAGTTTCGGACTGGGAACAAGGAAAGTTTTATCAAGCTAGGTTTTTAGGACTTGTGTGTACACCGTAGGGACTAACAGGGTTATTTAGACTATGCACCTTAACCAAACCGGATTGATACCAATCATGTACTTCGACAATTGATATATGCGAGCATCGCTTGATTTTCCAGTGACTTGCTTGCCATCAAAGGATCTCTGACATCAACATCACTTATGTCATACCAATTTAAAAAAAGAATGCCACAGATACATACACCCAAACCTTTGTGATGTCTGGCTTTCTGAATTTTGAATTTTGAATTTTGAATTGGTATCAGATCCTCCCTACCTGAATCCTTACGTAAATACCAATAAAAAAACTCTCCTTTTCACTCAAACTTTACAACGAACTAATAGATGCACGGTTAGTATAAGTATGTAAGCAATTACCTAGTGCATAAAAAATATAACTAAATTACTGATGCGGTTATTATTTAATTTTTAATGCCTAAGCGGTAAATAAATATTCGTTTTATATAGAAGTTTTCTTCTGCATAAAACAAAATTAGCTTGAGAATTTCCCAAGTTGTTCATCTTATTTGCCTATATTTTACTCCTGCTCATTAGTAAGGAGTCAGTAAGCATGGCAAATTTACAACACTATCATCCTAAAAACAAAAAGAGAGCCTTGTATGAAAAATTACATTAAATTTGTCAATCGTTTTTTTGCACTAGCTACTCCAGCGATCGCTACTTCGATATTGGCTACCTTACCGAGCCAAGCTGCTACCATTGCATATTCTGAGTCAAAATTCAACATCAACAACTTTAGTAGCAGCCCTTTAGATGTTAGGACTTTGACTGATACTTTTACCAACACAATTAGCACAGGTGGTCAAGTAACTGCTGATGCTAATGCTGAGGCTAAATTTAATGTCGATGGAAACAACTCTGCATCCAATTTATCCTTCAGCCAAGCTCAAGGTCAGGGTGATGGCTATACAGGGTCGGCAGAAAGCTTGGCTGCGATTATCGGTTACGATTTTATAGTAGACAAAGAGTTTTCCTTTGATTTCAGTGGCTTATTTAGCCTTAAAACATCCATTGATGATGCTGTGACTGAACGTGCAAATGCTCGTGGAGAGTTCTTATATAAGTTATACGACAGCGATACTAATAATCTTTTGGACTCTTTTAAGATTTCTGGAAATTTATCAACTATAGGTAACAATGATGCTTTTGTATTTGAACCAAGTAGTAGCATAACTCTTGATTCAAGTCAGACTTCTATTGATAAATCTTTTGGCGGAACACAGGAATATGCTTTGACTAGCTTTAAGGGTAAATATTCCCGTACTTTCGATAAGTCAACTCGTTTAACTTTAATAGAATTTAAAAGTAATCAGGTGAGCGTATATACTGTCCCAGAACCCTCAACAATTCTAGCGCTGTTTAGTTGCACTATGTTTGGTGCTGTCTCGATACGCAAGCGTAAAAGAGCTTCTTCGGCTGCGTTGTTGGTTAATAAGGATTTAAGGTCTGTTTAGTATGTTTGCAATA
Organism: Nostoc sp.; assembly: GCF_036917515.1. Taxonomy (GTDB): domain Bacteria; phylum Cyanobacteriota; class Cyanobacteriia; order Cyanobacteriales; family Nostocaceae; genus Nostoc. The sequence continues at coordinate 1,707 of NZ_JBALDE010000091.1, read as the reverse complement.
AGAGAAGTTCAAGTCGGGGAAATGGCATTTATGGAAACTCCAAGTCATTAGGTATGCAGATAATTTTCTGATTTTGCACTCTGACAGACAAGCATTAAAGAAATGCAAATAAATAGCGATAAAAATGAAGTTGTCATCTAGAAAGGATTAAAGTGCGAACTCAATCCTCATGGATTACCCTGTAGAGGTCAGTAATCTCCCGATTATTTGGTTTCGACTGAATGAATCGCACTTTATTGCTGCGTTTTCGTTCCTATCCATTACACGGCCACACTTACAAACGTGTGTTTTAGTGGATAGTGTAGGTCATTGATGCTTTATTAATTTAATCGCCCAATGCTTTTTGTTGTTAAAGGTTATAGATTTTCGACCATCCACAAGTTTCTGTCCTGATTTTTTGTAATCAGCAGGGCGACAATCTTTTTGGAACTGTAGATATCGTTTTAAACCTGGAGTACCCTTTTTGCAGTTGTCAAAAAACCTAGAGATAGAAGACCATGCTCGTTCTACACTGGCAAGTCTTGCCATTGAGTTAAGTTCATTAGCAAAAGGAAAGTTAGCTGCAAATACAGCATAATCAATTCAATATTCATGCAAATCGTTTTTAGCTGTATTTTTAACATCCATCCCTAGTAAAATACAGCTATTCCGAATCAATTTTGTAGTCAGAATTGCATTATATACTGCTGCTATCTGGGCTGACTTTCCATAAGCTTTGAACTCAAAAACAAGCATAGTCATTGAGCAACGCCGAAGTGTCGCTTTTACCTACTGTCTTATACTGCTATATGTGGTATAAGATAGAGGTATAGAAATATTCCTAACAAGCTTTTATGGACATCGCCCATAAAAGCTTCCTACAATCTGGTTATGCCAGCTTTAGGAAACTGTTGCCGATGTATTGGCAGATACAATAACCTTATCACCATCAGTAATAGCGCCAGCAATAGCGCCAGCAATAGCGCCTTCAAAAGTAGCTTCAATAGTACCGTTGCCTACTTTATAACTGCTCTTTTTAGCAGTAGAATAACTACGTACGTAAGCAGATGCAACTCCCCCTTGTACTTGACTAAGATTGGAAACTTCATCTTCACAAAAACTGAGATCGGAAATTCTTAATCGTTTCATAAAAAAGCTCTCTTTGAAAAACGAATGTATTGCTGAAAGTTTTTGAGAACTTTCAGCAATTTTTCTATCTAAAATGCACTATAGTACACTGTAGTACTAAGGCATATTTAGGCGGCACTAGAACTAGATGCACCGTAACTAGCAGATAGGCTGTATTTTTTGGAAACAGCAACGGTACTAGTGGAAATGCTGGTGATAGCGAAGATTTTACCCTTAGCGTATGCTGTTGAAACAGCATCTGCAAAAGCTATTCCACCTTGAACATTCTCATTTTCAAGAACGGTTTCTACATGAGAAAGATCGTTGATAATCATGATTTTACTTTCCTAAAAATTAGTAAGGTCAACTTGTTTGTTGTCGTGCCACTACAACTTGTTTTTTAGTAGCATACAAACAATAGCACTATTACAATTCGATGAATAGTAGTTTTACATAAATTTTTTGTAAAAAAAGAAAAAACTTTATATTATCAAGTTACTTACATTATTTAACCTGAGTTCGGGATAAGGAAAGGAGCAGGTAGTAAGCTGAAAATAGCGTTAAATCCAGCACCTGCCCTATGTTTAGTTTAGAAGCATT
>NZ_JBALDE010000090.1:0-962 GCF_036917515.1 Nostoc sp. | reverse complement strand
AACCTGAGTTCGGGATAAGGAAAGGAGCAGGTAGTAAGCTGAAAATAGCGTTAAATCCAGCACCTGCCCTATGTTTAGTTTAGAAGCATTATTCTGCCATGTAGATGATTTCTGTAAGAAATTTGAAGGTCAATGGCACAAAAACCTGCTAAAACATGGAGGAATCAAGCGAGTTCGTGCAAAAAGCTTGTACTTAAGTGAAATCATGACAATTGCGATCGCGTTTCACCAAAACCATTATCGAAATTTCAAGCATTTTTATATAGAACATGTACACAAACAATGGAGGTGTGCATTTCCAGGGCTTCCAAGCTATCAGCGATTTGTAGAATGGATGCCATCAGTTCTCATCCCGCTATGTGCATACTTGAAGCATTGTTTTGGGCAATGTACGGGTATTGGTTTTACAGATTCAACAAGCTTGAAGGTTTGCCATAATCGTCGAATATCCAGGAATAAGGTCTTTAAGGGTTTTGCTGCTAGAGGTAAAACTTCGGTCGATTGGTTCTTTGGTTTTAAGTTGCACATCGTAGTTAATGAACTTGGTGAAATACTGAATGTTATTTTGACCCCTGGTAATATTGATGACCGAAAACCAGTTCCCACTTTACTCAAAGATTTGTTTGGCAAAATTTTTGCAGATAGGGGTTATGTCTCGAAAGAACTGGCTGACAAACTTTTCAAAGAATTCGGAATTGAATTTTTCGCCAAACCACGTCGCAACATGAAAAATAAGTTGATGCGCCTTCATGACAAACTGTTGTCACGTAAGCGTTCAATAATTGAGACAATTAACGACCAACTCAAGAACATTTCTCAAATAGAACATTCTCGGCATCGAAGCCCCGTTAATTTTTGCGTTAACGTTTTATGCGGATTAATCGCTTATTGCCATCAACCTAAGAAACCCAGCCTTCAGATGGAGTGGCTTTTATCTCAACCTGCTTAACCCGAACTCAGGT
>NZ_JBALDE010000089.1:0-13922 GCF_036917515.1 Nostoc sp. | reverse complement strand
GATCACAGGAGTAAGGTTTCATTCTACAGGCACTTAGACGTTGATATACTCCATCATCCCATACTGTATTGCACTCAAGCAGGAACTGCTATATGTCCTGTGGCATCGTAAAATTCCTGATTGGGTCGGAACACATTCATCCACTTGTTCCCTGGTGCGCTATTGGTCAGCACTACAGCCATTGCACCCGGATGTTCTCTAGTACCCAAGCGCGTCCAACCGATAGTATTGGGATGGTCAAAGTAATCATGCTGGTCGCCAAAACCGTATTCTCTACGCGCCTTCAAGAACTTGTCAATCAAAAAACGGTGAGAGTAAAGGGTATTATCACGTCCTTTATCTTGATACTGTGCCCCGTAATAATCTGCATAGAAAACGCAAGGATAGCCTTCTCGGCGCAGTAAAATTAGTGCATAGGCTAAAGGCTTAAACCAAGGTTCAACAGGCGATTCTAGGGATTGACAAGGTTGAGTATCATGGTTTTCAACAAAGGTAACAGCTAGGGCAGGTTGTTCTTTAACTAAGGTTTTATCAAAAATCGATTGCAGATCGAAACTACTACCTTGGCGACTAGCTTGGTGAAATTTGAAATGTAGAGGCACATCAAATAACGACAAACGTCCATCACTAGAGGCAATATAACCGTGTAAGGCATCGATATCTTGAGACCAGTACTCGCCAACGCTAAACAGTTCCCGCCCACTAAAATGAACTCGCAGGTGATTTAACCAATCACGGAAAAAAGTGGAGCGGATATGTTTAACAGCGTCAATACGAAAGCCATCTACACCTGTGGTGTCAACAAACCAACGCCCCCAATACATTAACTCACCGCGCACGAGGTCATTACCTGTATCCAGGTCATTCGCCATTAAATAATCGAAGTTACCATGTTCCTGGTTAACCTCCGTTTCAAAATGTTTATCTTTAAGGCGGTAGAGCTTGTCTGCCCTTTTGGTATCTACGTTGTATGATAATGAATCAAAGCACCACCAGTGCCATTTCATACTGGAGTATTTATCTCCACGATCAGAAAAATTGAACTTTGTATAAGCTGCAATTTCGTACCAATCGCTGACTGCACGGTTGCGGTCATTCCAATCCATTTCTTGTGCTATAATAGCTCTATTTCATCCCCACCATCTTTGTGGTTGAAAACCACATCGGCATAGATTTGCATACCTACACGCTGTGCTGTTTTAATCGCCCTTAAGTATTGTTCGCGTGTTCCATATTTTGTCCGAACAGTATTTTTTTGATCGAACTCACCCAGATCAAATAAATCGTAGACTGCGTATCCAACATCCCATGTTCCACCACTGCCCTTATAAGCTGGCGGCAGCCATAAGGCAGTGAAGCCTGCATCAGCTAGCTCATTGGCTGTTTTATCCAGCTTGTCCCATAATGTACCATCATTGGAGATATACCAATGGTAATACTGCATTATTACGCCGTTGGTCATGCGATCGCCTTTGTTGAATCTTTGATTTTACAGATTTCTGTCAAAAATCTCTGATGCTAGGATATGTTACTTTTATCACACATCCTAACTTCACCTGAATTTATTTAGGTTTCAATGACGACTTCACAAAGAGCAATTACAAATTACTGGGACGGGATAATTGCTGATTTGCCTTGACAAGGTTAGTAAACTTCTGCAAAGCTTGAGAGGGTATTTTAAAAGTCGGTCAGGTTGTAAAAAAGCTCTTTCAGTATACGCTGTGAATAGATAATAGACAACCGAGAGAGCAACATGACTAAAGCATACCCTAGCAGCTTGACCCATGCACAATATGAATTTCTGAGTGACATGATTCCAGAACAGAGGCAATCGCTCTCTACTGTATTAAATATCTGCAATAAATATAGCAATCTAATTTTAGAAGAGAGCATTGCATATTTGCGAGATGTTTTTTGAGCGCTGCAACGCCGAAAACTTATTCCCTACTCTGCAAGACGAGAAGGAAGAAATGCTTAACTGAACTGTTTTGTGTCATGTAAGGTTTTTTATTTGTTTCTATTTTCTCCCCTTTCTTCCCACTGGTATACACATCGGTGTACCGGAAACCGGGTCTGGGATAACCCGACATTCTAATCCAAACACCTCCCTTACCATCTTCTCAGTGATCACCAAATTAGGTTCGCCAACAGCAAAAATTTGACCTTCTTTCACCGCTACCAAATAATCAGCATAACGACAGGCATGATTCAAATCATGTAACACCATGACAATCGTTCGTTGCTGGTTTTGGTTTAAATCATACAATAAATCTAGAACTTCTATTTGGTGCGCCAAATCTAAAAAAGTAGTTGGTTCATCTAACAATAAAATATCCGTATCTTGAGCTAATGCCATTGCAATCCAAGCACGTTGTCGCTGTCCACCAGAAAGAGTATCTAACTCGCGTTCTGACAAGTATTTAGTCCCAGTAATTTCTAACGCTAGTTCTACTAATTTTTCATCTTCTTTTGTCCACTGCTGCAACCAATGTTGATAAGGAAACCTTCCACAAGCTACCAAATCTCGAACAGTTAATCCTTCTGGTGCAATAGGTCCTTGGGTAAGAATTCCTAATTTTTTAGCAACATCTTTTGTTGATAGCTTAAATACATCTGTTGTATCTAAATAAATTGTGCCAACGCGAGGTTTTAATAATCTTGCTAAACCCCGTAATAAAGTGGATTTCCCAGAGCCATTTGCACCAACTAAAGCAGTTATTTTTCCTGGTGGTATATCTAAATCTAAATGCTTAATAATATTTATATTATCATAACCCAAAGTCAAATTTTGCGCTGAGATTTGGGAATGTAGATTATCGCTCAATAATAACATTGACATAATTAAATTTAAGAGAATATTTTGATGATTTTGTAAGTATGTAATATCATGTTTGCTTGATTACTTAATTAAACCCAAAGAACCTCACCCTGCTAAAGCAGCCCTTTGTCTTCCCTTCCCACAGGTAGATAAGAGATTAAAGGGAGCCAGCACGATAACAGGGGAAATCTCATGATAAACTGGCGCATAGAGTGCAATGACTATGGGAATCATAACTAATTACCCAGAAATGTTAAATACTGATACAAAACTTTACATTATTATTCACACAAGTTTCAAAGATTTAAATTAGCCAACAAAAAATCATCCGCTCAGACCAATGAACATAACTGATTTTCTGACACATACAGTAAATAGCGGAATTTATCTAATAGCATATCTCCCCATTGTGAGGGAATAGATAAAAGTTGTCAAATCAGATAAGCTATCAAACTAACATAAATTTGTTTTTAACATTTAAGACTTCTGGATAAGTTTACATTTGGTGATCACTAATCTTCTTATAGAATTTTTAGTAATAACTGTACTAAAATCAGTGGATTTTCTTAATTTTAAACACCCTCCAAGCTCTAACACGCCTGACTAAGGCTAATTTTGATATTTTATAGCAAAATAATCAAAAAAATAACGCCTACCTATAGTTTAATGGCGGCGCTATTTTTGTAATTTAATTCACAGTTAAAAATAGTTAAATGAATCTGCTAAATCTTTGTCATTGATTGACTGCAATTTTTTATACAGGACTGCGGTTAGTTAATAAATTCCACAAGAAAACTGCGACAATTGCACCAAGAACTGCTACCGCGATACCTGGAATACTAAGACTAGGAGCCGCTAGAGACAAAGTTCCCGTACTGAAAAATACACCTAAACTACCGCCAACAAAAGCACCGATGATTCCTAACAATATGGTTCCTATAATTCCGCCACCTTGATGACCAGGGTAGATAGCTTTTGCGATCGCACCAGCAATTAGACCTAAAACAATCCAAGCAAGAATATTCATTGTTGTTAAGTTGGTAAACGTTTTTGACTTACATGTATATATTAACGATCTTCATTCTTGACTTAATCTACCATCAGAATTAATTATGAATATCCATTAGGAATAGTTTAATTGCTACTAGATTTTTTAATCTATCTATTGCGGCTACGATCCTGCTTAGGACAAGTCGGCTATGGATATCTCTAAGGATTTGCCAATGTCCGAAGCTGTTCTGACCACTGGTATATGACCCATTTGAGGTAGATAGTCAATTAAAAAAAAGCTCCTAGTAGGTCTTTAACTAGGGGCTTATACAAACTATTGCTTGGTAATTGCAGTATATGCATTTTTAATTAGCTCTCTCCTCTACTAGAAGAATTAAGCTGAGTTTTTAGAGACTGTTTCTAAAGTAATGTAAAGGAAGTAAAATCAGGCGATTGAGACGATCGCCTATCCTTTTGCAAGTTCATGTCTAGTTTTTAATTTTTAATTGCTTATCCCACGCTCGCTACCAATGACTTGATGGCTGAGAAATGAGAACAGTTTGCGGTAATACCAATGCATACTAAGAAAAATCAGACTTACTAAGGTTAGCAGCATAACGCCCAGAATCGTTGTATATGGCTTAGTGCGCCACCAAAAGCCATTTGCACCTAATTGCACAAGCTTCCATAAGTTAGTTATATCGGCACTTTTAGAATCGTGAATGGTGATTGGTAAGGATGCTGCTGTGTTTTGTCGTGCAATTGTCATTTTAATTACTCCTTTAGACCTAAATGCTGAGGCATTTATTTTTTAACTACGGTAATACGATAGATTTACTGTTATTTATATTTAATATCTCATAGCTTGATGTAAGAAGCAAGTTTTAAGGAGATTGGGAATATGGCATTGGGCATTAGTATTAAAAATTAGGTATTTACTAGATTGAAATCTTGAAACTTTCAGTTACCCTGAAAACTATTCTCTAGTGCCAATCTCTACTCCCAGTCCCCAATCCTTAGTCAAAATGCCTAATCAAATTTGGTTATCACAGTTGGAAAAACACCGAGCGATCGCAGTTATCCGCGCCCCTCAAATCGAAATGGGGCAGCAAATGGCAGTGGCTGTAGCATCTGGGGGAATGCAGCTAATTGAGATTACCTGGAATAGCGATCGCGCTGGGGAATTAATCAGTCAACTACGTTCAGAATTACCAGCCTGTATCGTTGGCACTGGTACGCTATTTAATGTGCAGCAGTTACAAGATGCGATCGCATCTGGGGCGCAATTCCTCTTCACACCCCACGTTGATTCGGCAATGATTCAAGCAGCACAAGAAAAAAATGTGCCTATTATACCAGGAGCGCTGACTCCTACAGAAATTGTTACCGCTTGGAGTCAAGGCGCTAGTTGTGTAAAAGTATTTCCCGTGCAGGCAGTGGGAGGGGCTGATTATATCAAAAGTTTGCAAGGGCCGCTGGGTGAGATTCCCTTAATTCCTACTGGCGGCGTGACTCTAGAAAATGCCAAAGAATTTTTGCAAGCTGGAGCGATTGCTGTCGGTTTGAGCAGTGAATTATTTCCTAAAAAGCTTGTTACAGAAGGAAATTGGTCAGCGATCGCAACTCAGGCAAAAAACCTAATGCGACAGTTAGGTTAACTTAGAATCAAATCATCAAAATTCACGTCTATTAAAGTAATAGATAGGGAAATAAAGGTGCAAACTGATGAGTTTCTCTAGACTCGATAATTTGAGTGTGAGTGTATCTTAAATGAAAAGACAAATTTCTCCTGACTGGGTGCGTCGCTTACAAATAATCCTCACTGGTACAGTACTGTCCTTAAGTGTTTTTACTACTACTGGAACCAGTGAAGTTTGGGCGAATTCCAAAAATCAAGTGATTGCACAAACAATCCAGACATTACAACAATCGGATCAGCGCTGGATTCAAATTAACCTTTCAAAGCAACGATTAATAGCTTGGCAAGGTGACAAAGTAGTTTATGGAAGTGCTATTTCCTCTGGTAAAAAAGCCACTCCTACTCTTGTTGGTACTTTTAAGATTCAATCCAAGTTTAAAACTACGCGGATGCAGGGAGAAAACTACAATGTTCCCAACGTTCCTTATGCGATGTTTTACCAAGGTAATTACGCTATTCACGGAGCTTACTGGCATAAAAGATTTGGTACTCCAGTGAGTCACGGCTGTGTGAATATTGCACCTAAACATGCAAAATGGCTATTTGAGTGGGCATCGGTAGGGACACCAATAGTCATTCATAAATGATAGGTAAAGCAGCCAAAAGGCAATTTAGGTAAAATCATAAATAACAACAAATCAAGACAATTAAGTGATTCCCAGCAATATTTTATGCTGGGAATCTTCGGAGTCGTAATTACAGAATTTGAAATAAAATAAAAAAGAGGGCATTCAACTATTATGCCCAATAAATAAGCGGAAATCCTGACAATTACTCTATGAAATTACAAATGCAAATATGAACTTGGGGAAAGTTTGTATTTAAGCATTTAAATGACAGATTTTTGTAAAGGTTATCCTTTGTAATTAGTCATTGGTCATTAGTCACTAGTTAGAACTGATCATTTAATTATGCACAAATGACAAATGTGCAAATTGGATGCAGATTAACTTAGAAATTGTGTTGAGAAGCATTAGCGGATGAATTGCGTAAATCCTACAGAGAAAGCAAGTAGTCACTCTGGAAATTTGTAGTTTTCCAGAAAATTACTTCACTTGATGATTTTGCGTAGTTTAGAAGATGAGGCATAATGCAAACTTGGATTCGCCGTGGTGGGATTCGTTCTTCAGGAACTTTTTGTACAGGTGTGGCGCTGATGGTGGTGACTTTATTCTCTTGGTCATCACCGCTTACAGTTATACCCAACTCGACTACAGCAACAGCCACCTCAGTCGATCAAAACAGCACTAATAATATTAGCCAACCTCGCTGGATTGAAATTGATTTGTCAGAACAACGTTTACGTGCATGGGAAGGTCATAAACTTGTTTACTCATACCTCATTTCTGGAGGTAAGCGATCAACTCCTACACCCATAGGTAGATTTCGGATTAATTCTAAGTATCGCACTCACCGGATGCGAGGCAGAGGCTACAACATTCCTGACGTTCCTTACACAATGTATTTCTATAGAGGGTATGCCATTCACGGGGCTTATTGGCATAACCGTTTTGGGACTCCAATCAGTCACGGTTGCGTAAATTTACCTGTTAAGCAAGCTCGCAATCTTTACAACTGGGCTTCAACAGGAACTTTAGTAGTGGTGCGGAAATAATCGGTAATTCGTAATCAATATCTGCAATTTTTCCTTTGATGTATAGACGGGTGCGTTCACAAAGTTAAGCACCTATCTATACATATTGCTAGACTAAAAACACATTTTTGAGGGATTCATGACCTTAGTAACCGCGCAACATTTGGGATTTTAACGGTTGCGGTATCCGACTTTTAAATCCTTTTAGTTAATTAACTCAACTGTGCCACAAGTTGATTCTCCAAAAGTGTGTCATTTGTTAATAAGTCTTCAACAGTGATTCGCAAAAAACGTTGTTCATCAACTTGAAAGAGGATTTTGATGCGATCGCTTCCAGGGTATCCGGCTGGTGTCAGTTGGGCAATTGTCTTCGCGCCTTCTCGATCGTTGAGGGGTTTGACGCTGGTTTCACTATTGTCCATACGGCGAGTAATTAAGCGATCGCCATCAAAATAAACTTCAGTACTACCTGTATCTGCTCCCAATTCTCCCATAATTAGTTCAATACTGGGCTGATTTTCTACAGAAGCGCCTAAGACTAATTCCACTGGCTGAGTCATTGGATATGCCTGTCCAGCTTTAATTAAAGAATGCCATTTATGACGCTGGTTGCGGCGATCCCAGTAGCGGATACCATAACTATGGTAGAGAAAGTCTTTAATTTGGACGCCTTGTGCTAGCTGTAATGCACCTTGAGCGATCGCTTCAAAGGGACGTTCGCAACGGATTTTTTCTGGCTCAAAATACTGTTTAATCCATGTCTGCACTGCTGGCAATTGCACTGTCCCACCAACTAACAAAACTGCATTAATATCTGGAAGTTCTATCCCTTGGCGTCTTGCTTGCTGCAACAGTGTCGTCATCGACTCATCCAATAACTCAAAAAAGGCGTGTTCTTTGAGAATATTTTCAAAAGTATCGCGATTTAGTTCCAGTTCATAACTTTCAAATGTCTCATCATCAAAATAAACTTCACTAGCTTGATTTTGAGTTGATAGCTGAATTTTTACCCGTTCTGCCAATCTTGTTGTCAAGGGACTTACCACCAGTTCTTGAGTTTTGGCAAAGTAATCTACCAACCAATTATCAATATCAGTACCGCCCAAATTTTGCCCAGCTTTCGCCAGGACACGGGCAGTTTTGACTTTTTGTTTTGAATCTTCAGCTAAAGACTTATTACCCCACTTGAGGAGAAATCCCAGCGGTTTGGTAGTTGTTTGCACACTTTGATCTAACCGAACAAGGGACAAATCTAAAGTTCCACCCCCAAAGTCAATTACCAAGAGAATTTCTTGATTTGCCAAGCCATAACCCAAGGCGGCGGCTGTGGGTTCATCCAACATCCGCACCTGTTCAATGGGAAGGGCTTGACAAACTTTTCCCAACCAGTGACGATAAGCTTCAAAACTGTCTACAGGTACGGTTAACACCAGAGAATCTAACCCACCTTCTAGGGGCGCTAGTTCTTCAATTACTTGAGTAAGAAACCATTGCCCTACTTGTTCAAAGGTGACAATTTGCCCATCTAGTTCGGGTAAAAAACCTTGAATATCCGTACCAATACCGCGTTTGAAGCTGCGGAAAAATCGCGTTTCGCCTTTAAGGTCAAAACCACGATCGCGTACTTGTTGCCCGACTAAGACTTGATTTTGACTTGCGTCTTCAACATATACCAAGCTGGGAATCAGTGGCGGATTGAGACTTTGTTTGATTGATAAACCTGGTAGAGCCAGGGTTTCTGGCTGCTGGGTTACAGGGTTCCAACGAGCAATGACTGTGTTGCTAGTACCAAAATCGATTGCGATCGCCATATTTTATATTTATTCTTTCGCACAAAGATGCTAAAGCTGCTTTATTTGTGATTATTCTCCATAAGCTACCAAAAATGCAAATCCACCCAGACGCTTGCTTCTTTCCATCCCAACCCAGATATCGATTCAGTCTGTTGCAGCGAAGTGTTAGCTGCAACGGATAGCACTGTTAGACAATTGGCTTGTTAGAAAGCATGGAAATGATTTGCTGTAAGCGTAGGAGATGTTGCAAGGTCACGAATTGTTCCCTATTACCAAAAAAGATAGAGTAACTGGTATGTATCACAAAAAACTTTTGCAAGAGTTCTTTAGTGGATTACCGAGAGAGAGGAATTGAGTAATTCTTGAGTTTGGAACACGTCCAGTCTGAATTGGTATCACTAACAGTTTTTTCACTCTTTAAATAGTCAATTATAGCCTTACGAATATCCCCTTTTTCGGCAATCAGTTTAATCTCCTGTTTATCCGTATTGTCAATATTTAAAAAATCTAATCCTGATTCTTTGCCCTTAGCTAGAAAGTCATTAATAGCGATTTTATAAAGGTGATTAGGATCAAGAGGTTGACCTTGAATCAACCATTGAATTGAAGGTTTTTTCTGACTAACATTGGCTGTTTGCAGATAGCCACCAGTGCCTTTATTTAGTTGCCCTTTATCTGAAGGTGCTTCCTGACGACTAACATTGGCTGTTTGCAGATAGCCACCAGTGCCTTTATTTAGTTGCCCTTTATCTAATACTTTTTGCAAAAGGCTACCCTTTATCTGTACTGCAAAAACTTTACCTCCAAAAGGCAGTATACGAATCACATCATATTGAGTAATTGGCACCCCTGCTGGAATACTATCATCAATCCGAATGGAGCCACTATTAAACACGGCTAAATCCGCATCAGGTACTTCCTTCAACATTGCCTTTGCAATTAACTCTGTCAGCTTTGTTGACTTGTTGCGGACGCTAGATTCTAAACCATCTAAAGTAAATTCCAGTTTTGCAATTTCCTCCTTTGGCTTAAAACCATCGGCGCAAAATGCCAGATCGCCTATTTCTACCCATTTCTTAACTATCCTTGCTGTTTCAGGTTCGTCAGGAATTTTATCAGTAATTGGTATCAGTGTGGAGTTAATTTGGAGGCTTTTTTTGATAGTATCGTAGCTCAATTTATGAACATAAACTGTACGTGCATTAGCATCCGCCTTAAAAATCGGTGTAAAATACTTAGCCCGCCATGGCTGGATATTTTTATGCTCATGACTCCGCCATTGCTGGATATTTTCATGCTCATGACCACCAAGAATAATGTCTATTTCCGGTACATCTTCGGCTAGTTTGCGGTCATCTTCTATTGATAGATGGGTAATTGCAATTAAAATATCAACTTTACCTTCCAGCTCACTAACCTGCTGTTTGGCTGCTTGAATCGGATTGGTGTAACTGACGTAGTCAGGCTTATTACTATCAAGAGTGACACCAATTAATCCTACCCTAACCACAGCACCACCATCACCTTTGACATTGAATACTATTGATCGGGGAACACCTTTGAATGGTTTTGGTTTTTCTATGCTATCAGATACATTACTGGAAACCCAATGAAATTTAGATTCTTGCAACCTTTGATACAAAGCTTCTTTAGGAAGGTCGAATTCGTGATTGCCAAAAGTTGCGTAGTCAAGCCCCAAGACGTTCATCACAGCTACCATTTGCTCACCGTCCAGAGGTCTACGGTTAATTTTGGCAGTTCCTAAAGCAGAAGGGCTAAGGGTATCTCCCGCTAAGACAGTGTAGGTGCGGTGGTTGGAATTATAAAGTTGCTGTCGCAGTGTGGCAACACGTGCTAAACCGCCACGAGTTCCACCTTCGACAGGAGTAATTTCATAGATATCATTAAGTTGGAGTAGGTTAATATCAACAATTTCTGCAAGTGCAGGAGTAGCTATAAGAATTGCTAATACCTGCGCCAACCAACTGCAACTATTCCAGATTACTTTCATGTTTTTGTTATGAATGACTTAGTGCGAAAAATTAGCTTTGAGTAAAGTTTATGAGGTTTGTATCTTTTCCAATCGATACAAAAATTTTCACTATTAGGAAACGGCGATTACACCCGTTGGGTGCGGGTCGCCTCTACATAAGGAAAGCGCTTCAGAACACAAAGAGTTTCTGCTAGCTACTACCTCGCAAGAGGATTGAAACAATCGCTGATGTTTGGGGAGGGCATGATACCCGTCTACGACTGTTAGAAGTGAACAAAGCCACAAACTATAACAGCCGACTATCCTTCATTAACCCTTATCACCTTCCAACTGACTGATTCCCAATCTTTCTACATGTCACAAAATATTAGACCCACGAGTAAACTGCGGCTCCCCTTCTTTGCCCTTGGCTTACAACTGCAAAGGTTCACTGATGACAGAATATCTCTGTTGCTTGACTTAACTTACTGCTCAAAGGTGAAGCACAAACATCTAAGTTAAGGGCAAAGAAGTCAGGGTAGTTTCCAAGGATGTGTTTCCGAGTACTTTAGCTTCTGTCGGCTGCTCTGCTAAAATGTCTGCCAGATGTTGGGCCAACGCTACCATTGTCATAGTGGGATTCCATGATCCATCGGTAGGCCAAAGAGAAGCACCTGTGACATACACGTTTTCCACTCCTTGTGGCAAGGTAATTCATTTCAATGCCAGTTTCACTGCCTTAAATATTGCCAAGCTCGATGCTCATCAACAGCAATCGGGTCAAAAACTCTTTATCTTTTCTATGGCGAGTGTCAAGCTATGGGCACTTAATGACCATTTGCTCGACACCTTTATTTCAACGTTAGAACTCTCTGAGACTGTAATTAAATCCCATCCTAACTACCAAAACCTACGATCTTACGGCGTTATTGCTGCTTAATTTTGTCTGAAGTATTGATATGTGGATGGCTTCGGCGGCGGTGGAACATTAGGGCGTTGAGGCTCTGGTGCAAGAAAATATTGACTGGCGTTGTCATTTTTGTACTTTCGCCCATTCACCTCATAATTCAATTTGAATCTGACAACTGCTCCCTTAGGAACCGATTTCTGTAATGTCCAAATCTTGTTGTTATCACGATCGGTTTGCTTGGTATCAGTCAGAGAGGTTACTTGTTTTAATGATTCTTCAGCGTTGATAACTCTCCAATTAACCGACACTTCAGTGATGCTAGGAATAGTACCGACTTCTAGTTCAAAGCTACTGATAGAACTCGTTGAGCTATCGATAATATCCACTTTGCGAACCCAAGCATCATGGTAGGGCCAGCGAAAAAAATAAAAGAGAGGACGATCGCTATTACGCTCATAGAGAGTTTCATTGGTATTGGGATTAAGGTAGCTGAACCAGATAATCAATTCTTCAGCATTGTTGGGAATTAAGACCTCCTGGAAGAGCATTGATCCCTGACCCGTTACATCAATATGGGGAGCACTAATAATTCCATTGGGAGAGTACAGTTGTTTAGATTCAGTAGGCCCGTTCTTTTGAAACTGAACATGAACGAAAATCGGTTGATTGGGATCACCATGAACATAGCTTCCATCCCGGGGCACAATCCGAAGCGGATCATAGCTAATGTGACAATTCACGTTCGCTTTCAAATCGCCAGTGAGTAGCTCATGATAGTCAAGAGTAAACGTAATTTGAGCTGGTTTTCCAAGATCAAAACCTGAAAACATAACATCCTCCTTGTAAATCCTAGTATAGAGTAACCGGAAATTAATGAGAAACAACCAGGTAGCTAAACATCTGATACTGATACTTGGACTAACGTGCTACTATCGTCACTTCTAATTGCGTATCAAATACCTTAATGAATGTGATGTTAATATCACTATTCCAATAGCAGGCATTAACAGGTGAAGCGGCTAGTAGCGCTGCTAACTGTTTTGGTTTTTTGTCTGGTTGGTTTAGGTAATCTAGGGGTGTGCTACCGTTAATTGTTACTGTCTTAGCGTTCGTTTCCAGGAGGGCAATGTAGTAGAACTTTTCTGGAGGTTGATAGCGATCGTGTTCCCGTTTGAGGGTAATTTGCTTGCTTCTATCTGGTTTGGTTTGATGGCTAATCCGGGTCGTGCGATAGGCTGCGGTAGAGGATGTCGCCTCTGTGGTGATGCCATCATCCTGATAGAGTAAATAGCTGCTGTCAAGACCCGGATATATATTGATTGTGAGGGGATTTTCAGGCAGTTCGCCCACATACTGTTCCAGTTCCCGCATTGGTAGAATAGCTCCAGCACGCACATAAATAGGAACCAGTGAGAGATCCGCGTAGTAGTTGTCAATCACAGTTCCACCATTAACTGGAGGTTCCAGAGAGGACTGATTGTTCTTAAAGGAGTACCACTGGCTAGAAGCAGGCAAATATATCTTGCGAACAGTTGTATTCTCAGCATTGAAAGAAGGAGTCACAATCGGAGCAATGAGTAAATCTTTACCAAGGAAGAATTCATCATCAATGAAGTATCGTTTTCCAAAGATACCCTGAGCATCGGACAAACTATAAATTCCCGAATCAGTTGGCTCATTCAGGAATAAGGCACGGGCAATCGGCATTCCTGTTTGCGTCCATTCATACATTGCATCATAGAAAACCTGGAGAAGGCGATAGCGTAGCTCCACATACTTCCGACAGTTGCTAATGACAGGTTCACCGTAGGCGTATACTTCTTGAAACTGTTTGGTATAGCCATTGTAGTGATTACGATACCAGGGGAGGAATGCCCCCAAGTGCATCCATCGGGTCAATAGTTCTGGACTTGTAACCTGTCCGATCACTTTACCACCTTGCACTTGTGGGTTCCCTGGTGGCGAAGATCCGTTACCATCCTCTGCAAAACCACCAATATCACATCCTGAAATCGGAACCCCTGATAAACCAATATTCAATACTTCGGGAATATTATAGCAACCGCCAGGTTGGTTAGGACACTAAACTCAGAACATACTCCATTGCCGCTCGCAAGGTAGGGAAGTACTCCAGTTGCTTGCGGAT
>NZ_JBALDE010000088.1:0-7822 GCF_036917515.1 Nostoc sp. | reverse complement strand
TCGCCTGTCCCATACCAAGACCTTCACTGTTCAATAGCTTTAAAATCTGTACCACTTATCCTGCATGGCTTAGAGCTTTTCTTAGTGCCATTCGGAGTTGAGAGAACAACTACATGAACAGACCCAGGTTCAGGTGAGTAACTCCACTATTAGTCGTGTATTGACTCGTTTGGGGTTGACTCGCAAAAAAAACATTTCATGCCAGTGAAAGGCAAACAGAGCGGGTTCAAAATTTACGGAGAGAGTACCGACAACAAATGACCATGTTACCTGTGGAGGATTTGGTCTTCGTGGATGAAGCAGGAGTGAATTTAGGAATGACTCGCCAATTCGGACGGGCGCTATCAGGACAAAGAGCTTATGGGACTCGTCCTCAACAACGAGGTCGGAATGTCACCCTTATCGGTGCAATCGCATTGCGGGGTGTTGTCGCTTCAATTGCACTTGTCGGAGCAACAGATGGCTTAACTTTTGAAGCATTTATTTCCCAGCGACTAGTACCCAACCTCTGGACTGGAGCCTGTGTGGTCATGGACAATGCTTCCATCCATCAAGAAGCTTTTTTGCGTCCTATTTTAGAACAGGCAGGAGCTACTTTACACTTTCTTTCTTCTTATTCCCCTGACTTCTCGCCTATAGAAAATTGTTGGTCGAAGGTAAAAGAGTTTATTCGTTCTATCGCTCCTCGTGGTTTCGTCAATACATAAAATTATTTCTCTTTCACCAATAAACATTTTGATCAACCACAGCCTAATTTCTCTTATTTTTTTGACATTCCACAGCGCATCTCTCAAAAAGTGATGTAGTGTTTGGCTATCTTTTAGCCCTACTGTTTTAGCTATTTCTGGTAGAGTTTTTCTCTTAATTTCTGAAAGTATACCCAAATGTAAGAATTTGAATGCTTCAAAATGTCTTACATCCTCAAATACTGAACAATAGTGCTGGCAGTAGTTATCTATGAATGCTACTGTGCTTACTGCTTGTCTACGCGGCGTAACCATCAGAGTTCTTACTGTTTTCAGTTCTTTTTCTGATTATACCTTCCCCGTAGTAACAAAAGAGGGATTAGCTCTTCCCCTAATCCTCCAAATCCTTATGGATTTTAGTTTTTAGCCAACGCGATTCGCACTCTTTCCCTACACCCTACACCCTACACCCAAAAGCCAGTAATATCACGGGTTTACGCTTATCTTAGTGCCATTCCGTTCAGTTGCCATAATTCCGAACCTATACCGATTTACTCATTTTTGGAAATATGTCTTTCGGTATACTTATTTTCCTAACTCCTAAAAAAAGAGCGAACCGGGAGGACTAACTGATTCACCCCGCATTTATGCAACGCCCTAAAACGTTGCCTAAGCCCTAAGTGGGATATTTTATAGCAACAGTTGATTATAATGCTGACAAGCTGTAAAATAACATTTTAGTACACTCTAACTATTAAGCTAGATTATTCGTTTGCCTTAAAAAAGAACCACGCACATACAATAGTCTTCAATTAGCTCAAAAACTTCTTAGCGATCGCCAAATTCAACTGAGTCCTGACAGATTAAGACGGGTACTCAAAAAAAGGGGGTGATTTGGAAACGAACCAGAAAAAGTCATAAACGAAAACAAAATCCTGTAATACGGGAAAAAAAGCAAGCAGACTTAGATATGTTGCAATTAGCTGCTGCTACCGGAGAAATAGACCTAAAGTATCTAGATGAATCAGGGTTTTGTCTGTGGAGTGAATCAGGCTACACCTATTACTTTAGAGGTGAGCAAAAACGTTTGGAACAAACAAAATGCCGTGGTCGCAGACTAAACATTATCGGTTTTCTTCAACCTTTGATCAGTTTTGTTTATGGCTTGGTGATCGGAGGCGTTAACTGCAAGTCTTATATCCAAATAATGGAGCAAGAAGCGGCTGATGCCCAAAGAACGGGACGTACTAAGGTAATTGTGCAGGATAACGGGCCTATACACCGATGTAAACAAGTACAAAAGCTATGGTCAAAATGGGAACAGATGGGTTTGTACATCTTCTTTTTACCCGAATATTGCTCCGAAATGAACCCTATTGAATTGGAGTAGCAACACCTGAAGAAAAATGAACTATGTGGGCAAATATTTGATGATGAGTTAGACCTCGCTTACGCCGTGATTGATGGCGTTAAAGCTAGGGGCGAAAAAGGTAACTACAGTACACGACGTGTAAAATTTGAATCTAATCATTCTGGTTAAACTTTCGTTACATAGTTATAAATTTTCCCGCCCACCTACTTACACGAAACTCAAGGTGTTGATAAAAACTCACTCAAGCTTCTACAAAGATTTTAAATTTTACTAATGCTTGCTTATAACAAGGTAGGAGCATTGATGGACAAAAATTTATTTTCAGTACCAACTCGTGGTGAAGCAACTTTAGTTGACCTGTTACGCAAAAGAGCACTACAGCAACAAAGCCAGGTAGGATATACTTTTTTAATTGATGGAGAAGCACAAGAAGTTAACTTAACTTATCAAGCATTAGATCAAAAAGCCAGATCGCTTGCTGCTTTCTTACAGAGCATGAAAGCTACTGGAGAAAGAGCGTTGCTTTTATATCCGCCTGGACTGGAATTCATTGAAGCTTTTTTCGGATGTCTGTACGCAGGTGTTACTGCTGTTCCCGTATATCCACCACGCCGTAATCAGCGCATGGCAAGACTGCAAGCGATTGTCAAAGATGCCCAAGCTAGTTTTGCCCTGACAACAACATCTGTTCTTACCAATATTGAACACAGTTTTAAACAAGAACCAGAACTAGCAACTTTGTATTATGTAACTACCGAAAATCTTACTGACAACTTTGCACTTTCTTGGCAGCCTTTAAAAATAAGTAGCGACGCTTTGGCATTTCTCCAGTACACCTCTGGTTCTACAGGGACACCGAAAGGAGTCATGGTAAGTCATGCTAATTTGCTGCACAACCAGGAAATGATTAAGACAGCATTCCAGCATACACAAGAAAGTATAGTTGTAGGCTGGTTGCCCTTATTCCATGACATGGGATTGATTGGGAATGTGCTACAGCCCCTTTATGGTGGATTTCCAGTCATACTTATGTCACCGGAAAAATTCTTAAAAAAACCTTTGCGCTGGCTATCGGCAATTTCACTCTATAAAGGCACTACCAGCGGCGGACCTAACTTTGCTTACGAGTTATGCGTAAACAAAATTACGGACGAACAGCGAGCGACTCTCGACCTCAGTCGCTGGCAAGTGGCTTTTAACGGAGCCGAACCGATCAGTGCCGAAACTATAGAGCGTTTTGTTGCAGCTTTTGCACCTTGTGGCTTCCGCTGCGAGGCATTCTACCCGTGTTACGGCATGGCAGAAACGACCCTTATTGTTTCTGGTGGTTATGCAAGCGCCCGGCCAATCCTACAAACCGTTCAAAAAGAAGCACTAGAGCAAAATCGCATAGTTACAGTTAGCAAGGAGGATTCCGCTAGCCAAACAGTGGTTGGTTGCGGTCAAGCCTTGCAAGACATGAAAGTTGTCATTGCTAATCCCGAAACAATGACTCGCTGTAAATCCAATGAGATAGGTGAAATTTGGGTATCAGGTGCGAGTGTAACACAAGGCTATTGGAATCGACCAGAGCAAACAAAGCAAACCTTTCAAGCGCAACTGCTAGACACAGAGTCCGAACCGTTCCTGCGGACGGGAGACTTGGGATTTTTGCTCAATGGCGAGTTATTCATCACAGGGCGACTCAAAGATTTGATTATCATCCGAGGGCAAAACCATTATCCCCAAGACATTGAACTGACGGTAGAAAGGAGTCATCTAGCACTGCGGGCTGGTTGCGGGGCAGTCTTTACGGTAGAGGTAAAGGGCGAAGAGCGACTGGTAGTTGTTCAAGAAGTGGAGCACTCTTACCTGCGAAAACTGGATGTGAATGAGGTAGTTGGAAATATCCGTCACTGCGTAGCGACGCATCATGGTCTACAGGTTTATGCTGCGGTATTGATTCGGACTGGCACTATTTGTAAAACTTCCAGTAATAAAATTCAGCGTCATGCTTGTCGATCTGCTTTTATAAGTGGAAGTTTAGATGTAGTATAAGATTGGAGTGAGAATCCTGAGAGCAAAAAGAAATTCTTGCAATTGGATAGTCAAGTTGATTCTTTCTTGCAACAACTGCAAGAAACGCAAGCAATAAAAACTATGCCAGAAAATTAAAGGTTGTTCATACTCAAAAGCCATAAGAATAAATTAATGAAGATGTATTTAGATAGCATAAAAACAGATGAAGCTCTTGTGAGTTCACCTCATAAGCAGAAAATAACAATCAAAAGCGATCGCCTGAAAACTGCACAACTGGTTCATGCCTTTGCTAGTGTATTAATTCCTTTAATTGGAATGGTAATAGCAATTGCCATAGCTTCGCGTTCAGGAATTAGTCGAATAGAAGTAGGCCTGCTGATTTGTATGTACGTCTTGACCATGATAGGTATTACTGTGGGTTTTCATCGGCATTTTTCGCACTGTACCTTCAAGACACATACTTGGGTTAGAGTTACACTTGCCATTTTGGGGTCTATGGCTTGCCAAGGTCCTATCATTTTTTGGGTGAGTACTCATCGGCGTCATCACCAGTTTAGCGATCAATCTGGGGATAGCCATTCTCCATATGTCAAGGATGATGAACAGCTAGGTTTTCTCCAGGGTTTATGGCATTCTCACGTTGGCTGGACGTTAACCCAAGAAATCACTAATACTTTTCTATTTGCCAAAGACTTGCTTCGAGATCCTGTCATCTCCAAAGTCAACCAGCTTTACTACGTTTCGGTACTTCTGGGTCTTGTCATACCTGCTCTGTTAGGCGGAGTTTTGACCAAAACTTGGATGGGTGTTCTATCAGGATTCGTGTGGGGTGGTCTTGTTCGCTTGTTCTTCACATACACGGCTACGAACAGCATTAACTCAATCACCCATATTTTTGGTACCCGCCCCTTTGATACAGGCGATTGGAGTACAAATAATATCTGGCTAGCCATTCCCACTGGTGGCGAAGCGTGGCACAACAACCATCATGCTTTTCCAAACTCAGCAAAGTTCGGACTCGAATGGTGGCAATTTGACCTCGGTTACTGGGTAATTCGAGTTCTTGAAAAGATTGGTTTAGCCTCAGATGTTAAGTCTCCCACCCTAGGCATGATAGAAGCGAAAAAAGAAGCCAAAAAAAATCGTCTAGCTTAACTGGAAGCCGCTGTATTAAAAAACGTCTTACTTAAACCTCTAGAGGCACGATCAATGGAAATACAAAATATTGATGTCAACCAAATGCCTACGATTTCTGAGAATAACAACGCCGATGCTAGAAAGGAAGCACAAGAGCAGCCGCCGACTGCAACAAAAATTCAAGTTTGGCTTGTCTCCTATCTGGCAGAACAACTGGAAATTAACTCAAATGAGATTGATGTGACGATTCCCTTCGAGCGCTACGGTCTAGATTCCTCAGCAGCAGTAAGTCTGAGTGGTGACCTAGAGGAGTGGCTTGGATGTGAAATTGATCCTACTTTACTCTATGATTACCCCACTATTAAGGCTCTGGCGCGGCATTTAGCTGAGGAATTGAAAGTAAACGTGTAAGCCTTGGGAAAAACTCTCCAAAATTGGTGAGGCATATACCTCCTCAGCATTTTTTGACAATAAGCGTGCGGTTAACGGGTGAGCGTGAGGCGGTTTGCACCTAATGCTGGGTTTTGAAAATGAGCAACAATCAGGTTAATCAGTTTGTCAAAGTAAGGATATCAGTATGAATTCTGTGAAAACTCAAAATCCTGGTGCATCGGCAGAGGCGATTCAGCATCATTATGATGTGAGTAACGATTTTTATCGAATTTGGCTTGATAGCACAAACACTTATTCGTCTGCACTTTGGCAAGAAAACGATGACCTCGAATTAGCGCAGTTAAGAAAAATTGACTTTCATATTGAGCGGGCTAGAGCAAAGGGTGCCAAACGAGTTTTAGATGTGGGTTGCGGTTGGGGTTCCACATTAAAGCGCCTAGTGGAAATGCATGGTGTTGAGTATGCTGTTGGTCTGACCTTGAGCCTAGCACAAGCAGAGTGGATTGCATCGTTCAACCATCCACAAATTGAAGTTAAATTAGAGAGCTGGTTAGAGCATTCTCCAAAAGAACTTTACGATGCAATTATTTCCATTGGTGCCTTCGAGCACTTTGCTAAACCGGAGTCTTCCCAATCTCAGAAACTAGAGGGCTATCGTACATTTTTCCAGCGCTGTCACGAGTGGCTGAAACCAGGAAGCTGGATATCGCTTCAAACAATTGTCTATGGTAATTGTCGCAGAGAAGACATGAGCAAGTTCATAGGCGATGAAATTTTCCCTGAAACAGATTTACCTACTATTGCAGACATCGCCAAAGCGAGCGAACGGATTTTCGAGATTGTGGCACTTAAAAACAATCGCGAAGATTACGAACGCACGCTCAAGGTTTGGCTCAAAAGGCTAAAAGCGAACCGGAAAGAAGCAGTTAAACTGGTTGGGGAGGACACGGTTGCCAAATATGAAAAATATCTTAGCTTTAGTATGATTGGTTTCCATACTGGAACTATTAACCTATTGCGAATATCCATGCGCCGCATTGATAACCCTCGTAATTGATTGCCTGGCACATTAGTAATCATACGTGAAGTAAATGGAACCCATAGCAATTATTGGTATTGGCTGTCGTTTTCCGGGTGCTAACAATCCAGAATCATTCTGGCAGCTCTTGCGTAACGGGGTGGATGCCATTACCGAAGTACCAAAAGAGCGCTGGGATATTGACGCCTTGTATGACCCAAAGCCAGCTACTCCAGAAAAAATGAACACCCGTTGGGGTGGTTTCTTGGAGCTGGTAGATCAATTTGAACCAAGCTTCTTCGGCATTTCCCCTCGTGAGGCAGAACCGATGGATCCCCAGCAAAGACTGTTGTTGGAGGTGACTTGGGAAGCTCTAGAAAACGCCGCTATCGTACCGCCAAAGCTAGCAGGTAGCAGGACTGGAGTTTTTATCGGCATATGTAATGCTGACTATCACAGGTTGCTCTATCAGAATATACTTCGCATTAATGGGCACAGCGGCACAGGTACTGCTTTCTCTATTGCGGCTAATCGCCTATCTTATGTGCTGGATTTACGAGGGCCAAGCGTTGCAATAGATACTGCTTGTTCTTCCTCCTTGGTTGCAGTCCACTTCGCGTGCCAAAGTTTGCAGAGCGGTGAGTCCAATCTGTGCTTAGTTGGAGGAGTAAACTTGATTCTATCTCCTGAACCGAGCATAACTTTCTCTCAAGCACACATGATGTCAGCTGATGGTCGGTGTAAAACCTTTGACGCAAGTGCTGACGGTTATGTAAGAGGGGAGGGCTGTGGCATGGTGGTTCTTAAGCGCCTAAAGGATGCACTTCAGGATAAAGACAATATTCAAGCAATTATCAAAGGTTCAGCAGTTAACCAAGATGGTCTGAGCAATGGACTGACAGCACCCAATGGACTTTCCCAACAGGCGGTTATCCGTGAAGCCTTGGAAAATGCTGGCGTAGCACCAGTGCAGATTAGCTATGTTGAAGCTCACGGCACTGCCACTTCTTTGGGAGACCCAATTGAAGTTAAATCTCTAAAAGCCGTGCTAATGCAAAATCGTCAGCCAGACCAACTCTGTTGGATTGGCTCGGTTAAAACTAATATTGGTCATTTAGAAGCTGCTGCAGGAATTGCTGGATTGATCAAGACGGTACTTTCACTACAACATAAACAGATTGCACCGCACTTGCACTT
>NZ_JBALDE010000087.1:0-9728 GCF_036917515.1 Nostoc sp. | reverse complement strand
ATTTGCTCACAAGGTGCTGATATCTTCAATCTTTCAGCTTAAGCCTTGTGAGTTTTCTTACAATAGCCCCTCACTTTTAAAACATCCTCTTAGAACAATGTATGTTTTACCCGAACCAGTTGCCATACTTAGAAGAAGCAGCCCAAGATTATCTTTTTTACAGTATTGGTTTAATATTTCTTCCATATCCCTGATAACCTCATTAAAATTGAAAAAAGTTGGACGTAAATGCCACATCTAAATAGCGATCGCCAACTATGAGACTAGTATTAGCGATAAAAGACAGGGGTAAGCAAGCAACTATCTCAGTTAGCCTCTATTAATGCTCAATCACGTTTAATCTAGTTATGGTTGCACAACAAGCCCTGAATAACCAAAAAGTTTTATGTACGTTATGCTGCGGTGTCTACCGCCAAACCCAAAAATTGATGCCCCGAAATTAGTAGTTTTTTGGAATATTGAACAGTTTATATTTAATTAAAGAGACTATATTCCATAAACCATACGAAAAAGTAGCTATGGCAAGCGGTGAAATATTTGATACCGAAAAAAAATCTTTATCTGTGCCAAGGGTAAACCTACTAACCATGTTCCGGCTGGGTTTATTTCAAATGGGGTTGAGCATGATGTCCATCTTGACTCTGGGCGTACTCAACAGAGTCATGATTCAAGAAATAGCAATTCCAGCAACGCTAGTCTCAGTAGTTCTAGCACTGCCTTTATTTGTTGCTCCTTCCCGTGTCTGGTTCGGCCAGATTTCCGATGCCAAGCCGTTATGGGGTTCCCACCGCACAGCTTATGTTTGGGTGGGCGCGGCAATATTTGCGATCGCAGCATTTTTAGCTGTACAAGTAATCTGGCAGATGAATCTTGCCGCTACTAGTGCAGGTGGTTGGGCATGGACAACTCAAACAATCGGCTGGACAGCGCTTTTGGCTTTAGTTTTCGCTGTATACGGTCTAGGAATTTGTGCTAGCAGTACTGCCTTTGCTGCTTTGTTAGTCGATATATCTGAAGAAGATAACCGTTCTAAAGTAGTCGGCGTGGTTTGGTCGATGCTAATGGTGGGGATTATTATTGGGGCGATTATCAGTGGCAGCTTGCTAAAACAGTTAACGCCAGAAGCAACGGTAGAAACTTTGCAAGGAGCCGTCAACAGGTTATTTTTTATCGTCCCAGCAATTGTATTTGGTTTAGCGATCGCAGCGACATTTGGCGTAGAAAAAAAATACTCCCAGTACTTAACCCGTTCCACACTGGTGAACCGGGAAGATAGCATTACTCTAGGCAATGCTTGGAAAATTTTGACAGCTAGCCCACAAACCGGTTTGTTTTTCACCTTTTTACTGGTGATGACCATCAGTTTATTTATGCAAGACCCGATTTTGGAACCTTATGCGGGTCAAGTGTTTAAAATGCCCTTAGCGGAAAGTACCAAATTAAATATTTTTTATGGAACTGGTCTACTGATTGCCTACGGTGTTACGGGCTTTTACATTGTCCCGCGTTTGGGTAAGCGCAGAACTGCACGTTTTGGCTGTATGTTGGTAGCATTGTGTGCAATATTACTAAGTATATCAGGATTCACAGCTAATGCAGCAGTTCTCAAATTAGGTTTGGTATTGTTCGGTTTAGCCACAGGTTTCTTAACTACAGCAGCAATTAGCTTGATGTTGGATCTGACCGCAGCAGAAGCCGCAGGTACGTTTATTGGGGCCTGGGGATTAGCGCAGTCAATTTCTAGAGGAATCGCGGTGGTAATCGGAGGTACAGTTTTCGATATTGGACACAAGCTGGTACCAAGCCTAGAACTAGCTTATGGATTGGTATTCGTTCTAGAAGCCGTGGGAATGGTGCTGTCGATTTGGTTTCTGAATCGGGTGAACATCACAGAATTTCAAACAAGTACCAAGCAAGCGATCGCTTCGGTTTTGGAAAGCGATTTAGATTAAACTGTATAGGCCATGGGGCATGGGGCATGGGACAAATGACAAATGACAAATGACTAATAACCAATGAATGATTTTTGGACAACAATTCTTGATTTTGCCCAAACTACTACCACTAGAGTGGGCAAGCAGCTCATGGAAGATTTTGGGCAAGTACAGGCTGACCAAAAGGCTGATGGTAGTTTAGTGACGCAAGCAGATAAATGGGCAGATCAGGAAATTCGGGATGCGATCGCTTCTAGTTTCCTTGGCTACGGCATTTTGAGCGAAGAGAGCGATAAGTCATTTCCCGGTACGGAGTGGTGCTGGGTAATTGACCCTCTAGATGGTACAACCAACTTCACACGCGGCATTCCCATCTGGACAATTTCTCTAGGTTTACTGTATCGAGGCATACCCATTTTTGGTTATGTTTACGCACCAACCTTGAATCAAGCTTTTCATGGTTTCTGGGCTGGTTCATCTGGTTTAGCAACACCAACAGGAGCATTTCTCAATAACCACCCCATCCACACTAGTATAGATAGTCCTAGCAACAATCACTTTTTTAACCTCTGTTCCCGCAGCACCGCAGTTATCCAGAACGGCTTTCCCTGCAAAATTCGCATGTTAGGTGTGGCTAGCTATAACTTTTTGACAGTTGCTACTGGGGCTACTCTCGGTGGTATTGAGGCGACACCAAAAGTTTGGGACTTAGCAGGGGCTTGGGTCATTGTCCAGGCTGCTGGTGGGGTCTGGACATCGCTTAAATCAGAACCATTTCCCTTGTTACCAGGAGAAGATTATAGCGATCGCTCTTTTCCCACCCTTGTAGTTAGTCGTCCCGAATTAGTTTCGGTATTTCAACCTTTTCTCCAAAGCATAAAAATTTAATTTGCAGCTCATCCACCTGTAAACAGTGATTTTCTCAATCAGCCTAATGGACAATAGCATACTCGACATTAAACTTAACAAAACCCTAGTCAAACAAAGAATTGAGTATAAATAAAGCTAGTAATAATCCTGATTAAATTGCCAGACCAGTGTAATTATTAATTTAAGTAGTGTTGTGGCTTTCATCACACTGGTTAATTTATTATAAAAAATTTTATGTTGTCTAATCTAAATTTAATTCGAGAGTTTGTACAAAACTCTATTCAGGAAAAAGACGTTTTGTTGTCAAATCCTGTTTTGACAGCGCAAACAGTATATAAAACTAACCAACTATCAGCAAAATCTGAAGGCGTAATTGCCACTGCTCAACTATCTAACACCCTATCTGAATTCTCGATTTCTCCAAAATCTACCCAGTGGGAATTGATAAATCAGGCATTAGCAGAATATAGTTATATGCTCAAAGGAGAAGTAGATAGTCGGGGTTTCTATCAGTATCAATACTGCGAAGTTCCGAAAGGCTATCAAATGCACTGCACTAAATGTGTCATTCTATGGCGAGCTTGGTGGAAATATCGCAAGTATACTTCTAGACCAGGGATTCCGTTGGAACTTCTGATTAGAACACGAGATTCATGGTATCCAATTAGAGATTTAATTATCAGTGATGGACTTCTCTATATCAAAACCTTGGGAAGTGAAATTGCACTTGGCTCAGATGACTTAGTTACTTGGTTAAGCAAAGTTGATGTAACCAAAATTAAAGAAATACCTTCTACAGAGACATAGGTGTGGGTATGGAGGTACAGATGTATGCCTCTATATTTGTAAAAATTTTTCAAAGTGGTATGACAACATAATTAGGTATAAGTAAAGGATGTGAAGAGAAATGAAAGGACTTTGGCTCGAAAATAACCAGTTGCAATTACGTACAGATATTCCCGTTCCTGAACCACCACAGGGAGAAGCCTTAGTACGCGTCTTGCGTGCAGGTATCTGTAATACTGATGTGGAACTACTCAGAGGCTACTATCCCTACACTGGTATTTTGGGTCATGAATTTGTCGGTATTGTTGAACGAGGCCCAGAACACTTAGTTAACCAACGTGTAGTTGGAGAAATCAATGCTGTGTGTGGGCATTGTCGGTTTTGTCGTAGTGGACAACCAACTCACTGCAAAAATCGTACAGTTCTGGGTATTGTCAATCGCAACGGAGCTTTTAGTGAATATCTCTGTTTGCCGGTGGAGAACCTGCATCCCGTACCTGAGAATGTGCCGACAGAAGTAGCAACATTTACTGAACCTTTAGCAGCAGCTTTGGAAATTCAGCAGCAAGTGCCATTGCATCCAAATGATCGGGTGCTAGTGGTTGGAGATGGCAAATTAGGGCAATTGGTAGCCCAGACACTAGCTCTAACTAGCTGTGAACTCTTAGCTGTGGGTCGTCATCAAGATAAACTGGCTAACTTAGAAGCACGGGGGATAAAAACAAGTTTGGCCGACGCTGTTACAGATGGATATTTCGATATCTCAGTAGAATGTACTGGCAACCCAGAAGGATTTGCAATCGCCCGCCGCGCCCTGCGTCCGCGTGGTACTCTTGTACTGAAAAGTACTTATGCTGGCAACCTCAGCCTAGATGCTTCTTCTTTAGTTGTGGATGAAATCACCCTCATCGGCTCACGTTGTGGTCCCTTTACTCCGGCTCTCCAGTTACTAGCCACAGGAAAAGTTGACGTGCAACCCCTGATTCATGCCACCTACCCTCTGATTGAAGGGCTTGCAGCTTTTGAACACGCTCAGAGTCGGGGTGTTTTAAAGATATTATTAGAGATTAGTTAATTGTCATTGGGCATAGGTTATTCCTTTTGTCTCTCTTGTCTGCCTCATCTCCACCAGTCACCAGTCTCTAATACAGATAAGGATTCGTCTTCGGTTGATAATCAGAACAATCGATTGCTTCTTCTGTATTGGCAATAGATGGACGTACAGTGCATTTAAGACGGTAATTATCGGTAAAAAATTGACAACCAGTACAGGGGATTTGATGCATTTGCTTGGCTGTAGTTACACCATCTTGCGCCGCCGACCAGAGACTCAAAACGGCGAGAATAGTTACAGTCCAAGCAAGGATAAAGCAAATCGGGACTAATAAAGGTTGAATCCCATGAAGAAGAAAAGATGTCAATTCTAACACAGTATGTCCTGATACAAATTAGGAGTTAAAAGTATATTATCTCTTAACCGGAGGCGGAGCGTCTCTGCCTTTACTCTTAATTCCTAACTTTTTCTTTATAAAAATATAAGTTAAACGCCAGCATGACCCAGTGCTAAACCTGTTACCAGCATTCCCAGAACCAGAAAAGGTTGGGCGCTGGCTTGGTACTTAACATCATTCTTCACAGGGTCGCGTAGGAAATACATATCCTGCAAAGTGATTTGCGGAATGATTAACAGTACTAGTATTGCTGCATACAAATTCTCGTGGATGCTAACGAGATAAGCTGCAATCAATCCTTGAAAGACATCAATTGTCACTACACAAATCCATGCTGCGGTGGTGATGCCAAACATTACGGGTAGTGAATTTAATCCTAACTGGCGATCGCCTTCTACACTCTTGAAGTCATTGACAATGGCAATACCCAATCCAGCCAAGCTGTAGAACATTGTCAAAATCACAATTGTGGAATTCAGTTCCCCAAACAAAGCGTGTCCTGTAGACCAAGGTAGGGTAATGTAGCTTGCACCCAAGGCGTAGCTACCTAGCCAGCCGTTTTGCTTGAGTTTCAAGGGAGGTGCAGAATAAATATAGGCGATGAAAGAACCGATAATCGCGATCGCTGTAATTGTCGGGAATTCATGACCAGACCACATATCTAGTACAAATGCTAAACCAATGCCAGCAATCAGTAATACCCAAATCTGAATAATTACCTGGGGTAGGGGAATTGCCCCAGAGGGAATGGGGCGATAAGGTTCATTGATGGCATCGATTTCGCGATCGTAGTAATCATTGAGGATTTGGGTGTAACCTGTCATCAATGGTCCAGCCAGTAACATACAGGCTGCTACCTTTAACACATTTTCCAGCGTCCAAGTATAGTTACCAGAAGAAGCCGCACCACAGACTACGCCCCAAATTAGGGGAATCCAGGTGATGGGCTTCATTAGCTGCAAACGAATTTTCCAAATTGAAGTTTCCCCAGACGCTGCACCTTTCATGCCCAGCATCTGCCTAGTTTTCGCACTGCGATCGGCAGATGCGTTCGCTTGCTCACTGGTATTATTTCCCACTAAGTCTATTGCTTCAGATGGGTTAGGGTCTGGGGGAATGGGAGTTGATTCTGACATACTTTTTACTAATTAATGGGGAATTGGGCAAAACAGTTCCTCTTTTTTGCGTTTTTATCTTATAGTAAAAAATGTTACTTTTGTACTAAATACGGACTAAACGCCTCGCTACCGCTAACAGCACTCATGAGGGGCATTGAGCATTAGCCAGAAAACTATCTTCCACCAACCTGGGCGTTCTT
This sequence comes from Nostoc sp., assembly GCF_036917515.1. GTDB lineage: Bacteria > Cyanobacteriota > Cyanobacteriia > Cyanobacteriales > Nostocaceae > Nostoc. Next base: position 3,369 of record NZ_JBALDE010000087.1, on the reverse strand, counting down.
CCTAATTAATAATTTTAGATCGAGTCTTGATAGTGCTTCAGTATTGGAGCAAAGCAAGGAAAGCTCCGCCTCAGGAGAATATGGAGCATATTATCATATCAACCACCTCTAGCTGGCTTCTCTACCAGAGGCTGCCTGCCTGTAGCTTGCTTTTGTGTATGAGTATGCGCTTCGTTCAAAAAATTTATTTTGATAAAGAGTTTTAGCCTTAACTGAACCGTATTGGGTTATATACCATTTTTCAATAAGCAATAGTACTTACAACCTTGTTCAAAATTGGAGTTGGAACACAACTTTTCGGTAGGCAATGCCGTTTGGGTAGTGTCTCTTAGAAAAGGCTGTCTATATTTACGTATTATTGCTTAAACTAAAATATTATCTTATACATTATTTTACTACAAAGTTTAAGTATAAAAACTTATTTACAAAAGTAATATTATTTTTGTCTTACACGGATATCATCTGTGTAATATGTGGTTATGATGTTGTCTTCTGCTTTCTTTTTGGAGATAAACACAATGTCCTTTGAGCTTTCTCAGTTAGGTACATCATCTACTGATGTGCTGTCTAAAAACAGCCTTGCGCCTGTCTTGGACGAAGGCAGTTTGACAACTTCTTTGACGGGACTGGGACGATCTAACCAATCTCTGTTGTTTGTCGATAAATCGGTGACGGACTATCAGCAGTTGCTGGCAGGTGTAACTCCAGGCACAGAGATCCATGTACTTGACCCGGGGCAGGATGGTGTAACCCAGATTACCAACACCCTGCTAGGGCGGCAAAACATCACCAGTTTGCATATCGTTTCCCACGGGGAAGCGGGGGGAGTGGATTTTGGTAGCAGCGCCCTTAACTTGATCGATCTGCCTGAGTACGCAGCCCAGTTAAAGACCTGGAGCAAAGCGCTGACCAACGATGCAGATATTTTGTTCTATGGCTGTAATATTGCTGAAGGTCAACTCGGTCAGACGTTTGTCCAAAACATCAGTCAGATTACTGGGGCCGATGTTGCTGCCTCCGATGACCTGACAGGTAACAGTTCTCTAGGCGGCGATTGGAATTTGGAAGTTGCGACAGGAGCAATTGAAACTTCCCCAATTTTCAGTACTGATGTTCTAAACAGCTACAAAGGAACGTTGGTATATACCCTGGGTGCACGCCATAGTGTATCTAGTGGAGATGTTTTCTTGGGGGGTGAGTTCATTGAATTAGGTGTTCGTGGTAATGCAGGTTTCTTTGGAACCGCTGCCTCCAAACCAGCTGATTTCTTTGGTACTTCAGCCCGGTCTAACATTGGACTCAGTATTGACCCAGATGGCTATCAAACCGGAAGCACATTTTCCTACGATGTCTTCTTACCTGGCACTCCCTATGAAGGATGGTCAATCGGCTATCAGCAGAGTGGTACAACTTACTCCCTAGAAAACGCTGGCGGCAATACACCAACTATTCAAATAGCTTCAACTACAACTGCCGATACCTCGGCTGGCAACATACTTGCTGCGACAGTCACCTCCAACACAACTCAAAATGTTTCTGTTGTCCAGACCTATTCATTTGACTACACGCAAGACTACTGGAAAACAGCCGTCACCATTACAAACAACTCAGCAACTGCCATTAACAACCTTCGCTATGCCAGAGCCTATGACCCCGACAACGGCAAAGATGCTTCTGGAGGAGGCTACACTACCACCAACACAATCGTTAACACAATTGCAGCTGACGGAAAAGTTATCCTTTCTGCCCAAGTTCCGAGTTCTGACTTATCTTTTTCCATCTATGGTGCACGACCCTCTTACTTTATTTCGTTTGATCCATCGGCACGGGCATCCATTGGCGGCAGCATTGGCAGCACAGTTGCCAATTCACTACTGGTAGGAACTAAGGGACAAACAGTAACCTCAGATACTGCCATTGCTCTCTGGTTTGATATAGGTACGTTGGCTGCGGGGGCATCTAAGACTGTTCAGTTTTATACTGGACTATCCACCAATATTCTCGCTGCTGCCGCAAATGCCCCGACTAATACGGTACCAGGTACTCAAAGCACTAACGCAGGTACACCCATAACTCTCGGTGGAAGCAATGCCATTAGTGTTGCTGACTCTGATAGCACTAATCTAACGGTTACGCTGACGGCAACCAATGGCACTACGAGTCTAAGCGGTGTCACTGGGTTGAGCTTCGCTTCTGGAGACGGTACTACCGACAGCACAATGACCTTCAGTGGTACCAAGACTGACATCAATACTGCTCTCAACAATCTGGTTTTCAACCCAACAGCAGGCTTTAGTGGCGCTGCTAGTATCCAAATTGAAACCAGTGATGGCGATTTCTCTGATGCCGATACCGTTAACATCACCGTAATCAAGGATGTCCCTACTCTCACTGTCGGTGCTACATCTCTTAACTACACCGAAAACGCCGCTGCTGGCTTGGTTGCCCCTAACTTGGCCGTAACTGGCTCAGACGGTATTGACGGAGCCAGAGTCTCTATTGGCACTAACTTTGATATCAACGATCGACTTGGCATTGCAGGGCAAAGTGGGACTAGCGGTACGATTAACGGCTTGACCTGGAGTTACAACACCACTACAGGCATTTTATCCCTTGTGGGTGCTGGATCTGCTGCGACTTACCAGGGGGCACTGCGGCAAGTAACCTACAGTAATATCAGTGAGAATCCCACAACGGGCGATCGCGCCATCCAGTTTGCCTTGGGCACAAACCTAGCAAACCCCGATAATGGTCACTTCTACGAATTCGTTAATGCAGGTAGTCCCATTTCCTGGACAGCCGCTCGCGATGCAGCAGCGGCTCGCAACTACTTTGGACTCCAAGGCTATTTAGTGACTGTCACATCTGCGGCTGAAAGCAGCTTTGTCTCTAGCAAGCTTCAAGGGGAGGGCTGGTTGGGAGCCAGCGACGCGGCGGTAGAAAACGAATGGCGCTGGGTCACTGGTCCTGAAACTGGTCAGCAATTTTGGCAGGGACTCGGCACTACTGGTTCTCCAGTGAGTGGAAGATATAATAACTGGAATTCTGAGGAGCCAAACAATTCAGGCGATGAAGATTATGGTCAATTCTTGCTGGATGGAAAGTGGAATGACCTATCGAACAACCCTGGTTCCATTTCTGGTTATGTCGTGGAATATGGTGGACTTGCAGGCGATCCAGCCTTGCAAGTGACTGGCAATGCCACTGTCACCGTTACCGCAGTCAACGATGCCCCCACTATCAGCACCAACTCGTTGAACATTAGCGAAGGTGGCAGTGTGGTTCTCTCCAGCAGCAATATCAACGCTACTGACCCCGATAACACCCCAGCTCAACTCACCTACACTGCTAGTGGTATCAGCGGTGGAC
>NZ_JBALDE010000086.1:0-20964 GCF_036917515.1 Nostoc sp. | reverse complement strand
TTAAGCATCCTCGTTTTTTTCTCTACTACACCTACTTCCTCAGAGTAATATTTTTTCTGGCAAAACTCCAGTTCTCAAGATGGATGAGGTTTAAAAGAAATCTAAATTCCATTTTTACGCAATTCTACTGATTTTGCTTCAAACTAATAAATATAGTCACCACCAATTTTCAAACGGAGAAGATATATGAGTTTAATAGATGGTATATTTCTGGCGCTATTAAATACTGTTGCCTGTCTAGCACTGCCTAAGCTGCTATCTATAATTCTGCCCACAAATAACCAAAATACTGAGTCTTCAAAGTCTGCTATGAAATCACAAGAATTTAACTCTGAAATTCCCAGTTTTTCTTAATGTAAACTGATTATCTGTAGATATCACCTTGATGAGGAGAAGACTTCGTTATTGGTGCAAAGCGATATCTAAACAATAAATTATACACATTTTGTTTTGTGAAAAGAATGAGAGTTAATCTGCTACTTGAGATTTTTTTTCATTCAACCTAAAATTTATACAGGAAAAAACTGGTCTACAGTACAGCTAAAACCAGGCAACAGCGGAGAAATTATATTATCAACCTCTAGTTTACGTGATCGCCAATCAGCAATCCAATATTCTTTGACTCCTCTGGTAAAATAAAGTTTAAGTTTCGCTTCCTTATCTCGTCTTAGGTCTTCGTTGCTAGCAGACAAAACTTCGACTACTAAATCTGGTGCACCAGTTAAATGTCCCGCTTCATTCAATGTTAGCGCCAAGGTTTCTTTAGTAGCCCAAACTACATCAGGAATCACATTATCTAATTCTGAAAACAAAACGCTGGGATTGATTACAGCTTCTCCTAAACCACTAGACTCTAACCAAATGTTAAGCTGTTGGAAAATTCTGCCACAAGTTTGCTAATGTTTAAAGTGAGGTGCCCTGGTCATAAATAATTCTCCATCAACTATCTCGTAGCGCGTCCCTTCATTTTCTGCGAAGAGTTCCACATCATGAATTGTCCAGCGTACTCCAGTATTAAGCATCTGACTCATTGGCTAACTCCTTTAATCTTGTTTTTGTATTTTAATAAAAAAGAATTCATGATTCATACTAATTGATTCTGTATTCTGTATTCTTCTTCAATCATCACTTGCGATTTTCGCGCCGCCACTTACTCCGTACTAAACGAATTTCATCAAAAGTGTAGCTTTCACCTAGTTGTTCTTTGATGGGAGTGAGGGAAATATCACCGAGTACTTCTAAAACTTGCCAAATTTTTTGTTGATGTTCTAAAGGTACTAATTGATTTAAGTCAACTGGCTGATTTTTATCAATTAGTTTTTCTAGATGATTGCTAACGGTTGTCGGACTAAGGTTACGTTTTTGGGCAATTTGAGCAACATTTAAACCTTGTTGATGCAATTGTAATGTCTGTAATTCTGTGTAAGAAGATGAGTTTGGAGATGATACGGAAGTGTAAGTAACCGATTTATTTTGCAAACCTTTTTCTTGGCGGTAGGCGCGAATTTCTGTAATAAACTTTTCACCATATTGAGCGAGTTTGTGACTACCTACACCAGAAAGTTTGGCAAATTCAGCTAAGTTTTGGGGTTGCACCTGTACCATCAACTTTAAAGTGGAATCGTGGAAGATAACGTAAGGTGGTACAGATTGCTCATCAGCTAACTGTTTACGTAGCGATCGCAACTTCTGTAATAATATTTCTGCAACTTCTACTTTTTCACTCCCCTGTTCCCAGGTAATCTTTTGTACTATAGTTACAGCTAGCGAGACTGTGCGTTGTTTTCGCATTACTTGCCAACTTAAGGCATTTAGTTTTAAAACTGAGTAACCATCGTTAGTTTGTTCTATTAACCCCTGATGTAAAAGCGATCGCCCTAACATTCGCCATTCATCTACAGTTTTATCTTTACCAATACCATAGGTAGAAAGTTTATCGTGTTCGTACTGGATAATTTTGTCTTTTTTTGCTCCCCGCAACACATCAATTATGTGTAGCATCCCAAATCTTTCTTTGCAACGCGCCACACAAGATAAAAACTTCATGGCTTCAATTGTCCAATCTTGCATCGGTTTGGGATGACGACAATTGTCACAGTTACCGCAATTTCCAGGAAACCTTTCTCCAAAATAACCCAATTGAATCGTTCGCCGGCAATCAGTGCCTTCAGCGTAATCGATCATCTGACGCAGTTGTTGTTTAGCAATCAACTGTTCTTGAGGATCAGTTTTTTGATCGATACTCCATTCAATTGTTTTAACATCACCAAAGCTGAAAAATATTGTACATCGAGATGGTTCTCCGTCTCTACCAGCTCTACCCGATTCTTGATAATAACTTTCTATATTTCTGGGCAGATCGAAGTGAACTACCAAACGCACATCAGGTTTATTAATTCCCATTCCAAAGGCGATTGTTGCCACCATCACCCGGACATCATCTCGAATAAATCGCGTTTGATTACTACTACGTTCTTCATCAGTTAATCCGGCATGATAAGGGAGAGCAACAACTTTATCATTTTGGAGTTTAAAAGTGAGCTCATCAACTTTTTTACGAGTTAAACAATAAATAATTATTGAACCTTCAGTTTCTCGAATTAGTTCTAATAATTCAGCGTAAGCATATTTAGTTTTAGGACGAACTTCGTAATAAAGATTTTCACGATTAAAACTGGCAAGATGGATGCTTGGTTGCTTTAGTCCTAATTGTTGAATGATATCACTACGGACGCGATCGGTTGCTGTGGCGGTGAGGGCAACAGTAGGGACATCAGGATAGCGTTTCCGCAGAGATTTCAACTGGCGATATTCTGGGCGAAAATCGTGTCCCCATTCCGAAACACAATGCGCTTCATCAATAGCAAAGCTAGAAATACCGATTTTTTCTTTAACTAAATCGAGAAACGGGAGAAACCTTTCACTGAGGAGACGTTCCGGGGCGACGTAGATTAATTTTACTTTACCGTTGAGGATGGCTTCTTCCCGCGATCGCACTTGGTAAGCATTCAAACTGCTATTGAGAAATGTGGCGTTAATATTATTATTTCGTAGTGCTTCTACTTGGTCTTGCATCAAAGCAATTAACGGCGACACCACCACCGTTAGTCCATTTTTTAACAATGCTGGTAGCTGAAAACACAGAGATTTACCTCCGCCAGTCGGCATCACAACCATTAAATCTCGATTTTGCAGCGCATCTTCGATAATTTGCCGTTGTCCGGGGCGGAATTGATCATAACCGAAGTGATATTTTAGCGCTTGTTCGAGATGAGGATACTGAAGCATAGCGATCGCTTTTTCCGGGCCGTTCTGCGTGGGTAGTTATTGAAGATATCAGGATTTTAACTCACATCATCGGCAGCTTTGGCCAGACCTGCGTTTCTGTTGGCGATCGTACGCTGATCAACCTTCATGCTAGGAGCGATGTCTACAACGGGCTACGCCTACGCTTGACTTTTAAGACAGTTGGTAGAAGATTAGCAAGCTCTCTTATGTAGGTTGGGTAGAGTGATCGCGAAATAGAACATTAAGTTACTATTTTTCTACAATCCACTGCTTTCTCTTGCTGTTCGCGTTTCTATGGTAATTATCGAGTTTCCAGTCTCTCTAACTTTCAACTGTAACGACCTAGTATCTAGCTGACTGATGTTGCGTGTCTTCTGCTTTCCTTTCTCTGCCATATCTTTCCCATCTAGCGCTAACCCACATTCACCAGACCATTCATCTCCTGTTTGCTGTATCCACTCTTTCCCAGCTAATCCCAATAAGTTTTGATTAGATTTCGCATTTTTCTGCAACGATCGCTGCACTGCCCCCCATTCTGCTGCACCACATGAGTCAACTCATGCGCCAACAACTCTTGCCCCCCTCGACTTCTTCGTATGCGTCAATTATTTTTTCTCGAAAGTCGATGGAATAAGCTTTCATAGTCCCGGTTGATGCAAAGCACCTTTAGTGTACTCTATCTACCTGCAATCTGCTGTAAATACATATGCTGTAAATACATATACAGTACTCTATAGAATTATTTTTCTAGTATAAAATGTATTCATCTATCTTCAAATAGAGAATATTGTTCAAACAATGTAACTTTTAATTAATTCTGCAAAAATTAAAATCTCAAATTCGCCTCAGCATCCACCTAACCGAGAATTTGCAGTTATTACTTTGCCTTTATGCCCTATCTGAGTACATTTTAGCTGTGATTCTAAAGCATCAATCTTTCGTAAAAGCGATATTCCCCACACTATAGAAATTACCAACTTGATAGTCATGCCTACGAGCAAAAGTGTCACTATTGTGGCATTTTTCTTTTGTTGAGCTAGTCTTTTTTGTTGCTCAAGAAGTCGTGCTTCAACTTCTTGAGCACGTTCAGCCTCAAATGCTTGCTGTACTTCCCACCGATCTAATTCTTCACTAGCAGCTAAAAACCGATAATCTAAGTTACTCAAGTTTTTACCATTTGCCCACGTTTGAGCATCCATCAAGGCTTGTCCACGCAATAGGCGAGATTTATCTTTTTCTTCTGAAGCTATCCATACATTGAAGTTTTCGTAGTAGGGGCGCAAGTCAGCTAGTTTTTTTCCAACCCATTCTAAATTGAAAACTTCTTGATAAATTCGGTTTTTTATTTGGAGAAAACCTTGTTTTTTAATTACCAAACCAGACAGCAAGAGTTCTACTTGTTCTCGACTATCATCAGCTGGTACTTTCATTCCTTGGAGGATTTGTTGATAAATTCCTAGTAATCTGGCGGCAAATTTTTCGTTTCTGAGGATGCGATCGCGAATAGTCCTGAGATGCTCCGGTTCATCTTGTGATTCCCATTTCTCGATGATGTGCGAGCGTACTACATTTTCTATCCAAAATTCTTCTGTGCCCGGGGGGATTTTCAGCTTTCTACCCATATCGTCTTGAGATAAACTCACAAGTAGCCGACACAGCTTTTGAGTAAGAAAAGGTTGCCCATCTGTCCAAGCTAAGACTTCTTTTAAAATTTTCTGAGGATGATTGTCTTTAATATCTAGTCCCAAAGAAAGTGGTTGAGCTTCCTCAAAAGTGAAACCATTTACTTGGATGGTTTTACCAAGATTAAACGGGGTAGTATTATTTCGATATATAATTAAATCTGAAGGTGTAGCAACCCCAAAAATTGCAAATGTAATCCGATGATACTCTGGATTAATTGCTCGTTGGTTATAACAAAACCGAATCAAGCTAAAAAAGTCATCAACCGAGAACTCAAGGTTAAGTATACTATCAACTTCATCAATAAAAATAAATAGTCTTTCGTTAGGAAACTGAGCTAACAAAACTTCCGAAATAAACCGACTAATTTTCTGTACCAAAGAAAGATCGCTTTGTTCTTGCCACCAGGTTTTTAAATCGACTTTTCCTAATAGTTTATAACTCAACCATAAGTCTCCAATAACTCCTTTATACCACTGTTCTGGAGTTATATTTTCACAACCAATATTAGTCATATCAACAGTGGCACATCTAAAGCCCTCTTTTTGCAAGCGGTGCTTTGTTTTTACCATAAGTGAGGATTTTCCCATTTGCCTACAGCTTAGGATATAGCAAAATTCACCCTGTTTCAAAGCTTCGTAAAGTTCTACATCCGCTCTCCGCTCAACATAGCTAGGAGCGTCACTAGTGAGAGTACCACCAACTTGGTATCGATAATTTTTCATTTAATTGATTTTTAATTTTAAATTACTTCTATATCTCAATCAAGAAATTTGTATTGTGACAGTTGATAAAATTCTTATAAAATCGATGAGTAATTAGGGTCGTATTAAGAACTTTAGTGTTTTCTGATGAACCCTCAAAACTAAATGGTAAATTTACTAGAAGCATTAGCACTATTTTGCTTTACAAATTGTTGACTAAAATAAAGACGATATAACTCACACATGGCACTAGCTTGATTGCCGTTTAGTTGAACTAAACCCATACTTTCTAGTTTGTAAGCAGCGATCGCGTCTAACTCCACTTTTTCATCTGTTGCAATTACCTGTTCCATAGCTAACATTAATTCTGGTTCTGCTTGCAGTAGTGTCAACAGTTCTCGTAAATGCTGACCGTAAATTCCTACTGGTGTAGATGCGGTTTCTAATAACACCTCTAGTGTCATATCCTCTTGACATAGATGATAAAATGCAAGGCTCACCAGATAGGGATGTCCTCCTAACATTGCTTGTAGGGGTGCAAGGCGTTTTGTCCCTTCCGAGTTTCCTGCCCAATCTAGTCCGTAACGTAATGCTAAATTCTCTACCTCCTTAAGGGTAAATGGTGGCAATGTAATTGTTATACCTACATTGAAAGGCGATTGGTTGAGCTTAAGCGGAATATAAATTTCTGTTGTGTGAACCACTACCATCCGCAGTTTTTGCCAAGTCTGATCTTGCTTTGCTTGTTCATGCCAAAATCGCAGCATTGGCAGAAAGTCTTGGGCAATATTGGGATGTTCAAAAATCCGATGGACTTCATTCAAAGCCAAAACTACAGGACTATCATCAATGTATTGCAACAGATAAGCTTCAAAATAGATTTTGCAGCTTACCTTGCTGCCCATTTCTATATCCCAAAAATCATCTACACAAGGAAGAAGATTTAACTGCCTACTGACGTTTACACAAAACCAACGCAAAAATTTATCCAGGGAAGCAAAAACGTCTTGGTCAGCTTCTTGAAAGTCCAAATAGACAATTTGATAATCTTGCTCTTTAGCATAAGCAATCATCCGATTGAGCAGAGAACTTTTTCCCATCTTTCTAGGTGCTTTGAGCCTGATTAAGCAACCAGGGTGTAAAATCTCATTACAAACAAGTTCTTCTAGGGAAGGGCGATTGATGTAAAGAGGAGAACCTAGTGCTACAGGGCCGCTAGGAAATTCTATCTTGCTTACTGAAAAAAAGTTTAGAGAAACCATTTCTAAGCTAGATTCTTCACTAACCTTTTGTTGGATCTGATTTTCCTCATTACCTATCTCGTCTTGCAAGTGTTTATTCAAAGCTAAATGCAGATTTTTTTTCGTTATTCTTTTTCCAAGTGCTATAGAAAGGTCTTGCCACAACTCAGAACCAACTTCCTTGATGTAATTGTTGCCGTAGCCTGATACCTCTGCCATTTCACCGTAAGTTTTGCCCAACCACGATTGATAGAGCACAAACCATTGAATTGAATCAAGAGGCTTGTCTTGGAGAATTTTTTTTACAGATTGTAGAAGCTTGTCCACAGTGTATAAATTGTTAAACAGCTAGGCAATTTACTTATAGCGGTTCTCGGTTAAGTAAGGTATGAAAACCCTACCCCAACCACCTCCTCATAAGCGAGAAGGTGACTAAGATTTACCTTATATGATTAAGAAACACTATATAATTTTTGGCCCAGTAATAATATACATCTGAAAAAATACTTGAAACCAGAAAAATTCAAGATTGCATTAATACAATTTTAAACTCTATTAGGAGATCGCAAATATTATTGTAATTAGATTTTTTAAGCAATTTTTGTATAATTATATACTTCTTAGTGACATTGGTCTCTGTTATTTGGAGTACGAGGTTAGTTCAGCCTAATGTAGACTTGAAAAAGCTGATGGCAATCATGGCTCACTGGTATGAGATCCTAGAGACAGTTAATACACGCTGAACAGAATGGAACAACATCAGAAGCCAACGGTTGTAATTACGGGTGCCTCTTCGGGGGTGGGTTTATATGCCGCAAAAGCTCTTGCTGATAAAGGATGGTATGTGGTATTGGCATGTCGAGATTTAGCGAAGGCACAAAAAGCTGCTCAAGCTGTGGAAATCCCTTACAACAGTTATACCAGCATACATATAGACCTTGGTTGCTTGGAAAGTGTTCGACAGTTTGTGAAGAACTTCCAAGCTACTGGAAAGTCTTTAGACGCTTTGGTGTGTAACGCTGCAATTTATATGCCCTTAATCAAAGAGCCGTTACGCAGTCCAGAAGGTTACGAGTTAACTGTCACTACCAATCATCTGGGTCATTTTCTATTGTGTAACCTGATGCTAGAGGAGCTGAAGAAGTCATCTTTAGAGCCAAGACTGGTAATTTTAGGAACCGTCACGCACAATCCAGACGAACTGGGTGGAAAGATTCCACCACGTCCCGACTTGGGCGATTTGCAAGGCTTTGCAGAAGGGTTTAAAGAGCCAATATCGATGATTGATGGCAAGAAATTTGAACCAGTCAAAGCTTACAAAGACAGCAAGGTTTGCAATGTGCTGACTATGCGGGAACTGCATGAACGCTATCACGAGTCAACCGATATTGTCTTCAATTCTCTCTATCCAGGATGTGTTGCAGAAACGCCGCTATTTAGAAATCACTATCCCCTGTTTCAGAAAATCTTCCCATTATTCCAGAAGTATATTACTGGGGGATATGTGTCTCAGGAGTTGGCGGGAGAACGGGTTGCTGCTGTAGTTGCCGATCCTGAGTATAATCAATCCGGTGTTTATTGGAGTTGGGGAAATCGCCAGAAGAAAGATGGTAAGTCTTTTGTGCAAAAAGTCTCTCCTCAAGCTCGTGATGACGAAAAAGGCGATCGCATGTGGGAATTAAGCGCCAAGTTGGTTGGACTTGCATGACCGTCGCTCTGCTCCAATTCAAAATTCAAAATTCAAAATTCAAAAATAATTAAATAATTTTTAATTCCTACATTTGAGAATTTTTATAATTTTGGATTAAAGGTTTGGATTGGAGCAATTGGTGCAAGTCCCTAAATTAATTTATGGAGGCATAAAAAAGCGCAACATCATTACATCGTAACCTTTAGATACTAGAACGCGAGACTACACCTTTAACAAAATTAATACCTCCCCATTCTTAGAGTTCGTAGGGTGCGTTACACTTTGTTAACGCACCGATGTTAATTGTAAATAGATACGAAAAATTATCTAAACATTTCTGATGGAAACTGCTATGTCTTCTTTAAAGGCGCATTCCCAAACGCTATATGAAACTGATTACTTGCAATGGATAGAAACGACTGTAGAAAAATTGCAAAGTCAGGATTACGCAAACGTTGAGTGGGAGAACCTAATTGAAGAAATTGCCGATATGGGAAGGAGTGAGCGCCGGAGTCTCAAGAGTAATCTGATTGTAATTCTGATGCATTTGCTCAAATGGCAATTTCAGCCCGACAAAAGAAGTGGTAGCTGGGAAGGAAGCATCATTGAACATCGTAGACGTGTCAAAGAAGCTCTAGATGATTCACCTAGTCTCAAATCCTATCTTGAGATAGTTTTTGCTGAGTGTTATGCACAAGCAGTTAAGCAAGCAAAAGCTGAAACTGGCTTGTCAATGGAATTTTTTCCTCTTAACTGTCCATACCAGCTAGCAGAAGTCACAGATGATGAGTTTTTACCTCAGTAAGCACTGAATCGTTCTGTATGTGCTGTTATCACTCTAAAGTTACACCTCTCCATTCCCTACCACCTTGACTTATACATGAAAAATATGTATAATTGCGATCGCGTAGAAGGGGAGTAGCTGCTGGCAAAAAATATAAAAGCCAGTACATCTGAATCAACATACTGGCGATGAGCCTGGTTCAGGTGGCAAGTAATCAATATTTGAAAGCGAGACCTTCACTAAGTTCACACCGAAAAGTGTAAACTTGGTGAGGTCTTTTGGTTCTCATCAAGCTTCACATCGGTAAACGATTCTTCAGGAGCTTGAGAGAGTGTTAACAGCTTTTACCGCAGGTTTATTACTAATTACAGTTTCCGAACTAGGCGATAAAACATTTTTTATTGCTGTGATTTTGGCAATGCACCACCCGCGGCGGCTGGTATTTATAGGTGTGACAGCTGCTCTAGCCGCGATGACAATCCTTTCGGTGCTATTTGGACAAGCGGTATCTTTGTTGCCAAAAGTTTATATTCATTACGCCGAAATAGCTTTATTTATAGCCTTCGGTATCAAGCTATTATATGACGCGAGTAAGATGTCAGCTGCTTCTTGTGATACAGAAGTTGTAGAAGAGGCCCAAGCTGCGGTGAAAAAGGCAGATTTGCAGTTAGCAAAGCAAAAGACTGGGTTGGCAATTGTCGTAGAAGCCTTTGTGTTGACATTTATGGCAGAGTGGGGCGATCGCACCCAAATTGCCACCATTGCTTTAGCAGCAGGTAATAATCCCATTGGAGTCACAATAGGTGCAATTTTCGGACATGCCATTTGTGCTGCGATCGCAGTTATCGGCGGCAAAATGATTGCCGGACGCATTTCTGAGCGTCAACTCACCCTGATTGGCGGATGCCTGTTTTTAGTCTTTGGTGTCGTTGCTGCCATTGAAGGAGCGTGAGAAATAAGGGAGAAAAGGGGAGATGAGGGAGTAAGGCAGAAGAATTAATAACTTAATGACAAATTGCCCTACTTGGGTGTACTTTGCAATGAAGGCGCGGCAGATGGAGCAGATTGAGGAATGGGGGAAACCGTTGCTGCCTTCTTAATTTCGTCTCTGTACTGAGCAGGTGCTAAAGCTGCGGCACTATTGAATAAAGGTTTTGCATCTGCGTTTTTACCCTGCTGTTTTAGGAGCATTGCTTTTGCTACGACAGGGCGAAAATCCTTGGGATCTTTCTTAATTGCCTGGTCATAAACTGAGCTAGCTTGAGCGTAGCGCTTCTGAGAAGCATGAACAGAACCTAACAACACCTGTACAGCTACTGTATCTACACTTCCAGGCTGAATTGTATTTGCTTGGGCTGCGTTAGAGAGGGTTTCTTGTAACAAACCAATGGCTGCTTCTGGGCGTTGCTGACTGATCAACAAAGCCACCATTCCTTGCAAAGCTTTTAAATCGCCTGGTTTCGTGGACAAAATCGAGCGATAAGCTTGAGCAGCTCCTTCACGATCGCCAATTTGCTGTTTGGCTTGAGCCAGTAACACTGAATATTCTGACTGTTGGGGATTCAGCTTTGCTAGCTTTTCTAGGGGTTCAATGACAACTTGGATATCAGCTGGTTTAACCTCACTTTTATCTTTTTGACTCAATAGTTGCAGCCGTGCCTGTAACAGACCCTTAAGCGCAGTCTGATTTTCTGGTTCCCTTTGCAAAACCTGTTCATAACCCCGTACCTCGTCTTCCAGTTTTGATTTTTGGTCAGCAGAGGGCAAACTACCTCTGGTGCTAGCGGTATTCTGACTTGAGGGTGGCGTATTATTAAATGCTCCAATTATGGGAATCACCGAAACACCCACAAAAGCAAGAATTGCCACCGCTAAAACGACTTGAACTATCCAACGATTGCGCGGTTGAGACACAGTTTTGTCTTTCTCCTGAACTCTAATGACATTATCTTTTACACAAATCGTAAAGTTAAAAATTTCCAAAACTTTGCGGAATACCGCCAATTGCCTGTGAATTTTATAACAATTAACTATCCACACTGCTAAAGTAAGTGATGACTTTAGGAGGAGCCGTCAGAATTGTCGCTATGATATGCTTCCGAAACTAGTGTAAAGGCCTTAAATTAGACATTTAATGTTTATACATTAAATTTAGCGCCTTTAGGATTGTATAGAGTACCCTAGTGTGATTTTGTGAAAAGCCAATATACTTTCATCAGTCGCACAAATGCTCTTTCTAGCTGTCTTTATAAAATCCCACAATGGGATGTGTCTCCGCCGCAAGGAGTTTTTATGAATTCCGACCTGATGCCGTTGCCTGAATCCTCCAATTCTTCTGCCTCCAACCAGGGCCTAACTAACGTAGAGGCAGCCGCTAATGTTCCCATAGCAGCCCAGCCTTCTAAAAAAGTTGAAAATTTGCCTGTCAACTCCAGCGAGACTGACTCAAATGGGAACTTGATTAATCGACAGCAACCGATTCCGCCTCCCAGCGAACCGATGCAGTATCGAGCGATCGGGTTAGTCCGAGGTCGTTATCATGCTAGCAGCGAACAATTTACTCAAGGTACGCTGCTGACCGCAGATGGTGTAGAACTCAATGCCGTCCTCCTAGGACGAATTATGAGCTTAGTCAAGAATCATCTAGACTTAGAAAAAGAACACTTGTGGGTAGTATATCCACGTACCAGACAAGAAAATGATACCTTGCACATCCAAATCGTTGGAGTTTGGGAGCCAGAAAATCTGGCTAAAAACTCAACAGATGAAGACGAATCGGATTTGGAGTTGCAAGAGTTACAGACACTCGATGATGGCTTATCCGAGAACTCTGAACTAAGTACAACTGCCCCCAAACCCTCATCAGAAGTTGCAGATGGTGGTTTTTCTGTTCGTGGTGAAGTAGTATACCAGTCTTTTGATGCTAAAAGCTTGGTAGTCAAAATTAGGCAGGCTCCACGCAAATCAACTGACAAACCCAAGTATTTTAAGTTGAAATTGAGGGGTGTGCTAACCACCAAAGCAGTGGGCAAATTCTGGGACTTCCAAGCCAAAAGGGAAGCAGACGTTTTAGTAGTAGAAAAAGCTGAGGCGATCGCTGATTTACCCAAAAAACGCAAACCACCATTTAAAGGTGGACCTCGTGCTGGTAGTGGTGGTGCTGGTGGTAGAAAACCATTCCCCCCCAGACGCACTGGCGAAACCCCTCGCCCCATCAAGAAAACAAGTACAGGCGGCGACCCCTCAGTGGTGTCAAAACCTATACCAAGAATACCTGCTCCTAAACCCATCAAACGACCGAAACCGACTCAAGAGTAGGGAATAAGGCATTGGGCATTGGGCATGGGGCATAAGAGGCAGAGGGGAAAAACATTACTGCAACTTCTCCTCTGCTCCCCTGCTCCCCACTATCAAAAATCCGTCCGACGGTCTTGGGGTAGAAAAGATCGCTCCATCGGAATTGGAGAAACTGGTTCTGTAAGGGTAAACGTACCTGCTTCGATCCACTTTTTCAACTCTAGGGCGACTTGCCTAGAAAAAAACAAACTCGCTAAAGGGGCAGAGCGTACTGCTTTGCCCTCTATGGTGATCCACCCAGATTTGAGTTGGGCGTAACTCACCAAACCAAAGGTGGGACGGACGCGCCGGGGAATAGAAAAATCTACTATTGGTGCTACTAAGTCTTGATCTTGAACGGCACAGTGTTCAATTACTTGTTCATTTAATACAGGTAGTGGTACACCAACCCCTAACATTAATGAGGGGCCATAACTTTTGAAGTAACACCCCCGCACCCAATGAGCATCCATTTGCTTGGCATCACCAATTAAAGCTAAGGTGGCGGAAGGCCCAATCGGTGTACGATTAGCTAAACGCTTTTGTAAAGGGAAGTGCTGAGTGCCTTCCCAGGCAACATAGCCAACACCACCGCCTAAAAAAATTCGAGTACCTATACCAACAAGTTGCAAATCGGGGTCGTTGAGTAAGGGGGAAATAGCACCGGGATTAGAATAAACAGCATTCCCCAGACGCGGTTGTAAAGGGCCGAGATAGGTGAAGAGGGGGCGATCGCCACCATTTATACCCACAATAAAATTTTGATAAAGATTGCGTGGATTGAATAAATAGAACTGATTAATTGTGTCGCTGGTAATTGTAGTTTCAAAAGTTGCTCTGGGGTAACAATCTGTTACTTGTCCTTGCGCTTTTATGTGTATGGATTTCCCAGCGATTAAATCTTCGATTACATGACCGCCACCACGTTCTCGCACTTCTTCCCCATCCGTAGTCTCCACAGCACAACTCGCACCTAAATATAAATCTACTGCCCCAAAACCAGAGTATGCTGGCACGCCATCTAGCCAGCAGCGGCGAATTTTTATCGGGGGGTCAGTGTGTCCCAGATTGATAATTGCACCACTTGATTCCATTGGCTCAAATGTGCCAGTGGTAATTACATCAACTTCTTTAGCAGCTTTAGTAACACCGATTTCTACAACTCGTGCTTTTAATTCTTCAGTTGTCAACACTACCGCACGTTGGCGGCTGATTTTCTCATTAATTTCTGCAATTGTTCGCATCTTATCAGTGCTAGCGCTTACTGCTGTCTTACTTTTTGAAGGATATCTTGATAAATCACAGACTCTTGCATAATTTCGTCTCGAAATAGTTGTCGCCAATCTCTGCGCGACAGCTTAACACCCCGGATACAGTGAAAATTCTAAAAAAAACAATTTAAGTATTGCAAAGTCAAAATTATATATTTTTTGGGACAAATACGCTAAATGTACCAAAAAAACTCATTACTACGTAATATTACTGCTAAAAAAGCCCTGGATTATCAATCAAATGTATGTATGGTTAGGATTGACTAGACTTACTGGACTTAAATGATTTTATGTCAACCCAAAGAAACATTTTTGGCTTTTGTAAAGCATTCTAAGGCAACTATTCAATCGCAAAGTGGGAGCTAATAGCAGATGCTAGAATGTTTTGGGAAGGGAGAAACTACCTGAGATCCCTAATAGAAGGGATATGTAAGCAAAAGTTAGAAAGCTAGCTATTTTATACTGAAACTATTCTCCAGTGAACTTATCCTGACTTCTACCTCCTCAAACCAATTGTACTTGTTACTGTTCCTATTACTACATTTCACCCGATAACAAATTGAGTAAGAGCCAATCACTACTTCTGAATTAATTAATCTTGAGCAAAAAACCAAAGTAAGATTTCTGATAAGATTGAAAATTTCTCCTCATCATCAGATGAGAAAAAGTTGTTTAACTTCAAGGTAATTGAGTATTTATTACTAGCAGATTTTGTCTCTTCTGGACTCTTTATTATTTTGCTTTCAGATGATAAAACGGTTGTAATTTCTGGAGCGGTATCTCTAACTTTTTTGTTTTTTTTACTGCTTATCAATAGACAATTATTTCAGAACTATAAGAAGGCCGCTTATCAATCTGAACTCACCAAAAAAATAGAACTCTATAGTTATCTATTAACCAATCCTAATTCTTGGAATAAAGATACGCTAACTCTAACAAGAGGGAAAGCTTTACAATACAGCCAAGACTTGATTGACGATTATAAAAAAATTAGGGGTGTATCAAGGAACCTTTACTATAGTTTGCAAATTGCGACGTAATTTTATCAGGGTGACACCAATTTTAGTTTTGGTAGACAAATTAGAAGCAGGACAAGCTTGGCTCAAGTGGCTCCCCGTGCTTTGCCCAGCTATTGCTTCTATAGTTGTCAGTATAGTTACCTCTTTTCCTTTTCAGAAAAATTCCCTTGCTGCTAACACAGCCGTTGAATTGTTAGAAGCTGAACAAGAGAAATTTATATTGGGCGTGACTTTGCCTTATCGTTGTTATGATGTATCTGAGGAAACCCAACAGCAAAAAAAGGCAAGTCAGGCATTAGAATATTTTATTGTTCAAGTGAACAATATTCATCTTAACCAATTGCAACAAACTAGTGAGACGCAATCAGAAAAGACAGAATCTACTTTATCTAATGAGTCAAACAAAGTAGAAGCAGAGGTAACAAACCAGAACAAACAATAGCTGATTAGCTAATTGTATTCATGCTCATGATTATTCTTTCAAATAGGATTTATTCAGACTGACTCAAAAGTATGAAATTCCCAACTTTTTTAAGAAGTTGGGAATCTTATTGTTTTTTCACTCCAGCACTCATTATCCCAATTGCTTCAAAATTTGCAAGACTTCATATAACTCCGAGTGACTAATCTTATTTTTTCAATATATCATCAATCGAGGGATTCTCATTTATATCTGGATTTTCTGCCGTCCAATTATCATCTGTTTCAGGAGATTCAGAAACTATCACAAACTCAGTCTCTTTTCTATTGTTATTTCCCCATTCATCCAAAACATCTTTAATTAACACTTCTTGCAACCAAATTTTAGCGACAACAGTTAGAGGTAGCGCTAGAAATAATCCTAAAAAGCCAAAGAAAGTTACGAAAAATAGCTGGGCAATTAAGGTTATAGCTGGCAGCAATGATACTTGATGCGCCATAACAACGGGCGTGATGAAATTACTCTCAGCCTGTTGAATGAAAAAGTAGAGAATTAAAACAGCGATCGCTTTCCAAGGTTCATCCAAGAAGGCGATCGCCATTGCTGGGATTACACTCATCGTTGGCCCCAGATTGGGAATCAAGTTAAAAAATCCCGCTAAAACCGCTAAAGCAAGCGCTGCCTTGACATGCAAAATTGATAAGCCAATCAGACTCATCACCCCCACTACAAAGATGGCAATGAAAGCACCTGTAATCCATCCCTCCAAAGAGACTTCACACTTATCTAAAATTCCATCTACCCGCCGCCGATAAAATGAGGGAAAAAGCCGTACAAATACTTTGCGATAAGCCACGGGGTCAGCTAACATCATTCCTGTTAAAACCAACACTAGCAAAATCTTGAGGACGACTTCTAAAGAACCAGATACAAAAGCAAAGGAGTTTCCCAGTAACCGATTGACAAAGGGCTGTATTTGTTGAATGAGGCTATTGAGATCTGGGATATAAGGAACTAACTGGTCAGGAATACGAGTTCTCAGGGCATCAAGCCAACTATTAAAGCGTCCAAACCCTTTAGGAACTTGATAAGTTAGTTCTTGAAACTGCTGGGCAAATGGCGGCACAATTAGCCAGAAAAAGCCCACGACACCTGCAAAAAAGATAGCTACTGCTAGGAGGACGGCAAATCCGCGCCTGATCCCAAACCGTTGAAAGCGTTTCGCTAGCCGATTTAAGGTGGTGGCTAACACAACTGCAGCAAACATCAGCAAAAGCACTTCCCGAATTTGCCACAGGATGTATAAACAAAGAACTATGACGATTAAGCCGATCCATTGACCCAGGTTCACAGGCTAACTCCCAAAGGTTGGCGAGATGCAATTTTATTGTAATTAAGCTAGGTTAGCTGATTTTAGGAACTTGTGCGTAAATGGTTTGAGTTAATTTTGTTTTTGTGCTTGGAATCGCCACAGTAAAGCGATCGCGACGAGCGTAATCGGCAATAATACTATAATCAGCGCGTTGCTTGCTGTCGCCGGAATTGGTAGACTTGGCCCTGCATACTTAATCAATACTGATAACAAAGCCGAGAGTAAAAGCAGTTTCAGAATTAATCCTAGTTGATTTTCCATAAAAGTACAGCAATACAAATTTTTGTGGTACACACAAATTTGCGCTGTACCGTCTATTTTCTACAATAAACCCACATATACAATCTTTGTAAGTTCACAAAAATATAATTTTTAGTACCTGAGGCGAAGGATGTGAGGCGCGATTCCTAATGAACTTTGTAAGTGCTGCCTGAATCACAGACAGCACACTATACACTATTAAAGCTATCTAGAAAGTAATCAAAGCAGTTTTTGAGTAATTTAAACTAAGCACAAATAAATGCAGAGTTTTATCAAACTTTATTTACTCCGAACTAGTTCAACTCTATATTTAGCTTTGAGCAACTCAGGCAATTCTATCAAAAACTTTTTCACTCTAACTTGAATGTATTTAGGATTTTTCGGTACACGTTTAACTATATACCTTAAGAAAGCAATCTGATAACCAAACTTATATTTAATTACAGAAAATATATTAGACTTGACCTGGTTATCTAATCTTTTGTCTAGGTTTTTTAACTTTGATACTTCACGATGATATACAGGATGCTCTCCCCAAACGCAGGCAAAGTGTACAAGAGCAGGTGACACCACCTGATTGTATTTTTTAAAAGTAGACTGACCTTTAATCGCATCTATATTAAAAGAACCACGAAGACCGATAGGTGTTCGCATCATCTGACCATTATCTTCAAACATACTTTGATTGTGTAGCATCATCGCTAGGGCAAAAATACGTTCATCATTAGGGCCATCACCACGAAATTCACTAATGCCTAGCTTTCTCCAATCTCTTGAAAATTCTAGTGCTGTTTCAAAAAATGCCTTAGCAGTATCATTTTTCTCAAAATAATAGAGACCTCCATTAAATCTAGGTAGTTTTGTCAGATTAAATCGTTTTAGTGTGTCATCTATATCAATGAACTTATCTTTATCACCTGCTTGAAGATATACATTACCTGCCGCACTAAAACTTCTACCTTTAAAATCATCAAAAATAAAGTCAATATTCCTTACTGCTATACAATCACTATCAATACAAAGTGTATATTCAAATGGAGAATAATCATAGACATGAAGCTTTTGTTTGACATTAGAACCATATTGATATCTCAGGTTTATAACATAATCATAAAGTTCGAGTAACTCTTGATCATTTTGATTGTCAGTAACAATAGCACGTGGAACATTTAATGAATGAAGACGTAGAGAACGTGCTAATGACTTTGCCATTTCGACATAATAAGATGCCCCGTAAGCATAGGTGATAATGCCACGTTGTGAATTAATCATTGTTTTTATTAATTAACAGTATCTAAGCTTGAGTTATCTAGCCAAGTTATAAATTACACACTTAAGTATAGATATTTAATAATATCAACCAAGTTTAAATCATATATGAAGCGTTAATAAAATCTAGTCTAAATTTTATTTAGATTTGTCTTAACATACTTAGGTATTTACCTTCAGAAAAATATATACAGCAATAAACAACTAATTAACAACACAGATATCGGATTTTATATTCATCCAACTCTAAAATTAAATGTAGAAAATAGATTTCTATTACATTTATTAACTTGATATTGAAATCATTGCCAGAAACTAGCGCGATCGCTGCTAGCATACTTCCTGTTAGTTTGGCTTTGCTGGTAAACACAAACTAGTAGGATGCATTACGGCGTTAAGCCTAACGCACGCTTTAGTTGAGACAATTATTAGTATCTTGAAAGTATTCTTTGCTAATTGTGTCAATTACTGCAACGGGAAGGGGGTTAGCTTTTTCGTGGATCTTTCCAGATGACCTGAAAAGTCAGAATCCAGCAACTTTACAGAACGCTTTTTTACGTCAAACTCAACCAGCCAAAAACTTGTTCAACAGTCAGTTCCAACTCGATACCCTCAATAATGGGTAATTTATCAGCACCTTCGTATAATTCCACTCGCTGTCCAGGAAAAATCCCTAGCACACTTTCGTCTTCTGGGTTAATTAACCAGCTTAGTTTAGTACCATTGCGCGAACAATGGAATAATTTACTCAACACTTTTTTCAATCTTTGGTCTGGAGAAAGAATTTCAATTGCCCAGTCGGGATGAATTTCAAAGCGATTAACAATTCTGCCAGTTGAAGTTTTAGGAATTCTATCCCAGCGAAACACAGACACATCAAGGACGATCGCAGCGCCGCCAAAGGTACAACGCAGTTCTGAGAAAGTGTAAGCAATTTTTTGGCTTTCAGTGACGTTATTAATGACATTGCAAAATTTAGTCTGTAATTGGCTATGTTCACCTTGAGGCATTAGTTTTTGAATGATTTCTCCGTTGATAAAATCTGATGCTGGCTCAGTTTATGGCAGTTTGAGGAAATCGTCTAAAGTTAGTTGGGGTTGACTAGCAATAATCATAAGCAAATAGCGTAGAGGGGATGGTTTTATTATGGGCGAACTTGCAAAGCGCCTGATGGAGGTAGAATTTAGTTTAATAAATACTAATTGGCACTAAAATTATAATTCCACTTAAGAGAAGCAGAACCAAAGTAATGATTAAACCGGATCGTATAGATAAAATATTTAAAATTACTACTAACCATATGAAAACCACTTCAATTATAGTTGTTCCAAAAACTTTCAAAATATATATAGCTATTTTAAATAAATAATAATCAACAATATCATTAGATAATGGGATCTTACTGTTTATGAAAAATAATAGTAAATCTCCACTTGAGTTAAGTAAGATAAGATTTAGTCCAAGAATTACTATCGTTGATAGTACAAAAGCAATGAATTTAAATAATATATTTTGAAGTCTCATATTTTTTGATAAACTCAATCCATCTTTACTTACAGTACCCAAGAGCGATCGCTTTGGTTGCTACGCGGTAAATGCTGTTAGCCATTGGGGTGCTATCGCTGTCTTCGTAACGCACCATCAACAATTCAGCGTGCGTTAGCGATCGCCTACAACGTCAGCCCAATTGCACCAGATGTAGAGACGTTGCAATGCAACGTCTCTTGAACGGATACATCAACCCTCAACCTGCCGCAGTTCCTCTAATTCCTCTGGCGTGAGGGGATTATTTCCTGACTTTAGTGCTTCTATCCAGCGTAGCCGTCGCTGCTTCACATCATTTGAAAAATCAAGTGCGCCACTGTCTACAACAGCTTGAAAGTCTTCTAATGCCCCTGCCAAGTAGCCAGTCAGAACTCTAGCCAGTCCTCGACTATCTTGATAGTTTTTATTGTCAGGGTCTAAGGTAACAGCTTTTTCACAGATTTTGAAAACACCTTGAGCATAACCGTGTAAACAGCCAACCCAGCAAATGCTATTGTGAAATCCAGCAGAGTTTCTCAAACTCTGGTCAAATATTTGGGCTTGCTTGAAAGCTTCCAGTGCTTCTTTAATTTTGCCTTCTCTTACCCAACTGATGCCCTGACTCAAGGAAACGGCAGCCGCAAAAAGCGTTCTGAGTCAAATTGATCGGTATTAGGTTTACCACAGGGGTGAAAGGTAATTTTGTCTTTGAGGTCGTCTTTTCTTAGGGCATAGCCATCCAACTCTAGAAGCAAAATCATCACATTCAGCCCTGTATACACATCCACCTGACGCAATCCCAACTCAATTTCTCGCTCTGGTAATTGCTCCCGCAATTGTTTTTTCTTTATCAGAGGCAGGTTTGCATCTTCTGCATCAATAAATTCCCCATCGCACCAACGGAAATAGAAATCCTCTAATCTTTGGAAAAGTTGACACAAGCGTTCTACATCGTGAAATTCTGAACTCTCAGCCAACAACCCCATCAAATATTCCACAACCTCAAGTGTTATAGCAACCGCCAGGTTGGTTAGGACACTAAACTCAGAACATACTCCATTGCCGCTCGCAAGGTAGGGAAGTACTCCAGTTGCTTGCGGA